>NZ_CAKAKE010000001.1:0-737500 GCF_916618915.1 Stenotrophomonas sp. Marseille-Q4652
ACGAAGGCATCGAGCCGGCGCCCGGCGAAATCGCGCAGGATCTCGGCGGCGGTGGTGTTGCGGTGGTAGGCCGGGTTGGCCGGGTTGGCGAACTGGCTGGCCAGGAACCAGCCGTGTTCCCCGGCCAGTTCCCGGGCCTTGCGCACCATGCCGCTGCCCCGCTCGGCGGCGGGGGTCAGGATCACCTTGGCGCCGTAGGCGCGCATCAGCTTGCGGCGCTCTACCGAGAAGGTCTCCACCATGGTCGCGACGAACTTGTAGCCGCGTGCGGCGGCGACCATGGCCAGGGCCACGCCGGTGTTGCCCGAGGTCGCCTCGACGATGGTGTCGCCGGGCTTGAGCACGCCGCGCCGCTCGGCGTCGAGGATGATCGCCAGCGCCAGGCGGTCCTTCACCGAGCCACCGGGGTTGAAGGATTCGACCTTGGCGTAGACGGTGCGTCCGGCCGGGGCGATGCGGTTGAGCCGCACCACCGGGGTATTGCCGATGGTGTCGAGGATGCTGTCGTAGATGGGCATGGGGGTCTCCGGATGGAAGCAGCAGGAGCGATTGTGGAAAGCCGGGCTTCGGACCAGGTGAAGGCGGGCAGCCGGGACGCGGGCCTTGGTGCGGCTGGGCGGTCGCCCGGTGGCGCCTGTGCGCGCGTGCGGGTCGGCGCGAGGGTCGGGCCTGCGTGGAAACATTGACCGTAGACCTGGCAATGGGAGGTGTGAAATGACCTGGGGGACTCGGCTGATCGCTTTCGGTTATAAGTTGGAGCCAGGGCCCGGCCCTAGAGTCATTCCTTTCGCGCGTAAGCCAACGCCTGCCCCACGATGACCCTGACCCAACTGCGCTACCTGGTTGCCATTGCCGACGCCGAGCTCAACATCACGCTGGCGGCCACGCGCGTGCACGCCACCCAGCCCGGCCTGTCCAAGCAGCTCAAGCAGCTGGAGGACGAGCTGGGATTCCTGCTGTTCGTGCGCAAGGGCCGCAGCCTGGAGTCAGTGACCCCGGCCGGCGTGGAAGTCATTGCCCGTGCCCGCGCGGTGCTGGCCGAGGCCAACAACATCCGCACCTATGCGGCCAACCAGCGCCGTGAGAGCCAGGGCCAGCTGGTGCTCACCACCACCCACACCCAGGCCCGCTTCGTGTTGCCGCCGGCGGTGGCGCGGATCAAGCAGGCCTATCCTCAGGTCAGCGTGCACCTGCAGCAGGCCGCCGAAAGCGATGCGCTGGACCTGCTCAGCCAGGGCGATGCCGACATCGCGGTGGTCAGCACCGCCGGCAGCGAGCCCGGCGCCGGCATCGCCATCCCGCTGTACCGCTGGCGCCGGCTGGTGCTGGTACCGAAGGGCCATCCGCTGGACCAGGCCGGCCGCGCGCCGGACCTGGCCGCGCTGGCGGCCTGTCCGTTGATCAGCTACGAGTCCTCGACCCGACCCGGTTCCTCGCTGCAGCGCGCCTTCGCCGACGCCGGACTGGTGCCGGACCTGTCGCTCACTGCGCTTGATGCGGACCTGATCAAGACCTACGTGCGTACCGGGCTGGGCGTGGGCCTGCTGGCGGAAATGGCGGTCAACGCCGCCGACAGCGACCTGCGGGCGTGGCCGGCGCCGGGCGGAATCGCCCACTGCACTGCGTGGGCGGTACTGCCCCGCGAGCGGGTGCTGCGTGACTACGCGCTGGAGCTGGTACATGTGCTGGCCCCGCAGATCGACAAGCGCGACCTGCGCCGGGTGCTCGACGGCAACCAGGCGCCGGACTGGCCCGAGCCGCCCACCTGGGAATCGCTGACCCAGACCATCACCAGCTGATGCCACTGCCGGGATGGGCCGTCCCGGCAGGGGCCGGGACGTTTGTGGCATCCTCCGGCCCTTTCATGGATCGGAACCGCGCATGACCCTTACTGCAGTGGCCTACACCAGCACCGCCGTCGCTGGCCTTTCAGCCATCGATCTCGACCGCCTGCTGGTCGATGCACGGGCCCACAACAAGCTGGTCGGCGTGACCGGTGTGCTGCTCTACGACGGGTTCCGCTTCTTCCAGTACTTCGAAGGCCCGACCGAAGGCGTGGAACGCATCTATGGCCGCATCCGCTCCTCGCGCATGCATGCCGAGATCAAGGAGCTGTACCACGCGCCGGTGGAGCGCACCTGGTTCGGCCAGTGGCACATGGCCTGTCGCCAGACCGGCGGCAGCGTGCTGCAGGAACTGAGCAACGCGCAGTGGAAGCGCGAGGCCGCCTACCTGAGCGAGGACGTCCGGCAGGCCGGTGATTCGGCGGGCATGCGCGCGCTGCTCGAGTTCTGGGAGCGACAGGCGCAGGACGCCTGACTGCGGCGGGCGGGTCGCTGAACCCGCTGGCCACGACCGCTTTCCCCAACCTGCGTCGGACTGTGTGGACGGGGGCGCTGCTATCCTTGCGTGATCCCGTAACGAAGACCCTGCAATGAGCGCCGTGGCCCACTTGTCGCACCTTGACCGGCTGGAAGCCGAGAGCATCCACATCATGCGCGAGGTGGCGGCCGGGTTCGAGAATCCGGTGCTGCTGTATTCGGTGGGCAAGGACAGTTCGGTGCTGCTGCACCTGCTGCTCAAGGCGTTCGCACCGGCGATGCCGTCGATCCCGCTGCTGCACGTGGATACCCGCTGGAAGTTCCGCGAGATGATCGCCTTCCGCGACCGCCGCGCGGCCGAAACCGGCGTGGACCTGCGCGTGCACATCAATCCCGAGGGCGTGGCGCGCGACATCAGCCCGGTCACGCATGGCGCCTCGGTGCATACCGACGTGATGAAGACCCAGGGCCTGAAGCAGGCGCTGGACAAGTGGAAGTTCGATGCCGCCATCGGTGGCGCGCGCCGCGACGAGGAAAAGTCGCGCGCCAAGGAGCGGGTGTTCTCCTTCCGCAACGACAAGCACCGCTGGGACCCCAAGAACCAGCGCCCGGAACTGTGGAACCTGTACAACCCGCGCATCCACCCGGGCGAGAGCGTGCGCGTGTTCCCGCTGTCCAACTGGACCGAGCTGGACATCTGGCTCTACATCTACCGCGAGAAGATCCCGGTGGTGCCACTGTACTTTGCCGCCGAACGCCCGGTGGTCGAACGTGGCGGCACGCTGATCATGGTCGATGACGACCGCCTGCCGCTGGAGCCCGGCGAGGTGCCGCAGATGCGCAAGGTGCGCTTCCGCACGCTGGGCTGCTACCCGCTGACCGGTGCGATCGAATCCGAAGCCGATACCCTGGAAAAGATCATCGCCGAGATGCTGGTCTCCACCAGCTCCGAGCGCCAGGGTCGACTGATCGACCACGACCAGTCCGCCTCGATGGAAAAGAAGAAAGTGGAAGGTTATTTCTGATGGAGCCGGAGCAGATGGCAGACACCACCCCGCAGGCGGCGCCGGCCCCGACCGAAAGCAGCCGTGGCGCCGATCCGGCCGAAGTGGCCGCATACCTGCGCCAGCACGAATCCAAGCCCTTGCTGCGCTTCATCACCTGCGGCAGCGTGGACGATGGCAAGAGCACGCTGATCGGCCGCCTGCTGTTCGAGAGCAAGCGCCTGTTCGATGACCAGCTCAAGGCGCTGGAGGCCGACAGCCGTCGCCACGGCACCCAGGGCGACCGCATCGACTACGCGCTGCTGCTCGATGGCCTGGCCGCCGAGCGCGAGCAGGGCATCACCATCGACGTGGCCTACCGCTACTTCGATACCGAACGCCGCAAGTACATCGTCGCCGACTGCCCCGGGCACGAGCAGTACACCCGCAACATGGCCACCGGGGCCTCCACTGCCGACCTGGCGGTGGTGCTGGTGGATGCACGCAAGGGGCTGCTGCCGCAGACGCGCCGCCACAGCTACATCATTTCGCTGCTCGGCATCCGCCACGTGGTGCTGGCGGTCAACAAGATGGACCTGGTGGATTACGACCAGCAGGTGTTCGAGCGCATCGCCGGCGAATACGCCGCGCTCGCCGCGCAGCTGGGCATCGAGCAGGTGCAGGCGATCCCGCTGTCCGCGCTGGAAGGCCAGAACCTGTCGGCCCGGTCGGTGCACACGCCCTGGTACCCGGGGCCGAGCCTGATCGAGCATCTGGACACGGTGGTCCCGGCCGCGCATGACACCGGCACCGAGTTCCGCATGCCGGTGCAGTGGGTCAACCGGCCCAACCAGGATTTCCGTGGCTTTGCCGGCACCGTGGCCGCCGGGCAGGTGCGCGTCGGTGACGAGGTCGTGGTACTGCCCTCCGGGCGTCGCTCCACGGTCACCCAGGTGCTGGGCCCGAACGGTCCGGTCGACCGCGCGGTCATCGGCCAGGCGATCACGCTGACCCTGGCCGACGAGGTGGACATCAGCCGGGGCGACGTCATCGCCATGGCCAAGGCGCCGCCGGAAGTGGCCGACCAGTTCGTCGCCCACGTGCTGTGGATGGACGACGCCGGCCTGCTGCCGGGCCGCCCCTACCGCATGCAGATCGGCACCCGCACCGTCATCGCCAGCGTCACCGAGATCAAGCACCGGGTCGACGTGAACACCCAGGAGCACCTGGCCGCCAAGCGCCTGGAGCTCAACGAGGTTGGCTACTGCAACCTGTCGCTGGACGCGCCGATCGCCTTCGAGTCCTACGCGCGCAACCGCGCCCTGGGCGGCTTCATCCTGATCGACCGCCAGACCAATGCCACCGTCGCCGCCGGCACCCTGGACTTCGCCCTGCGCCGTGCCGGCAACGTGCACTGGCAGCACCTGGACGTGGACAAGGCCGCGCGCGCCCGGATCAAGGGCCAGACCCCGCGCGTGGTGTGGTTCACCGGCCTGTCCGGCGCCGGCAAGTCCACCATCGCCAACCTGGTCGAGAAGCGCCTGCTGGCCAGTGGCCACCACACCTTCCTGCTCGACGGCGACAACGTGCGCCATGGCCTGAACCGCGACCTGGGCTTCACCGACGAGGACCGGGTGGAGAACATCCGTCGCGTGGCCGAGGTTGCCAGGCTGATGACCGAGGCCGGGCTGATCGTGCTGGTCAGCTTCATCTCGCCGTTCCGCGCCGAGCGGCGGATGGCACGCGAGCGCTTCGCGCCCGGCGAGTTCGTCGAGGTCTTCGTCGACGCCCCGCTGGCCGTGGCCGAGGCCCGCGATGTGAAGGGCCTGTACCGCAAGGCCCGCGCCGGCCTGATTCCCAATTTCACCGGCATCGATTCGCCCTACGAGCCGCCGGAGGCGCCCGAAGTCCATCTTCACGCCGACCGAGGGGATGCCGGGCAACTGGCCGCGCAGGTGCTCAGGGCGCTGGGGCTGGAATAAACGCCCGGCCCCGACCCACCAATGGCACATACGGTCGTCATGTGGCGCCGGCTAGACTCCGGGGTCAACGATTTCACCGGGATTGTTCATGTTGGGACGTACTGCCGCGACCTTCACCGCGGGCATCGCTTTGGCACTGTTGCTGACGGCATGCGCGAAGGAAGGCGGCGGACGGCCGCAGGGCGGCGGACCGGTGGCGGTGACCACCCAGGTCGTGCAGCCAACGGCATGGAACGACACCCTGCAGACGCTGGGTACGGCCAAGGCGCGTGAGTCGGTCACGGTGACCGCCAAGGTCAGCGAGATCATCGAGAAGGTGCACTTCGAGAGCGGCCAGGAAGTGGCTGCCGGTGCCCCATTGGTGACCCTGCGCGGCGATGCCCAGCAGGCCGCGCTGTCCTCGGCGCAGGCCACCTTTGCCGAGGCCGACCGCCTGTATCGCCGCCAGCGCGAGCTGGCCGCCCAGCAGCTGGTGGCGTCCTCCACCCTGGATACGCAGAAGGCCGTGCGCGATGCCGCCGAGGCCCGGGTCCGGGAAATGCAGTCGGACATCGGCGATCGCCGCGTGCGCGCGCCGTTCGCCGGCGTGCTGGGCATCCGCCAGGTCAGCCCCGGTTCGCTGGTCACCCCGACCACCGCCATCGCCACGCTCGACGACATCGCCCGCATGCACGTGGACTTCCAGGTACCCGAGGCCGAGCTTGCCAAGGTGGCACCGGGCAACAAGGTCAGCGGCACCAGCGTCGCCTGGCCGGGCCGCACCTTCGAGGGCGTGGTCACCACGGTCGATGCCCGCGTCGATGAGTCCACCCGCGCGGTCACCGTGCGCGCCGACTTCCCCAATCCCGACCGCGCGCTGCGCCCGGGCATGCTGCTGGACGTGCGCATCTTCCGCCCCGAACGCCAGGCGCTGGTGATCCCGGAGATCGCGGTGGTGCAGGTCGGCCGCGAGTCCTTCGTCTATCGGGTCAAGGACGACGACAGCGTCGAGCGCGTCGACGTGGTCACCGGTGCCCGCCGCGCCGGCGTGGTCGAGATCACCGAGGGCGTGGCCGCCGGCGACCGCATCGTGGTCGACGGTACCGGCAAGCTGCGGCCCGGGGCGAAGATTACCGCCGCCGGGGACGATCGCGATGAGGTTGCCGGTGCTACGAAGCCCGGAGCCGCTGCACGATGAAGCTGTCCGACATCTCGATCAAGCGGCCGGTATTTGCCGCGGTGATGAGCCTGCTGCTGGTGGTGCTGGGCGTGATGTCGTTCACCCGCCTGACCCTGCGGGAACTGCCGGCGATCGACCCCCCCATCGTCTCGGTGTCGGTGGAATACACCGGCGCTTCGGCCGCCGTCATCGAGAGCCGCATCACCCAGGTGCTGGAAGACGCGCTGGCCGGTATCGAGGGCATCGACACCATCAACGCGCGCAGCAACAACGGCCGTGCGCAGGTGAGCATCGAGTTCACATCCAACCGTGACATCGAGGCGGCGGCCAATGATGTGCGCGATGCGGTCAGCCGCGTCGCCGACCGCCTGCCCGAGGAGGCGCGCCCGCCGGAAGTGGCCAAGGTCGAGAGCGACGCCGACCCGATCATCTGGTTCAACATGACGTCCTCGACCATGGACACGCTGGCGTTGAGCGACTACGCCGACCGTTACGTGGTCGACCGCTTCTCCAGCCTGGATGGCGTGGCCCAGGTCCGCATCGGCGGCCGCCAGCGCTATGCGATGCGCATCTGGCTGGACCGCGACCAGCTGGCCGCGCGCGGCATGACCGTCGGCGATGTCGAAAGCGCGCTGCGCAGCGAGAACGTCGAGCTTCCGGCCGGCCGCATCGAGTCGGCCGAGCGCGACTTCACCCTGCGCGTGGAGCGCAACTACGTCGAACCGTCCGACTTCGCCACCATCCCGCTGGGCAAGGGCATTGATGGCTACGTCGTGCGCCTGGGCGACGTGGCGAAGATCGAGCTCGATTCCTCCGAGCGCCGGGCTTACTACCGCAGCAACGGTGAGCCGGGCATCGGCCTGGGCATCGTCAAGACCTCCACCGCCAACGCGCTGGACGTGGCCCGCGGGGCACGCGCGGAGGCCGAGCGCATCGGCGCCACCCTGCCCGAAGGCACCCATATCTTCGTCGCCTTCGACAACACCACCTTCATCGAGGCCGCGGTCGAGCGCGTCTACGCCACGTTGTTCGAGGCGATGGCACTGGTGCTGGTTGTGATCTGGCTGTTCCTGGGCAGCTTCCGCGCCGCGTTGATCCCGGCGGTGACGGTGCCGGTGTGCCTGGTGGCCGCCTTCATCGCGCTGTACGCCTTCGGCTTCTCGATCAACCTGCTGACCCTGCTTGCCCTGGTGCTGTGCATCGGACTGGTGGTGGATGACGCGATCGTGGTGGTGGAGAACGTGCAGCGCCGCATCGACCTGGGCGAGCCGCCGCTGGTGGCTTCCCGGCGCGGCACCCACCAGGTCGCCTTCGCGGTGATCGCCACCACCGCGGTGCTGGTGGCGGTGTTCCTGCCGGTCGGATTCCTCGAGGGCAATACCGGGCGCCTGTTCCGCGAACTGGCGGTGGCCCTGGCCGCGGCGGTGGCGATCTCCGCCTTCGTTGCATTGACCCTCACCCCGATGATGGCCTCCAAGCTGCTCAAGCCGCACAGCGGGCAGCCGCCGAAGGGCATCAACGGCTTCATCAATCGTCACCTGGACCGGCTGTCCGCCAGCTACGGCCGGGTGCTGGATCGCCACGTGCACCGCAGCTGGCTGTTCGCGGTGGTGATGGTGGCGGCGCTGCTGGCCAGCTGGCTGCTGATGCGCGCCCTGCCTAGCGAACTGGCGCCGGCCGAGGACCGCGGTTCGTTCCAGGTCATGATCGATGGCCCGGAAGGCGCCGGCTATGACTACACCGTCAGGCAGGTCCAGGAAGTGGAGGCGATCGTGGGCCGCTTCGTCGGGGACGACAAGCCGATCGCGCGCGCCAATCCGCGCGTGCCCGGCGGCTTTGGTGCGAGCGAGGAAATGCACACCGGCCGCATCAGCGTGTTCCTGCAGCCATGGCGGCAGCGCGACGTCCCGACGGGCAAGGTCGCCGAGTCGCTGCAGAAGGAACTGAACGGCCTGGCCGGCGTGCGCGTGCGCACCCAGGTCGGCGGTGGCCTGGTGCGCAGCTTCGGCCAGCCGCTGCAGATCGTGCTCGGCGGCCCCGAATACGAGGAAATCGCGCAGTGGCGCGACCGCCTGCTCGCACGCATGGCCGACAACCCCGGCCTGGTCGGCGCTGATTCGGACTACAAGGAAACCCGGCCGCAGATGCGGGTCAACATCGACCGCCAACGCGCTGCCGACCTTGGCGTGTCGGTCACCGTGATTGGTTCGGCGCTGGAAACGATGATGGGCTCGCGCCGCGTGACCACCTTCGTCGACGCCGGCGAGGAATACGACGTGCTGGTGCAGGCCGGCCGCGAGGGTCGCGCGAGTCCCGCCGACCTGGCTGCGATCCGCGTGCGTTCGGCCAGCGGCGGGCTGGTGCCGCTGGCCAACCTGGTCACGCTCAGCGAAGTGGCCGAGCCCGGCTCGCTCAACCGCTTCAACCGCCTGCGCGCGATCACCATCAATGCCGGCCTGGCCCCGGGTTACACCCTGGGCGAGGCGATCAGCTGGGTGGAGCAGGTTGTGCAGGAAGAACTGCCCGAATACGCGCAGATCGACTGGAAGGGCGAGTCGCGCGAGTACCAGAAGTCCGGCAGCGCGGTGCTGCTGACCTTCGCCATGGCGCTGCTGGTGGTCTACCTGGTGCTGGCCGCGCAGTTCGAGAGCTTCATCCATCCGCTGGTGATCATGCTCACCGTGCCGCTGGGCGTGCTCGGCGCGTTGCTCGGCCTGTACGTCAGCGGCGGCACGCTCAACCTGTTCAGCCAGATCGGCATCGTGATGCTGGTCGGCCTGGCGGCCAAGAACGGCATCCTGATCGTGGAGTTCGCCAACCAGCTGCGCGACGAGGGCCGCAACGTGCACCAGGCCATCGTGGAGTCGGCACGGGTGCGCCTGCGCCCGATCCTGATGACCTCGCTGGCCACCGTGTTCGGCGCGATCCCGCTGGTGGTTGCCGGCGGCCCGGGCTCGGCCAGCCGCGGCACCATCGGCGTGGTGGTGATCTTCGGCGTCACCCTGTCCACCTTCCTGTCGCTGTTCGTGGTGCCGGCGTTCTATGCGCTGCTGGCGCCGTACACCAAGTCGCCCGAGTCGGTGGCCAACGAACTGGAGCGGCTGGAGAAGCAGACCCCCTCGGTCGGCGGGCACGCCTGACCAACGCCGCTGCTCCGCCGGACCGGCGGGGCAGCGGCAACCGGGTTGGATTTCCCCTTCGCAGCCTGCTGCGGATCGTGGAGAATCAACCGGTCCTCCCGGCCGACGGGAACGATCTTTTCTGATTTCCGCCGACTGGAGAGAGCGCGTGGAAGAATTCGTTACTGCGATCAACGACATCATCTGGAGCAATGCGCTCATCTTCATGTGCCTGGGTGCGGGCCTGTGGTTCACCCTGCGCACGCGGGTGATGCAGATCCGCGGCTTTGCCGAGATGTGCCGCCTCACCGTGGGTGGCAAGAAGTCCGATGCCGGCGTGTCCTCGTTCCAGGCGCTGGCCATTTCCATGGCCGGACGCATGGGTATCGGCAACATCGCCGGCGTGGCCACCGCCATCGCCTACGGCGGCCCCGGCGCGATCTTCTGGATGTGGGTGATGGGCTTCCTCGGCGCGTCGACCTCCTACGTAGAGTCGACCCTGGCCCAGATCTACAAGACCAAGGATGCCGAAGGCCGCTACCGCGGTGGCCCGGCCTACTACATCGAAAAGGCGATGGGGCTGAAGTGGTACGCGCTGGTGTTCGCGTTCGCCACCATCGTCGCCACCGGCCTGCTGCTGCCGGGCGTGCAGGCCAACGCCATCGCCGACAGCGCCAGCAACGTGCTGTGCAGTGCCGCCGGCAGTTGCGATGCGTTTGGTGGCGTGGGCGGCGTGAAGCTGGCCATCGGCATTGCCGTGGCGCTGCTGCTTGCGGCGATCATCTTTGGCGGCATCAAGCGCATCGCCACCTTCGCCGAGGTCGTGGTCCCGTTCATGGCGCTGGCCTTCATCGTCATGGCGATCGTGGTGATGATGCTCAACGCCTCGAAGGTGCCGACGATGTTCGCCGACATCTTCTCCAGCGCCTTCGGTGCGCATGCGGCGTTCGGCGGCATCATCGGCCAGGCCATCGCATGGGGCGTCAAGCGCGGCATCTACGCCAACGAGGCCGGCCAGGGCACCGGCCCGCACGCCGCCGCCGCCGCCGAGGTCTCGCACCCGGCCAAGCAGGGTTACGTGCAGGCCTTCGCGATCTACTTCGACACCATGCTGGTGTGCACCTCCACCGCGTTCCTGGTGCTGTCCACCGGCATGTACAACACCTTCCGCACGGTCAGGGAGAACGGCAAGGAAGCGCTGGAAGCGATCTACACCGGCGTGCCGGGGCTGCAGCCGTCCGAAGGCGCCCAGTTCACCCAGGCCGCGGTGGAGTCGGTGATGCCGGGCTGGGGCGCGGGCTTTGTCGCCATCGCGCTGTTCTTCTTCGCCTTCACCACGATCATGGCCTATTACTACATGGCCGAAACCAACCTGACCTACGTCGCCGGTACCCGCCGCACCCATCCGCTGGCGACCCTGCTGCTGCGCCTGGGCATCGTCGGCATGGTAGTGTTCGGCGCCTTCCACAACGCCAAGATGGCCTGGGCGCTGGGTGACATCGGCGTCGGCCTGATGGCCTGGCTCAACGTCGTCGCCATCCTGATCCTGCAGAAGCCGGCGATGCTGGCGCTGCGCGACTACGAGCGGCAGAAGAAGCTCGGCGTCGATCCGGTGTTCGATCCGGAGGCGCTGGGCATCCGCAACGCCGACTTCTGGGTCCAGCGCAAGGCGAACAACGGTGGTTGATCCCTGGAAATCCGCGCGCCGTCCGTCGGCGCGTCCGCCGCGCGCCACGCCGCTGCCGCCTGCGACCGGTGGTAGTGGCGGTGGCAGCGTGCGCGGCAACGGCGAGATGCGGCTGTACGGCGTCAATGCGGTGCTGGCGATGTTTGCCGTGCGTCCGCAGGCGCTGCGCAAGCTGTACCTGGCCGAGGCACTGATCCCGCGGATGCAGCCGCTGCTGAAGTGGTGCGTGGCCAACCGCGTCGGTTACCGCGTGGTGGAGGAGGGCGACCTCAACAAGCTTGCCGCCACCACCCACCACGAGGGCGTGGTCGCGGACGTGCTGCGGGCCGAGCCGCTGGCGCTGGATGCGTGGCTGGCCGGATTGAAGGACGGCGCGGTGCTGGCGCTGTGGCTCGATGGCGTGGGCAACCCGCACAACCTCGGCGCGATCCTGCGCTCGGCCGCGCATTTCGGCGTGGCCGGACTGCTGCTTCCCGCCAACTCCTCGCTGGCCCTGTCCGGCGCGGCCGCGCGCGTGGCCGAGGGCGGGGCCGAGGCGGTGCCGCTGGTGCGGCTGCCGCCGGCCGAACAGGCCCTGCCGCAACTGCGCGAGGCCGGCTTCCAGCTGGCCGCCACCCTGGTGCAGGGCGGCGACGACCTGTTCGCCGCGCGCCTGCCGCAGCGGCTGGTGTACGTGATGGGCGCCGAGGGCGAGGGCATGGACCGCAGCTTCGCCCAGCAGTGCGAAATGCGCCTTTCCATCCCCGGTACCGGCGCGGTGGAAAGCCTCAACGTGGCCTCGGCCACCGCGGTGTTCCTGGCCATCGGTGCAAGCCGCGCTGCCGGCAGCTGAAGACGCCGGCATTCCGGTCGCCAGGAAAAAACAAAGGCGCCTCCGGGTGCCTTTGTCGTTCACGGCATCTCCCGCCTCATTCCGAGGGCGGGGTGACGTCCTTCGCCTCGCTGCCGAAGTTGCCATCGGCCTCGGCCGCCAGCCACGCGAACACGGTGTAGGCGGCCACGTTCTGCGCCAGTGCCGCGGGATCGATCTTGTCCAGGGTGTCATCGGCGGTGTGGTGCAGGTCGAAGTAATCGCTGCCGTCCTGCGCCAGCCACGCCCAGGCGCCGCCCTTGGCCGCCAGCGGGCTCACATCCGGGCCCGGGCCGCCGTCGTTGGGGGCGTACTCGATGCCCAGCGGCTTGAGGGCCTCGGCGATCTGCCGGGTAGCCTCGCGCGAATCCGCCGGATTCGGCGAGCCGGTGTTGAAGGCATAGATCCGGCCGGCACCGAAATCGCTCTCGGCGGCGATCTGGGTCAGCGCGACCTCGCCGGCCGCGGCGCGCGCATTGGCGTAGGCCTTGCCACCGTGGAGGCCCTGCTCTTCGTTGGCGAAGGCGATCACGCGGATGGTGCGCCTGGGCGCCTGCTTGAGCTTGCCGATCAGGTGGCCGGCGGCCATGGTGATGCCGACGCCGGCGGCGTCGTCGATCGCGCCGGTGCCCAGGTCCCAGGAATCCAGGTGACCGCCGATCACGACCACTTCCTTCGGCAGGGTGCGCCCGGTGATCTCGCCGATCACGTTCTGCGAGGTGTATTCGCCGTTCCAGCCGCAATCCAGGGCCAGGCGGATGCGGGTGCTGCCGCGTGCGACCAGTCGCGCCAGCTGGTTGGCATCGGGCACCGACAGCGCCGCCGACGGGACCGGGGTCAGGCCTTCATCGAAGCGGGTGATGCCGGTGTGCGGGACGCGGTGCGAGTCGGTGCCGGCCGAGCGCATGACAAAGCCGACCGCGCCCTTGCGGATGGCTTCGGACGGGCCCTTGCTGCGCACGGCGCCGCCGTTGCCGTAGTCGCGGCCATCGCGCGATGCCGTCATCTGGTAGTCGACGAAGGCGATCTTGCCCTTCAGCGAGCCTTCCGGCGCGGCCTGCAGCGCGGCCAGGTCGGCAAAGCGCACCACCTCGCCCTCGACCGTGCCACCCGGGCTGCCGCCGAGCGCAGTGATGGTCAGCGGCTGCGCATGCGCCCCCAGCACCTCGGCGCGCTCGCTGCGGCGCTCCCACTTGGGGAAGGTCACCGGCTCGGTCCATACCTTGTCAAAGCCCAGCTGCTTGAACTTGGCCTTGGCCCATTCCACCGCGCGGGCATCGGCTTCGCTGCCGGCCACGCGTGGGCCAACCTCGGTGGTCAGCGATTCCACCACCTTCCAGCCGGTGTCATCGGCCAGCGCCTGTTCGCGCAGCTGTGCGGCGGTGGCCAGCGAGGCCGGCGGCAGCGTGGTGGGCGCGGCGAAGGCCGGGCTGGCCAGCAGGGCGAGGGTGGAGGCGAAGGCAAGGACACGACGACGCATGACGGCTCCGGCTTGGTGGAATTCCCTGACTCTAGCAGCCTGCAGCGCGCGCGCATGGGCGCAAGGTCATGCGGCCCGCAGATGAAAAAAACAAAGGCCCCGGATGTCCGGGGCCTTTGTTTAGTAATGCGGGAATCCTTACTTGCGCAGGTTGTCGCGGATCTCGCGCAGCAGCAGCACTTCCTCGCTCGGGGCCGGTGCGGCCTCCGGCTCGGCGGCCTTCTTGCGGCTTAGGCGGTTGACCACCTTGACCAGCATGAAGATCGCGAAGGCCACGATCAGGAACTGGATGACGGTGTTGATGAAGTCGCCGTAGCCGATCACCACCGCCGGGATTTCGGTGCCGTCGGCGGCCACCTTGGCCGGGGCCAGGGTCCACGCCAGGTCGGAGAAATCCACGTTGCCGATCAGCCAGCCGATCGGCGGCATGATCACCTTCTCCACCAGCGAGGTGACGATCTTGCCGAACGCCGCGCCGATGACCACACCGACCGCCAGGTCGATGACGTTGCCACGCATGGCAAATTCCTTGAACTCGCTGATGATGCTCATTGTTTCTCCTTGGATGGGTCTTGGACCGGCAGCAGCGTAACCCGGGCAGGCTCAGCCGGCGATGCTGCCGTGGCGTTCGGCGACGTTTTCCAGGCGCGCGCTGAAGCGGTCGCCGGGCCTGAGCGCGGACACGCCGGCCGGCGTGCCCATGAACACCAGGTCGCCGGCGCGCAGGGCGAACAGCTTAGAAAGCTCGTGCAGGATCTCCGGCACGTTCCAGATCATCTGGTCCAGCAGCGCCTGCTGGCGCACTTCGCCGTTGACTTCCAGTGACAGGTTCAGCGCGGCCAGGTCCCCAACTTCGGCGGCCGGCACCAGCGCGCTGACCGGCGCGGAATGGTCGAAGCCCTTGGCGATGTCCCACGGACCCCCCTTGGCCTTGGCCGCGGCCTGCAGGTCGCGGCGGGTCAGGTCCAGGCCCACGCCGTAGGCCAGCACCAGCGATCCGGCGGTCTCCACTGGCAGCTCGCCGGCCGGCGCGTCGCGGCCGATCGCCACGACCAGCTCGACCTCGTGGTGCAGGTCGGCGGTGGCGGGTGGGTAGGGGATCTGGTCGTCATGGCCGACGACGATGGCGTCGGCCGGCTTCATGAATAACATCGGGCGGCCGCGTTCGGCGGCCGAGGCCGGGGCGCTGGCACCCATCTCGCGGGCATGGTCGGCGAAGTTGCGGCCAACGCAGTAGATGCGGCGTACCGGGAAGGTGCCGCCGCCCGCCACCGGGATCCGGGGGATGGCGGGGGTGGGAATCAGGTCGGTCATGCGCGCGTCCTCGGTACGGGACGCGCCAGTTTAAAGGATGCGGGCGCGGGTGCTCAGCGCGACATCGGCAGCGCGGCCTTGCGCACCACCTGGTACTCGGCGTCCACCACGCGGTCGCGGCGCTGGGCCGGGGTACGCTTGCGCGAGGACAGCAGCTTCCATGCAACACCGGTGAGGATCATCGCCGCACCGACAAAAACGCCCACGAACACGAGCACGGCCAGGATTGCCAGTCCCAGCAGGCCAACGACAACACGGACGAGCGGATTGCGCGGCTTGCGCGGCTCGAACAGGTTGCGGAGATTGCCGAATTGGAAATATCGCGTCTGCATTGACGGTTCTTTGACAGCGGTAATGGCGGGCAGTATCGGTGCAGGTGCCCGCCATTGAGTGAAAAAACCGTTAACACCTGACCCTTTGCCCATATATTCAATGACTTGCAGGGTCACGAGTTGCCGCGGTGCGACATGCGACAATGCCCCGTCCTCTCCTGCTTCTGGCTGCCCATGTCCGACGTCGCGATCCCGTCCTCCCCGCTTGCCCGCCTTGCCGACATTCCGTCGGAGGGGTTTGCCGAAGCCGAGGTCGTGCTCGATGGCGACGCCGAATCGCTGGTGCTGTACCGCGACGGCGAGGAGGTGCGGGCCTGGCTGAACATCTGTCCGCATGCGGGGCGCCGGCTGGACTGGGCGCCGGGCCAGTTCCTCAAGAGCCGCGAAGGCCATCTGGTGTGCGCCGCCCATGGCGCGTCGTTCGCCCTGTCCGACGGGACCTGCGTGGCCGGTCCGTGCCGCGGCGACACCCTGCGTGCGGTGGCGGTGCAGGTGCGCGACGGCGAGGTCTACCTCGCCTGATCGTGCCGGCCCGGGCCGGACTCAGAACATCAGGTTGACCACCGCCACGATCACCGCGGTGTAGATCAGCGACAGGGGCCCGCCGACGCGCCACAGCACGCGCGGCTGGTAATTGGCCGGGCCGGTGATCATCGAGATGATCGGGTTGGAAGGCGTCATCAGGTTGTTGGATGCCGACAGCGCCACGATCAGCGCAAACGCTGTCGGGTTGCCACCGGCGGCCAGCGCCAGGCTGACCGCCACGGGCACCATCACGATGGTCGCGCCGACATGGCTGATCACCAGCGAAAACGCCGTGGTCAGCAGCGCCAGCGCGAGTTCCAGGCTCCACAACGGGATGCCGCTGGGCAGCTTGTCGATGGTGTGGCCGGCGATCCACGCCGCCGCGCCGCTGGAGTCCATCGCCCAGCCCAGCGGGATCAGCCCGGCCATCATGAAAACGGTCTTCCAGTTGATCGAGGCGTAGGCCTCGTCCATGCGCAGCACGCCGGTCAGCAGCATGCCGGCCACGCCGGTCATCAGGGTCAGCGCCACCGGGATCTTGGACGAGAGCGCCAGCAGGATGGTCAGGGCGAAGATCACCATGGCGATCTTGAACTTTTGCGGCCGCTGCTCGCCCTTGGGGTAGTCGGTCACCACCACGAAGTCGCGGCTCTTGGCGGCCTGCGCCAGGTCGGTCCAGATGCTGTGGAAGACCAGCATGTCGCCCGGACGCAGCTTGACGTTGCGCACGTCCTCGCGGATCACCTTGTTGTCGCGGTTGATCGCCAGCAGGCTCATGCCGCGCTCCTTGCGCAAGCGCAGCTCGGCGGCGCTCTTGCCGATCACGTTGGAGGTTGGCGGCACCACCGCCTCGGAAATGCCGGCGCGGGCCGGGTTGAACAGGTCCCCCAGGTTCTTCAGCCGCGAGGAAAGGCGCAGGAAGTGGTTCTGCGCGAAGTCGGCCACCTGCTGGCGGCTGCCCATCACCCCGAGCACGCTGCCGACCCAGATGCGCATTTCCGCCGGCGGCGCCAGGCGGGTGTCGTTGCCGGTCTTCAGGGCCAGCAGCAACGGCGCGTCGTGCATGGTTTCCGCCTCGCCCAGGGTCATGCCGACCAGCGGGCTTTCGGCGGTGACGGTCAGCTCGAAGACGTCGCCTTCGATGCCGTAGGTGCGGGAGAAGTAGCTGTCGGTACGCGAGGGCGTGACGCCGTCGTTGGCCTGGGCCTCCTCCTCGCGCAGCAGGCGATCGCCACGGAAGCGGAAGTACAGCAGCGAGGCCACCAGCAGGGCCACGCCGATGGGCAGCGGGGCGAACATGCGCAGCGGCTCGATCGTGGCCATGCCCGAGGGCAGGTTGTTGTTGGCCGACACCAGCAGGTCGTTTAGCAGGATCAGCGGCGAGTTGCCGACCATGGTCAGCGCGCCACCCATGACGATGGCCGCGGCAATCGGCAGCAGCAGGCGCTGCAGGGTCAGGCTGGTGCGGCCGGCCAGGCGCGAGGCCACCGGCAGGTACAGCGCCATCACCGACGGGTTCTGCATGAAGGAGGAGTTGAGCCCGGCGATGGCCGTGGTCATCAGCAGCAGGCGCTGCTCCAGCCCGTGCGAACGTCGCAGCAGCCATGAGGCC
The DNA here is from genome assembly GCF_916618915.1 of Stenotrophomonas sp. Marseille-Q4652. Classification (NCBI taxonomy): domain Bacteria; kingdom Pseudomonadati; phylum Pseudomonadota; class Gammaproteobacteria; order Lysobacterales; family Lysobacteraceae; genus Stenotrophomonas; species Stenotrophomonas sp. Marseille-Q4652. Next base: position 17,365 of record NZ_CAKAKE010000001.1, read on the forward strand.
AGCCGGTTCAGCGCCCCGGTGCGGTCCAGGCCCGCGCCGAGGATGGTGGTGGCGATGATGCTCATCACCGCGTTGCCGGAGAAGCCGCCGAAGATTTCCTCCGGCGCGATCAGCCCGGTCAGGCCCAGCACCACCAGCACCACCAGTGCCACCACGTCGGCGCGGATGCGCTCGAACAGGAACATCGCCATCGTGAAGCCGACCAGCCCGAGAACGAGCTTCATGTCAGTGGTCAGCGTCAGCGCGGTATCCATGGCGGTGCGGTCAGCTGCGGTCGTACAGCAGGTCCCAGACGCCGTGGCCGAGCTTCTGGCCGCGGGTCTCGAAGTGGGTCTGCGGCCGCCACTCCGGCCTCGGCACCGCGCCCCGTGGACCGGCCCGGTTGACCAGACCTTCGGTGGCATCGAGCACGTCCCACATGTGCTCGGCGTACGGTTCCCAGTCGGTGGCCAGGTGCAGCCGCCCGCCGGGGCGGATCTTGCGCACCAGCAGGCTGGCGAACTCCGGCTGCACCAGGCGGCGCTTGTTGTGGCGCTTCTTGTGCCACGGGTCGGGGAAGAAGATGCGCACCTCGTCGAGGAAGCCGTCGGGCACCTCGTTCTTGAGCACCTCCACCGCATCGTGGTGGTAGACCCTGGCGTTGGTCGCGCCATCGGCCCTGAGGTCGTTGAGCAGGCGGCCGACGCCGGGCGCATGCACTTCCAGGCCGATGTAGTCGCGGCTGGTGTCAAAGCCGGCGGCAAAGCGCAGCGCGGCGCCATTGCCGGTGCCGATTTCCATCACCTTGGGGGCGTCGCGGCCGAACATCGCGTTGTAGTCGCGCAGCTGGCCGGTGTAGTCGATGCCGAAATGCGGCCACGCTTCGTCGAAGGCGCGCTGCTGGGCCGGGGTGAAGCGGCCCTGGCGCAGCACGAAGCTGCGCACGGCGCGGTGGCCTTCCTCGACGGTGAACGGCTTGGGCGGCGCCTTGGCGCCGGCGCTGTCGAACGGATTGGTCATCAGCCGATCAGTCCATCCACCGGCGAGGAGGCGCTGGCGTAGCGCTTGCGCGGGATGCGGCCGGCCAGGAACGCCTCGCGGCCGGCTTCCACGGCCTTGCGCATGGCGCTGGCCATCAGCACCGGATTGCGTGCGCCGGCGATGGCGGTGTTCATCAGTACGCCGTCGCAGCCGAGTTCCATCGCGATCGCGGCATCCGACGCGGTGCCGACGCCGGCGTCGACGATGATCGGCACCTTGGCGCTTTCGATGATCTCGATCAGGTTGTACTTGTTCTGGATGCCAAGGCCCGAGCCGATCGGCGCAGCCAGCGGCATCACCGCAGCGCAGCCGATTTCCTCCAGGCGCTTGGCCAGGATCGGGTCATCGGAGGTGTAGACCATGACGTCGAAGCCATCCTTGACCAGGATCTCGGCGGCCTTGAGGGTCTGCAGCACGTCCGGATACAGGGTCTTCTGGTCGCCCAGCACCTCGAGCTTGGTCAGGTTGTGGCCGTCGAGCAGCTCACGCGCCAGGCGGCAGGTGCGCACCGCGTCCTCGGCGGTGTAGCAGCCGGCGGTGTTGGGCAGGATGGTGAAGCGCTCCGGCGGCAGCACGTCCAGCAGGTTGGGCTCGCCCGGGTTCTGGCCGATGTTGGTGCGGCGGATCGCCACGGTGACGATCTGCGCGCCGGCGGCCTCGGTAGCCAGGCGGGTTTCTTCCAGGTCCTTGAACTTGCCGGTGCCGGTCAGCAGCCGGGACGAATAGGTCTTGCCGGCGATGACCAGCGCGTCGTTGGGGGCAGGAGTGTTCATCCGCCGATTATCGCCGATCACGCCGGGCCTTGCCGATGAAACCGGCTGCGACCGGCTCAGCCGCCGCCGAGCGCGTGCACGATCTCTACCACGTCGCCGTCGGCCAGCGGATGCTGGGCGTGGCGGGTACGCGGAACGATCTCGCCGTTGACCTCGACCGCGACGCGGCGCGCGCCCAGGCCCTCGAGTTCGAGCAGGGTGGTGATGGTGGTGGCTTCGGGAATGTGGCGGGCTTCGCCGTTGAGGGTGATGTCCATGCGCGCATTCTCGCATCGCCCGCGGCGGTATTGCCGCGATGCGGCAGCGCAGCGTGAACACGGTCGCCGGCAATGAAACCATTCCGCTCCGTGCGGCCGCGTATGCGCAGGCTGCGGACAGCATCCCTACCAGGAGTCATTGATGGCTTTCCGTCCCACCCGTTCCATGCTCGCACTTGCCCTGGCCCTGGCGGCCGCCCCCGCCCTGGCCCAGTCCCCGTACTCCAAGACCGTGTTCTTCGGTGACAGCCTCACCGATTCGGGCCATTTCCGCCCGGTGCTGGTGCGGCTGGATCCCAATGCCACCCTGGTCGGCCGCTTCACCACCAACCCGGGCTGGATCTGGGCCGAGCACCTGGCCGAGTACTACGGCACCAATGCCCAGGCCAACGGCAACGGGCAGGGCGGTGACAACTACGCCGTGGGCGGCGCCCGTGCCGGCGTGGGCACGGTCGGCGCACTCGGTGCCACGCCGTCGATGAAGACCCAGGCCGCCACCTACCTGGCCGCCAATGGCGGCAAGGCCGACGCCAATGCCCTGTACACCGTGTGGGGCGGTGCCAACGACCTGTTCGCGGTGCAGGCCAATCCGGCCCAGGCCCAGGCGATCATCGGTGCGGCGGTGACCGACCAGATCGGTGTCGTCGGTACGCTGGCCAATGCCGGTGCCCGCTACATCCTGGTGCCGAACCTGCCGGACATCGGCCTGACCCCGGCCTCGCGCGCCGGCGGTGCGATGGCCATGGCGCAGGGCACCGCGCTGGCCAATGCCTACAACACCGCGCTGTACGGCGGCCTGGCGCAGGCCGGACTGAAGGTCATCCCGCTGGATACCTTCACCGTGCTGCAGGAAATCGTCGCCAATCCGGGCGTGTACGGCTTCAGCAATGTCTCCGGTACCGCCTGCCAGCCGCAGGTCACCGCGCAGTCGATCACCTGCAACCCGACCACCTACGTGCGTCCGGATGCAGCCAACACCTACGTGTTCGCCGATGGCGTGCACCCCAGCACCGCTGCGCACAAGATCCTGGGCGACTACGCGGTATCGGTGCTCGAGGCCCCGCGCCTGCAGCAGGTGGTCACCAACTCGCTGCAGAACACCGGTATCGCGCGTGCCGACCAGGTCAGCGGCCACCTGTCCGGTGCCGAACAGGACGGCAGCTACTGGTGGGGCAACGTGCGTGGCGACATGCAGCGCTACGACCATGCCGACCTGTACGACGGCATGGCCCCGGCCGGGCTGTTCGGCATGGACTGGGTGCGTGACGGCGTGGTGCTGGGCGGCTTTGCCGGCTACGGCCGCATGAATGCCGACTTCGGCAACAGCGGTGGCGAATTCAAGCATGCCGAGACCACCCTGGGCCTGTTCGCCGGCTGGTACGGCGAGCGCGCCTGGATCAACGGCCAGGCCAGCTATACCTGGGTGGACGCCGACATCCACCGCCAGGTCAACCTGGGTCCGGCCCGGCGCATCCACAGCGGCTCGGTGGACGGCAGCAACGTCACCGTCGCGCTCGATGCCGGCTACGAGTTCGGTGCCGAAGGCGGCCTGCGCCATGGCCCGGTAGCCGGCGTGACCTGGCAGAAGATCAAGCTCGACGGCTACGCCGAAAGCAACCCGTCGGCCACCGCGCTGGAATATGACGCCCAGGACGTGGATTCGACCGTCGGCCGCATCGGCTGGCAGGTGCGCCTGGACGGCGCAGGGGTGCAGCCGTACGCGCAGCTGACCCTCGACCACGAGTTCGAGAAGGGCGGCGAAGCCACCGCGCGCCTGCAGACCGTGCCGGGCATTGGCAGCTACGCAGTACCGGGCCTGGAGTTCGACCGTGACTACGCCACCGTGGTGCTGGGCGCACGCATCCCGCTGGGCCGCTTCAGCACCAACATCGGCCTGAGCACCACCACCGCACAGAAGGACGCGAGCGACGCCACGCTGTTTGCCACCTTCGGCGGCAGCTTCTGATCCAGCTCCTGCTGGATTGACGCGATGGGCGCCCCGCTTGCCGGCGGCGCCCATTGCCTTGGCGGGTAGCGGCGCATAGACTGCACCTCCGCCGCGCGGGCGTAGCTCAATGGTAGAGCTGTAGCTTCCCAAGCTACTGACGTGGGTTCGATTCCCATCGCCCGCTCCATCCCGGCCTTCCTTCTTCCCCTCATTCGACGAATGCCGGAACGCTGCTCCGCGGCTTGCGCGTGCCCGCCAGTGGGGTGTGGGGCGCCAACGCAGTGCGGGCAGGTTGGTGCCGCGCAGTGCGCGCTATCCTGTGCCGTCCTTTCCGGCATGCCGACATGAAGCTGGCCATCCTCTCGCGCAACAGCAAGCTGTACTCCACCCGCCGGCTGGTCGAAGCCGGGCGCGAACGGGGCCACACGGTCCGGGTGCTGGATCCGCTGCGCTGTTACATGCGCATCGCCGCCGACGGTTTCAGCATGCACTACAAGGGCCGGCCGCTCACCGGCGTGGACGTGGTGATCCCGCGCATCGGCGCATCGATCACCCGCTACGGCACCGCGGTGCTGCGGCAGTTCGAGATGATGGGGGCCTACAGCCCCAATCCTTCCGATGCGATCCTGCGCGCGCGCGACAAGCTGCGTGCCCACCAGATCCTGGCGGCCAAGGGCATCGACATGCCGGTGACCGTGTTCGGCGACAACCCCGACGACACCGATGACCTGCTGTCGATGCTAGGCCCGGCCCCGCACGTGCTGAAGTTGAACGAGGGCACCCAGGGCAGGGGCGTGATCCTGACCGAGAAGACCAGCGCCTCGCGCGGCATCGTCGAGGCCCTGCGCGGGCTGTACGCCAACTTCCTGATGCAGGAATTCATCGGCGAGGCCCAGGGCGCCGACCTGCGTTGCCTGGTGGTCGGCGACCACGTGGTGGCGAGTATGCGCCGGCAGGCGCCGGAGGGGGACTTCCGCTCCAACCTGCATGCCGGAGGCACTGCGTCACCGGCCCAGGCCTCGCGCGCCGAACAGCAGGTGGCCGTGCGCTCGGCCAAGGCGCTGGGGCTGGGCGTGGCCGGCGTGGACCTGATCCGCTCCGACCGCGGCCCGCTGGTGCTGGAGGTCAATTCCACCCCCGGCCTGGAAGGGGTGGAGGCAGTTTGCGGGCAGGACATCGCCGGGCGGATCATCGACCATGTCGTGGCCCGCCGGGCGCGTATGAAGGCCGCGTGAAACAGGTTTCCCGTTCCTTTCTTCCTTTTTAACAATCGCTTAATCGCGCCGGGGGTAAGTTGTCGCCTACCGCAGCTCTGCCCTCCTCAGCAGGAACGGTAATCGGGATGTCGTGACTGGCCTGGGCACTGCCCAGGCCTTTTTTATTCCGTGGGCCGTGCTTGCCAGCCGGGGCCCGAGCTGCCTAGATTGCGACATCACACACGGAGGGGAGGAGCGCATGTTGGGGAAATGGATCGTGGGAACCAGCCTGGCCATGTTGTTGGCGACGGCGGCCATGGCGGCCGAGATCAATGCACAGCAGCCGTTCGCCGAACAGCGTGCGCAGATCGAGAAGGACCTGGGCGGGGATACCTATAGGGAGATTTCTGCCGAGGACCGCGCCAAGGTGATTGCCGCGCTGGAGCGCATGTCCCAGCGGCTCGGGGACGGGAAGCAGCCGCAGGACCTGAAAGGAGCCGACCAGGTCAGCTGGTTCAATGACCAGGAGTTGGTCAACAGCCTGCTGACGCAGGCGCGCGAGGACAGCCGGCTGGTCTGCGAGCGTTACCGTCCGACCGGCAGCAAGATGCCGCAGAACGTCTGCCTGACCGTGGCCCAGCGCCGTGCCACTCGCGAGGAAGCGGTTGACGAAATCCGGCAGATCCGCCGTTCGGGGGGCGAGACCCCCAGTCGTTGACCGGGACTTTTGGACCTCGCGTGGCCTGGTCGCGACGCGGCCGCGTATGACAGGGCCTGTGGGTTGAACGGGTTTTTGACATTCCCTGCAGGCCCACGCCCTCTAATATGTCCACATGAACGCGCGGATGGTCCGCGCTTGCTCGGGGTCAACTCATCGCCTCGCGGTGTGGTCAGTACGACGCATCGCCATGCGACCCCCGACATCCCAAGAGGTCAATGTGCGCATACTCGTAATCGAAGACAACCGGGACATCGCCGCCAACCTGGGGGACTACCTCGAGGACCGCGGCCATACCGTGGACTTTGCCGCCGACGGCATCACCGGCCTGCACCTGGCCGTGGTCCACGAGTTCGACGCGATCGTGCTGGACCTCAACCTGCCCGGCATGGACGGCATCGAGGTCTGCCGCAAGCTGCGCAACGAAGCGCGCAAGCAGACCCCGGTACTGATGCTCACCGCCCGTGATTCGCTGGACAACAAACTGGCCGGCTTTGATTCCGGCGCCGACGACTACCTGATCAAGCCGTTCGCGCTGCAGGAAGTCGAGGTCCGGCTCAACGCCCTGGCCCGTCGAGGCAAGGGCATGCATACCCGGGTGCTGGAGACCGGTGACCTGGAATACAACCTGGACACCCTCGAGGTCCGGCGCCAGGGCAAGCTGCTGCAGCTCAACCCGACCGCGCTGAAGATCCTGCAGGCATTGATGGAGGCATCCCCGGCGGTGGTTACCCGCCAGGAGCTGGAAACCCGCGTCTGGGGCGAGGAGCTGCCCGATTCGGACTCGCTGCGCGTCCACATCCACGGCCTGCGCGCGGTGGTGGACAAGCCCTTCGACGTACCCATGATCCAGACGCGCCATGGCATTGGATACCGCATCGCCGCACCCGATGCCTGAAGCCGCTCCCTCCAGGCGCGCCCGCAGGCGCGGCCGCTACCGCCGCCGCCTGCGCAGTCGAATCATCCTTTCCTTTGTGCTGTTGGGCTTCTGCCTGACGGCACTTTTTGCGTTTGCGACCAACTGGGCGCGGGCACGCGTCGAGAACCAGCTGGTCGAGGACGTGATGAACCGCAACATCGACGAGTTCGCGCGGCGCTACTACACCGACCCCTCGCGAAACCCCGACCTGCCGGTACAGCAGATGTTCGGCCGCGTGGTGAAGAGCGACAAGTTCGAGAGCCTGCGCAGCGAGGAGCCGGACTGGTACGACCTGTCCGACGGTATCCACACCATCCACGGCAAGGACGAGCAGGGCGCGCCCTTCTCCTACAAGCTGGCGGTGCGCAAGACGCCCAACGAGTGGTTCTTCCTCGCCTACGACATGACCCAGACGCTGCGCGGCGAAAGCCAGCTCAAGCGCTCGCTGTACCTGTCGGTGCTGGTGTTCAGTGGCCTGTCGCTGGTGATCGGCTGGTGGTCGGCATCGCGGGTGATGCGCCCGGTGTCGGACCTGGCGGCGCGCCTGCGCGCCTATCGCGGTGGTACCAGTGAGCCGGAACCGCTGGCACCGCGCTTCCCGGACGACGAGGTCGGCCAGCTGGCCGAGGCGCTGGATGACTACTCGGCGCGGCTGACCCAGGTCGTGCAGCGCGACCGCGAATTCAACGCCGACGTCAGCCACGAGCTGCGCACGCCGCTGGCGGTCATCCGCGGCGCGACCGAACTGCTGCTGGCCCGTCCGGGCATGGATGAGAAGGTGGTGCAGCGGCTGCAGCGCATCCAGCGTGCCGAACAGCAGTGCAGTGATCTCATCGGCTCGCTGCTGCTGCTCTCGCGCAACGAGCGCGGGCACGGCTCCAGCAACGTGGCGCGGGTGGCCGAGCAGCTGCTGGACGCCCATCGCGCCCAGCTTGGCGGCAAGCCGCTGGAACTGCGACTGGAAGGCGAGCGCAACCTGGTGGTGGATGCGCCCGAGGCGGCGCTTTCTGTGGCGCTGGGCAACCTGATCGGCAACGCGGTGAAGTACTCGGCCGAAGGTCTGGTGCTGGTGCGGGTGCTGCAGGACGCGGTCGAGGTGATCGACAACGGCCCGGGCCTGAGCGAGGAGGACGCGGCCAACCTGTTCCAGCGCGGTTATCGCGGCACCCATGCCGGGTACTCGCAGGGCGGTGGCATTGGCCTGTCGATCGTCAGCCGGCTGTGCACCCTGTACGGCTGGCAGGTCAGCGTGCGCCCGGGCGAGAACGGTGGCGTGGTGGCGCGGTTGACCTTCAACCCGGCCTGAGCGGGAGCGCCTGGCGCGATGCAGCCGGGCGGTGCGTGTCCATCAGGTCGCTTGCGAGCTGGAGGTGCGGGTCGCCTGCGGGCGGGCCGCGTTTCCGGTCAGGCCGAGTGTTTTGCAGCTGCCAGCTCGCGGTAGAGCCGGTCCAGTTCTTCCACCCGCGCCTGCAGGTGGTCCGGGTGCCCGTCATTGGTAATCAGGTCATCGGCCAGCGCCTTGCGCTGCTCGCGGGTAGCCTGCGCGGCGATCATGCGGTCGGCCAGCCCGGCGTCGATGCCATCGCGCAGCATCAGCCGGCTGTGTTGCAGCGACGCCGGCGCGTCGACCACCACGATGCGGTCCAGCCACGGATACGGCTGGCGGCCACCGGCCTCGGCCAGCAGCGGGATCGCGGCAATCGCATAGGGGCTGCGGGCAGCACCGCACAGCGCCTGCAGGCGGGCGCGGATGGCAGGGTGGGTGATGGCCTCCAGTGCGAGCCGCGCCTCTTGCGAGGCGAACACGTGCTGGCGCAACTGCGCGCGGTCCAGGCTGCCATCGGCCAGCAGCACCTGCGGGCCGAACAGTCTGGCGATCTGCTCCAGCGCGGGACTGCCGGGGGCCACGATCTCGCGGGCAACCAGGTCGGCGTCGGCAATTTCGATGCCCAGCGCCTCGAAGCGGCGGGTGACCTCGCTCTTGCCCGAGGCGATGCCCCCGGTGAGGCCTACGACGAACTGGCTCATGGCGCGGTCAGCGCAGGCCGGCAAAGCCCATGTAGGCGCCGATGATCTGCTCGCCCCAGAAGAAAACGATCCAGCCGGCAATGGCCAGATAGGGGCCGAACGGGATCGGCGTGGCGCGGTCGCGTCCACGCGAGGCCAGCCAGATCGAACCGATGATGGCGCCGACCAGCGAGGACAGCAGGATGATCGGCAGGATGCCCTTCAGTCCGCACCAGGCCCCCAGGGCAGCCAGCAGCTTGAAGTCGCCGTGGCCCATGCCTTCCTTGCCGGTGATCTGCTTGAACAGCCACCACACGGTCCACAGCGACAGGTAGCCGGCCAGTGCGCCCAGCAGCGCCGGCTTGGCCGGCATGTACAGGTTGTCCAGGCTGCCGATCAGGCCCAGCCACATCAGTGGCAGGGTCAGCTGGTCAGGCAACAGCTGCGTGCGCAGGTCGATGCCCGACAGGGCGATCAGGAAGCAGGTCAGCACGATCGCGCCGAAGCCCTGCCAGCCAAAACCGAACTGCCAGACGCAGGCCACGACCAGCAGGGCCGTCAGTGCCTCGACCAGCGGATACTGGATGGAGATCGGCGCCGCGCAATGGCGGCACTTGCCGCGCTGGACCAGCCAGCTGAAAAGCGGGATGTTCTCGTACCAGGCCAGCTTGTGCTTGCAGTTTGGGCAGTGCGACGGCTCGACCACGATCCCCGGCGGCGGCGGCTCGTAGATGTCCGGCTGTTCCAGCGCCTCGCGGGCGTCACGTTTCCACTGCCATTCCAGGCGCCGCGGCAGGCGCAGGATCACCACATTGAGGAAGCTGCCAATCAGCAGTCCCAGTCCGGCCGCGGCGGGATAGCCGAGGCCGGGATGCTGGTCGAGAAATGCCATTCGTTGATCAGACCACAGCTGCGAGCTTGAAGATGGGCAGGTACATGCCGATGACCATGCCACCGACGATGGTGCCGATGAACACCATGATCAGCGGCTCGAGCAGGCTGCTCAGCGCGTCCACGGCGTTGTTGACTTCCTGCTCGTAATACTCGGCCACCTTGAACAGCATCGAATCCAGCGCACCGGCCTCTTCGCCGATGGCGGTCATCTGGATGACCATGTGCGGGAACAGGTTGACCTGCTTCATCGCCATGTTGACCGGATAGCCGACCGACACGTCGTCACGCATGCGCAGCACGGCCTGCTCGTAGACACTGTTGCCGGTGGCGCCGGCGACGATGCCCAGCGCTTCCACCAGCGGTACGCCGGCCTTGAAGGTCACTGCGGTGGTGCGGGCGAAACGGGCGATCGAGCTGTTGTGCATGATCTGGCCGATCACCGGCACCTTCAGGATCAGCTTGTCCATGCCGTGCTGCATCGCTGGCGAGCGCTTGTAGGCAAAGATGAAGCCGGCAATGCTGCCGCCGACGATCAGCAGCATCAGCCACCACCACGACACCATGAAGCGCGAGGCGGCCACGATCATCTGGGTGAAGGCCGGCAGGTCGGCGCCAAAGCCCTTGAACACGTCCTCGAACTGCGGCACCACCCAGATCAGCAGGATCGAGCTGACCAGCAGCGCGACCGCCATGACCATCGTCGGGTAGAACAGGGCCTTCTTGATCTTGCCCTTGAGGGTCTCGATGTTTTCCTTGTAGTTGGCGATGGTCTCCAGCACCGTTTCCAGCACACCAGCGCCTTCGCCGGCGCGGATCAGGTTGCGGTAGAGCTCGTCAAACTGGACGGGGTGCTTGCTTATCGCCTCGTACAGCGAGGAGCCGCCCTCGATGTCGGTGCGGATCTCGCCGACCATCTTCCGCATGCGGGGGTTCTTGTGGCCCTCGCCGATGATTTCCAGGGCGCCGACGATCGGCACACCGGACTTCATCATCGTCGCCATCTGGCGGCTGAAGAAGGCGATCTCCTTGGGCGTGATCCTGGACCCTGCCGAGCCAAACAGCGGCTTGGGCTTGGGCTTGACCACGCTGGGGGTGATCCCCTGGCGTCGAAGTTCCGCGCGCAGCATGTTGGCATTCTTGGCCGACTGCTCGCCCTTCATCTTGACGCCGCGCTTGTCGGTCCCCTGCCAGACAAACGGCTGCATCTGGCTGGTGTTGCGCGACACCGGCTCGCTCTTCATTGCACTACGGGTTACGGCCATCGTCTTCTCCCCACCCCGCGCCATCCCCAGGCCGGGCTATCGCGGCATGGTAGCGGGTTTCTTTCTGGTCGGGCATCCGGTCGCCGTCAATGCGTGCGGGTCGTCACGCCCGCCGCTGGCGTCGGAACGTCATAAACTGACAAAAAAGGTCACTTTGGCACTGATATCGCAATTGCGCCATTCAGGGGCTTCCATTCTGCGTCGTTGCTGCCATCATTCGCGCCGGGGAGTTGGGGAGGTGCTGGGGGATCTGGCACGCTACCTGCTTTGCAATACCCCGCATGGGAGCGGGTTCCATGCCCGTCCTTGTTCACCAATCCAAACCTCTAGGGGATGTACGCATGAAGAAGCAGCAGGGTTTTACGCTGATCGAACTGATGATCGTGGTTGCGATCATTGCCATCCTGGCCGCCATCGCGCTGCCGGCCTATCAGGACTACGTCGCCCGCTCGCAGGTGTCGGAAGCCATGAGCCTGGCCTCGGGCGCCAAGACCGCCGTCGCCGAGTACTACGCTGACCGTGGCGCTTGGCCGACTACGAACGCCGCTGCTGGTCTGGCTACCGCCAACTCGATCTCCGGCAAGTACGTCACCTCGACCACCGTTGGTAACAATGGCGTTATCACCAGCGTGTTCAAGGCTGCCGGTTCGGTCAGTGCCAAGATCGCCAACGCGAACTTCTCCCTGACCCCGTCCGACAACGGTGGCAGCATCAAGTGGACCTGCGGCGGCTCCATCGCCGACAAGTACAAGCCGAGCTCCTGCCGCAACTAATCGTTGCTGCGTGGTGAAGCTGGAAGGGTCGCGCAAGCGGCCCTTTCTTTTTTGAGGGGAGGACGAATGGGGAAGTTGCGCAGACTCTGGCCGCTACTGTTGCTGCTGGCAGTCGGGGCGGTCATTTACTGGCCTGGACTGGGCGGGGGCTTCATCTTCGATGATTATCCCAATCTGATCGAAGATCCGGACTGGAAGATCACCTCCTTGGACTGGGAGTCATTGCGCGCGGTGGCGGGTTCCGGCATCGCCAGCTTCTTTGGGCGGCCCTTGGCGGTACTCAGTTTTGCGCTCAACTACTACCTGACGGGCATGGACCCTGTCCCGATGAAGCTGGTCGGGGTCGTCTTCCATCTGCTCAATACGCTGCTGGTGTATTGCCTGGTGCGGCGACTGCTGGCCGCGGTCCACTTCACCGATGCGACTGTGCGCTGGGGCGCTTGTGCGTTGGCGTTTGTCTGGATGGCCCATCCCCTGCAGGCCTCCACCGTTCTGTATATCGTCCAGCGCATGGAGGTGGGGGCGCTGACCGGCGTGCTGCTCTCACTGCTGGCCTACCTCAAAGCCCGTTGTGCGATGAGCGCGGGCTCCCGGGCTTGGGCATGGTGGGCGGCGGTCGTGCTCGCCGGTCTGGTCGGGCTGGGTTTCAAGGAAACCGCGCTGTTGCTGCCGATTTACGCGCTGGCACTGGAATGTTGCCTGCTGGGATTCCGCGGGGCGAATGGGAGTCGCTCGACGGCGCTGGTTTCGCTCTACACGCTTGGCGCGCTCGGCGCGCTGGTGGTCTTCTGTTGGAAGATGCTGCCGTCGATGCTGGCGCGGGAAGCCTACGCGGTCCGTGACTTCACACTGGGCGAGCGACTTCTGACCCAGTTCGCCGCTTTGGGGCTGTACCTCCGGCAGATGTTGCTGCCGTGGCCGGAGAGCCTCTGGTTCTACTATGACAATTTCCCGATTTCAAAAGGATTGCTGCAGCCCTGGACCACGCTCACGAGCCTGTTGCTGCTGCTGGGCCTGGTCGTAGTTGCAGTGGTCAGCAGGCGGCGCTGGCCGCTGACCTCCCTCGGAATTGCGTGGTTCTTCGCTGCACATGCGCTGACCAGCAATATCGTTCCGTTCGAGTTGGTCTTCGAGCACCGCAACTATTTCGCCCTGCTGGGCATCCTGCTTGCCTGGGTGCAGCCTTTGGCTTGGCTGGGGAACCGGATCAGCCCGGAGATCCGTATCCCGTTGGTCGCGCTGCCGTTGCTGTTCACCGCCGTGATGGGGGTGCTGCAGGTGGCGACGTGGGGGGATCCTCTGCGGCTGGCAACGACTCTGGCTACACGCAACCCGGAATCCCCGCGGGCCGGTTACGAGTTGGGGCGACTACTGTTCGATCTTGCCGGCGGAGACCCCGCCTCCCCGCTGGGGTCGCTGGCCGAGCAGGAGTTCCAGCACGCGGCCAGGTTGCCGGGCAGCTCACCTTTGCCGGAGCAGGCTCTAATCATCCTGTCGTCCAGCCACGGGCGACCAATGGACCCTGAAATGTGGACGCTATTCCGGAAAAAGTTTGAGCGCCGGCAAGCTGGTCCTCAGGAGATCGGTGCGCTCTCGGCCGTTGTGGATTGCCGGATAAGTGCGCGTTGCCAGTTCGAGAGCGAGCAGCCTCTGTTCGAGGTCCTGACAGCCGCCCTCCAGGTAAATCCCCGATCGGCTGTCATCCATGCAATCTATGGCAACTACGCCTTCAACGTCATGCGTGATCCTGAGCTAGCGGTCAGGATGTTGCGGGAGGCGGTTGCGCTGGAGCCGGGGCAGGTGGCCTTCCGTGTGGGGTTGGCGAAATTCCTGTTGGCATTGGATTTGCGTGAATCACCCGAAGTGACGGACACGCTGGCATTTCTCCGGGCGGATGACTCCGGGGGGAAGTATCGGGTCGAACTGCAGGAACTGGAAAGATTGTTGGAAAACGGGGAATCCGAACGCGAGCCGGATCGATGATCATGGGGAGAACGGGGATGACGGAGCAAAAGGGTTTTACGTTGATCGAACTGATGATCGTGGTGGCGATCATCGCGGTGCTGGCGGCAATCGCCTTGCCTGCTTACCAGGATTACGTAGCGCGTGCGCAGGTTGCGGAAGGAATTGGACTGGCGACGGGTGCCAAGTTGGCAATCGCCACCTACTACGGTGAGCGCGGTGAGTTTCCTGCTGGCAACGCTGCGGCGGGAATGGCAGCCGCAGCCTCGATACGCGGACGCAATGTCAGCTCGGTGGAGGTGGATGCTACTGGCACCATCCGGGTTGCATTCTCCAGTTCGGCCAATGCAAAGCTGCACGGTCAGGTGCTCACCATGCAGGTGACCGACAACGATGGCAGTCTGAGCTGGGCGTGTGGCGGATTGAATCCGAAGTATCTCCCAGCAAGCTGCAGATGAGCGCCAGCTTCATCAACCCGAGCAGGGCTTTTTGCCTTCGTGAGCTATTTCCTGACCGGGTGCTGCTTGGCACTCAGCCAACCTGGTATGTCTGAAGAAATGCGCGGCAGTAGGCCCACCGTCCTGGTTTTAGCCTCTACCTATCCAAGGTGGGCCGGCGATCACGAACCAGGCTTCGTGCACGAGCTCGCACGCCGGTTGACAGATCGTTTCCGTGTGGTGGCGTTGTCCCCGCATGCTCCGGGCGCCCTGCAGCATGAGACCCTGGATGGAGTAGAGGTAATCCGTTACCGCTACGCCCCGGAGGCGCTGGAGACGCTGGTCAGTGGTGGTGGCATTACCACCAACTTGCGGCGGAGCAAGTGGAAGCTGTTGCTGGTCCCGAGCTTCCTGCTCGCCCAGATGTGGGTGGCTTGGCGGCTGCTCAGGCGCGAGCGCATCGATGTGGTGCATGCGCACTGGCTGATTCCGCAAGGGTTGATCGCCGCTCTGCTGCAGCGCCTGCCGGGCGGCAGGCTGCCCTTGGTCGTTACCTCCCATGGCGCGGACCTGTTCGCCCTGCGTGGCCGTTTGCTGGCTGCACTGAAACGCCATGTCCTGCGCCGCTCGTCTGCGGCGACCGTAGTGAGCAGCGCCATGCACCAGCCGGTTTGCGCATTGAGCGCGCAACCGGCGCAGGTGCATGTCATGCCAATGGGAGTGGACCTGCGCAACCGGTTCACTCCGGTCGACGGGACTCAGCGCTCCCGCAGCGAGATCCTGTTCGTCGGGCGCCTGGTGGAGAAAAAGGGGCTGCGCCATCTGATTGCGGCCATGCCACTGGTGCTGCAACGGGCGCCCGATGCCTGCCTGACCATTGCCGGATTCGGGCCGGAGGAGGCCGCGCTCAGGCACCAGGTCCAGCAGTCAGGGCTGGCAGGCAACGTGAGCTTCGTCGGCGCCGTTCCGCAGGCCGGACTGGCAGCCCTGTACCGCCGTGCCACGGTATTCGTGGCGCCCTTCGTGCGGGCAGGGTCCGGGGATGAAGAGGGGCTGGGCCTGGTCGTGGCCGAGGCGGTTGGTTGCGGTTGCCCGGTGATTGCTGGCGATGTGCCGGCCGTGCATGAACTGCTGGGGAAGTGGCCGGATCTGGTGGTGGATCCACAGGATCCGGTGGCCCTGGCCGAGAAGATCGTCGGCATGCTGGAGGGTGGCCCAGAGGTGGGGCGGGTGGCGGAGCAGCTGCGCCAGGAAATCCTGTCCCGTCTGGACTGGCAGCAGGTTGCCGATGGTTATGCGCGCCTGCTGTCAGGCACCATTGAATCGCGTTCTTGAAATGTCTTCGGGGCTCCCATGAAATTTCTCGGCAAGTGGTTTCCGCTGTTGTCCTTCAAGGGCTCAGGCGATTACTGGCGCAGGCGCTATCGCTACGGAGGCGACTCCGGTGTGGGGTCGGGCGGTCAGTCGGCCCGCTACAAGGCAGATGCCCTGAACCGCTTCGTCGCCGATCGCGATATCGGCAGCATCATCGAGTTCGGGTGCGGGGATGGGCGCCAGCTCGAACTGGCACGCTACCCGCAGTATCTGGGCGTGGATATCAGCCCGGAAGCAGTGGCGCTGTGCCGTGGGAAGTTCCGCGCCGACGCCCGCAAGGCGTTCATGCTGCTTGATGAGTTCCAGTCACAGCGGGCAGAGCTGACCCTGTCCCTGGATGTGATCTTCCATCTGGTCGAGGACGAGGTATATCACGACTACCTAGAGCGCCTGTTCGCCAGCACGACGCGGTACGTTGCCATCTACTCGACAGTCACGGAGTCGAGCCGAAAGACCTTGCCCCATGTGCGCCACCGTGGCGTGGCCGACGATGTCGCCCGTTGGTTCCCCAACTTTGCAAGGTTGCACGACTACGAAGCCAGCCTGCCGGTACCGGGGGATGACTGGGACAATGGGGCACGGTTCCTGTTCTACGCCCGTACTTGAACGAGATGAGTCTCCCCCGGATTTCCGCCTGCATCGCCAACTACAACGGCGCCGGCCTGTTGCGCGACTGCCTGGACTCGGTGCTGGCCCAGCAGGTGGCGGCCGAGGTGGAGATCATCGTGCACGACGATGACTCCAGCGATGACTCGCTGCAGCTGCTGCGCAGCGACTTTCCGGAGGTGCGACTGATCTCCTCGGACAGCAACGTCGGCTTCTGCGTTTCCAACAACCGCATGGCCGACGTCGCCACCGGAGACTACCTGCTGCTGCTCAACAACGACGCCGCACTGTTGCCCGGGGCGCTGGACGCTTTGCTGTCCGAGCAGCAGCGCATTGGGGCGCCCTGCATCCTCAGCCTGCCCCAGTACGACTGGGAAAGCGGCGCGTTGGTGGATCGCGGCTGCCTGCTCGACCCGTTCTGCAACCCGGTCCCGAATCTCGACCCGGCCCGGCCCGAAGTGGCCTATGTGATCGGCGCCTGCCTGTGGATCCCGCGCGGCCTGTGGCGCGAACTGGGCGGATTCCCGGAAGCGTTCGGCTCGATTGCCGAGGACCTGTACCTGTGTGGTGGGGCGCGCCTGCGCGGGCTGGCGGTGCGCTGTGTTGAAGCCGGTGGTTACCGTCACCGCCAGGGCGCCAGTTTCGGCGGCAATCGTGCCGATGGCGGGTTGCGGACGACGTATCGACGGCGTGCCCTGAGCGAGCGCAACAAGACCTGGGCGATGCTGGCCTGCACCCCGGGATGGACCGTGTGGCCGCTGGTGGTGCTGCACCTGTTGCTGCTGCATGCCGAGGGGGCGATTGTCTCCTTGGTGCGCAGGGATGCACGCCTCTGGCGGGAGGTGTACCGCCCGATCCTGCCGAGCTTGCTCGCCACCGATGCGGAGTGGAAGTCCCTGCGGCAGCGCCTGCAGGCGGCCCGGTGCACGACCCAACGGCGCTGGTGGCAGGTCTTCGTCTGGATGCCGCGCAAGCTCACGCTGCTGTGGCGGTATGGCATGCCCACGCTGCGCTGAGGGTCAGCCGGGCTTGCGGAAGAGGAAGAACGGCTCGGCCGGGTTGACGCCGACTTTGTTCGGTTCGGCGTCCGCCAGCAGTTCCTCGTGCCCGCGCACATGGGACTGGAACCCGGCAGCGGTGATCCGCTGGAAGATGTCGCGGCCGAACAGGCGTACATGGTCTTCCTGGCCGTGGGCATGCAGGCGTGCCTGGTCGGTGTCGATCCCGGGATCGGACCAGGTGGCGTGCAGCTTGCGGCTGTACGGGGTCTGCAGGATCGCGTAACCGCCCGGAGCGAGGATCCGGAACAGCTCGGACAGTGCCTTGCCATCGTCGGCAACATGCTCCAGAACGTGGTTGGCGATGACCAGGTCGACCGAAGCGGAAGCAAGCTCCATGTCCAGCATGTCGATCCGCAGCACTTGCGGTGACTGTGGGTAGAGGTCGCAGGCGGTATAGCTGGCGGGGCCCGCCTCCTTCAGCCAGCGCGGCAACCGTTTCTCCGGCGCGAAGTGGAGGATGGACTTGCCCTTGATCCACTCCAGCAGGCCACTGGCGCGCAGGTACAGCAACAGGTGACGTTCGCGGTCGTGGGCACCACAGCGCGGGCATTCGAAGTGGTCGACGTCACTGCCCACCACCTCTAGCGTGAGCATCAGCGGCGCCACTCCGCGCGAACCATTGCGGTAGGGCATGAAGCGCCAGACACGGTGATTGCACATCGCGCAATGGCGGCGGCCACCCGGTATCCAGCCGGCAAGGGCATAGGGCAGGACTTTCGTCAGTTGCAGGGCCATCGGCTTCCAAGATCAGTGGCGGTAGAGGACGTGGCGAAGGTGCCGCGCAAACGGCAACTGCGAGGTGAGGATTCTCGTGGTCATCCGGACGATGTTCCATGCCGCCATGCCGCTGGTACGTAGCGGCCCGTAGGGAGAGGCTGCATAGATTCGTGCGGCCCAAGTGCGTAGCAGGGCCGGGTCACGGGCGGCGACGGCCCGGAAGCACACCCGGCGCAGGAAATCGGCCAGCCCTCTTGCGTAGTCAGCGTCGCTTACCGCATCACGCGGCACGCTCTGGATGGCCCGCCAGTACAGCTCCCGCACCTTGTCGTTGCTAGTGGCCACCATCGATCCACTGGTGCCAGCCCGATAGGCAGCCAGCGGTTCGCCAATGTGGCTCAGCGGGCCATGCTGAGCCAGTACCAAGTGGATCTGGTAGTCGATGTACTCGTGGTCGATGGCCAGCAAGTGCGTGGCCAGCTCCGCGCGGTACAACATGGTGCTGGTGTTGAGGTTGTTGCCATGCCGCAGCAGGGAGGCAAGGTCGACTACGGCATCGCCCAGGTCATTGAAAAAACCGGTTGGCTGGTCATCTGCGCTCACCGTATAGGCATTGCTGTACACCGCAGCGTGGTCCGGATGCTGGCGGATCAGTTCGACCTGGCGCGCCAGCTTTCCCGGCAGCCAGTAGTCATCGCCGTCGAGCTGGGCCAAGAGGCTGCCGCGCGCGGCGCGCAGCAGGCGCAGGTAATTCCGATAGGCCCCGACGTTGTTGTCGGCGGTGATGACGCGCACGAGAGAGGGAAATCGTTGCTGCAGGGTGAGGGCAACCTGCAGGCTGTCATCCTTCGAGCAATCTTCGCCCACCAGGACTTCGAACTCGAAATCCACCTCTTGGGTGACAGCGCTCTCAACGGCTTTGGGCAGAAAGGCGGCATGGTTGTAGGCCAGTACCAGCACGCTCACCAAAGGCTTGCCCACCAGCTGCATAGCATCGGAATGTTCGATCGTCCGATGGATGGACAGGGTGTCGGGCGCCGGCACTCACTTGCTCCCGCTGGTAGGTAGGATCAGACCCTTGGCATCACGCCAGGCATTTGTTTGCATTCCGGCCATCAGGGCCAGGTACGCCAGTCCGCCAAGCCCGCCGAGGGTTATGAATTTAAGCAGGGGAGGGGCTTCCCAGTCTTGAGAGAGAACCGCTGTTGCGCCGATGATGATGAGGGAGCAGAGGATCGGTGGGCAGGCATCCCGTAGCTGGGCCAGCATGCCGTACCCAAGGAGCTGCCTGGAGTAGTACACATTGATCCAAAGCCCCAGCAGGGAATGAGCCAGCTGGGAACAGGCCAGGCCAAGGACGCCGTACTGCAGGCCGACGAGCATGAAGATAATGCCCGTGACCTTCTTGGCCAGTTCCAGGCGGAACATCAGTCGGGCATGGCCTTGGGCCATCAACGTGTGCAGGTTGATCATGTGTAGTGGATGGAGCAAGCCGGCCAGGGCCAACACCTGCAGCAACGGAACCGCCGGCCCCCATTGTGGGCCGTAGAGCAGGGCAACGATCGGCTCGGCGAAGGCAGCCAGGGCCAGCATGGCAGGTGCGTAGCCGAGCATCATCACCCTAGTCGAAAACTGGATGCCTCGGCGCAGTAGCTGCTGGTCGTTCTGTGCCCGCGAGAACAGGGGTAGGGCCACGCGGGCGACAAGACTGTTCATCAGCGAGGCTGGCAACTGCCGGGTATTCTCGGCGAAAGCGTAGTGCCCTAGCGGGACGGCCCCGAGACCCTTGCCTATCAGCAGGGTGTACAGGCGGATGTAGAACGTCTCCATCAACTGGGAGGCCAGATGATAACTACCGAAGCTGCCGAGCTTGCGTACGGACGACCAGCGGAATACCAGCGCGGGGCGCCAAGGGTGAAGGCACCAGAGCAACAGGGTCGTTATCGAGGCCATGCTGACAATCTGTGCAGCAAGGGCCCAGATGCCCGCGCCCTGCCACGCCAAGGTGATGGCTAAGGCGCCAGAAGTAATGGCGCCGACGCCCCCGGCAATTGCTTGGGTGCGGAATTCGAGCTTCTTGGTAAGCAGGGCGAAGTGGATCGAGCCGCAGGCACCCGCCAGCACGGCAACGGCAACGAGGCCGGCGAACATCGTCAACCGAGGTTCGTTGAAGAATATCGCAAGCGCTGGGCCGAAGCAGGCCAGTGTGGCTGCGAGCACGATGCCGAGGGCGAGATTGCACCAGAACACGGTAGACTCATCGGCGTGATCGGTGTCCTGGCGCTGGGTAAGTGCAGCCGAGAACCCGCCATCGGCCAGCACCGCTGCTAGTGCCACAAAGACCGCGAGCATGGTTGCTACCCCAAAGTCACTAGGGGACAGCAAGCGAGCAAGCACCAGTGTGGTGGCGAACTGGATCCCCTGGCGGGAAAGTGCATCGCCAGCGCTCCACAATGATGCACGCAGGGCTTGGCGCTTCATCTCAACCCCATCCATTACGTCGACAGATCGTGTCCCGAAGACTACAAGTAGCTGCCGCATGAACCTCGAACGCACTGTGGAACTGGCGTTGTGCAAGGACGGCTCGCCGGACGCGGCAGCAGTAGCGATCCTGAGTGGGAACTGTGTGCGGCGTTACGCCCTCGGCAAGAATCCGGAAACCCTTGCACTGCATGCGTTGGCTCCGTTGGACGGGGTGATCGATGACCGCTGTGGCGAAGGGGAGAGCTGGCACGGAATTCCCGTATTGCGGACGGCCGAAGCCGATAAGGCTGCAGGGGTAGTCAGTTGCTCGACCTCGATCCAGCCGGTGGCCGCCATTGACCACCTGCGGGCAGCAGGTTTCAAGTATGCCGCAAGCTATGCAGGTGTAGTGCGTGCTGCGGGGAGTGCCCTGCCATTGCCGGCTTTCGTCACTTCGCAGCGTATGGAGCTGGCAGCGCACCTACCGGCATGGCAGTCGATCCACGACGCCTTGGGCGACGAGGAATCCCGACAGACCCTGCTCGACGTGCTTGGTTTTCGCCTCAGCGCCGATCCTGAGTACATGCGCAGGTACTCCGTGCGTATTGCCGAGCAGTACTTTGAGGATTTCATGCAGTACAGCAACGAGGTTTTCGTTGATGCCAGCGGGTATGACGGCGATACGACAGAAGCTTTTGCTGCTCGCCATCCTGACTACCGAAAAGTGCTGTTCTTTGAACCTTCCGCGCGAAACATGGCATCGGCGCGTCCCCGCCTGGCGCGACTGCGCGACATTGAGTTTTTCCCACTTGGTCTGTCCGATGCACGGGAACTGCTGCGTTTCAATCCGGAAAGTGGCTCGGCATCTTCGGTTTCCGAATCGGGTAGCGAGCAGATCTGCTGTGACACCCTCGATGCTGTGGTGAGTGAGCCTGTTTCCTTCATAAAGATGGATCTTGAAGGCTGGGAAATGCCTGCCCTGCGGGGCGCTGCCGGGCACATAGGCAATGACCGCCCGAAGCTGGCAATCGCCATCTACCACAACGCCGAGGACCTGCGACTGGTCTATCAGTTCGTAACCGAATTTGGCCACGGCTACCGGACGTACCTGAGGCACTACACCCAGGGTTGGTCGGAGACCGTGCTGTTCTTCTGCTGAACGCGGGTAAGGGTCAGGCTTGGCCGGGGTAACCATCCACTACCGTGTACAGCTCGCGTCGTAGTGTGCATTGGTAGAGGTCGTCAAGTGCCTCGGGGTCAGGCTCGGTGCAGAAGATCACCGCGATCCTGCATGCGGGGCTGGCCTGGAGCCGATCGCCGACCAGACCGAGAGGAACCCATCGTTCAATGGCAAGCGGCCGCCGGAAGCTGACATGGGTGAGGTTCTGCGCTGTCGGCACGGTGATCGTATGACGCAGGACCGGTCGCGACTGCCCAATAGCCCGCGTGCTAACCGGCTGGCCCAGGAAGGGTTGCGCGTAGGCCTCGGCATACCGGAAACCCGTGGAAAGCTCGATCAGCTGGCTGTAGAGGTCGCCCGGGCAGCGCCGGGTTACTTCAATCAGCCGGATGCCGTCCTTGGTCGCGATGAACTGCGTATGCACGAGGCCATCGACGAGGCCGAGGCCACTCGAGAGGGTTTCAATGCACTGGCGCAGGATCTGCCGGAGGAGAGGGGCATCGTGCAGTACGTGGCTGGTGTCCACCACGAACGGATTTGCCGAGCCGTCTTCCCGGACCAGGAAGTCCTCGATGACGCGCTGACCGGTGATAAAGGCAGAGTGACTATAGAGCTGCCCTTCCACGTACTCCTCGAGCAGGCATTCACCGCTGGGCGAAATGCTTCGAGCATGTTCGACGGCGATTGCCGCCGCCCTGTCGGAGTATTCGCGGATGACGCTTATTCCCTTGCCGCTGAAGGCATCGACGGGCTTGACGATCAGTGGGCTTCCCTGAGCCGCATCGGCATCGGTAAACACCCTTGGCACCGGCAGACCAAGGTGTTCGGCCATCTGGCGGAAGCGAGCCTTGTGGTTGATCACCTCCGCTGCATGCGGAGAATCGATGCCGGGGAACTGGCCGCGGCCAGCCATCACGCAGGAAACATAGGAGCGGTCAGTGCATCCCGGCACGATGAAGTCAAAGCCTTGGGTGTCTATGAGTGCTGCAAGCGCCGCTGTATCCGAATAGTCCAGTTGCCAATAGCTACTCGCGGCTTTGGCCAGGCAGTCGTGGGGGTTGCCACCGACGACGTGGACCTCATGCCCGCCACGAAGCAATGCCTGGTAAATGGGGCCGGAGGAAAAGTTGGTATCTACGAGCAGCACCTTCGCCACGTGGAAATCCTCAGGTGTAGACCAGGGTCCGCTCGGCCGCAGACCGTGCGATGGCTTCGGTGATCTCCAGGTTGCGCAGGCCATCGATGGCGGAGACCAAGGGAGTGGCGGTGCCGCGGATTACTTCGACAAAATGTTGCAACTGGCAGGCCAAGGGCTCCTCTCGCGACACCTCAAGGACCTCCTCGTCGAATGGCTCCAGCCAGGATGGTTCAATGCCATCGCGGTAGCGCTTCATCCGGAAGGTGGGCACGGAGAGGGACCCTTGTGTCCCAGCGATGAAATAGCAGTCCTCGTCGGGATACGTTGGGTAAACAGGGTTTTCCTGTGAGGTCTGTTCCCAGCTCCGGGCGCAGGCGGCCGTGTCAGAGAGGATGAACGTGCCCAACGCGCCGTTCTCGAACATGAGGTTGATTGCCACGGTGTCTTCAACGGCAAAGCCTCGTACTGCGGAGGACGAGAGCGCCTGCACCGCCTTGATCTCCCCGCACAGGCTACGCAGGTTGCCGACCTCATGGATCAGGTTGATGAGGATGGGGCCGCCACCGAGCTGGGTGCGCCATGGGCCAGCAGCAAAGTAGCTCGATGGCTTGTAGAACTGTGCGCTGCCCATCACCGAAACCACGCGGCCGAGCTGTCCGGACTGGACGATAGCCCTCGCTCTCGCAAGGACAGGGCTGTATGTCCGGTGGTGCCCAACCAGTACCGGTGTTCCATGCATGGCGGTCAACTCGGCCAGCTTTGCTCCTTCGCGTACCGAAGCCGCGATGGGCTTTTCGATAAGGACGGGAATCCCGGCTTCAATGCAGAGTCTTGCCTGCTCTCCGTGGAAAATGTTCGGCGAGGAGACAATGACACCGTCGAGCGGAACACGATCCATGCATAGCGCGAGATCGTAAAACAACGGCACATTGTTGTCGTTTGCGACTTGGTGGTTTGGAGCATGGTCGGGAGCAACGATCGCAACCAGTTCGCAGTCCGGGTCTTCCTTGATCAGGCGGATGTGCTGCTTGCCGATTAGGCCAGGCCCGACCACAACGAACTTGAGCTTCCTCATGTCATTGCCCGGGTTTCGAGAGCGTTGGGTCGACCAGTTTCGCCAGTCGCAAGGACATGGAGAATGTCGGCTGTCAGGGCAATGGCGCCTTCGGCCAGATGCCCGTTGGGAAGGACAACGATCCTGGAAGCTACCGATTCGGTATTGGGAAGCAAAAGGCCCGCATGCGGGAATAGGTCCCGATAGGGCTGCATCCCGTGGCAGCCGGGCCAGAAGTACTTGCGGGCGAGGATGTTCTCCGCGTGCAGCACGGCGATGATCGCGTCGCGGTCCACCGGGAACGTGTCGCCGATCTCCAGGACCACGTAGTGGTGGCTGTTGCGCTCGACCGGGTCGTAGTCGAGCAGGGTGATGCCGGGGATCCCCGCGAGCGCACGGCGGTATTCCCGGTAGTTGCGGCTGTTCGTGTCGAGCACGACGTCCAGTCCATCCAGATTGGTCAGGCCCATCGCCGCGCAGACCTCGATCATCTTGCCGTTGGTGCCCGGGTGGATGACGTTGTCGTAGCCCTTGAAGCCGAAGTTGCGCATCAGACGCATGGCCTCGGCCAACTCGTCGTCGTTGGTGGTGACAGCGCCACCTTCCATGGTGTTGAAAGCCTTGGTGGCGTGGAAGCTAAAGACCTCGCACGCACCAAAACTGCCGATGCTCTGGCCCTTGTAACTGCTGCCGAACGCATGGGCCGCATCGAACATCAGCTTGAGTCCATGCTGGTCGGCAATGGCCTGCAGTTCGTCCACCGGGGCCGCCCGTCCCCACAGGTGCACGCCGATGATCCCGGTGGTGCGCGGGGTGATCATCCGGCGGACTGCGGCGGGATCAATGTTGTGGGTGGCTGGGTCGATGTCAGCGAAGGCGGGAGTGATCCCCTGCCAGTAGAGCGCATGCGCGGTAGCCACGAAGGTCCACGAAGGCACGATGACCTCACCCTCCAGGCCCAGCGCCCGGATGGCGATTTCCAACGCGATGGTGCCATTGCACATGGCGATACAGTGCTTGACGCCTAGATGCGCGGCGATGCGCTGTTCGAACTCCTGCACCATGGGGCCGTTGTTGGTCAACCACTGGTTGTCGAGGATGGTCTCCACGCGCCGGAGGAATCCGTCGCGGTTGCCGATGTTGGGGCGACCGACGTGCAGCGGCTCGGCGAAGGCCGGGGACGCTCCATTCACGGCAAGGTCCTGCGGACTACGGATCTTCTTCATGCAGGTCACGCATCGCGCCGGTATGTCAGGTTGGTGATCTGCTCGGAGATCAGCCCGATCAGGAAGATGATGACCGACGCACTGAACAGCAGGGTGCTCATGTTGGTGAGCCGGTGCATGGTGGCGAAGGTGTAGCCGTAATAGCCCAGGCCAATGGCGAAGAATGCTGCGGCGATGGGGGCGAACAGCTTCAGCGGCGAGAACAGGGTGGCGATCTTGAAGATGATCAGCAGGAAGCGGATGCCGTCCTTGATCGGACGGATGTGGCTGCCGTTGCCCACCCGCCTGGCCACCGGTATCGGCACGTAGGCCACCGGATAGGCGCTGCGGAAGAAGGCCATGGTGCTGGTGGTCGGGTAGCTGAAGCCATTGGGGAGCAGGTGCAGGAACTCGCGGAACCGGTCCGCCCGCGCCGCGCGGAAGCCCGAGGTGAGGTCCTTGATCTCATGGCCGGTCATGCGCGTGGCCAGCCAGTTGTAGAAACCGTTGGCCAGGCCGCGGTGGAAGTTGGCCTGGCCGCTGCCGTCGCGGGCCCCGACCACCATGTCGTAGCCCTCGTCGAGCTTTTCCAGCAGCAACGGGATGCAGGCCGGGTCGTGCTGGCCGTCCGCGTCCATGAACACCAGGATGTCTCCACTGGCTGCTCGGGCGCCGCGCTTGATCGCCGCGCCGTTGCCCATCGAGTAGGGACTGCGCAGTACCCGGGCGCCATGATCGGCGGCAACCACAGCGGTTTCATCGGTAGAGCCGTCGTCGACCACGATCAGTTCCGCGTCGGGGAACTGGCCGCGCAGGGCCGGCAGGGTCTTGCGCAGGCCTTCGGCCTCGTTCTTGGCAGGCAGGATGATGCTTAGACGACTCAAAACCGTTCCCCGGAAATCCCCGGTGGCCATGGTAATGCCTGCCGCCAGAACGCGGAACGCCAATGGTCACACCTGGCGAAAACCATGATCCCACGGTGAGACCGACAGGGTTTTGCAGTACCCTTTTGTGTAGCCCAAGGGGGAGCCAATCCTTATATGAACGCGATGTCCGCCAATCTTGTCGGTATCACCGGTATTGCCCGTCGTCTGGTCCAGGACGGGGCAATCGACGAGGCGGCGGCACGCACCGCGATGGCCCAGGCCACCGCCGCCAAGGTGCCCCTGGCGCAATGGTTTGCCGACAAGAAGCTGGTGACGGCGGCGGAGCTGGCCGCGGCCAACGCGGTCGAGTTCGGCATGCCGCTGTTCGACGTGTCGGTGTTCGACTCGGCGCAGAGCGCGATCAAGTTGGTCAGCGAGGAGCTGCTGCGCAAGCACGTGGTGCTGCCGCTGTTCAAGCGCGGCGGCAAGCTGTTTGTCGGTACCAGCAACCCGACCCAGTCGCTGGACGAGATCAAGTTCCACACCAACCTGGTGGTGGAGCCGATCCTGGTCGACGAGGACCAGATCCGCCGCACGCTTGACCTGTGGCTGGCCAGCAATGACAGCCTCGGTGACACCTTGGGTGGCGATGAAGATGGCATGGGTGACCTCGACGTCTCCGCTGGCGACGAGGACATGGGCGGCGGTGGCGACGCCGGCGTTGATGCCAAGGGCGACGACACCCCGGTGGTAAAGTTCG
This sequence comes from Stenotrophomonas sp. Marseille-Q4652, assembly GCF_916618915.1. NCBI lineage: Bacteria > Pseudomonadati > Pseudomonadota > Gammaproteobacteria > Lysobacterales > Lysobacteraceae > Stenotrophomonas > Stenotrophomonas sp. Marseille-Q4652. The sequence continues at coordinate 43,955 of NZ_CAKAKE010000001.1, forward strand.
TCAACAAGGTGCTGGTCGATGCGATCCGCAAGGGCGCCTCGGACATTCACTTCGAACCTTACGAGGACGACTACCGCGTCCGCTTCCGCATCGACGGCCTGCTCAAGAACGTGGCCAAGGCGCCGGTCAAGCTCAACCAGCGCATTGCCGCACGCCTGAAGGTGATGTCGCAGCTGGACATCGCCGAGAAGCGCGTGCCGCAGGACGGGCGCATCAAGCTCAACCTGTCCAAGAGCAAGCAGATCGACTTCCGTGTCAGCACGCTGCCGACGCTGTTCGGCGAGAAGATCGTGCTGCGTATCCTCGACGGCAGCGCGGCCAAGCTGGGCATCGACAAGCTCGGCTACGAGCCGGACCAGCAAAAGCTGTTCCTGGAGGCGATCCACAAGCCTTACGGCATGGTGCTGGTGACCGGCCCGACCGGCTCGGGCAAGACGGTGTCGCTGTACACCGCGCTGGGCATCCTCAACGACGAGACCCGTAACATCTCCACCGTAGAGGACCCGGTGGAAATCCGCCTGCCCGGCGTCAACCAGGTGCAGCAGAACAACAAGCGCGGCATGACCTTCGCCGCCGCGCTGCGCTCGTTCCTGCGACAGGATCCGGACATCATCATGGTCGGCGAAATCCGTGACCTGGAGACCGCCGAGATCGCTATCAAGGCGGCGCAGACCGGTCACATGGTGCTGTCTACCCTGCACACCAATGATGCCCCGCAGACCATCGCGCGCCTGATGAACATGGGCATCGCGCCGTACAACATCACCTCCTCGGTGACCTTGGTCACCGCCCAGCGCCTGGCCCGCCGACTGTGCAACAGCTGCAAGAAGCCGGTCGAGCTGCCGGCCAACGCGCTGCTGGCCGAGGGCTTCACCCAGGCCCAGATCGACGCCGGCATCACCCTGTTTGAACCGGTGGGCTGCGACGAGTGCACCGAGGGTTACAAGGGTCGTACTGGCATCTACCAGGTGATGCCGATGACCGACGAGATCGCCGCCATCGTGCTGGAAGGCGGCAATGCGATGCAGATCGCCGAGGCGGCGCAGAAGATCGGCATCAACGACCTGCGCCAGTCGGCTCTGCTCAAGGCGGGCCAGGGCATTACCAGCCTGGCCGAAATCAACCGCGTGACCAAGGACTGACCGGTCCCGCACCTGGAAAAAAGGCCCGCGAAAGCGGGCCTTTTTTGTTTGCGGATATGGGGAAGCTCAGTCCATCCCCAGCTTCTTGAGCTTGTAGCGCAGCGCCCGGAAGGTGATGCCGAGCTGGGCGGCGGTCTTGGTCTTGTTCCAGCGGTTCTCTTCCAGCGCCTTCTGGATCGCCGCGCGCTCCATCTGCTCGATGTAGGAGGGCAGGGCGGCGCTGGCCGGATCGATGTCGACCACGGCTTCCTGCATCGGGCCGGCCGGTGCGCCGGCCATGCCGGCACGGGCAACCGGCGGGTGCGGCAGGCGCAGGTCGCTGGCGCCGATGGTGTCTTCCTCGGCCAGGGCCAGGGCGCGCTCGAGGATGTTCTCCAGCTCGCGCACGTTGCCCGGGAACGAATAGCTGGCTAGCGCCTCCAGTGCGGACGGCGACAGCAGCGGGGTGGGACGGCCGTGGCTGCGCGCCAGGCGGGTGAGGATCGAGGCGGCCAGCTGCGGCAGGTCGCCGCGACGCTCGCGCAGCGGCGGCACGCGCAGCTCGATCACGTTGATGCGGTAGTACAGGTCGTGGCGGAAGCGGCCTTCCTCGACCAGCAGCCCCAGGTCCTTGTGGGTGGCCGAGAGGATACGCACGTCCACCGGAACTTCGGTGGAGGCGCCGACCGGGCGCACCGACTTTTCCTGGATTGCCCGCAACAGCTTGACCTGCATCTGCAGCGGCAGCTCGGCCACTTCGTCCAGGAACAGGGTGCCGCCGCTGGCGGCCTGGAACAGGCCCGGCTGGTCGGCATGGGCACCGGTGAAGCTGCCCTTGCGATGGCCGAAGAACTCGCTCTCCATCAATTCGGTCGGGATCGCGCCGCAGTTGACCGGCACGAACGGACCGGCCGCACGCGCGCCCTGCTCGTGGATGGTGCGGGCGACCAGTTCCTTGCCCACGCCGGACTCGCCCCAGATGTACACCGGCGCCTGGCTGCGCGAGACCTTGGTGATGGTGGCGCGCAGTTCGCCCATGGCCGGCGAGTCGCCGAGCAGGCGCGCGGCCTGTTCCGGCGGCGGCGGGGGCGGGGCGGGACGCTCGCTGTTGTTGAGCTCCAGCGCGTGCTTGACCAGGCCGCGCAGCACGGCGATGTCCACCGGCTTGCTGACAAAGTCGAACGCGCCGGCCTTCAGCGCTTCCACCGCCAGGTCCATGCTGCCGAAGGCGGTGATCATCGCCACCGGCGTGCGCGGGTAGTTCTGCGAGATCTCGCTCACCAGCTCGATGCCGTTGCCGTCGGGCAGCCGCATGTCGGTGATGCACAGGTCATACGGATTGCTCGCCAGCAGCTCGCGTGCCTCGGCGAGGTTGGCGGCGGTGCTGATGCGCAGGCCCATGCGACCGAGGGTGAGGACCAGGAGTTCGCGGATGTCGCGTTCGTCGTCGACGACAAGGGCGCTGCGTGTTTCGTTCATGAATAGAAGATAGCCGAGTGAAGCGAATGTCTACAAATGGAAGGAGCGCCGGGTACGGCCGGATCAGGTGGACAGGATCGCGTGCGGCGCCGGCAGGACCACCCGGAAACAGGCGCCGCCGGCCGGCACCGGCACGTATTCCAGGCGCGCCTGGTTGGCGCGGCAAAGTTCGCGGGCGATATACAGGCCCAGCCCGGTGCCGTGCTCGGAAGTGGTGAAGAACGGGCGGAACAGCTGCGCCGCCACCGCCTCGGGAATGCCCGGGCCGCGGTCCATGACATCGATGATGGCGTTCTTCTCCAGCGTGGCCACCCGCAGCCGCACCCGCGCCGGGTCCTCGGCGATGCGCCCGTACTTGAGTGCGTTGTGCACCAGCGCGGTGAGGATCTGGTACAGGTGGTTGGGGTCGACCAGGGCCTGCACCGACGGCTTGTTGATGATGGCTTCCAGGCTGTCGGTCTCGATCGACAGCGTCTGCCGGTACTCGAGCACGAAGCGCCGGACGAAGGCCACCAGGTCGATGTTTTCAGGATTAGCGCGCTCGCGCCGGGCCAGGCCGAGCACGCTTTCGACGATGCCGTTGGTGCGCTGGCACTGCTGGTGGATGATCTGCAGCAGGCGCCGGTCGGCATCGCCGATGGCGCTGGACTCCTCCAGCAGCTGGGTGGCGTAGTTGATCGCCGCCAGCGGGTTGCGGATCTCGTGGGCCAGGCTGGCCGAGAAGCGCCCCAGCGCGGACAGGGTCAGCGACTCGGCGCGGCGCGAAACCACGGTCGAGTCGTCCAGGAACACCAGGGTCAGGTCGCTGTCGGCCAGCAGCCGGGCAAAGCGTGGCTGCACCTCCGGCTGGTCGGGGCTGAGCTGCAGCGGGGTCTCGTCCTGGTTCCAGCCGTTGCGCCAGCGCTGCAGCCGCCGCGCCAGCTCGGGGGCGACCCGCAGCAGGCTCAGGCCGCCTTCGGGCACCTCGCCGTCGCCATCGCCCAGCAGCAGCGAGGCGGCCTCGTTGGCCAGGGTGATGCGGTTGTTGGTGTCGACCACCAGCACGCCGGTGCGCATGCGGCGGATGATGAGCTCGTTGATCTCGAACAGGTTGGCGACCTCGGCCCCGCGCCTGTCGGCCAGCTGCTGGTTGCGGCGCGCGCGCTGGCCGATCTGGCAACTGATGTAGGCCATGGCCAGGTAGGAGGTGACGAACATCGCCAGTTCGGCCACGGTGCGCGTGGCCTGGGTGCCTTCCAGCGCCTGCCAGACGTACTCCAGCACCATCGCGCCGCTGGCGATCGCCGCGATCGACAGGCCGCGGGAGAGGGGCAGCAGCATGGCGGCGGCGGCGACGTTGAACAGCAGCGACATCGAGATGCCCGCGCTTGCCCCGGGCATGGCATGGATCAGCAGCATGGCCGCGACGATGTCGGCTATCACGCTCCACAACACGATGGTCTGCAGCCAGCGCTCGTTGCGTCCCCAGAACAGCAGTGCCAGCGCCACTACCAGATACGCGACGGAGACCACGTGGGCCAGCGCCGGCACGTGTGCCTCGCCGACGAACATGTCCAGCGGGCCGAACAGCAGCGCCGCGATCAGCGAGGCGACCAGGGTGCGGTAGAGGGCGAAGAAATACAGTTCGCGCCGCGGTATCGATTCGATGCGGTCGATCAGTGAAGCACTCGGTGACACGCCGGAACTCCCCTTCAGGCTGGGACGAGTATAGGCGTGCCCGGGCAGCGGGCAGCGCGATGCGCGCGGTGGCCGGCGGGGCCCGGCATGCGCAGCGCCCGGCGCGATGCCTGGGGCCCGGTGTGACGGGGTGGCCGCAAGTTGCTGAAATCCGGCCGGAAATGTGCCGATTCCGGCCATTTGTACAGTCTTCTTTTGCGCCCGGGGCCGGCCTCGGCCACAATAGCGGGCCCGCTTGCGACCACGCCTGCGCCCTTCCAGGGCCGGTGGACCAGCCTGCGGTCGTTCCTATTCCCACGGTGACGCATGAATTTCCACGAATACCAGGCAAAACAACTGCTTGCCGAATACGGCATCCCGGTCCCGGCCGGCAAGGTCGCCGCGACCCCCGAAGAGGCCGTCGCAGCCGCACAGTCGCTGGGCGCTGGCCCCTGGATGGTCAAGGCGCAGATCCATGCCGGTGGTCGCGGCAAGGCCGGCGGCGTCAAGTTCTGCAAGACCGTCGATGACGTGAAGGCAGCTGCCGCCAAGATGCTCGGCACCAGGATGGCCACCTACCAGACCGCCGGCGTCGAGCTGCCGATCAACCTGGTGCTGGTGACCACCGCCGGTGAGATCGTCAAGGAGCTGTACCTGTCGGTGCTGGTGGACCGTGGTACCCGCACCATCAGCTACATCGCCTCGTCCGAAGGCGGCGTGGAGATCGAGCAGGTGGCTGCCGAGACCCCGGAAAAGATCCACACCCTCAACGTCGATTTCGTCGAGGGCGTGCAGGGTTATCACGGCCGTGACATCGGCTTCAAGATGGGCCTGACCGCCAAGCAGGCTGGCCAGTTCGCCAACATCATGGTCAACCTGTACCGCCTGTTCAACGAGAAGGACCTGTCGCTGGTCGAGCTGAACCCGCTGGCGATCCTGGACGACGGCAACCTGTACGCGCTGGACGGCAAGTTCAACAGCGACGACAACGCCAGCTTCCGCCACAAGGAGCTGGTCGCGCTGCGTGACAAGTCGCAGGAAGACGAGACCGAAGTGACCGCTTCGGAGCTGGACATCAACTACGTCACCATGGACGGCAACATCGGCTGCATGGTCAACGGCGCCGGCCTGGCCATGGCCACCATGGACGTGATCAAGCTCAACGGCGGCGAGCCGGCGAACTTCCTGGACGTGGGCGGCGGTGCCAACAAGCAGCGCGTGATCGAGGCCTTCAAGCTGATCCTGTCCTCGGACAAGGTCGAGGGCATCTTCGTCAACATCTTCGGCGGCATCGTCCGCTGCGACATGATCGCCGAGGGCATCATCGCCGCGGTCAAGGAAGTGGGCGTCAAGGTCCCGGTCGTGGTCCGCCTGGAAGGCACCAACGTGGAAGAAGGCAAGCAGCTGCTGCGCGACAGCGGCATGGCCATCATCCCGGCTGACAACATCAACGACGGCGCCAAGAAGGTCGTTGAAGCGGTCAAGTCCGCTGCCTAATCCACGTCACCGAACCAGGAATTACCCATGAGCGTTTTGATCAACAAGAACACGAAGGTGATCGTGCAGGGCTTCACCGGCCAGCAGGGCACCTTCCACGCCACCCAGATGATCGAGTACGGCACCCAGGTCGTCGGCGGCGTCACCCCGGGCAAGGGCGGTACCACCCACCTCGAGCTGCCGGTGTTCAACACCGTGGCCGATGCCGTGCAGGCCACCGGTGCTGACGCGTCGGTGATCTACGTCCCGCCGCCGTTCGCGGCCGACGCGATCCTCGAAGCCGCTGCTGCCGGCATCAAGGTCATCGTCTGCATCACCGAGGGCATCCCGGTGCTGGACATGCTGCGCGTCAAGAACGTGCTGACCCGTTCGTACCCGGAAACCGTGCTGATCGGGCCGAACTGCCCCGGCGTCATCACCCCGGGCGAGTGCAAGATCGGCATCATGCCGGGCCACATCCACAAGCCGGGCAAGATCGGCATCGTGTCGCGTTCGGGCACGCTGACCTATGAAGCCGTCAAGCAGACCACCGAAGTGGGTCTGGGCCAGTCGACCTGCATCGGCATCGGCGGCGACCCGATCAACGGCCTGAACTTCGTCGACTGCCTGAAGCTGTTCAACGAAGACCCGCAGACCGAAGGCATCATCATGGTCGGCGAGATCGGCGGCGACGCCGAGGAAGCCGGTGCCGAGTACATCGCCAAGTACGTCAAGAAGCCGGTCGTCGGCTTCATCGCCGGTGCTTCGGCCCCGGCCGGCAAGCGCATGGGCCACGCTGGCGCCATCGCTTCGGGCGGCAAGGGCACCGCCGAAGGCAAGTTCGCCGCGATGGAAGCTGCTGGCGTCAAGACCGTCCGTTCGCCGGGCGACCTGGGCGCGGCCATTGCCGAGCTGGTCAAGTAATACCTCGTTCCCTCGTGGAACCGGAAAGGCCGCCTTCGGGCGGCCTTTTTTGTGCGCGTGGATTGACGGTGGCGCCAGTGAATCCACCGCATGCGCTGCAGTCGCGGCAAACGCTGTGTGTCATCACCGGCCATGAACCGGCGGGCACGGTGATTCTGGAATAATGGGCGCAGCGGGAATGCCGCCTGTGCCATCGGTGGTATGTCCCATCTTCCCGATCCGGGAAACCCCAGGAGCAAAGGCAACCGACATGTCCCAATCCCTACGTATCGCGATGGCCCAGTTCGACTTCCCGGTCGGCGCCGTGGCGCAGAACGCCGAGCGGATCACCGCGATGATCGAGGAGGCGCGCGACGAGTTCGGCGCCGACGTGGTGCTGTTCCCGGAGCTGGCCCTGTGCGGCTATCCCCCCGAGGACCTGCTGCTGCGCCCGGGCTTCCTGCATGACTGCGACCAGGCGCTGCAGCGCATCGCCAGGGCCACGGAAGGCATCGTCGCGGTGGTCGGCTGGCCGCAGGCCGCCGGCAGCGTGGTCTACAACGCCGCCAGCGTGCTGCGCGATGGCCGCATCGACCTGACCTACCGCAAGCGCGAACTGCCCAACTACGCGGTGTTCGACGAGCGCCGCTATTTCGATGTGGATCCGGACGGCGAAGACTGCGTGTTCGAGGTCAACGGCGTGCAGGTCGGCCTGCTGGTCTGCGAGGACCTGTGGTTTGCCGAACCGCTGGCCGGCACCGCCAAGGCCGGCGCGCAGGTGGTGCTGGTGCCCAACGCATCGCCGTTCGAACGCGGCAAGCACGCCCAGCGCGATGCGCTGCTGGCCGAGCGCTCCCGCGAAAGCGGCTGCGCCATTGCCTACCTCAACGTGGTCGGTGGCCAGGACTCGCTGGTGTTCGATGGCGCCTCGGTGGTGGCCGATGGCGACGGCACCGTGCATCCGGCCGCCGCCGCCTTCACCGACCAGTGGCTGGTGGTGGAGTTCGACGCCGAGCAGCGCAGCTTCCTGCCGCGCGAGTGGGTCGACGACGGCGACGAGAGCATGGACGCGCTGGCTTGGCGCGCGGTCACCCGCGGCCTTCAGGACTACTGCCGCAAGAACGGCTTCCAGAAGGTGTGGCTCGGCCTGTCCGGTGGCATCGACTCGGCCCTGGTGCTCGCGATGGCGGTCGATGCGCTGGGCGCGGACAACGTCACCGCCGTTCGGCTGCCCTCGCGCTACACCGCCGACATGTCCAACGACCTGGCCGCCGAGCAGTGCCGGGCGCTGGGGGTGAAACTGGAGGCGGTGTCGATCGAGCCGGTGTTCGAGGGCCTGATGCAGGCGCTGGGGCCGATGTTCGAAGGTCGCGAGGCCGATGTCACCGAGGAGAACCTGCAGTCGCGCGCGCGCGGTGTCATCCTGATGGCGCTGTCCAACAAGTTCGGCGGCCTGCTGCTGACCACCGGCAACAAGAGCGAGTACGCGGTCGGCTACGCCACCATCTACGGCGACATGTGCGGCGGCTATGCCCCGCTCAAGGACCTGTACAAGACCGAGGTGTTCGGCCTGGCCAAATGGCGCAATACGGTCGGCGGTGCCCCGGTGATCCCGCCGGCGGTGATCAGCCGCCCGCCCTCGGCCGAGCTGCGCGCCGACCAGACCGACCAGGACTCGCTGCCCGCCTATGACGTGCTGGACGGCATCCTGTACCGCTTCGTCGACCAGGAGCAGTCGCGCGAGGAGATCGTCGCTGCCGGTTACGCGGCCGAGGTGGTGGACCGCGTGCTGCGGCTGGTGCGGGTCAGCGAGTGGAAGCGGCACCAGGCCGCGCCCGGGCCGAAGATCTCGCGCCGGGCCTTCGGCCGCGAGCGTCGCTACCCGATCAGCAACGGCTACCAGGGCTGACCCGGGCATCCGGGCCCGCCAACTGGCGGACATGAAAAAGGCCCCGCGAAGGGGCCTTTTTCGTGGATGCCGTCCAGTTTACTTGCGCGACATGGTGGCGTTGCGCTGGCCGGTGGCCGCCGAGCGCTCGCCGGCGAACGGGTTCAGCTTGCGGATCATCCACGGGTACTTCGGCCAGTCGCCGCTCAGCCACGGATGCTGCGGCTGGTTCATCTCCAGCACGCGGCGGGCATCGGCGGCCAGGGTGTCGTTGCCCAGGCGGGTGTAGGCCTCGCCCAGCACCGCCACGGCGTCGTACTGGAACGCGCTCTGCGGGTAGGTTTCCAGCAGGTAGTTGGCGCGGCCGGCGGCCGAAACGTAGGCGTCGCGGCGCAGGTAGTACAGCGCGTTGTCCAGCTCGTGCTGGGCGAATACGTCGGTCAGCTGGCGCATGCGGTCGCGCGCGTCGGCGGCGTAGCGGCTGTTCGGGTAGCGGTCGACGACGATGTTGAAGTCGGCATAGGCCTGGCGCGGGGCCGACAGGTCGCGGCGGCTCGGGTCCAGCGACCACACCCGGCGCAGGAACACCGTGTCGCGGTTGGCATTGGCCAGGCCGCGCAGGTAGTACAGGTAGGCGATGTTGCGGTGGGTCGGGTAGGTGCGGATGAAGCGGTCGATGCTGGACACCGCGTCGTCGTGCTTGCCGGCCTTGTACTGGGCGTAGGCGGTCTCGATCATCGCCTGCTCGGTGTACGGGCCGTACGGGTACTGGGCCTGCAGGCGGCGGAAGCTGGCTTCGGCGCCGGACCAGTTGCCGCCCTGCATCAGCTTGTGGCTCTTTTCGTAGAGCTGTTCGACCGGCATCCCCTCGTCGGGGTTCTTGTCCTTGGTGTTGCGGCCACAACCGGTGGCGAACAGGGCCGTGACCAGCAGCAGGGCAACGAGGCGGACGGGCGCGGACAGCAGGACGGAGCGTCGGATCATGTGGGCTGGGCGGGACGCGGCAGGAATACGAAGCGTCGATGATAGCCTAGTGGCCTGTCCAGCGACTGACTCCTGCCGCCGGACCCCGATTCTCCCTATTGCAGCCCCCATGTCCGATACCCGATCCAACCCGTCCCTGCAGGCCGTCGTGCCTGATTCCGCCGCCGGCCGCCGCTTTGACGCGGTGCTGGCCGAGCTGTTCCCGGAGTTCTCCCGTTCTCGCCTGACCGAATGGATCAAGTCCGGGGACGTGCTGCTGGACGGGGAGCCGGCGCGCCCGCGCGACCCGGTCCGCGGCGGCGAGGTGGCCACCGTGAATGCGGTGCTCGATACCCAGACCCACGCCGAGCCGGAGGACATCCCGCTGGACGTGCTGTACGAGGACGAGCACGTGTTCGTGATCAACAAGCCGGCCGGACTGGTCGTGCACCCGGGCGCGGGCAACGCCACCGGTACCCTGGTCAACGCGCTGCTGTTCCGTGACCCGTCGCTGTCGGCGCTGGCCCGCGCCGGCATCGTGCACCGCCTGGACAAGGACACCAGCGGCGTGATGGTGGTCGCCCGTACCGTGCAGGCGCAGACCGCGCTGGTCGAACAGCTGTCCGCGCGCGAGGTGCACCGCCAGTACCTAGCCGTGGTGGTGGGTGCGCTGGTCTCCGGCGGTACCGCCGATGCGCCGATCGACCGCCACCCGCGCGACCGCCTGAAGATGGCCGTGCGCGAGGACGGCAAGGACGCGGTCACCCATTACCGCCTGCGCGAGCGCTTCCGCGCCCATACCGCGCTGGAATGCCGCCTGGAGACGGGCCGCACCCACCAGATCCGCGTGCACATGGCCCACCTCAAGCACCCGATCATCGGCGACCCGTTGTACGGCGGCGCGCTCAAGCTGCCGCGCGGCGCCAGCGACGAGCTGATCGCCGCCCTGCGTGGCTTCAAGCGCCAGGCGCTGCATGCCGAGACGCTGGAGTTCGTGCATCCGGTGACCGGCGAGACCGTGCGCAACACCGCCCCGGTGCCGGCCGACATGCTGGCGCTGATGGCCGCCCTGCGCGAGGACAGCCAGCGCTTTGCCGAGCTGGAGCGCGGCCGGCGATGAACGACGTTGCGCCCTGGCTGTTGGCCGACTGGCCGGCGCCGCCGGCCGTGCAGGCGCTGACCACGCTGCGCCACGGCGCCGGGGTCTCCGGGCCGCCGTTCGACCACTTCAACCTGGGCAACCGCAGCGCCGCCGACGGGGATGATCCGCAGCGGGTCGAGCGCAACCGGCAGTTGCTGGTGCAGCTGGCCCGGCTGCCGTCGCCGCCGCACTGGCTGCGCCAGGTGCACGGCACCGAGGTGCTGCGTTTCGATGCGCCGCCCACCGCAAGCGGCGTGGCTGCCGAGCCAACCGCCGATGCCGCGGTGACCTCGGTCCCGGGCGTGGTGCTGGCGATCCTGACCGCCGACTGCCTGCCGGTGGTATTCGCTGCCCGCGATGGCTCGGAGGTCGCCGCCGCCCATGCGGGCTGGCGCGGGCTGGCCGATGGCGTGCTGGAAGCGACGGTGGCGGCGATGCGCACGCCGCCGTCGCAGGTGCAGGCGTGGCTGGGCCCGGCCGCCGGCCCGGCGCTGTACGAAATCGGGCAGGACGTGTTCGACGCCTTCGTCGGCCGGGATCCGATGGCGGAAGCCGCGTTCGTGGCCACCCGTCCCGGCCACTGGAAGGTGGACCTGCCGGCGCTGGCGCGGCTGCGGCTGCAGCGTGCCGGCCTGTCAGTCGATGCAATCAGTGGTGGTCGGCACTGCACCCTGGCCGATCCACAGCGGTTCTACTCGCACCGGCGCGACCGGCGCACCGGCCGCCTGGCGACCCTGGCATGGATCAGTTGCTGAGCCAGCCGCTGTTCGCCCAGCTGCTGGGCCCGGCCTTCGTCCGGCTCGAGCCGCCGGTGCGTGCGCTGCATGATCGCCATGGTACGTGGCGCTATGCCGGACAGGTCCGCGTGCGTCGCGGCCAGCACTGGCTGGTACCGGTGCTGGCGTGGGGCGCGCGCCTGCCGCCCAGCCACGAGTCGCTGCCGACCACGGTGGAGTTCAGCGCCAGTGCGCGCGGTGAGCGCTGGGCTCGGCGTTTCGGTCGCCATCCAATGGGTTCGCGGCTGTGGTTTCACCAAGGTCGGCTGCGCGAGCAGCTGGGCGCGGTGCGCTTTGAATTCGCTCTGGACGAACGCGACGGCGCGATCCACTGGCAGGCACGGCGGGCATGGCTGTTCGGCGTGTTGCCATTGCCCTCCGGCTGGTTTGCCAGCGTGCGCTGCCGCGAGTACGCCGTCGCCGGCCGCTACACCTTCGAGGTCGACGTGTCGTTGCCGTGGGTCGGCCCCTTCATCCATTACGAGGGACAGCTTGAGCCAGCCTGAGCTGCCTGCCGCCTCGCCGGCCATCATCGTGTTCGATGGTGTCTGCACCCTGTGCAATGGCTGGGTACGGTTCCTGCTGCGTTTCGACCGGGCCCAGCGCTACCGCTTCGCGGCGATGCAGGGTTGCAATGGCCGCCAGTTGCTGCAGTCCCACGGAATGGATCCCGACGACCCGGTGTCCTTCCTGGTGCTGGAAGGCGGCAAGGCCTGGACCGATACCCGAGCGATCATCCGCGTGCTCACCAGCCTCGGCGGGCCGTGGCGCGCGGCGTCGATCCTGCGGCTGGTTCCGGCTGCAATCCGTGACCGGGCCTACCGGCTGCTGGCGCGTAACCGCTACCGCTGGTTCGGCCGCCATGACCGCTGCATGCTGCCGCCGCCCGGGCAGGCGGCGCGCTTCCTCGACTGAGCCCCGCCTGCGCGGCGCCCGTCACTCCTCCAGCGCGGCCAGATAATCGCGACGCCAGCGGTTGATGTCGAACTCGGTGAGGTGGTCCATCATTGCGCGCCAGCGCTCCTTGCGCTGGGCCAGCGGCATGGTCGTGGCGCGGGCAATGGCATCGGCCACGCCGTCGAGGTCATAGGGATTGACCAGCAGCGCCTGCGGCAGCTCATCAGCCGCGCCGGCCAGCAGCGACAGCACCAGCACGCCGGGATTTTCCGGGTCCTGGGCGGCCACGTATTCCTTGGCCACCAGGTTCATGCCATCGCGCAGTGGCGTCACCAGCCCGACCCGCGCGGTGCGGTAGAAGCCGGTGAGCGTGCTGTGCGCGTAGTTCTGGTTGACGTAGCGCAGCGGCGTCCAGTCGGCCTCGGCGTGGCCGCCGTTGATGTGCCCGGCCAGCTGTTCCAGCTCGGCGCGCAGCTTGCGGTACTCGGACACGCCGCCGCGCGAAACCGGCGCGATCTGCAGGAAGGTCAGGCTGCCTTTCTGGTCGGGATAGCGTTCCAGGTAGCGCTCGAAACCGTGGAAGCGTTCGGGCAGGCCCTTGGAATAGTCCAGCCGGTCCACACCGATGGCCAGCTCCCGCGGGTGCAGGCTCTTCTGCAACGAGCGCACCGACGGATTGTTCATCGCCGCCACGGCCTGCTGGGCGACGCGTCCGGTATCGATGCCGATCGGGAATGCGCCCACGCGCAGGCGACGGCCGCCCGGCGCCTCGAGGCTGCCATCGCTATGCAGGCGGCCGCCGCCGAACAGCCGCACATAGGAACGGAAGCGGTCGGCGTCGCGCTGGGTCTGGAAGCCGACCAGGTCGTAGGCATAGAGGCCGGAGAACAGGCGCTGGTGGTCGGGCATGGCCTGCAGGAGGTCGCCCGAGGGCAGCGGCACGTGCAGGAAGAAGCCGATACGGCAGCCGATGCCGCGCTCGCGCAGCATGGCCGCCAGGGGGATCAGGTGGTAGTCGTGGATCCAGACCGTGTCGCTGTCGCGCAGGTAGGGCGCAAGCTTCTGGGCGAACAGCTGGTTGACCCGGCGATAGCCCTCGCGGGTGGCGCGGTCGTAGTCGACCAGGTCCAGCCGGAAGTGCAGCAGCGGCCACAGCGTGCGGTTGGAGAAGCCGTTGTAGTAGGTGTCCAGGTCCGGCTTGCTGAGGTCCATGGTGACGAAGCGGATGTCGCCATCGACCTGCTCGCGCAGCTCGCCGCTGGCACCGCGCGCGGTCTTGCCGCTCCAGCCAAACCACACGCCACCACGCTCCTTGAGCGCGGCCAGCAGGCCGACAGCCAGGCCGCCGGCGCGGCTCTCGCCGGGCAGGGCAACGCGGTTGGATACGACGACCAGACGGCTCATGACGCCTCCTGCCAGCTGCGCGACAGCCGCATCGCGGCAATGATCAGGCCCACGTGGGAGTAGGTCTGCGGGAAGTTGCCCCACGGGCTGCCGTCCTCGAAGGAGAGGTCTTCGGACAGCAGGCCCAGATGGTTGCGACGGGCCAATACGTTTTCGAACATCTGCCGCGCTTCTTCGGTGCGGCCGATTGCGGCCAGCGCATCGACGTACCAGAACGTGCAGATGGTGAAGCTGGTTTCCGGCGTGCCGAAATCATCCGGCGCGATGTAGCGGTACAGGCCGTTGCCATGGCGCAGGTCGCGGCCGATGGCATCGACGGTCGCGATGAAGCGCGGATCGTGCGCATCGACGAAGCCGATGTCGGCCAGCAACAGCAGCGACGCATCGAGACGGTGGCCGCCGAGGGTGTCGGTGAAGTGGCCAAGCTCCTCGCTCCACCCCTCGGTGATGACCTTGGCGTGGATGCGGTCGGCGTGTCCGCGCCAGTACTGCGCACGGTCGGCCAGGTCCAGCTGCGCCGCGATCTTCGAAAGGCGGTCGCAGGCGGCCCAGCACATCGCCGCGGTGTAGGTATGCACCTCGGTGCGGCCGCGGAATTCCCACAGGCCGGCATCGGGCACATCGTGCAGGGCCACGGCACGCTCGCCCAGCGGCTCCAGCCGCAGGAAAGTGTGCGTATCGCCCGGATCGTTGAGTCGCAGGTCGAAGAACAGCTGGGTCGAGGCGAGTACCACGCTGCCATATACATCATGCTGGCGCTGCACCCAGGCCAGGTTGCCGCGGCGCACCGGGCCCATGCCGCGATAGCCGGCCAGCGATTCGACCTCGCTCTCGTCCAGCTTCGCCTCGAAGCCGATGCCGTACAGCGGCTGCAGCGAGCCGTCATCACCGGTGGCCAGGTTGAAGATGTAGCCGAGGAACTGCTCCATCGTGCGGGTGGCGCCGAGGCGGTTGAGAGAACGCACCACGAAGGCGGCATCGCGCAGCCAGCAGTAGCGGTAGTCCCAGTTGCGGCTGCTGCCCGGCGCCTCGGGTATCGAGGTGGTCATCGCCGCGATGATCGCGCCGCTGTCCTCGTACTGGCACAGCTTCAGCGTGATCGCGCTGCGGATCACCGCCTCCTGCCATTCCAGCGGAATGGACAGGTAACGCGCCCATTCGCGCCAGTAGTTGCGGGTCTTGTCCAGCGCCTCGCTGACGTAACCGACCAGCGAACGATCCAGGGGCTCGTCCACGCCCAGCACGAGGTGTACCTGGTGGGTGAGGGCGAACGCCAGGCCGTCGCGCACGAAGCGCACCGGCACGTCGGTGGTCAGGCGCAGGGTGAAGTCCGGCAGCATCCAGCGGATGTGGTTGCTGCCCCAGGTGGATTCGGGAACCCGTGCACCCCAGTCGGCCAGCGGTCGCGCCCGCACGGTGATGCGTGGGCTGCCGGCCAGCGGCCGCACCTGGCGGATGATGCTCACCGGGCGGTACAGACGGTCATGCCGGCGCCAGCGCGGGGCAAAATCGATCACCTCGACCTCACCGCCCTTGCTGTCGCGCAGGACCGTGCGCAGGATCGCGGTATTGGCCAGGTAGTGCTGTTCGCTGCTCTGGAAATCCTCCAGCTCGATGCCGAAGTCGCCGCCGACCTGCTGGGTGGGCGAGAGCAGGGCACAGAACGCCGGGTCGCCATCGAAGGAGGGCAGGCAGCTCCAGACCACGTTGGCCTGCTTGTCGATCAACGCGCCGAAGCTGCAGTTGCCGATGACGCCAAGGTCGAGGGAGGCTTCATTCATCCGTGTGTTCCTGTCATTGCATGAGTCATGGACGCCGGATCACCGCGCGTTGTCACGCAGCCAGGCGTGGACCGCCGCTGGATCCTCCAGTCGCCAGCCGGCGGCGGTGGAGTCGCGCGCACCGACCAGCACGCTCCAGCCGCCCAGCGCGTTGGCCGCGGCAAATCCGTATTCGTCGGTGAGGTCATCGCCCACGTAGACCGGGGTGCGGCCCTTGAACGTGGCGTACTGCATCAGTTGCTCGACCGCGCGGCCCTTGTCGGCCCCGGCCGGCACGTATTCGATGACGTGGTCACCGGGCTGCAGCCGGTAGCCGGCATCGGAAGGCAGGTGCTCGTGGGCCAGGCGGGTGATCTCCTCGCCCAGCTCGGGTGCGCCGCGCCAGTGCAGGGCCAGGCTGACGCCCTTGTCCTCGACCAGCACGCCCGGGCGCGCGTGCGCGTAGACCATGGCCTTCTGGTGCAGCTCGTGCAGCCACTCCGGTGCCAGTTGCGCGGCCTGTTCGGCATGTTGCGAGGCGCGCATCTGGTGGCCGTGCAGGCCGGCAGCGGGTAATTGCAGGGGCGCGAACAGGGCGTCGAGCTGCGACAGCGGCCGGCCACTGACCAGCGCTACTGCGCCGTCGAGCCGGTCGCTGATGCGCCCGATGTCCTCCCGTACCTGCGGCAACAGGTGCACGCAGGCAGGGTCGTCAGCGAATTCGATCAGCGTGCCATCCACATCCAGGAACAGCGCACAGCGGGTGTCCAGCAAGGGAGGATGGCTGGAAGAAGGAGCGATAGCCATGCCATTCACAATGCCACCAGGCCCGTGAGCGAATGGTTAGGGCACAGCGATCAGCCGTGCGTTCCGTCCCGGGCCGGCCGGTATGCGCCGCTGCCTGCGTAGTGTTCACGGCCCGTGGAGTAGGGGAAGGAACGAGGTTGACTGGGGCGCCCTGGCCGGATTCCAAGACCTTGAAACCCTTGGCCCCAACCGCATTTGATGGTTAGCGCCGGCACGACCGGCTTCTCAGACAGGGATCCCGCCATGCGGATGGACAAGCTCACCTCCAACTTCCAGAAGGCCCTGGCCGACGCCCAGTCGCTGGCCGTCGGCCGTGACCACAACATCATCGAACCGGTCCATGTGTTCAGCGCGCTGCTGGACCAGGCCGGCGGCAGCACCCGCCCGCTGCTGGCACAGGCCGGCGTCAACGTGCCGGTGCTGCGCGAGCGCCTGGACGAGGCGCTGGACAAGCTGCCCAGGGTCTCCGGCCAGGAGGGCAACCTGTCCATCGGCAACGACCTGACCCGCCTGCTCAACCAGACCGACAAGCTGGCCCAGCAGCACAACGACCAGTTCATCGCCAGCGAGTGGTTCGTGCTGGCCGCTGCCGATGAAGGCGGCGCGCTGGGCATGGCGCTGCGCTCGGCCGGTGCCGACAAGAAGAAGCTCGAGGCGGCCATCGACAGGCTGCGCGGAGGTGAAAGCGTGCAGAGCGAGAACGCGGAAGAGCAGCGCCAGGCGCTGGAGAAGTACACGATCGACCTGACCGCGCGTGCCGAGAGCGGCAAGCTCGATCCGGTGATCGGCCGCGACGAGGAAATCCGCCGCACCATCCAGGTCCTGCAGCGCCGCACCAAGAACAATCCGGTGCTGATCGGCGAGCCCGGCGTCGGCAAGACCGCCATCGTCGAGGGCCTGGCCCAGCGCATCGTCAACGAGGAAGTGCCCGAGGGCCTGCGCGGCAAGCGCGTGCTGAGCCTGGACATGGGCGCGCTGATCGCCGGCGCCAAGTTCCGCGGCGAGTTCGAGGAGCGGCTCAAGGCCGTGCTCAATGACCTGGCCAAGAACGAAGGCCAGATCATCCTGTTCATCGACGAGCTGCACACCATGGTCGGTGCCGGCAAGGCCGACGGCGCGATGGATGCCGGGAACATGCTCAAGCCGGCGCTGGCGCGCGGCGAGCTGCACTGCATCGGCGCCACCACGCTCGATGAGTACCGCAAGTACGTGGAGAAGGACGCCGCACTGGAGCGCCGCTTCCAGAAGGTGTTCGTCGGCGAGCCGACGGTGGAGGACACCATCGCCATCCTGCGCGGCCTGAAGGAAAAGTACGCCGTGCACCATGGCGTGGAGATCACCGACCCGGCGATCGTTGCCGCGGCCACGCTCAGCCATCGCTACATCGCCGACCGCCAGCTGCCGGACAAGGCCATCGACCTGATGGACGAAGCAGCCTCGCGCATCCGCATGGAGATCGACTCCAAGCCCGAGGAGCTGGATCGCCTCGAGCGCCGCCTGATCCAGCTCAAGATCCAGCGCGAGATGCTGAAGAAGGAGAAGGACGAGGCCTCGCGCAAGCGCCTGGCCGACCTGGAAGCCGACATCGAGGGACTGGAGCGCGAGTTCTCCGACCTCAACGAGGTGTGGAAGTCGGAGAAGGCCGCGCTGCAGGGCGCAACGAAGATCAAGGAGCAGATCGAGCAGGCCAGGGTCGAGCTGGAGGCCGCGCAGCGCCGCCAGGACTTCGCCAGGATGAGCGAGATCCAGTACGGCACGCTGCCGCAGCTGGAGAAGCAGCTGGCTGCCGCGCAGGAAGTCGAGCGCAAGGACTTCAAGCTGGTGCAGGACCGCGTGACCGCCGAGGAAATCGCCGAGGTGGTGTCGCGCTGGACCGGCATTCCGGTCAGCAAGATGCTCGAGGGCGAGCGCGACAAGCTGCTGCGCATGGAGGACGTGCTGCACCAGCGCGTGGTTGGTCAGGAGGAAGCGATCAAGGTCGTGTCCGACGCGGTGCGCCGCTCGCGTGCCGGTCTGTCCGATCCCAACCGCCCGGGCGGTTCGTTCCTGTTCCTCGGCCCGACCGGCGTGGGCAAGACCGAGCTGTGCAAGTCGCTGGCCGAGTTCCTGTTCGACAGCGCCGACGCGATGATCCGCATCGACATGAGCGAGTTCATGGAGAAGCACAGCGTTGCCCGGCTGATCGGCGCGCCTCCGGGCTACGTCGGCTACGAGGAAGGTGGCTACCTGACCGAGGCCGTGCGCCGCCGCCCGTATTCGCTGATCCTGCTCGACGAGGTGGAGAAGGCGCATCCGGACGTGTTCAACATCCTGCTGCAGGTGCTCGACGACGGCCGCCTGACCGATGGCCAGGGCCGCACCGTGGACTTCCGCAACACCGTCATCGTGATGACCTCCAATCTGGGCTCGCACCAGATCCAGGACATGGGCAGCGATGACAGCCCGGAAGCCTATGTGCAGATGAAGGCTGCGGTGATGGGCGTGGTGCAGGCGCACTTCCGTCCGGAGTTCATCAACCGCCTGGACGACATCGTCGTGTTCCATCCGCTGGACAAGAGCCAGATCAAGCAGATCGCCCGCATCCAGATGCGCGGCCTGGAGAAGCGCCTGGCCGAGCGTGGGCTGAAGCTGGACGTGAGCGATGCGGCATTCGAGCTGCTCGGCAACGTCGGCTTCGACCCGGTGTATGGCGCACGCCCGCTCAAGCGTGCGATCCAGGCCCAGCTGGAGAACCCGCTGGCGCAGAAGATCCTTGCCGGGGAGTTCGCCAGCGGCGACATCATCGCCGTGGACGCCAGCGGTGGCACGCTGGCTTTCGGCAAGCGCTGATTTCGACATCGCATCACCAACGGGCCCCGGCAATGCCGGGGCCCGCTCCGTTTGTGCGCCGACCAGCGCGGCGATGCCAACCGGGCATGTGCTGATGCCGACGGGTTATCGGTCACATCCGAAACCGACGCTTCCAGACGCCATCGATGGCGCTAGGCTGTCACTCCATCCATTTATCCGGATAGAGCGATGTCAACGAACTGGAAGCCCGAGACCATCGCCGTGCATGGCGGCTACAGCCCGGACCCGACCACCCGCGCGGTAGCAGTGCCGATCTATCAGACCGTGGCCTATGCCTTCGATGACACCCAGCACGGCGCGGACCTGTTCGACCTCAAGGTGCCGGGCAACATCTACACGCGGATCATGAACCCGACCACCGACGTGCTCGAGCAGCGGCTGGCGGCGCTGGAGGGCGGCATCGGCGCGCTGGCGCTGGCCTCGGGCCAGGCGGCGGTTGCCTATGCAATCCAGACCATCGCCGAGGCCGGTGACAACATCGTTTCCGCCAGTGCGCTGTATGGCGGCACCTACAACCTGCTGGCGCACACGCTGCCGCAGTTCGGCATCCAGGTGCGCTTCGCCGCCAGCGACGATCCAGCCGCGTTCGCCGCGCTGATCGACGAGAAGACCAAGGCGGTATTCGTCGAGTCGATCGGCAATCCGCGCGGCAACGTCACCGACATTGCCGCGCTGGCGCAGGTCGCGCATGCGGCCGGGGTGCCACTGATCGTCGACAACACCGTGGCCACGCCCTACCTGCTGCGGCCGTTCGAGCACGGCGCCGACATCGTCGTGCACTCGCTGACCAAGTACCTGGGCGGCCATGGCACCAGCCTGGGCGGGGCGATCGTCGATTCCGGACGCTTCCACTGGGCCGACCATGCGCAGCGCTTCCCGCGCCTCAACACCCCTGACCCGAGCTACCACGGGGTCATCTATACCGAGGCACTGGGCCCGGCCGCGTTCATCGGTCGCGCCCGGGTGGTGCCGCTGCGCAATACCGGCGCGGCGATCTCGCCCTTCAATGCGTTCCTGATCCTGCAGGGGATCGAGACGCTGCCACTGCGCATGGACCGCATCAACGCCAATACTCTGGCCGTGGCCCGCCACCTGCAGCAGCACCCTGCCGCGGCCTGGGTCAATTACGCCGGTCTGGAGGGCCATCCGGACCACGCGCTGGCCCAGCGCATCCTGCGCGACGGCGGTGCCTCTGGCCTGCTGACCTTCGGCCTGCCCGGCGGCCGCGAGGCCGGCGCGCGATTCCTCGATGCGCTGCAGTTGTTCACCCGGCTGGTGAACATCGGCGACGCCAAGTCGCTGGCCACCCATCCGGCTTCGACCACCCACCGCCAGCTGTCGGTCGAGGAGCTGCACCGTGCTGGCGTCAGCGAGGACACGGTGCGCCTGTGCGTGGGCATCGAGCACATCGACGACCTGCTCGCCGATCTGGACCAGGCGCTGGCGGTGGCGGTAGGACAGGGAGCCGCGAGCGCCCATGCAGTGCCCGCCTGAAGTCCGCCATGAAGATGCCCCGGAACAACCGGAGCATTGGCTTTTGAACGTCATGGCTGCCGCTGGAGCGATCCGGCGGCAGTCCCGTTTCAGACCACTGGAATGCCGTGCTGGCCCATCGAACGGTAGGGCGGGGTGGCCATGACCATCTCGGCCAGCGAATGCGCCAGCTCGCGCTCGGCCATCACCGTGCCGTCGGCGCCGTGCTCGAGCAGGTGCTTGACCTCGGCATCGCTGTGGGCGCGCGCCAGCAGGGTCAGGTTGGGGTTGAGCGCACGCAGCTTGGCCAGTGCCTCGCCCGATTCCAGCGGCTGCGGGATCGCCAGGATCGCGATCTTGGCGAGGTCCGGATGGGCCTCGGCCAGCACGCGGTCGGCAGCGGCACTGCCGCGGATCGCCGGGATGCCGGCGGCGTGGGCGCGCAGCACGTGCTCGCGGTTGTCGTCGATGGCCAGCACCGGCACGCCGCGATCGCGGAGCACCTGGGCCAGGTGGCTGCCGACGCGGCCGTAGCCAATCACGATGGCGTGGTCGTGCAGATCCAGCGACGGGCCGGGCGGCATGTCCGGGACTTCCGCCATGACCGGGGTCTTCTCGGCGTGGCGCGCCAGCCAGCGGTCGAGCAGGCCGAACACGATCGGGTTGAGCATGATCGACACCAGTGCGCCGGCCAGCACCAGCGACTGGCCTTCCGGCGGCAGGATCTTCAGGCCCACGCCGAGGCCGGCGATGATGAAGGCAAACTCGCCGATCTGCGCCAGCGAGGCGGAAATGGTCAGCGCGGTGCCCTTGGAGTGGCCGAATGCGCGGACGATGAAGAACGCCGCGGCCGATTTGCCGAACATGATGATCAGCACCGTCGCCAGCACCTGCCACGGGTGCTGGACCAGGATCATCGGGTCGAACAGCATGCCCACCGAGACGAAGAACAGCACCGCGAATGCGTCTCGCAGTGGCAGCCAGTCGTGCGCGGCCTTGTGGCTCAGCTCGGACTCGTTGAGCATCATTCCGGCGAAGAATGCGCCCAGCGCGAATGACACGCCGAACAGCGCGGCCGCGCCGAAGGCAACGCCCAAGGCGATGGCCAGCACCGACAGGGTGAACAACTCGCGCGAGCCGGTACCGGCGATCCGCTCCAGCACCCACGGAATGACCCGGCGCCCGACCAGCAGCATCACCGCCACGAACAGGCCCAGCTGCACGAAGGTCCAGCCGATCTTGCCGAGCACCCCGCCCACGCTCTGCGTGCCCTCGGCACCGGGGCCGAACACATCGGCAATCACCGGCATCATCACCAGCGCCAGCACGCAGGCCAGGTCCTCGACGATCAGCCAGCCGACGGCGATCTTGCCGCGGGTGGTTTCCAGCAGGCGGCGCTCCTCCATCGCCCGCAGCAGCACCACGGTCGAGGCGGTGGCCAGCGAGAAACCGAAGACCAGGCCATGCAGGTGCGGCCAGCCCATCAGCAGGGCCACGCCCCAGCCGAGCAGGGTGGCCACGGTGATCTGGGCCACGGCGCCGGGGATGGCGATCGACTTGACCGACATCAGGTCCTTCAGCGAGAAGTGCAGGCCCACGCCGAACATCAGCAGCATCACGCCCAGTTCGGCCAGCTGATTGGCCAGCGCCTGGTCGGCGACGAATCCGGGGGTGAAGGGGCCGACGAGCACGCCGGCGGCCAGGTAACCGACCAGGGGAGACAGGCGCAGCCGGTTCGCCAGGGCGCCGAGTATGAAGGCGATGCCCAGGCCGACGGCGACGATGTTGATCAGGTCGGTGTCATGGTGCATCGGGGCTCGCGATGAATTGGGGGATGTCCCGATTCTAACGGCTCAATCCCGCAAGCCACTGTGGCGAAAGTAAAAAATTTACGACCTGCTTCCGGATTCAGTCGGGTGGCTCGCCCGTCGCGGTAGGCCTCCCGCACGCTGTTGCGCGTGCGGAAGGCGTGGGCTTACCAGCGGTAGGCGATGCGCCCGTAGGCAAAGGCGCCGTTGAATCCGAACGGCGACAGGTTGCTGTACGGGAACTGCCCATTGGTCGAGTTGGCGAAGGTGTTCTCGTCCGGGTACTCGTTGAGCAGGTTGTCCGCGCCCACGGTGATCGTCCAGTTCTGGTCGGGGCGGTAGCTCACCGAGGCATCAACCAACCATTTGGCGTCGTAGGTCTGGTCGTTGGCCGGCGAGGCGGTGCGGGTGGTCACGCTGCCGTAGCGGGTGGCACCCAGCGAGAGATCCCAGTGCTCCAGGTGCCAGGTGCCGTTGGCCAGGAACTTGGTGCGCGGGAAGCCTTCCTCGATGCGGCCGCGCTCGGTGCGGTCGATGCGCTCCAGGCTCAGGCCGTTGCCCTGCAGTTCCGGCGGGTTCGGTGCGATGCGCGTCACCTCGGTCTCGGAGTAGTTGTAGCCGGCGGTCAGGTCCAGGCTGCTGGCGCCGAAATCGAAGCGGTAGCTGCCGACCACGTCCACGCCGCGGGTGCGGGTGTCGATGGCGTTGGTGAAGTAGCGGCCGCCGTTGACGCCGTAGATGCCCTGCGACTGGAGCAGGTTGCGAACCGCATCGCCGGTCAGGTTGGACGACAGCACGATGCGGTCGTCGACGTCGATCTGGTAGGCATCGATGGTGACGTAAAGCGCCTGCGCCGGCTGCAGCACCAGGCCCAGGCTCCAGGACAGCGACTCTTCCGGCTGCAGCGGCTCGGCGCCGAAGGCCTGCGCCACGGCACTGGAGGCCGGGAAGGTGCGGATTTCGAACGGGGTCGGGATGCCGGCCAGGTAGGTGGTGCTCACCGTCTGGAAGTTCTGCTGGGCCAGCGAGGGTGCGCGGAAGCCGCTGGCCACGGTGCCGCGCAACGCCACCACGTCGCTGAAGGCGAAGCGCCCGGACAGCTTGCCCGAGACCTCGCTGCCGAAGTCCTGGTAGTCCTCGTAGCGCACCGCGGCGCCACCGGAGAACCTGTCGGTGAAGTCCGCCTCCAGGCCCAGGTAGGCGGCGTGGCTGTCACGCTTGTAGTGGCCAGAGACGCTGGGCGCGAAACCGCCAAAGCCCTGCGCGCCGCCCGGGCGGCTCAGGTCGGGCTGGCTGTACGAGCCCTCCACACCTGGCGACTGGTTCCACTTCTCGTTGCGGAACTCGGCGCCGAAGGACAGCGTTACCGGATAGGCCAGGCCCCAGTCCAGCGCCTTGCTGAAGTCCAGGTTGGCGATGTTCTGCGTGGTCTCCAGCGCGCCGTCGTAGAACGAGGTCGGCGAGCTGGCGCCGATCGAGGCGTTGAGCGTGTTGCGGGTATAGAACTCGAGGTTGTTGTAGCCGTGATTGAAGCTGGCATCCCAGTTCCAGCCGCCGGCGCTGCGGCCGCGCACGCCCACCACCAGCGAGCGGTCGCGCGAGACGTTGTTGATTTCCGGCAGGAAGCCGTCGGGGTAGATCGACGGCACGTTCTGGGTCGGGTTGCCCGGGGCGCGGAAGAACGCGAACGAGGTGATGTCGCGGTTGCTGAGGGTGCTGAAGGCATAGGCGGTGGCGTGCTCGCCCAGCGCGTACTCGGCATTGAGCGAGAGCGCGCTGAAGTCCACTTCCGGCTCGCCGATCACGAAGGCCTTCTGACCCAGCGCCGGCTGGGTCGGGCCGGGCGTGCCGGCGAAGGGGCGGGCGCGGTTGGTCAGGTCCTGCTGCCCGGTCTGCCCGGCCACGTGCAGGAAGCCGCGCTCGCCCAGGGCGATGCCGGCATCGCCGGCCAGTTGCGCCTGCTTGCCGTCCCCGGCCGAGTACTGGCCGTAGTTGGCGACCAGGCTGCCACCGCCCTCCGCGCCCTTGAGCACCACGTTGACCACGCCGGCAATCGCATCGGAGCCGTACTGGGCCGAGGCGCCGTCGCGCAGCACCTCCACGCGGGCAATGGCCGAGACCGGGATGGTGTTGAGGTCCACCGGCGCCGAGCCGCGGCCGATCGAACCGTTGAGGTTGAGCAGCGAGGAAGTGTGGCGGCGCTTGCCGTTGACCAGCACCAGCACCTGGTCCGGCGACAGGCCACGCAGCTGCGCCGGGCGGATCGCGCTGGTGCCGTCCACCAGGGCAGGACGCGGGAAGTTCAGCGAGGGCAGGGCGCGCGACAGCGCGGTGGCCAGCTCGGTGGTGCCGGTGGCGGCCAGGGTTTCGGGGGTGATGATGTCGATCGGCGACTGCGATTCGGCCACGGTGCGGTCGCTGACCCGGGTGCCGGTGACGATCACCGTATCCAGGGTCTGCGCGTTGCCGGCCTGGACCTGGGCGAAAACGGGAGAGAGGGGCGCAGCCAGCGCCAGCGCAACGGCGGCGGCGAGCGTATGGGTCCTGCAAGTCATCGTTACGGCTCCGGTAGGGGACGGTGCAGCGGTGGTAGACCTGGCATGGGCACGCCTGCGCCCACGACGGCCGGAGTCTGGCACGCCCCGCCCTCCGTTCGGAACCATGTAAATGGTTGCCTGTGAAAGCTTTTTTGCCGGCAGGGTGAGGGCTGGAGCGCGGCGCCGGCGCGGTTCCCCTCGCGACGCGTTGCTCCCGCCCACGGGCAGGGCCAGGTCACGGCAGTATTGGTAACCGCTAGAATCGCGTCGCAGGAATGTCGCTCACATGCACATTCCCTTTCGTTCTAACGGATCCCCCAATGATTTCCCTGCGTAATTTCGCCCTGCGCCGTGGCGAACGGCTGCTGCTGTCCAACGTCGACCTCACCCTGCATGCCGGTTACCGGGTGGGCGTGGTTGGCCGCAACGGCGCGGGCAAGTCCAGCCTGTTTGCCGCCGTGCGCGGCGAGCTGGAAGCCGACAAGGGCGACGTGTCGCTGCCGGGCAAGATCCGTATCGCCGACGTGGCCCAGGAAACCCCGGCGCTGCCCGACCGGGCGATCGACTTCGTGCTCGGCGGCGATGACATGGTCGCCGCGGTGCTGAAGGAAGAAGCGGACGCAACCGCGCGCGAGGACTGGGAAGCCGTGGCCAATGCGCACCAGAAGATGGCCGAGATCGGTGCCTATGACGCCGAGGCGCGCGCCGGCAAGCTGCTGCACGGCCTGGGCTTCCCGGCCGAGACCCATGACCGCGCCGTGGCCGAGTTCTCCGGTGGCTGGCGCGCGCGCCTGAACCTGGCCCGCGCGCTGATGATGCCCTCGGACCTGCTGCTGCTCGACGAACCGACCAACCACCTCGACCTGGACGCGGTGTACTGGCTGGAACAGTGGCTGCTCAAGTACCCGGGCACGCTGCTGCTGATCAGCCATGACCGCGAGTTCCTGGACAACGTCGCCACCCACACCCTGCACCTGCACGCCGGCACCGCCAGGCTGTACACCGGCGGTTACACCGACTTCGAGCGCCAGCGCGCCGAGCACCTGCGCCAGCAGCAGATCGCGCACGAGAAGGAACAGGCCGAACGCGCCCACCTGCAGAGCTTCATCGACCGCTTCAAGGCGCAGGCGTCCAAGGCTACCCAGGCGCAGAGCCGCATGAAGCGCCTGGCCAAGATGACCGGCACCGAGGCGGTGCGCGCCGAGCGCGAGTTCCGCATCGAGTTCTCCGAGCCGAGCAAGCTGCCGTTCTCGCTGATCCGCCTCAACCACGTGCAGGCCGGCTACGGCCCGGGCGCGGTGATCCTCAACGACGTCGGTTTTGGCCTGGAAGCCGGCCAGCGCGTGGGCCTGCTGGGCCCCAACGGCGCGGGCAAGACGACCCTGGTCAAGACCCTGGTCGGCGAGCTGGCCCCGATGGCCGGCGAGCGCAGCGCGCACCCGGACATGAAGATCGGCTACTTCGCCCAGCACACGGTCGAGTCGCTGCACGAAGGGCAGACGCCGATGGACCACTTCCGCGAGATCGATCCGGAAGGCGTCAACCAGACCTTCCGCGACTTCCTCGGCAAGTGGAACTTCCCCGGCGACCGCGCGTTCGAGACCGTGGACGGCTTCTCCGGCGGCGAGCGTGCGCGCCTGGCGCTGGCGCTGATCGCCTGGCAGAAGCCCAACGTGCTGCTGCTGGACGAACCGACCAACCACCTTGACCTGGAAATGCGCGAGGCGCTGGCCGAAGCGCTGAGCATCTTCGAGGGCGCGATCGTGATGGTCAGCCATGACCGCCACCTGATCGGCCTGGTCTGCGACACGTTCTGGCGCGTGGCCGACGGCGTGGTCGAGCCATTTGCCGGCGACCTGGACGAATACGCGGCGTGGCTGCGTACCCGCGCCAGTGCCCAGGGCGCACGCAGCAAGGCCGACCGCGTGGAGAAGTCAGAACCGGCACCCGCGGTGGCGCCGGTGGCGGTTGCGCCGGCCAGACCGGCGGGCGCGAAGAAGCCGGTCAACCCGCACAAGCTCGCCTCCGCCGAAGCAAAGGTCAGCGAGCTGACCGATGCGCTGGCGGCGCTGGATGCGCAGCTGGCCGATCCGGCCAACTACGCCGACGCGGCGAAGATGGCGCGGCTGGGCAGCGAGCGGCAGAGCCTGGCCGAACAACTGGAGCAGGCCGAATCGGTGTGGATGGAGCTGCTCGACTGAGGCAGCACCGGGCAGGTTTCAGGGCGCGTCCACCGCGCCCTGCGCCTGCCGCCACAGCCGGAAGCGTCGTGCTGGTTCGCGCTCGGCGCGCGAACGCAGGCGGGTGAGCCAGTAGCGGCCAAGCTCCAGCGTGGTAGCGAAGGGCTGCAGCAGGCGACCTTCGCCCAGCTCCTGCTCGAACATGCGCAGCGGCAACAGGGCCACGCCACTGCCACCGGCGGCCGCCGCGGCCAGGGTCAGCGGGGAATCGAACACCGGCCCGCGTGCTTCCACCTCCGGCACGCCGGCGGCCTGCAGCCAGCGCGGCCATTCGTCGCTGCGGTAGGAACGCAGCAGCGGCACCCGGGCCAGGTCATGCGGGCTGCGCAGGCGACGCGCCAGCGCCGGCGCGCACAGCGGCGCGAACGGGTTTCCAGCACCGGCGTGCAGGCCTGTCCCTGCCAGTCGCCGTCACCGAAGCGGATCGCCGGGTCCAGGCCTTCGCCAGCCAGGTCGATGCGGTTGTTGTGGGTCTGCAGGCGCAGCTCGATGTCCGGATGCGCGGCCTCGAACGCCGCCAGCCGCGGCAGCAGCCAGCCGGTGGCGAAGGTGCCGACCACGCCACCGTCAACACCTCGCGGCCGTCACCGCCGATGAAGCGGCCCATCGCCAGCGCGATGCGGTCGAAGGATTCGTTCAATACCGGATACAGCGCCGCGCCCTCGTCGGTCAGCGCCACCCCGCGCGGCAGCCGGTGGAACAGGCGACTGCCCAGCCGGTCCTCCAGCGCCCGGATCTGGTGGCTGAGCGCGGCGTGGCTTACGCACAGCTCCAGCGCTGCACGGGTGAAGTTCTGTGCCGGGCGGCGGCCTCGAAGGCGCGCAGGGCATTGAGCGGAAGCGGCGGGCGCGACATCAGGTCAGGCCGAGGTGTGAGCGGGGATGATGGATGGATGCTAGCTGCTGTCGCTTTCCGGTGTTGGATGTGGCGCTGTCACACATCCAGCTCATGGCTCCCGCTGAAAACCTGCGCTGGTCGCGCCCGTGCCGGCCTCCAATAATCGGGTCCACCTCATCAAGGAGCAGCTGCATGCTTGCCCGTCGCCGATTCCTGCAACTGGGCGGGGCCACCGTCGCCTCCGCGCTGCTGCCCCCGATGGCCGGCGGTGCGCCCGCGGCCACGCCGCCCGCACGCGCTGGTGATCCGTTGGCGATTGCAAGCGCCGCCGACTTCGCCGCGCTGGAAGCGGCCAGCGGCGGGGGCCTGGGCGTCTGCATCCTGGATACCGGCAGCGGCCGCCGTGTGGGCCATCGGCAGGACGAGCGCTTCCCGATGTGCAGCACCTTCAAGGCGCTGCTGGCCGCGGCCGTGCTTGCCGGGGTTGATCGCGGCCAGTGGTCGCTGGACCAGCGCATTGCCGTGCGCGAAGCCGACCTGGTGCCCCATGCGCCGCTCACCAGGCGCCATGTCGGCAAGGACCTCACCGTGCGCGACCTGTGCCGGGCCACCATGACCACCAGCGACAACCCGGCCGCCAACCTGCTGTTCGGGCTGATGGGTGGCCCGCCGGCACTGACCGCGTTCCTGCGCGCACACGGCGATGCGGTCACCCGCAGCGATCGCCTGGAGCCGGAGATGAATGCCTTCGCCCCGGATGACCCGCGCGACACCACCAGCCCGGCGGTGATGGCGGCCAGCCTGGCCCGCTTCGCGGTGGGCGATGCGCTGTCGCCGGCCGCCCGCCAGCAGCTGGCCGACTGGCTGATCGACAACGCCACCGGCGATACGTGCCTGCGTGCCGGCCTGGGGCCGCGCTGGCGGGTAGGCGACAAGACCGGCAGCGATGGAAAGGACACGCGCAACGATGTCGCCGTGCTGTGGCCACGTTCCGGTGGCGCGCCATGGGTGGTGAGCGCGTACCTGCAGGGCGCCACGGTCGACAGCGACCAGCGCGACGCGGTGCTGGCGCGGGCAGGCCAGCTGGCCGATGCGCTGATCGGCTGATCCGCTGACGCCGCGGTGGCATGCATGCCTCGGGATGCCTCGTGCTGCGGTCCTGCGTTGCCCGCCCGCCGGCGCGCCGCTAGGGTGGGAGAATGAACCGGATCTCCTGCCTTGCTCCCGTCCTTGCCCTGGCCCTGGTGGCCTGCAGCAAGCCTGCCGATACCGCGGTCACTGCCGAACACGCGCCGTCCGCGCAGGCGCCCGCGCCTGCCGATGCCTTCCTCGCCGCCATCGCCGCCCACTGCGGCAAAGCATTCGCCGGGCGCATCGTTGCCAACGAGCCGCAGACCGGGACGCCGGATGCCTTCGAGGGCAAGCCGCTGGTCATGCACGTGCGTGGCTGCAGCGAGCCCGCGCGCGAGCTGCGCATTCCCTTCCATGTCGGCGACGACCACTCGCGCACCTGGATCCTGACCCGCACCGACGACGGCCTGCGCCTGAAGCACGACCATCGCCACGAGGACGGCAGTCCGGATGCCTCCACCCTGTATGGCGGCGACACCGCGCAGGCGGGCACGGCGATGCGCCAGGAGTTCCCGGTCGATGCCGATTCGGTGGCGATGTTCGAGCGCGAGGGCCTGTCCGCCTCGGTCAGCAATACCTGGGCGATGGAAATCGAGTCGGGCAAGCGCTTCCTCTACGAACTCTCGCGCCCGGGCGGCCGCCTGTTCCAGGTCGAGTTCGACCTGGGCCAGCCGGTCGAACTGCCGCCGGCACCGTGGGGCGCGCAGGACTGAGCTGTACCCACTCCAGACAAAAGGAAAAGGGCGCCAGATGGCGCCCTTTCCATGTCCGGGTCTGCGTTGGCTCAGCGCGCGCCGAAACGCGCCCGGCAGCCGCCGTTGACCCAGATCGCATTGCCCTCGTAGCCCCAGTTGCGGCCTTCCACGCAGCGGGTCTTGGAGATCTGCTCGACCACCACCGGTCGGCCCTGGCGGCGGTCCCAGGCGCAGGAACGCTGGCGGTTGTTCTCGCTGCTGCAGCTCACGCTGTAGTTGCCCGGGCCGGCATTGCCGCCCCAGCCACCGCGGCCGGCAGCGAATTCGCCGCGGCAGCCGTTGCTGACCCACAGCACGCCGCTACGCCAGCCCCAGTTGCTGCCTTCCACGCAACGGGTGCCCGACAGCTGGCGGACCAGGGTGGCGCCACGCCACCCGGGGGTGGGGCAGGTGCGCTCGCGGCGGTCCTGGCTTTCGCAGCGGAGGGTGCCGCCGGTGTTGCCCGCGTTCCCCCCCGCACCCCAGCCGCCGGCCGGGGCAAAGCGGCCACGGCAGCCACCGTCGACCCAGATCACGCCGTTGCCGCTGCCCCAGTTGCGGCCTTCCACGCAGGCGGTGCTGGAGATGTTCTCCACCAGCACCGCGCGGCCGCGGAAAGGCGTCTGGCACTCGCGATGGCGGCGGTCGTTGCTGGAACAGGTGACGGCCTGCTGGTTCCAGCCGGCGCCGGGACGCCAGTTGCCATTGCCGCGCAGCGAGGTGGCAATGTCCTGGCTGACCCGGGAGAAGCCCCAGCCGGCGTTGACCCGGTCCAGGTAGTACTCCAGCTGGTCGTCGCTGATCTGGCGGCCACGCGACTGGCTGGCGTATTCGCGCTCGATCATCTGCACCCGGACCGGAACCGGCACGCTGCGCAGGTTCTCGGGGGCGCGGCTCTGGGCGGGGGCGGGGGCAGCGGCCATGGCGAGTGCCAGGGCCAGGGAGGCGGTCAGCAGCGGGCGGATCATGGCGACGTCCTTGGTGCGCGATGGTGGTGCCGGAATATAGGCGGGCGGCTTGTTTACCGCGCATGAGCGGGGCTGATTTGCCCCGGCCGTGCCCCGGCCGCAAAATACCCGGCTTGACCGGCCTCCGGCCGTGTCCCCCACTTGCGGCGCCCGCGCGCGCCGGCTACCTGCGGAGCTTTCGATGCGTACCCATTTCTGTGGCCTGGTCGATGAGACCTTGATCGGCCAAACCGTCACCCTCGCCGGCTGGACCGACGTGGCCCGCAACCAGGGTGGCGTGGTCTTCATCGACCTGCGCGACCACGAAGGCATCGTCCAGGTCACCGTCGAGATCGACAATGCCGGGGTCTTCGCCGTGGCCGCCTCGCTGGGCTACGAGGACGTGCTCCAGGTCGAGGGCGTGGTGCGTGCGCGTCATGCGGTCAACGACAAGATCAAGACCGGCAAGGTCGAGGTCATTGCCTCGAAGATCACCATCCTCAACAAGGCCGCGCCGCTGCCGTTCCACGCCCACGAGAACCCGGGCGAGGACACCCGCCTGAAGTACCGCTACCTGGACCTGCGCCGTCCGGAAATGCAGCGCATGCAGCGCACCCGCATCAAGCTGGTGCAGGCGCTGCGCCGCCACCTCGATGCCCGCGGCTTCCAGGACATCGAGACCCCGATCCTGACCAAGGCCACCCCGGAAGGCGCGCGTGACTTCCTGGTCCCGGCGCGCATGCATCCGGGCGAGTTCTACGCCCTGCCGCAGAGCCCGCAGCTGTTCAAGCAGATCCTGATGGTGGCCGGCTTCGACCGCTACTACCAGGTCGCGCGCTGCTTCCGCGACGAGGCCCTGCGCGCCGACCGCCAGCTGGAGTTCACCCAGCTGGACATGGAGTTCGCCTTCGTCCGCGAGCGCGACATCCAGGACTTCGTCGAGGAAATGATCCGCGCCATCTTCAAGGAAGTGGTCGACGTCGAGCTCGATGCGCAGTTCCCGCGCCTGACCTGGGCCGAGGCGATGCGCCGCTTCGGTTCGGACAAGCCGGACCTGCGCATCGGCCTGGAACTGGTCGATGTCGCCGAGCTGGTCAAGGACAGCGGCTTTGCCGTGTTCACCGCCGCGGCCAATGACGAGTTCGGCCGCGTCGCCGCGCTGCGCATCCCGGGCGGCGCCACCCTGAGCCGCAAGCAGATCGACGAGTACGCCGCCCATGCCGCCAAGTTCGGTGCCAAGGGCCTGGCCTACATCAAGATCGACGAGGCCGGTGCGGTCAGCTCGCCGATCCAGAAGTTTTTCGATGAGGAAGCGTTCGCCGCGCTGCTCAGGCACGTCGGTGCCGGCAACGGCGACATCGTGTTCTTCGGTGCCGGTGCCTACAACAAGGTCTCCGACTTCATGGGCGCCCTGCGCCTGAAGGCCGGCAAGGAGTTTGGCCTGGTCGCCGAGGGCTGGCGCCCGCTGTGGGTCACCGACTTCCCGATGTTCGAATGGGACGAGGAGGAGCAGCGCTACGTCGCCCTGCATCACCCCTTCACCGCGCCGGCCGTGGACTCGATCGAGGACCTGCGCGCCAATGCCCGCACCGCGGTGTCGCGCGGCTATGACATGGTGCTCAACGGCAACGAGATCGGTGGCGGTTCGATCCGTATCCACCGCCCCGACATGCAGAGCGCGGTGTTCGAGCTGCTGGGCATCGGTGCCGAGGAAGCCCGCGCCAAGTTCGGCTTCCTGCTCGACGCGCTGAACTACGGCGCCCCGCCGCACGGCGGCATCGCCTTCGGCATCGACCGCATCGCCGCGCTGATGGCCGGCACCGAGTCGATCCGCGATGTGATCCCGTTCCCCAAGACCACCGGCGCGCAGTGCCTGATGACCGATGCGCCCTCGCCGATTGCCGACGAGCAGCTGGCCGAGGTCCACGTGCGGGTCCGCGAAGCGGCACCGAAGCAGCAGTAAGATCCTCCGGGGCACCGCAAGGTGCCCCGGTCGTTTGTGCCGTCGCCGCGCCTGCGGCGGTGGCGTGTTTGTCGGGGAGGCAGCCATGGCAATGACAATCCGCAGGGCAGGCGTGGACGACGCGGCAACGCTGTCCGACCTGGCCGCGCGTACCTTCACCGAGACCTTCGGCCACCTGTATCCACGCGAGGACCTGGACTTCTTCCTGGCCGATGCCTACGCGGTCGACAAGCAGGCGGTGATCCTGGGCCATCCCGATTACGCGGTGTGGCTGCTGGAGGAGGACGGCGTGGCCGTGGGCCATGCCGCGGCCGGCCCGTGTGGCCTGCCGCATCCGGAGGTCCAGCCCGGCGATGGCGAACTGAAGCGTCTGTACGTGTTGGCCTCGCACCAGGGCGGTGGCTGGGGCAGCCGCCTGTTCAAGGAGGCCGAGGCCTGGTTGCTGCGCGACGCCCCGCGCACGCTCTGGATCGGCGTGTGGTCGGAAAACTTCGGCGCGCAGCGCTTCTACGCCCGCTTCGGCTTCGATTGCGTGGGCACCTACGAATTCCCGGTCGGCCGCGTGCGCGACGTGGAGTTCATCCTGCGGCGCGAGGCCGCCGCCGGCTGAGTTGTCACTGCGGCCCCGGTCCCGGCGCAGGCGCTGACCGACGCGAAAGCCCACGACACCACACGGTGCCGTGGGCTGGATCCGGTGCTGGCCGCGCTTATTCGCGCAGGAAGTCCAGCAGGTCCTGGTTGAGGCGGTCCTTGTGGGTATCGGTCAGGCCGTGCGGGGCGCCGGGGTAGACCAGCAGCCTGGCGCCCTTGACCAGCGCGGCGGAGGCGCGGCCGGATGCATCGATTGGCACCACCTGGTCGTCGTCGCCGTGGATCACCAGGGTCGGGATGTCGAATTTGGCCAGGTCGGCGCGGAAATCAGTGGCCGAGAACGCAGCGATCGAGTCGTACGTGTTCTTGTGCCCGGCCATCATGCCCTGCGCCCACCAGGCATCGATCAGGCCCTGCGAAACCTTGGCGCCGGGACGGTTGAAGCCGTAGAACGGGCCGGAGGCGATCTGGCGGTAGAACTCGGCGCGGTTGGCCAGCTGCGCGGCGCGGAAGCCGTCGAACACCCCGATCGGCAGGCCGCCCGGATTGTCGGCCGTCCTGAGCATCAGCGGCGGCACCGAGCTGACCAGCACCGCCTTCTTCACCTTCGCCGTGCCGTGGCGGCCGATGTAGCGCGCCACTTCGCCGCCACCGGTGGAAAAGCCGACCAGGGTGACGTCCTTGACGCCGAGGGTGTCGATCACCGTGGCCAGGTCGTCGGCGTAGTGGTCCATGTCGTTGCCGTCCCACGGCTGGCTGGAGCGGCCATGGCCGCGGCGGTCATGGGCGATGACGCGGTAGCCCTTCTCGGCCAGGAAGATCATCTGCGATTCCCAGCTGTCCGAGTTGAGCGGCCAGCCGTGGCTGAAGGTCACGACCGGGCCGTCCTTCGGGCCCCAGTCCTTGTAGTAGAGCTGCACGCCGTCGGCGGTGGTGATGGTGCTGGCGGTACGGACGACGGCGATGGGCGTGGCGGCTTCGGCGGTGATGCCGGCCTGGGTGGCAACGGCGATGACGCTGGCGGCGAGGGTGCGACTCAGTGCATTCATGGGAAATCTCCGGCAGGGAGGGTGGGTGGGGCGAGGGGAAGGGCGGGCAGGGCTTCAGTCGGCGATGACCAGGCTCACGTCGATGTTACCGCGGGTTGCATTGGAATAGGGGCAGACGACGTGGGCCTGTTCGACCAGCGACTGCAGCTGCTCGCGGGCCACGCCCGGGGCGGTGATGGTCAGTTCGGCCTGGATGCCGAAGCCGGTCGGGATCTGGCCGATGCCGACCTTGCCGGTGACCGAGGTGTCGGCCGGCAGCGCGACCTTCTGCCTGGCGGCGACGAACTTCAGGGCCCCCAGGAAGCAGGCGGAGTAGCCGGCGGCGAACAGTTGTTCGGGGTTGGTGCCGTCGCCGCCGGCGCCGCCGAGCTCGCGCGGGGTGGAAAGCTTCACCGCCAGCGCGCCGTCCGGAGAGCGGGCCTGGCCTTCGCGGCCGCCGGTAGCGGTGGCGGTGGCGGTGTAGAGGATCTTTTCGATGGTCATGGTTGCGTCCTTTGGTCTGGGGTCGCCGGTGTGTCCCGGCAGGTGTACTTTGCGTGCCCGGGGCGTACGATTTGATTTTGATAGTTCTGAAAAATTGATCAGGAGTACGAGATGGTCGACCGGCTCGCGGTACTGCTGGATCGCTTCCCGATCTCGGCCGAGGTCTTCCACGCCGGCGCGCTGTGCGGCATCAACACGCTCGAGGGCGCGGGCACCGGGCAGTTCCACCTGATCCAGCGCGGTCCGCTGGAGGTGTTCCATGGCAGGGGAGCGTTGCGGATCGAGCGTCCCAGCCTGCTGCTGTATCCGCGGCCGCTGACCCACCGCTTCGTCAGCGACCCGGAGCGCGGCGCGGACATGGCCTGCGCCAACCTTCAATTCCACGGCGGCACGCAGAACCCGCTGTGCGCCGCACTGCCGGACGTGGTGTGCCTGCCGCTGGACGAGGTGCAGGGGGCGGCCCCGGTGCTGGCCCTGCTGTTCGACGAAGCGTTCGAACAGCGGTGCGGACGCGGCGCCCTGGTCAACCGGCTGTTCGAGGTGGTGATGATCCAGGTGCTGCGCCAGTTGATGGAGGGCGGGCAGGTGCGGGCCGGGATGCTGGCGGGCCTGGGCCATCCGCGCCTGCGCCACCCGCTGGTGGCAATGCATGAGGCCCCCGCCAGCGACTGGTCGCTGGAGTCCCTGGCCCAGGTCGCGGGGATGTCGCGCACCGTGTTTGCCACCACCTTCCGCCAGGTGCTCGGCCTCACCCCCGGGCAGTACCTGCAGGCCTGGCGGGTCGGGCTGGCGCAGCAGGCCCTGCGCCAGGGCCGGCCACTGAAGTTGATCGCCAGCGATGTCGGCTACGGCAGCGAGGCGGCGCTGTCGCGCGCCTTCAAGGCGCAGAGCGGGCTGAGCCCGGGGGCATGGCGGCGCACTGCCGTGCCGGACGTGGCCGGTTGAGCCACTTCATCGCCCGTTGCCACGTGGCTGTGTCCAATGCGGCCATGGGCATCGCTAGCCACCAACCCGCTTCCGCCGGGGCCACCATCTCCCGCGTCCTGCTGCTGCATGGCATCTGGAATGCGCGGGTGTGGGTGGAGCCGCTGGCCTGGCGGCTGCGTGCGCATGGGTTCGACGTGGACGTCTTTGGGTACGCCAGCGTGTTTGGCGGGCCGGACGTCGCCGTGCCCAGCCTGGTCCAGCGCCTGCGCCAGTCCGGGCCGGTCGCGCTGGTCGGCCACAGCCTGGGTGGCCTGGTCGCGCTGGAGGCGCTGCGCCAGGCGCCCGAGCTGCCGGTGCCACGCGTGGTCTGCCTGGGCTCGCCGTTGCTGGGCAGCGGCACCGCACGCCTGCTTGGCGAGCGTGGCTGGTCGGTCGCGCTGGGGCGCAGCGGCGGCCTGCTGCAGCAGGGCCTGCGCGAATGGAACGGCGCGGCCGAGGTCGGCCTGGTCGCCGGCACCGTGCCGCACGGACTGGGCTGCCTGCTGGGGGCGATCGACCACCAGTCCGATGGCACCGTGGCGCTGGCCGAAACCCGGCTGCCCGGCCTGCGCGACCACTGCGTGGTCTCGGCCAGCCACAGCGGGCTGGTGCTCTCGGCCGAGGCGGCGCGGCAGACTGCCGCCTTCCTGCGCCATGGCCGCTTCGGGGCCGACGCGCCGGCCTGCGCCGCCTGAGAGTCCAAGGCAGGGATCAGGTAGAATTCGCCGCCTGTTCCCTGCAGATGTATGGAAAGTCCCATGGGTAGAGGTCCCTCCATCGAGGCCCGCAAGAACGCGTCCGACGCGAAGCGCGGCAAGATTTTCACCAAGATCATCCGTGAGATCGGCGTCGCCGCCCGCGGCGGTGGAGGCGACCCCAACAACAACCCTCGCCTGCGCGTGGCCATGGACAAGGGTCTGTCGGCGAACATGTCCAAGGACGTGATCGAGCGCGCCATCAAGAAGGCCACCGGCGAGCTGGAAGGCGTCGAGTACGAGGAAGTGCGCTACGAGGGCTATGCCCCGGGCGGCGTGGCGGTCATCGTCGACTGCCTGACCGACAACCGCGTGCGTACCGTGGCCGACGTGCGCCACGCCTTCTCCAAGTGCGGCGGCAACATGGGCACCGAAGGCTCGGTGGCCTTCATGTTCAGGCGCCTGGGCGTGCTCAGCTATGCCCCGGGCGCGGACGAGGAAAAGATCACCGAGGCGGCGATCGAGGCCGGTGCCGACGACATCGTCGTCTACCCGGACGATGGCTCGATCGACGTGGTCACCGCGCCGGAAGCCTTCAACGTGGTCAAGGACGCGATGGCCGCTGCCGGCCTGGTCCCCGACCATGCCGAGATCACCTTCCGCGCCGACAACGACATCAAGGTCGAGGGCGAGGTCGCGCTGCAGGTCAGGAAGCTGCTGGACATGCTCGAGGACCTGGACGACGTGCAGGAGGTCTACTCCAACGCCGAACTCGGTGCGGACGCGTATGCGTAAGCAGCGCCGCGTGCCGGATCCCGGCATCACCACCGTGATCCGCCGCAACGCCCCGGCGCGCGCCCGCTCCGGCGGGCTGCGCGCGCTGTTCCAGACCCGGTGCTGCCCGCGCCGATGACCCGCATCCTCGGGATCGACCCGGGCTCGCAGCGCACCGGCGTCGGCATCATCGACGTCGACGCCAGTGGCCGCACCAGCTACGTCTACCACGCACCGCTGGTGCTGCTGGGTGCGGACGGTTTCGCCCAGCGCCTGAAGATGCTCGTGGTCGGCCTGTCTGCGCTGGTCGAGCAGTACCAGCCGCAGGAAGTGGCCATCGAGAAGGTGTTCATGGCCAGGAACCCGGATTCGGCACTCAAGCTCGGCCAGGCGCGCGGCGCGGCGATCAGCGCCGTGGTCATGCGCGACCTGCCGGTGCACGAGTACGCCGCCTCGGAGATCAAGCTGGCCGTGGTCGGTCGTGGCGGTGCACAGAAGGAACAGGTGCAGCACATGGTCGGGCTGATGTTGAACCTGGGCGGCAAGCTGCAGGCCGACGCCGCCGATGCACTGGCCGTGGCCATCACCCATGCGCATGTGCGCGCCACCGCCAACCGGCTGGGCGTGGACGTGCGCCAGGCCTGGAGTCGCAAATGAGGACCAACCCATGATCGGACGCCTGCGCGGCATCCTCGCCTACAAGGCTCCGCCGTGGCTGATGATCGACGTCAATGGCGTCGGTTACGAGCTGGAAGCGCCGATGAGCACCTTCTACGACCTGCCCGACGTGGGCCGCGAGGTGGTGCTGTTCACCCATTACGCGCAGAAGGAGGACAGCGTCTCGCTGTACGGCTTCCTGCGCGAGGGCGAGCGGCGGCTGTTCCGCGACGTGCAGAAGGTCACCGGCATCGGCGCGAAGATCGCACTGGCGGTGCTCTCCGGTGCCAGCGTCGACGAGTTTGCGCGGCTGATCCAGGCCGGTGACATCACCGCGCTGACCCGCATCCCCGGCATCGGCAAGAAGACCGCCGAGCGCATGGTGGTCGAGCTGCGCGACCGCGCGGCCGACCTGATCGGCACCGGCGTGGGCGGCATCAGTGCCTTGCCGGCCGATCCGCAGTCCGAGGCGACCATCGCCCTGCAGCAGCTGGGCTACAAACCGGCCGAAGCCACCCGCATGGCGCGCGACGCCACTGCGCCAGGCGACGAGGCCGCGACGATCATCCGTAAGGCGCTGCAGTCGGCGCTGCGCTGACCGTCGCCTAGAGCACCCCTTCACTTTCACAGCGCTACCCTTTCGGCCGCCATGTCCACCCCCTCATCTCCCCACGACGCCGGGCAACACGGCCATTCGAAGGCCGGCATGGTCGCCCTGGTGGCGGGCGCCGTCGGCGTGGTGTTCGGCGACATCGGCACCAGCCCGCTGTACACCATCAAGGAAATGTTCCATCCGCACTTCGGCCTGACGCCGGATGCGGACACGGTCCGCGGGCTGCTGTCGCTGGGTTTCTGGTCGCTGCTGCTGGTGGTGACGTTGAAGTACGTCATCGTGATCATGCGCGCCGACAACGACGGCGAGGGCGGCATCATGGCGCTGACCGCGCTGGCGCAGCGCAGCCTGACCAAAGGCTCGCGCCTGAACTATACGGTCGGCATCCTCGGCATCTTCGGTGCGGCCCTGTTCTTCGGCGACGGCATGATCACGCCGCCCATCACCGTGCTGGGCGCGGTGGAGGGCCTGGAGGTGGTGTCGCCGGTCTTCACCCGATGGGTGGTGCCGATCAGCCTGGTGATCCTGACCGGCCTGTTCGCGTTCCAGCGCTTCGGCACCGCGAAGGTGGGCAAGGCGTTCGGCCCGGTGATGATCACCTGGTTCATCGTGCTGGCCGGCTTCGGCATCTACAACATCGCCCAGAACCCATCGGTGCTCGCGGCGCTGAATCCGTTCTGGGCCTGGCACTTCTTCGTCACCCACGACTGGCACGCGGTGCTGATCCTGGGTGCGGTGGTGCTGACCGTCACCGGCGGCGAGGCGCTGTACGCCGACATGGGGCACTTCGGCAAGAAACCCATCCGCTGGGGCTGGTTCGGTTTCGTGCTGCCGGCGCTGGTGCTGAACTACTACGGCCAGGGCGCCGTGCTGCTGCGCCATCCCGAGGCGGTGGCCAACCCGTTCTACATGTCCATCCCGGACTGGGCGCAGATCCCGATGCTGGTGCTGGCCACCACGGCGGCGGCGGTGGCCTCGCAGGCCGTCATCACCGGTGCGTTCTCGGTGACCCGCCAGGCCATCCAGCTGGGGTACCTGCCGCGCCTGCACATCAAGTACACCTCCAAGGACACGATCGGCCAGATCTACGTGCCGTCGGTCAACCTGATGCTGTACCTGGCGGTGGTGGTGCTGGTGCTGAGCTTCCAGAGCTCGGGCGCGCTGGCCACGGCTTACGGCCTGTCGGTCACCGGCACCATGCTGATCGACACCCTGTTGCTGGCGATCGTCGCGTACACGCGCTGGCCCGATTCCCGCCGCTGGGTGCTGCCGTTGTGCGGCGTGTTCCTGGTGATCGACCTGGCCTTCCTGTTCGCCAACGGCGCGAAGCTGGTCACCGGCATCGGCGCGTGGGTGCCGCTGTTCATCGGCATCACCGCCTTCACCATGATGCGTACCTGGCGCCGCGGCCGCGAACTGCTGCATGGCGAGCTGCAGAAGGACGGTATCCGCCTGGACACCTTCCTGCCCGGGCTGATGCTGGCGCCGCCGGTGCGGGTGCAGGGCACCGCGGTGTTCCTGACCGCCGACCCGAACGTGGTCCCGCATGCGCTGATGCACAACCTCAAGCACAACAAGGTGCTGCACGAACGCAATGTGTTCCTGCACGTGGAAACGCTGCCGGTGCCGTACGCGGCCGACGCGCAGCGGCTGAAGATGGAATCGATCGGCGACGAGTTCTACCGGGTCCATGTCCGGTTCGGCTTCATGGAGACGCCGGACGTGCCGCTGGCGCTGATGCGCTCGTGTGATCGCGGCGGCATCTATTTCGACCCGATGGACACCACCTTCTTCGCCAGCCGCGAGACCATCGTCGCCAGTGCCAAGCGTGGCATGCCGGTCTGGCGCGACAAGCTGTTCGCGGTCATGCACCGCAACGCCGCGCCTGCCACCGGCTTCTTCCGCATCCCGGGCAACCGCCTGGTTGAGCTGGGCGCGCAGGTGGAGATCTGACCGCGCGCCCGTACGCGCCCGCTTCCCGCATAATTGGCCCATGACCCAAGACCGCATCATTGGCGCCGGCGCCACCCGCGAGGATGACGCGGCCGACGCCAGCATCCGCCCGCGCCGCCTGGCCGACTACCTTGGCCAGGTCGCGGTCCGCGAGCAGCTGGAGATCTACATCGAGGCGGCCAAGGCCCGTGGCGATGCCCTCGACCACGTGCTGATCTTCGGCCCGCCCGGCCTGGGCAAGACCACGCTCAGCCATGTCATCGCCAACGAGCTGGGAGTGAACCTGCGGGTCACTTCCGGCCCGGTGATCGAGAAGGCCGGCGACCTGGCCGCGCTGCTGACCAACCTGCAGCCGCACGACGTGCTGTTCGTCGATGAGATCCACCGTCTCTCGCCCGTGGTCGAGGAAGTGCTGTACCCGGCGATGGAAGACTTCCAGATCGACATCATGATCGGCGAAGGCCCGGCCGCACGCTCGATCAAGATCGACCTGCCGCCGTTCACCCTGATCGGCGCCACCACCCGCGCCGGCCTGCTGACCGCGCCGCTGCGCGACCGTTTCGGCATCGTCCAGCGGCTGGAGTTCTACTCGCCCGAGGAGCTGACCCGCATCGTGCGCCGCTCGGCGCAGATCCTGGGCATCGACTGCACCGCCGACGGCGCCGGCGAGATCGCGCGACGCTCGCGTGGTACCCCGCGCATCGCCAACCGCCTGCTGCGGCGCGTACGCGACTACGCCCAGGTCAAGGCCAGCGGCCACATCGACCAGCCGGTGGCGCAGGCGGCCATGCAGATGCTCAAGGTCGATCCGGAAGGTTTCGACGAACTCGATCGCCGCCTGCTGCGCACCTTGGTGGACTATTTCGATGGCGGCCCGGTCGGAATCGAGTCGCTGGCCGCGGCGCTGTCCGAGGAACGCGGCACACTCGAGGACGTGGTCGAGCCCTACCTGATCCAGCAGGGCTTCCTGGTGCGGACCGCCCGCGGCCGCATGGCCACGAACAAGGCGTACCGGCACCTGGGGCTCAAGCCCAAGGCGGCCGCGGTGCCGACCGATGATCTGTTCGCGGAGCCCGACCATGGCTGAATCCGTATTCAGTTGGCCGACACGCGTCTACTGGGAAGATACCGACGCTGGCGGGGTGGTCTACCACGCCCGCTACGTCGCTTTCATGGAACGGGCACGCACCGAATGGATGCGGGCGCAGGGATACGGTCAGGAGCGGATGCGCGCCGAGCACGACCTCGTGTTCGCGGTACGCGCGATGCAGATGGACTTCCTCAGGCCAGCGCGGCTGGACGATGACCTCCGGGTCACTGCCTCGCTGGCATCGTGCCGGCGGGCCAGCATGCAGTTCGTGCAGACCGTGCGCCGCGACGAGGAGCTGCTGCTCACCGCGCAGGTCAGGATCGCGGCGTTGTCGGCCAGCGATTTCCGGCCGCGCGGCATGGACGACGCGCTGTACCAGGCGTTGAAGAATCTCGAAACCAAAGAATCCGAACATTGAGGAACAACGGATGATCGCATTGCTCCTGGCCCTGCAGGCCACCGTGGTCGAAGCCCTGCCGGAGGAGGTCACCAGCGCCGCGGCCGAGACCTTGGGTGGTGCCGCGCATGGCGGCATCAACTACCTGGACCTGATGCTCAAGGCCAGCCTGCCGGTGAAGCTGATCGTGCTGCTGCTGTTGGCCGGCTCGTTCATCAGCTGGGTGATCATCTTCCGCAAGGCACGCGTGTTCAAGGAAGCCAACGCCGCTGCCGACGAGTTCGAGAACCGCTTCTGGTCCGGCGCGGACCTCGGCAAGCTGTACTCGGCGGCCACCGACCGCAACCGCCAGGTCAGCGGCCTTGAAGCGATCTTCGAGTCCGGCTTCCGTGAGTTCACCCGCCTGCGTGACAAGCGTCGCTTGGATGGCCGCATCCAGCTCGAAGGCGCGCAGCGCGCCATGCGCACCGCCTACGCCCGCGAGGTCGATGGGCTGGAACGCAACCTCGAGCTGCTGGCCAACATCGGCTCCACCGCCCCGTACGTGGGCCTGGTGGGCACGGTGTTCGGCATCATGGTGACCATGCACGACATGATCAACAGCGGCGAATCAAGCGGCATCGCCTCTGTCGCCCCGGGCATTTCCGAAGCGTTGTTCGCCACCGCCATCGGCCTGTTCGTCGCGATTCCGGCGGTGTGGGCCTACAACCGCTTCACCACCCGCGTGGAACGGCTGTCGGTGCGCTACGAAACCTTCTCCGACGAGTTCAGCTCCATCCTGCAGCGCCAGGCCGCCGTCGACGAATGATCGGACCGGCGTCCGCCAACCAACGCAGGAACCTTCCATGAGCCTGTCATCCGCGCGCCGCAAGCGCCGCAAACTCAAGTCCGAAATCAACGTCGTGCCGTACATCGACGTGATGCTGGTGCTGCTGATCATCTTCATGGTGACCGCGCCGCTGCTGACGCTGAGCATCGATGTCGAGCTGCCCAGCTCCAATGCCAAGGCGCTGGAAAGCAAGCAGGATCCGATCGTGGTCACCGTCGACAGCCGCGGCCAGATGGCACTGCAGCTGCCCGAGGGCAAGCCCGAGGCGATGGACCGGGCCGCGCTGCAGGCGCAGATGGCCGCGCTGGTCTCGCAGGACAAGGACGTGCGGGTGGTGGTCGCCGCCGACCGCAGCGTGCCGTATGAAAAGGTCATCGACGCCATGGACGCGCTCAAGCGCGCCAAGGTGGAGAAGGTGGGGCTGCTGACCGATGCGGGCGGCAATGCACGCTGAGGCGCTGCCGCCGTCGCCGCGTCAGGAAGAGGGCTGGGGTCGCCCGGTCCTGCTGGCGCTGGCCGTCCACCTGCTGGTGGCGGTGATCTTCGCGCTGGCCTGGCTGTGGTCGCCGCAGCGCAGCGTCGATGCCGCTGCCGGTGATCCGAGCATCGAGGCCAGCCTCGAGGTGTCGGCCGCCGAAAGCGCTGCGGCCCGCAAGGCGCTGCGCGATTCGGAAAACCTGCCGCCGCTGCCCGATCCGGTTTCCGAGGCCGAAGCCGAGCCGGTGCCGGTTCCTGAGGACACC
The DNA here is from genome assembly GCF_916618915.1 of Stenotrophomonas sp. Marseille-Q4652. NCBI lineage: Bacteria > Pseudomonadati > Pseudomonadota > Gammaproteobacteria > Lysobacterales > Lysobacteraceae > Stenotrophomonas > Stenotrophomonas sp. Marseille-Q4652. The sequence continues at coordinate 87,586 of NZ_CAKAKE010000001.1, forward strand.
GTGCCGCCGCCGCAACCGCTGCCCGAGCCGCGTCCTCAGGACGCGCCCACGCCGCAGCAGCACAACGCCCAGGAGCGCATCGCCGAGCCGGACACCATCGACCAGGAACGCGTCAGCGCGCTGGCGGTGTCGCAGGAAAAAGCGCGCCAGGAGCAGGAGGCCAAGCGCCGCCAGGAACAGATCGACCTGACCGAGCGCAAGCGCGTCGAGGAGGCCGAGCAGAAACTGCGGCTGGCCAAACAGCAGGAAGAGGCCGACCGCCAGAAAAAGCTCGCCGAGGAACAGCGCAAGGCATCCGAGGCCAAGGCCGAGGAAGAACGGCAGAAGAAGATCGCCGAGCTGCGCGCGCGACGCGCCCAGGCCGAGAAGGAAGCACAGCTGGCCGAGCAGAGGCTGCGCCAGGTCGCCCAGGCGCGCGCCAACCAGGCCACCGCCAGCGCCGCGGCCAGCGGCACCAGCCAGGCCGCGCCGGGCGCCGGTGGCAGCAGCGATGACCTGGCGGCCAAGTACGCGGCCGCCATCCAGCAGGCGGTGCTCAATCAGTGGGTACGCCCGGATTCGGTGCCGCGCGGCCAGCGCTGCCGCCTGACCATCCGCCAGCTCCCGGGCGGTGAGGTGGTCGAGGTGCAGTTCGGCAGCAGTTGCCCGTACGACGACGCCGGCCGGCGCTCGGTCGAGGCGGCGATCCTGCGCGCACAGCCGTTGCCGTACCGGGGCTTCGAGAGCGTGTTCCAGCGCACATTGAACTTCAATTTCGAGGCGCGCGACCGCTAACCTCCCGGGCAGGCGCGCGGCCTGTGGATCAGGATCCATCGTCCAATGTGCGGTCCATCCATCCGGTATCGATGCAGCCCCCGTTATGGGGCTGTTTGTATCGGGCCGGTGCAAGGCAGCAGGCGCCACGGCCACACCGCTTTCACGCCGTGTTCGTTCATGATTGCGAAAATGTTCACCTGTGTGCTGCTATCCCTTGCAATTCCCTGCCCGGAACACTGAGCGACCCATGAAGAAAATGCCGCGCTGGCTCTGTGCCATCACTGCCCTGTTGTTGCCGTTCGCGGCGCTGGCCCAGCAGGGCCTGGAAATCGACATCGTGGGCGGCAATGCCTCCGCGCTGCCAATCACCATCGTGCCCATGCCGTACCAGGGTGGCGGCAGTGCCCCGCAGACCGATGTGGCCGCGGTGGTACGCGCCGACCTGGAGCGCTCGGGCCAGTTCCGCACCCTGCCCGAAGCGCAGATCGTCGAGCGCCCGACCCGTGGCAGCGAGGTCCAGTACCCGACCTGGCGCGCGCTAAAGCAGGACTACCTGGTGGTCGGCCGCGTGCAGGACGCCGGCGAAGGCGCCTACCGCGTCGAGTACGAGCTGTTCGATGTGGCCAAGGGCGAGCGCATGCTCGGCCTGGCAATGACCGCCCGTTCCAACGCCATGCGCGACGTGGCCCACCAGATGGCCGATGCGATCTACGAGAAGATCCTCGGCATCCGCGGCGCCTTCTGGACCCGCATTGCCTACGTCACCGCCAGCGGTCGCGGCGGCAACATGCGCTATGCGCTGATGGTGGCCGATTCGGATGGCTACAACCCGCAGACCATCGTGCGCTCGGCTGAGCCGCTACTGTCGCCGAGTTGGAGCCCGGATGGCCGCAAGCTGGCCTACGTCAGCTTCGAGCGCGGCAATTCCTCGATCTACATCCAGGACATCGCCACCGGCGCGCGCGAGCTGGTTTCCAGCTTCCGCGGCATCAACGGCGCTCCGTCCTTCTCCCCAGACGGCCGACGTCTTGCCCTGTCGCTGTCGCGCAGCGGCAATCCCGAGATCTACGTGATGGACCTGGGCAGCAAGGCGCTGACCCAGCTGACCAACCACTTCGGCATCGATACCGAGCCGACCTGGGCCCCGGACGGCAGCTCGATCTACTTCACCTCCGACCGTGGCGGCCGCCCGCAGATCTACCAGGTCGCGGCCAGCGGCGGCAGCGCCAGCCGCGTCACCTTCCAGGGCAACTACAACGCCACTCCCAGCCTCTCGTTCGACGGCACCAAGCTCGCCGTGGCCCAGGGCAGTGGCAATACCTACAAGATCGCGATGATGGACCGCAGCCTCGGGTCCCCGCGCTGGAGCACGCTGTCGCCGGGGTCGCTGGATGAATCGCCCAGCTTTGCCCCGAACGCCAGCATGGTGTTGTACGCCGCCCGCGAGGGGGGCCGTGGTGTGCTGTACGCCGTATCCGCCGATGCGCGGGTCCGGCAGCGTCTCGTACTGGCCGACGGAGACGTCCGGGAACCTTCCTGGTCCCCCTATCGCAGTTCGCGTTAAATGTTAATATTTCGCTTTGTAAACCCCCGTATTGGCTTATAGGAGCCTAAAAGGTACTGCCATGAACAAGTCCACCCGAGTTCTGCTTGTTTCTCTGATGTCCATTGCCGTCCTGGCCGGCTGCTCGAAGAAGGTCAAGGAAGAGCCGCAGGCTCCGGTCGAGACCGCCCCGACTGCCCCGACCTCCCCGAGCACCTCCGGCCTGTACGGCCCGGGCGACCTCGACACCGACGCCTGCCTACGTCAGCGCGTCGTGTACTTCGACCTGGACCAGGACAGCCTGAAGCCGGAATTCCAGGCGATCATGTCCTGCCACGCCAAGTACCTGCGTGACCGTCCGTCCTCGCGCATCACCCTGCAGGGCCATGCCGACGAGCGCGGCAGCCGCGAGTACAACCTGGGTCTGGGCGAGCGTCGCGGCAACGCGGTGTCCTCGGCCCTGCAGGCCAACGGTGGTTCGGGCAGCCAGCTGACCGTCGTCAGCTACGGTGAAGAGCGTCCGGTCTGCACCGAGTCCGGCGAAGGCTGCTGGTCGCAGAACCGTCGCGTCGAGATCGTCTACACCGCTCAGTAATAATCGATGCGTCTTCGACTGACATCGATGCTCGTCGCGGCGGCCTTCTTGGCCGCCGCGCCGGCGTACGCCCAGCGGCAGAGCCTTGCCGACCGCGTTGCCGTGCTCGAGCAGCAGGCGTCCAACACCCAGGCCAACACTGACCTCCTGAACCAGCTGCAGCAGCTGCGTACCCAGGTGGTGCAGATGCAGGACATGATCGAACAGCTGCAGCATGAGAACGAACAGCTCAAGCAGCGCAGCCGCGACCAGTACCTGGACCTGGATGGCCGCCTGAACCGGCTGGAAGGCGGCGCCGCGCCGGTCCTGCCAGCCAATCCCCCGGCAAGCCCGGCGGCGGCAACTCCGCCGGCCAAGCCCGTGATTTCCGAACGCCCGCCGACCGTGCGGGGCGATGCCGGCACCCTGGCGGTGGCCGGTGACGAACGGGTCGCCTACAACGTCGCCTTCGACGCCCTCAAGGGCGGCAAGTACGACGATTCGGCCGAGCTGTTCCAGAGCTTCCTCGAGCTCTACCCCAATGGCGTCTACACCCCCAATGCGTTGTACTGGCTGGGCGAGAGCTATTACGCCACCCGCAATTTCGAGCTGGCGCAGGCGCAGTTCCGCGACCTGGTGGCCCGCTACCCGACCCACGACAAGGCCGCTGGCGGCCTGTTGAAGCTGGGCCTGTCCCAGTACGGACTGGGTGACCTGGCGCAGGCAGAGAAGACCCTGGCGCAGGTGATTTCCCAGTATCCGGGCAGCGATGCCGCCCGCACCGCGCAGGACCGCCTGCAGTCGATCCGCCTCGGCCAGCAGTTGCGCTGACCGCTTGCAGCGCCGTGCCACCGGGCACGGCGCGCATAATGAGCCCCATGAATTCCGTTGCCGACGCCGCTGTTCCCAGCGAGATCGTGCAGTCGCCCCTGCCGCGGCTGAAGATCACCGAGATTTTCCTGTCGCTGCAGGGCGAAGCCGACACCGCCGGCTGGCCGACGGTGTTCGTGCGCCTGACCGGTTGCCCGTTGCGCTGCACCTACTGCGATACCGCCTACGCCTTCCATGGTGGCACCTGGTGGGACATCGATGCGATCGTGGCCGAGGTCATCGGGTATGGCGTGCGCCACGTCTGCGTGACCGGCGGCGAGCCGCTGGCACAGAAGCGCTGCCTGGTGCTGCTGCAGAAACTGTGCGATGCCGGGCTGGACGTGTCGCTGGAGACTTCCGGCGCACTGGACATCAGTGGCGTCGACAGTCGTGTCTCGCGCGTGGTCGACCTCAAGACACCGGGTTCGGGCGAGATGGCGCGTAACCGGCTGGAGAACCTGGCGCTGCTCACCGCGCGTGACCAGGTCAAGTTCGTGCTGTGCGGTCGCCAGGACTACGAATGGGCACGCGCAATGGTGCTCGAGCACCGTCTGCACGAGCGTTGCATGGTGCTGTTCTCGCCAAGCAAGAGCGAACTGGCGCCGCGCGACCTGGCCGACTGGATCGTGGCCGATCGGCTGCCGGTGCGTTTCCAGATGCAGCTGCACAAGCTTCTGTGGAACGACGAGCCTGGCCGCTGAGCCGCAGCGTGCTGCGGTCGCGATCGTCGTCGCGGCACTGGCGTAAAATCACCTGCTGCCGCCAGCTCGGTTGATGGCAACTGGTGCCCGCGAGCCGGGCATCACCACCGGCGCGGGACAGCGTGCTGGCGTTTCTCCCCCATCCGGACAAGTTCAATGAAGAAGAAAGCAGTCGTGCTTCTTTCCGGCGGCATGGATTCGGCCGCCGTGGTTGCCATCGCCCAGGAGCAGGGCTTCGAGGTTTATGCGCTGAGCGTGCGCTATGGCCAGCGCCACACCTCCGAGCTGGAAGCCGCCGCGCGCGTGGCGGGCGCCCTTGGCGTGGCCGGGCACAAGGTGGTCGACGTGGACCTGCGCAGCATCGGCGGCTCGGCGCTGACCGATGACGCCATCGACGTGCCACAGGCCGGCGGTGCCGGGATCCCGTCCACCTACGTGCCGGCGCGCAACACCATCATGCTGTCGCTGGCCCTGGGCTGGGCCGAAGTGCTCGGCGCCAACGACATCTTCTGCGGCGTGAACGCCGTGGACTATTCCGGCTATCCGGATTGCCGCCCCGAATTCATCGCCGCCTTCCAGACGCTGGCCAACCTGGCCACCAAAGCCGGCGTGGAAGGCGCAGGCGTCACCGTGCACGCGCCGCTGCAGTACCTGAGCAAGGCGCAGATTGCCGCCGAAGGCCAGCGCCTGGGCGTGGATTTTGGCCTGACCGTGTCCTGCTACCGTGCCGACATGGATGGCCGCGCGTGCGGACAGTGCGACGCCTGCCGCCTGCGCGCCGATGGCTTCACTGCCGCGGGAATGGCCGACCCAACCCGCTACGTCTGATTCCGTCGCCGGGGTTCTTGCGCTAGACTACGCAACCCCGGCTGCGGCCGGGTCTTTGTTTGGGCCGTTAGCTCAGTCGGTAGAGCAGAAGACTTTTAATCTTTTGGTCGAAGGTTCGAATCCTTCACGGCCCACCATCAAAGGCCGGCGCAAGCCGGAAGACAAAAGCCCCGGAGATTCCGGGGCTTTTTGTTTGTGCGATGGCGGGCGTGCCGCTGCGGCGCTCAGCCCTGCTCGCGCACGATTTCCACCAGGCGCTGTCCGTAGCGGGCCAGCTTGCTGCCGCCGATGCCACCGACCCGGGCCAGCGCATCCACGCTGGTCGGGCGCTGCTCGGCGATGTTGCGCAGTGTGCTGTCGTGGAAGATCACGAAGGCCGGCACGTTCTGCTCGCGTGCCAGCTCGGCGCGCAGCCCGCGCAGGGCGTTGAACAGCGCCAGGTCCTGGGGCTGCACCGGCAGCCCGCTGCGCGGCGCGCTGCTGCGGTCTCGGGTCGCGGCGCTGGTGGTTTCACGGCGCATCATCACCTGGCGGCGGCCCTTGAGCACGTCGCGGCTGGCGTCGGTCAGGCGCAGCCCGCCGTGGCCTTCGGCATCGACCTCCAGCAGGCTGGCAGCAACCAGCTGGCGGAACACGCCGCGCCAGGCGCGGCTGTCCAGGTCACGCCCAATGCCGTAGGTGCTGAGCTGGTCGTGGCCCAGCTGCTTGATGCGGTCGGTCTCGCTGCCACGCAGGATGTCGATCAGGTGGCCGACGCCGAAACGCTGGCCACTGCGGTAGACGCAGCTCAGCGCCTTCTGCGCCGGGATCGTGGCGTCCCACGCCGCTGGCGGGGTAACGCAGTTGTCGCAGTTGCCGCATGGCTGGGCATAGGTCTCGCCGAAGCCGGCCAGCAGCACCTGGCGGCGGCACTGCATTGACTCGCAATAGCCGAGCAGGTGGTCGAGCTTGGCCCGTTCGAGCTGCTTGCGCTCCTCGGTGGCCTCGCCCTGTTCGATCATCTGCTTGAGCAGCACCACGTCGCCCAGGCCGTAGCACAGCCAGGCCTCGGAGAGCTCGCCATCGCGGCCGGCGCGGCCGGTTTCCTGGTAGTAGCCTTCCATCGACTTGGGCAGGTCGGTATGCGCGACGAAGCGCACGTCCGGCTTGTCGATGCCCATGCCGAAGGCGATGGTCGCGCACATCACGATGCCGTCCTCGCGCAGGAAACGGCGCTGGTTGGCCGCACGCACCTCCGCCGGCAGGCCAGCGTGGTAGGGCAGGGCGTTGAAGCCCTTCTCGCACAGGAAGCCGGCGGTCTCCTCGACCTTGCGCCGCGACAGGCAGTAGACGATGCCGGCCTGGTCACGATGCGCGCGCAGGAAATCGAGCAGCTGCGATTTGGCGTTGTCCTTCTGCACCACGGTGTAGCGGATGTTGGGGCGGTCGAAGGAGCTGACGAAATGCCGGGCCTGGGCAAGATCCAGGCGCTCGGCGATCTCGCGCTGGGTCGGCGGGTCGGCGGTGGCGGTCAGCGCGATGCGCGGCACGCCCGGCCAGCGCTCGTGCAGCACGGTGAGCTGGCGGTACTCCGGGCGGAAGTCGTGGCCCCACTGCGACACGCAGTGCGCCTCGTCGATCGCGAACAGGGCGATCCGGCTGCGATCGAGCAGCGACAGGAAACGGCCGGTGAGCAGGCGCTCGGGAGCCACGTACAGCAGCTCGATCTCGCCGGCGAGCAGCCCGCGTTCCACCCGCGCCGCGGTTTCGGCATCGAGGGTGGAATTGAGGAACTCGGCGCGCACGCCGGCCTGGCGCAGGGCTTCCACCTGGTCCTGCATCAGCGCGATCAGCGGGGAAATGACGATGCCGGTGCCGTCGCGCAGCAGGGCGGGGATCTGGTAGCACAGCGACTTGCCACCGCCGGTGGGCATCAGGACCAGGGCATCGTTGCCGGCGGCGACGTGCTCGACGATGTCCTGCTGGTTGCCACGGAACGCGTCGTAACCGAAGACGCTGGAAAGCAGGTGCTGCGCGGGGGAATGGGGCATCGGCCTATGTTACCCGCCGCATGTCGCACGGTTGCCGCGGACTGGGTCGCTTGGGCCGGAAAACTCCGTCGCGCCGGGTGGGAAATGCACTCAGGCCGCGCCGGGCCGGCAGTCGCCCGGCCCGTGGGCAGGTCCCGGTCCGCGGGGGGACCGGGAGCTGGGAGGATTACTGCAGCAGCGAGCGCAGCATCCAGGCGTACTTTTCGTGGGTCTGCAGGCGCTGGGTCAGCAGGTCCACCGACGGATCGTCGCCCGCGTCGTCAGCCACCTTCAGCACCTTGCGCGCGGTGCGGCACACGGCCTCGTTGCCGGCAACCAGCTGGCGCACCATCTCGCGCCAGTCGGCGCTGTCGGTCAGGCCCGGTTCTTCCGGAATCGAGGTCAGCTCAATGAACTCGTTGTACGAGCCCGGCGCGTTGTAGCCCAGGGCGCGGATGCGCTCGGCCACGTCGTCCAGTGCGTTCCACTGCTCGGTGTACTGATCCATGAACATGTTGTGCAGCGAGTTGAACATCGACCCGGTCACGTTCCAGTGGAAGTTGTGGGTCTTCAGGTACAGGGTGAACGCGTCAGCGAGGAAGCGCGACAGGCCGTCGGCAATCTCCTTGCGATCCTTGTCATTGATCCCGATATCGATGTTCGGTGCCGACGGTGCGGCGGCGGCGAGTTTCTGCTTCGCGCTGGTCTTCTGGGTTGCGGTGCTCTGGGCCATGGCAGGTTGTCCTCCAGTGGATGGGGTATGACGTCACAATAGCCAGACTAAGCCATGTTTTGTCATTCAGATGTTCACGTTGGGCCATAGATGAGCGCTATCAACACCCCCCCGCCGGCGCAGCTGGCCAGTCGCCGCGAGGCCGTCGATGGCGCGATGACCCGCGACCGTGGCCGCCTGCTGGGCCTGTGGTCCCGATGGCGGGCGCAGCCGGGCAATGCCGGGCTGGCCGAGTCGTTTGAAAAGGCCCTGCAGGTGTCGCTGCAGCGGCGCCAGGCCCGGGCCCAGGCGCAGCCCTCGGTCACGCTGGACGAGCAACTGCCAATCGCCCGCGAGGGCGCGCGCATCATCGAGCTGATCCGCGACCACCAGGTGGTGGTGGTGGCCGGCGAGACCGGCTCGGGCAAGACCACCCAGCTGCCCAAGCTGTGCCTGGCCGCCGGTCGTGGCGTGGCCGGGATGATCGGCTGCACCCAGCCGCGACGCATCGCCGCCCGCGCAGTGGCCACCCGCGTGGCCGAGGAGCTGCAGTCCGAGCTGGGCACGATCGTCGGCTACCAGGTGCGTTTCACCGACCGCGTGGGCGATGACAGCCGCATCAAGTTCATGACCGACGGCATCCTGCTGGCCGAGATCGCCTCCGACCGCTGGCTCTCGGCCTACGACACGATCATCGTCGACGAGGCGCATGAGCGCAGCCTCAACATCGACTTCCTGCTTGGTTATCTCAAGACGCTGCTGCGCAAACGGCCGGACCTGAAGCTGATCGTCACCTCGGCGACGATCGACACCGCGCGCTTTGCAAAACATTTCGACGATGCGCCGGTGGTCAGCGTCGAAGGCCGCACCTATCCGGTGGAAGTGCGCTACCGGCCGCTGGAGGAGATCCGCGGCACGCCGGAAAGCCAGGGCAAGGGCCGCGGCAACGCCGAGGAGGCCGATGCCGACCCGGTCTCGGTCAACGAGGCCATCGTCGCCACCGTCGATGAAATCACCCGCATTGATCCGCGCGGCGACGTGCTGTTGTTCCTGCCCGGCGAACGCGAGATCCGCGACGCGCACCAGGCGCTGGAGCGGCGCAAATACCGCGAGACCGAGGTGCTTCCGCTGTACGCGCGGCTGTCGGTCAAGGACCAGGACCGGGTGTTCAACCCGGGCCCGAAGCGGCGGCTGGTGCTGGCCACCAACGTGGCCGAGACCTCGCTGACGGTGCCGCGCATCCGCTACGTGATCGATCCCGGCCACGCCCGCATCAAGCGCTACAGCCCGCGGCAGAAGCTGGACCGGCTGCACATCGAGCCGATCTCCCAGGCCAGCGCCAACCAGCGCAAGGGCCGCTGCGGCCGTATCGCCGAGGGCATCTGCTACCGGCTGTATTCGGAAGCCGACTTTGCCGCGCGCCCGGAGTTCACCGATCCGGAGATCCGCCGCTCGTCGCTGGCCGGCGTGATCCTGCGCATGCTGCAGCTGGGCCTGGGCCGGATCGAGGATTTCCCGTTCCTGGAGCCGCCGGACGAGCGCGCCGTGGCCGATGGCTGGCAGCAGCTGGCCGAGCTGGGCGCGGTGGACAAGGACCGCAAGCTCACCGCGATCGGCCGGCAGATGGCACGCCTCCCGGTGGACGTGAAGCTGGCGCGGATGCTGGTCGCCGCCCAGCAGCATGGTTGCCTGCGCGAGATGCTGGTGATCGCTGCCTTCCTCGGCATCCAGGACCCGCGCGAGCGCCCGCCCGAAGCGCGCGAGGCCGCCGACAACGCACATGCGAAGTTCACCGATCCGCGCTCGGAATTCCTCGGCATCCTGCGCCTGTGGGAGGGCTACCGCGAAGTGCACGAGGAACTGACCCAGTCCAGATTGCGCGACTGGTGCGGACGCAACTTCCTAGGCTTCCTGCGCATGCGCGAATGGCGCGAGCTGCACCGCCAGCTGCGCCTGCTGTGCGAGGAACTGGGCTGGGATGCTGGCGCGGGCGACCTCGGTCCGGCCTTGCTGTCCGGGCCGCCGCAAGCCGCGCCCAGTGCCTCGGATGAAGCCGCGCGCCGCGCCACCCGTGGCCAGCTGCACCGCGCTGCGCGCCTGGCGCGCGAGGGCAAGAGCGAACCGGCGCCGGCACCGGCCCGCGCACCGGCGCCACGCGCCGCCCAGGATGCCGGCCCGGGCGTAAGCGAGAAGGTGCGTGCAGCCGCCTACCAGGCGCTGCATCGCGCGATCCTAGCCGGCCTGCCGACCCAGCTCGGCCATCGCACCGAGAAGGGCGATTTCCAGGCACCGCGCCAGCGCCGCTTCCATCTGTTCCCGGGTTCGGCGCTGGCGAAGAAGCCGCCGCCGTGGGTGCTCAGCGCGACGCTGCTCGACACCCAGCGCGTATGGGGCCTGACCAATGCCGCGATCGAGCCGGACTGGGCGATCAACGAGCTGCAGCACCTGCTGGCCCGCAAGCATTTCGACCCGCACTGGTCGCGTGCCCAGGGCCAGGTGCTCGCTTCCGAACAGATCAGCCTGTTCGGCCTGGTACTGGCACCGAAGAAGCCGGTGCACTACGGCCGCATCAACCCGGGCGAGGCGCACGACATCTTCGTGCGCCAGGCGTTGGTCACCGGCGAGATCAATACCCGTGCCGGCTTCGTCGCCGACAACCTCAAGGTGCTGGAGCAGGCGCGCGAGGAAGAAGCCAAGCTGCGCCGCGCCGGCATCGTCGCCGACGAGGCCTGGCAGGCGCGTTGGTACCTGGACCGGATTCCGGCCGAGATCCATTCGGCCAGCCGCCTCGATGCCTGGTGGAAGGAACTGCCCCCGGACAAGCGCCGCGCGCTGCAGTGGACGCTGACCGACCTGCTGCCGGGTGAAGGCAGCGAGCAGGACCGCTACCCGAAGTATTTCGCGCTGGGCGATGCGCGGCTGGCGCTGCACTACCGCTTCGAGCCCGGTGCCGAGGATGACGGCGTGACCCTGGAGGTGCCGCTGCACCTGCTCAACGCGCTGGATCCGGCGCGGCTGTCGTGGCTGGCCCCGGGTTTCGTCGCCGACAAGGCGGCGGCCCTGATCCGCTCGCTGCCCAAGGCGATGCGCCGCAACTACGTGCCGGCGCCAGACTTCGGCCGCGCGTTCTTCGAGGCCTTCCCGCAGCCCTCGGCCGACGACATCCGCGGCGAGCTGGCGCGCTTCCTGTCGCGCGCCACCGGCGCGGCGGTGGCGGCTACCGACTTCGACGAGGCCGCCGTGGAGCCGCACCTGCGCATGAACCTGCGCCTGCGCGACGAGCAGGGCAAGGTGCTGGCGACCTCGCGCGACCTGGACGCGCTGCGTGGCCGCTTCGGTGATCGTGCCGGCCAGGCCTTCGCCGCACGCGCCGGGCGTGCGCTGGCGGCCGAGGGCCTGCGCGAATTCCCGTCCACGCCGATCCCGCTGCAGGTGCCGGGCGAAGCCGGGGTGCCGGCGTGGCCGGCGCTGGTAGACCTGGGCGACAGCGCGGCGCTGCGCATCTTCGCTGACCGCAAAGAGGCGGCCGAGGCGCACCCACAGGGCGTGCGTCGGCTGCTGGAGATCGCCCTGGCCGACAAGGCCAAGCAGGCGCGCAAGCAGCTGCCGGTGTCGCCCAAGACCGGCCTGCTGTACGCGGCCATCGAATCGCAGGAACGCCTGCGCGGCGACCTGGTGGATGCGGCAATGAACGCGGTGCTGGCCGAGGGGCTGGAGGACATCCGCGATCCGGCCGCATTCGGCGCGCGTCGTGACGACGCGGCAAAACGCCTGTTCGGCGAGGCGATGGAGCGGCTGAAGCTGGCCGAGAACATCCTCTCGCTGGTGGCTGAACTGAAGCCCCAGCTGGAAGCGCCGTTGATGGGCTGGGCGCGCGGCAACCTGGACGACATGGAGCAGCAGCTGGCTGCGCTGGTGCACGCCGGCTTCCTGCGGCAGACCCCGGCCGCGGCACTGGCGCAGTACCCGCGCTACCTCAAGGCGATGATCCTGCGTGCCGAACGCGCCAAGCGCGATCCGCCGCGCGACCAGGCGCGCATGCTCGAGCTCAAGCCGTTCCTCGATGCGCTGGAGGACGCGCAGGCGCGCGGCCTGCAGCAGCGCCCGCAATGGCAGGCGCTGCGCTGGGATATCGAGGAACTGCGGGTGTCGCTGTTTGCCCAGGAGCTGGGCGGCAAGTCCGGCGTGTCGGCCAAGAAGCTGGCCCAGCGGGTGGCCGCGCTGCGCGGCTGAGCCCGCGCAGCGTCAGCTGTCCGAGGTGGAACCGCCGGACGGGGTGCCGGGCGGCGCGGCGTTTTCCTCGGCGCAGCGCCGCCGTGCAGTGGACAGCTGCGCGGTGGCCGAGGCGCGCTCGCGCGCGATCGACTGCTGCAGCGAGGCGATCTGCCCGCGCACGTTGGCATTGCCCGGCTCGGCGATGGCCTGCTGCTGCAGCGCGGCCACGCGCTCCTGCAGGGTGGCCACGCGGTCGTTGGACGGGCCGTAGATCACCGCGCTGGCATTGGCCACGCAATAGTCCATGGCGCTGTCCGAGTTGCTGCCCGCGCCATCATTGCCGCCGGGACTGGCCGGCTTGCTGACCTTCAGTGCCATCGGTGTGGTGTTGCCGTCGCAGGGATCCTGCGAGTACACCGATTCGCCATTGCGGCCCTTGCACTTGTAGACCTGGGCGCCAGCCACTCCAGGGAGCAGCGCCAGCAGCAACATCATGTGGATCGATCGCATCAGTGTCCCCGTAGCGTGAGGTGATGGCGACGGGCACTCCCCTGGTCAGTGCCCGCCGCTGCCGGCGCGGAGTATCGCCGATCGGCGCCGGGGATGTACCGGCACCCGGCGTGGTTCCGCGATGGCCTACTTGATCCGCCGCACCTTGGCGCGGGTGTTGCGGCCTTCGACCTGCATGTACCACACGCCCATCAGGCCGGGAGTGATGCGCACCGGCAGCGCCGTGCCGCGCAGGCCGGTCAGCGTGGAGGCATCGGTCTGTTCCCACTGCTGGCCGTTGTCCAGCGTGTAGATGCGACCCTTGCCGAAGCCGGTGAAATCGCCTTCGAGCCTGGCCTTGATCGGCTCGGACGAGCCGCCGTCGCCCCAGAAACCGCGGTTCTGCCGGATCGCTTCCTGGCGGCCCTGCTCGCGTGCTTCTTTCACCGCGGTGGTGGCGACCTGCTCGACCTTGCCCTGCAGCCAGTTGTTCAGCGCGGCCAGCTCGGTGGTGGTCAGCTTGTCCAGGCCGGCGGCCTTGAACTCGGCCGGCGTCATCTCTTGCTGCAGGTCGCCGCGGGCGCGCTGCGCATCGGCCGGCATCGCGGTTGCCAGCGCGGCGAACAGGCATCCGGCCAGCGTGATCGAACGTGTCAGGCTCATGGATTGTTCCCGGAGAGGATTGGGCGCTAGTGTAGGGCCAACCGTTTGCGATTGATCGCTGTGACCCGCTCTTCTCCCCCCGGGCTGGAAGCCCTGCTGCAGCACCCCTCCGTGGCCGTCCTGTCGCCGGCATTGCGCCAGGCGATGCTGGAGGCGTGGGCGCAGCCGGACGTCTCCCACGAGCCCGGCCTGCCGTGGCCGGTGCTGCGCGACGAGCTTGAAGCGCTGGCGCTGCTGTCGGCCGACGAGGGCATGGTCGCGGCCGGGCTGCTGTTCGACCTGCCGGGGCTGCGTGCGCAGTTGCCGCAACTGCCGCTGGGCACGCTGGCGCCGATGGTGGCGGGCCTGCTGGAAGGGCAGGACGCGGCCGACCAGGTCTGGGCGCTGCACGCCGGGCGCGAAGCCGGTCGCAACAGCGAGGGCCTGCGCCGGCTGCTGCTGTCCATCGTCCGCGACCTGCGCGTGGTGCCACTGCTGCTGGCCCGGCAACTGGCGCGGATGCGCGCGGCCGACCGCATGCCCGAGGCCGAGCGTCGCGCGCTTGCCCAGTTGACCCGCGACATCCACGCGCCGCTGGCCAACCGCCTGGGCATCTGGCAGCTGAAGTGGGAGCTGGAAGACCTGGCATTCCGCCACCTGGAGCCGGAGACCTACCGCCACATCGCCCGCGAGGTCGACGAAACCCGCGTCGCCCGCGAACGCTACGTGGAGATGGTCAAGAAGACCCTGTCGCGCGAGCTCGCCAGGCACGGCATCGCCGCCGAGGTCAGCGGGCGGCCGAAGCACATCTACAGCATCTGGCGGAAGATGCAGAAGAAGCGGCTGGCGTTCCAGCAGCTCTACGATCTGCGCGCGGTGCGGGTGATGGTCGGCGACGTGGCCTCGTGCTACGCCGCGCTGGGCATCGTGCATGCCCTGTGGGCGCCGGTGCCCAGCGAGTTCGATGACTACATCGCCCGGCCCAAGGCCAACGACTACCGTTCGCTGCACACCGCGGTGATCGGCCCGGAAGGACGCACGGTCGAGGTGCAGATCCGCACCCACGAAATGCATGGGCAGGCCGAGCTCGGCGTGGCCGCGCACTGGAAGTACAAGGAAGGCAACAAGGGCGCGGAAAAGGCCTTCGACCGCAAGATCACCTGGATGCGGCAGTTGCTGGAGCAGTCGCAGGAATCCGGCGGCGCCGAGCTTGCCGGCGCCTTCGACGCTGAGCTGGTGGAGGACCGGATCTACGCGCTCAGCCCCAAGGGCGAGGTGATGGACCTGCCCGCCGGCGCCACGCCGCTGGATTTTGCCTACCACGTGCACACGATGGTCGGGCACCGCTGCCGCGGGGCCAAGGTCAACGGCCGCATCGTGCCGCTGGGCTACCGGCTGCGCAGCGGTGACCGGGTCGAGATCCTGACCGGCAAGGAGCCCGATCCCAGGCGCGACTGGCTGCTGCCGGCCAACGGCTTCCTGGCCAGCGGCCGTTCGCGCGACAAGGTCCGCGCCTGGTTCCACAAGCTCGACCGCGCGCGCAACGTCCAGGCCGGCCGCGAACTGCTGGAGCGCGAACTCAAGCGACTGGGCCTGCAGCAGGCCGACCTGGCGCTGGCGGCGAATAAGTTCCGCGCCGACAGCATCGATGACCTCTACATCCAGGTGGCGCTGGGTGATACCGGGCCGAGCCAGGTCAGCCGTGCGCTGCTCGAGGCCGAGCGCGCGCAGTCGCAACCACCCGCACCGGCGGTGCCGCGCCCGACCGCGCGCCGCGACGACATCGGCAAATCGCGCTTCACCGTGCAGGGCGTGGGCAACCTGCTGTCGCAGCTGGCGCGCTGTTGCCAGCCGGTGGCCGGCGAGCCGATTGCCGGCTACCTGACCCGTGGCCGCGGGGTCACCGTGCACCGCATCGACTGCGCGTCCTTCCAGCGCCTGTCCGCAGCCAACCCGCAGCGCGTGCTGCCGGTGGAGTGGGGCCAGGCCGGCTCCGGCTACGAGGTGTCGGTGCAGGTGCGCGCCATGGACCGGCGCTGGCTGCTCAAGGACATCACCAACCTGATCGCGCAGGAAGACGCCTACGTGCTGGACATCAACAGCGACAACGTGCGCGACAGCGACCAGGCCCTGCTGCGGCTGCGCCTGAAGGTCAGCGACTACGAGCAGCTCTCGCGCCTGCTGGGCAAGCTCGATGCCCTGCCTGGCGTGCATGAAGCGCGTCGACTCGGCTGACACCCGCGCCCCGCTAAGCTGCCCTGATGGAACGGCCAGTACCCGCCGAAGGACGGATGACAACCCTGTGGTCGCGGCTGCCGCGCTCGTTGCGCTGGTGGCTGGCCATGGTCTGGAGTGCGCGCCGGCTGTGGCGCTGGGGGCTGCTGGTGGCCGCGGTGCTGGCGGTGCTTGTCACCGTGTTCCGCGCCCCGCTGGCGGAGTGGATGTGGCCCGACTCGCGCATCCAGCAACTGCTGGAAGAAGGCGAGGCGGCACTGGCCAAGGGCAACCTGAGCGCGGCCGATGGCAGCGGTGCACGCGAGCTGTTCCAGGCCGCGCTGGCGCTGGACAGCGACCGCGCGGACGTCAATCGCGCGCTGGTCCGGACCGGCGAGGCGGCGCTGGCCCGGGCACGCGAGGCGCTGGAGCAACGCGAGCCCGGGCGCGCGCGGCAGTCGCTTGCACTGGCCTCCGAGCTGCAGGTGCCCCGCCAGGAAGTGGCGGAGCTTTCGGCGAGCCTGCGCGCGCTGGAAGCCGATCCCGGTGGCGTGGAACTGCTGCTGCTGCGCGCGCAGGGCGCCCACCATGCCGGTCATCTCGATGGGGCCGATGACGCGGCGCTGCCGCTGTACCAGCTGGTGCTGGCGCAACAGCCTGATCGGCTCGAAGCGCTGGAGGGCCGCGAGGATGCACTGTCCGAGCTGCTCGCCGGGGGCCGGCAGAAACTGGCGCAAGGGGACCTGGCCGGCGCGGCAGGTGTGCTGCAGCGGGTCCAGGAGTACGACCCCGGCCACATCGAGCTTCCCGACGCCCGGGCCGCTTTCAACGAGGCACTGGACCAGCGCCGGCAGCGCGCGAGCCAGGACCTGGCCCGCGGCCGCCTGGCACGTGCCGGCGAAACATTCGCCGCCATCCTCGCCGCCGTGCCGGAGGACGAGGCCGCACGCCGGGGGCTGGATCGCACGGTCGCCCGCCATCTGGACGAGGCCCAGCGGCTGGCCGCCGATTTCCAGTTCGAGGCCGCACGGAAGGCGCTCGATGCGGCGCGTACGCTGCAGCCCGATGCCCCCCAGCTGGAAACCACCGAACGGGCGCTGGAGCGGGCGCGGCAATCACAGCGCAGCCTGGAGTCGCCGCAAACAGGGGCCCAGCGCGAGCGCCGGCTGCGGCAGTTGCTGGCCCGCTTCGAAGCGGCCGAGGCCAAGGGTGACTGGCTGCTGCCGCCGGGCAACAGTGCCTTCGATGCCCTGCGCGAGGCACAGGCGCTGGCGCCTGCCGACCCACGGGTACGCCGCGCCCTGCAGCGGCTGTTGCCGGCAGCACGGCGTTGTTTCGAGCAGCACCTGCCGCAGAACCGGGTGCGCGCCGCCGGTGCCTGCCTGGATGCCTGGCAAGCCCTGGCACCGACCGATAGCGGTCTGCCCGGTGCACGACGCCGGCTCGCCCAGCACTGGATCGCGGTCGGCAGCGAGCGCCTGCGCGCAGGCGATGCCACGTTCGCCCGGGAGGCGCTGCAGCAGGCGCGGGCGCTGGACCCGGCCACGCCGGAGATCGCGGGGTTTGCCCAGCGGCTGCGCGACGTGGCGGTTACCCGCGACCGTTGACCCGGTGCGCGAGGGCCGGGCAGGGCCGGCTCAGTGCAGGAACACGCGGGCTACGGTGTCGCGTGCGGCATCCAGCGAGAAGTGCCGGGCCACGTTGCGCAGGCCATTGTCCGACAGCCGCTGCCAGGTTGCCTCGTCCTGGTAGACACGGACCACCGCGTCGGCAAAGGCCTGCGCATCGTCGGCCACCAGTACATCCTCGCCGTCGCGCAGGTGCATGCCTTCCACCGCGCAGGTGGTGCCGACCACCGGCTGGCCATGAGCCATGCTGAGGTTGATCTTGCCCTTCACCCCGGCACCGAAACGCAGCGGCGCCACGGCCACGCGTGCACCCTCCATGTATGGCAGCAGGTCGGCCACGTAGCCGTGGAGACACACCCCGGGCTGGGAGTGCGCCAGCTCGCGTATCGCATCGGGGACCTCGCTGCCGATGCAGTGGAACTGCACATCGGGCAGGCGCGCACGGATGCGCGGGAAGATCTCGCCGATGAACCAGCGCACGCCGTCGTCGTTCGGCGGGTGGCGGAAGCCGCCGACGAACACCAGGTCATGGCGCTGCGCCCAGCCCGGGCCAGCGCCGGATACCTCGTGCAGGTTGGAGACCAGCTCGACGTCGAGCCGGGGCGCATCGGCGCGCAGCCGCTCGCGCTCGGCGGCGCTGACCACCAGCACCGTGTCCACCGCTGCCATCACCGCCAGCTCGCGGGCGCGGGTGCGCTCGGCACTGCGCAACAGGGCGGCATCCCCGGCCAGCTCGGCACCGCGCCGTTCGCGCAGGTAGTGCAGGTCCACGGTATCGAGCACCGTGCGCGCCTGCGGTGCGTAGCGGTGCAGCAGCGGCAGGCACTCGCTGCCGACTTGGTGGCGGACCATCATCGCCACGTCGAAGCGCGATCCGTGTTCGCGGATCCAGCGGCCGATGCCCTGCAGGTAGGGTGCGTGCCAGACCTCCACGCCCAGCTGCTGCAAGGCCAGGGTCGCGGCACCGCCGTGGGCGCCGAGTACCGGCACGAACACCACGTGCGCGCCCCCTTCGACCAGCAGGCGGATCAGGTTGAACTGGCGTAGCGAGCCGGAATCGCGGTCCGGCCGCGGCACGGCTTCGTCCAGGATCAGCACCTGGCGCTGGTGGCGATGCAGCAGGGCGGGGTCGGGGACGCTGCCGGGGGCCGGCTGCGCGGCCAGCTCGCGCGCCCACTTGGCGGCGAAGATCTGCTGGTTGCGGGCCTGGTAGGCCTTGATCCCGCTGCCGGCGTCGGTGCCATTGCTGGTGCCTTCGTCATGCACCACGCGGCTGGCTGGCTGCACAAGCACCCGCCTGCCCGCTGCGCGTACCGCAAAGGCCAGGTCGGCGTCCTCGTAGTAGGCCGGCGCGTAGCGCACGTCCAGCCCGCCCACGCGTTCGAACAGTTCGCGCGGGATCGCCAACGCCGCGCCGGAACAGTAGTCGGCATCGCGCAGGCTTGCGTAGCGCGGGTCATCGGCGGCCTCGAAGCGGCCATAGCTCCACGCACTGCCGTCGGCGAACACCACCGCGCCGGACTCCTGCAACCGGCCATCGGGGTAGAGCAGCTGGGCGCCGACGAGCCCGGCATCGGGTACCTGGTCGAAGGTGGGCAGCAGCGCATCCAGCCAGCCGGGCTGGGGCACGGTGTCGTTGTTGAGCAGCACCAGGTACTGGCCGCGCGCCAGACGCGCGCCATCGTTGCAGCTGGCGATGAAGCCGCCATTGCTCTGGCGGCGGTGGTAGCAAAGCCCTTCGACCTGGGCCATCCAGGCCTGGGTGTCGTCGCTGCTGCCATCATCGACCACCAGGATCTCGCAGGCCGTGGCGGGCGGATGGGCAGCGAGTGCGCGCAGGCAGGCCAGGGTGTGGGCGGCGTGGTTGAACACCGGGATGATGATGCTGGCCCGCGGGGTCGGGCTGGCGGGTACGCCAAACGGCGCGAACGGCGCCGCGTCCGGCTGGTACAGGGCCGGGCGCTGGGCTGCCGGCACCGGCCGGGCGTGGACCCGGATCCGCTGCCAGGTCGCGCGCCAGCCGCGGGTGCGCAGGCTCGACAGGGTCCGTTGCAGCAGGCCGGCCAGGCGATTGATCAGATAACGCGCGTCGGCCACGGACATCGGCATCCGGTACAACTCCAGCTTAAGCGGGGGAAAGGGCGCCTCAACGTCGCCTCACGTGGCTGCGTTAGACTCGCCCGACCCGACATTCTCGCATCCCCGTGCCTCGACGTTACGATTCCGACGATTCCGACGAGCTCGACAACAACAACGGCAGCTGGCCGTTGTGGCGTCGCCGCCTCATCACTTGGGGCATGGCCGCGGTGGCATTGGGGCTGGGCTTCCTGATCCCTTACACCCTGTACCTGAACCAGCAGGTCACCCAGCGTTTCGGTGAGCTGCGCTGGCAGGTGCCGACCCGGGTGTATGCGCGCCCGGTGGTGCTGGCCCCGGGCGTGGCGATGGATGCGGCCAACCTGAAGACCGAGCTGGCCGCGGCGTCCTACCGCGACGACGGCGTCGGCAAGGCCCCGGCCACCTACGCGGTCAACGGCAGCCGTTTCGTCATTTCCAGCCGAGGCTATGTCGACGTCGATGGTCGCGTGGCGCCGCGCCGCGTGGAGGTCAGCCTGTCCGGTGGCCGCGTTGCCAGCCTGCGCGATGCCGACAGCCACGCCGCGCTCAAGGCCGCCCGACTGGATCCGGCGCGCATCGCCACCCTGTACGGCCAGCGCCAGGAAGAACGCCGCCTGATCCGCGCCGACGAGGCCCCCGACCTGCTGGTCACCGGCCTGCAGGCGGTGGAGGACAAGGACTTCAGCCGCCACCATGGCATCGACCTCAGCGGCATCGCCCGTGCGGTGTGGGTACTGGTACGCTCCGGCGGCCAGACGCGTCAGGGCGCCTCCACGCTGACCCAGCAGCTGGCCCGCAGCGGCCTGCTGGGGATCGGCAAGGAACAGACGGTCACGCGCAAGCTCAACGAGGTGCTGTACGCACTGATCATGGAAGCGCGCTATGACAAGCGCACCATCCTCGAGGCCTACCTCAACCAGGTCTACCTGGGCCAGCGCGGCAACCAGGCCATCCATGGCGTCGCCTCCGGCGCCGAGTTCTGGTTCGGCCGCGACCTCGATTCGCTGGCCACCGAGCACGTCGCGCTGCTGATCGGCCTGGTCAAGGGACCGCCGTTCTATGACCCGCGTCGCCATCCGCAGCGTGCGCTGGACCGGCGCAACTTCGTGCTGGGCAAGCTGCTGGAAGCCGGGCTGATCGATCAGAAGGAACACGACCGCGCCGCGGCTGCGCCGCTGGGCGTGGTCAAGAGCCCCGGCCTGGGCGCAGCCAACCGCTTCCCGGCCTACATCGACCTGGTGCGCCGGCAGATGGGCAACGACTATCCGGAGAGCGTGCTGCAGGGCGCGGGGCTGAGCGTGTTCACCGGCATGTCGCCCTCGGCGCAGGCCCACGCCGAAGCAGCGGTGACGCACACGATCAAGTCGCTGGAAAACAAGCGCCGCCCGGAACTGCAGGCCGGCGTGGTGGTGACCGACGTGCACAACGGCGACGTGTTGGCCGTGGTCGGCAGCCGCGACGTGGATTCGCCGGGCTTCAACCGCGCGATCGAGGCGCAGCGCCCGGTTGGTTCACTGCTCAAGCCCTTCGTTTACCTGCTGGCGCTGGCCCAGCCCGAGCGCTACTCGCTGGCCAGCTGGGTGGATGACTCGCCGGTGACGGTGCAGCTCAGCCGCGGCAAGCAGTGGTCGCCGAAGAACTCGGACAACCGCAGCCACGGCACGGTACGCCTGATCGATGCGCTGGCCCATTCCTACAACCAGTCCACGGTGCGCGTGGGCATGTCGGTGGGGCCGGAGCGCATCACCCACCTGGTCAACGTGCTGGCCGGCATCAAGGCCGAGTCCAATCCCTCGGTGATCCTGGGCGCTACCGACCAGAGCCCGTATGCGATGACGCAGCTGTACCAGTTCCTCGCCTCCGGTGGCCGCATCCAGCCGCTGCATGCGGTGCGCGGCGTGGTCGATCACGATGGCAAGCTGCTCAAGCGCTACGACAAGACCCCGGCACCGGCGCAGGAAGGCGACTCGATCGCCGCCAACCTGATCAGCATTGCCCTGCAGCAGGTGGTGTCCAGCGGTACCGCCTCGCGACTCAACGCCGATGGACTGGGCCGGCTGCAGTCCGCCGGCAAGACCGGTACCTCCAACGACGGCCGCGACAGCTGGTATGCCGGCTACACCGGTGACCACCTGGCCGTGGTGTGGATGGGCAATGACAAGAACGAACAGACCGGCCTGTACGGCGCCACCGGCGCAATGCGGGTGTGGTCGGGTATCTTCCGCAACCTGCCCAGTGCGCCGCTGAAGGTCAGCAACAACGGCCTGGACTGGCAGTGGATCGACGGCAGTGGCAGCAACGCCACCGACGAAGGCTGCCCGGGTGCGCGTCGCTTCCCGTTCGTGGTCGGCTACGCCCCGGCGTACGCGCCGTGCGCGCCGCCGCAGGTGCTGCCAGAGGAAGAGGGCGAGGCCGAAAGCAGCGGCGGTTGGCGTAGCTGGTTCGGCCTGGACCGCCGCCGCGAGGAACCCGAAGCGGCCCCCGCCACCGATGAACCCGCACGATAATCACGTCATGCCCTCATCCTTTCCTGACTTCCGTTTTCCCGTAGCGCTGGCCGTTGCCTTGGTGCTGGCCGGCTGCGTTGCCCCGGCCCCGGCGCCGCAGGTGCCGGTCGATACCACCACGCCGGCCCAGCGCATGGCCGCCATCGAAACCGCGGCCGGCGTCGACGACACCGAGCTGACCATCCAGCCGCTGCGCGACCCGGAAGTGGATGACCTGCGCGAACTGGCCCGCCAGCAGCGCGAGACTGGCAACCTGCAGGCCGCCGGCGATGCCCTGGACCAGGCGTTGCTGCGGGTCGACAACGACCCGGGCATCCTGCAGGAGCGCGCCGAGATCGCAGTGCTGCAGGGCGACTGGCCGCGCGCCGGGACCCTGGCGCGCAAGGCGCTGGAACTGGGTTCGAAGACCGGCCCGCTGTGCCGTCGTCACTGGGCCACGGTCGAGCAGTCGCACCTGGCGCGTGGCGAAGCCGAGAACGCCGCCTCGGCGAAGGCGCAGATCGCGAGCTGCACCGTGCCGGGCGTGCAGCGCTTCTGATGCACGCCTGATGGCCGCGGCGGCTATGCTGGCCGAGCCGCCGCAGTCGTCCCTCCGCACCCGATGTCCCATCTTGCCCATGCCAGCTGCCAGGCCCTCGACGAGGGCGGCGCCCTCGCGCAGCAGCTGGATGCCTTTGTCCCGCGACCGGCACAGCTGCGGCTGACCGCCGCCATCGCCGAGGCCTTCGACCAGCGTGACGTACTGCTGGCCGAAGCCGGTACCGGCACCGGCAAGACCTACGCCTACCTGGTGCCGGTGCTGCTGTCCGGCCTGAAGACCATCATCTCCACCGGCACCCGCGCGCTGCAGGACCAGCTCTACCACCGCGACCTGCCGCGGGTGCGCGCCGCGCTGGGCATCGGCCACAGCAGCGCCCTGCTCAAGGGGCGGGCCAACTACCTGTGCCGCTACCGGCTGGAGCAGGCGCGCGGCGAGTCGCGCTTCACCATCACCGAGCAGGTCGCGCAGTTCCAGCGCATCGTCAGCTGGGCCGGGCGGACCCGCTTTGGCGACATCGCCGAGCTGGAGGCGCTGCCCGACGACTCACCGCTGCTGCCGATGGTCACCTCCACCGTCGACAACTGCCTGGGCAACGAATGCCCGTTCTGGGAAGAGTGCTTCGTGGTGCAGGCCCGGCAGCGGGCGCAGGCCGCCGACGTGGTGGTGGTCAACCATCACCTGCTGCTGGCTGACCTGGCACTCAAACAGGAAGGCTTTGGCGAGATCCTGCCGGGGGCGCAGGCCTTCGTGATCGACGAGGCGCACCAGCTGCCGGAACTGGCCGCCAACTTCTTCGGCGAGGGTTTCGGCATGCGCCCGTGGCAGGAACTGGCGCGCGACACCTTGGCCGAATGCCGCAGCGTGGCCGGCGCCCAGGCCAGCCTGCAGCCGGCGGCCACCGGGCTGGACCAGGCGCTGCGCGAGCTACGCGTGGCGATGGAAGGCCTGCCGGCGCGCGGTACGCAGTGGCGGGCGCTGGCGATGCCGCAGGTGCGCGATGGTTTCGATGCGCTGATGAGCGCGCTGGTGCAGCTGCGCGATGCGCTGGCCGGCGTGCGCGAGGCCTCGCCCGGGCTCGATGCCTGCCATGCGCGCGCGCTGGAAGGGGTCAACCGGCTCGCCCGCTGGCTGGACGACGACGCGCCCTTGCCCGACTTCGAGGCCGAACCGGAAGACGCGCCGCCGCCTTCGGCCGACGTGCTCTGGTACGAACTCACCCCGCGTGGCTTCCGCTGCCAGCGCACGCCGATGGACGTGTCCGGGCCGCTGCGCGAACACCGCCAGCGCTCGCTGGCCTCGTGGGTGTTCACCTCGGCCACGCTCACCGTGGATGGTTCCTTCGACCACATCGCCGCGCGGCTGGGGCTGGAGGATCCGGTCACCCTGGTCCAGCCCAGTCCGTTCGACTGGCAGCGGCAGGCGCTGTGCTACCTGCCGCGTGGATTGCCCGATCCGGCCGCACGCGGCTTTGGCACCGCGCTGATCCGTGCGCTGCATCCGGTGCTGGAAGCCTCCGGTGGCCGCGCCTTCCTGCTGTTCGCCTCGCACCGCGCGCTGCGCGAGGCGGCCGAGGCGCTGCGCGACGGTCCGTGGCCGCTGTTCGTGCAGGGGCAGGCGCCGCGCGCCACCCTGCTGCAGCGCTTCCGCGAGTCCGGCAACGGCGTGCTGCTGGGCTCGGCCAGCTTCCGCGAGGGCGTGGACGTGGTCGGCGAGGCGCTGAGCGTGGTGGTGATCGACAAGCTCCCCTTCGCCGCGCCGGAGGACCCGGTATTCGAGGCGCGGCTGGATGCGATCCGCCGCGACGGCGGCAATCCGTTCCGCGAGGAACAGCTGCCGCAGGCGGTGATCGCGCTCAAGCAGGGCGTGGGCCGGCTGATCCGCAGCGAGACCGACCGCGGCGTGCTGGTGCTGTGCGACCCGCGCCTGCTCTCGCGCGGCTACGGGCGGGTATTCCTCGATTCGCTGCCGCCGTTCTCGCGGACCCGTGAACTGGCCGACGTCCAGGCGTTCTTCGCCCCGGACCCGGCGCTGGCCGACCTTTCAGCCGGGACGGTGCATGATGTCCCGGCTTTTTCCCTGCAACACGAAGATCCCTGACGATGAAACTGCTCGCGTTCGAAACCGCCACCGAAGCCTGTTCGGTCGCCCTCCATGTCGACGGCCAGGTGCTGGAGCGCTACGAGATCGCCCCGCGCCGCCATGCCGAGCTGGCATTGCCGTGGGCCGAGGCGCTGCTGGCCGAGGCCGGGATCGCGCGCAGCCAGCTTGATGCCATCGCCCTGGGGCGCGGCCCGGGCGCCTTTACCGGCGTGCGCCTGGCCATCGCCATCTCCCAGGGCATCGCGCTGGCGCTGGACCGCCCGCTGCTGCCGGTGTCCACGCTGCAGGCGCTTGCACTGCGCGCGCCGGCCGGGGCCGGTCGGGTGCTGGCCAGCATCGATGCGCGGATGGGCGAGGTCTATGCCGGCGCCTTCGAGCAGCGCGATGGCCAGTGGCAGCCGCTGTCGACCGAGGTGGTCGGCGCGCCGGATGCCATCGACATGTCGTTCGTGGCCGGTGACTGGCACGGGGTGGGAACCGGCTTTGCCGCCGGCGAAGGCGCACTCGCAACCCGCCTGCAAACCAGTCTGGTCGGCGTGGATGCGCAGGCGCTGCCGCGCGCCTCGGACGTGCTGACCCTGGCGCTGGCCGCGCATGCCCGTGGCGAGGCAATCGCTCCGGAGCTGGTCGAGCCGGCCTACCTGCGCAACAACGTGGCCCTGACCCTGGTCGAGCAGCAGGCACTGCGCGCTTCCAGACGCTGATCAAACGCCTCTTGCAGGCGACGCGCCGCTCAGCGGTCGTCGCGCAGCTCGCCACCGGGCAGGAATACCCAGGTGCGGGTGACCTGCAGGATGTCGATGTCCTCGTCGGTGCTGGGCAGGGCAGGGAAGGGCTGGGCCAGCTGCACGATCCGCAGCGCCGCGTCATCGAGCAGCGGCGAGCCGCTGGAACGCAGCACGCGGCTGCTCTCCACGCTGCCGTCGCGGCGCACGCCGACGCTGATCACCACCTGGCCCCCGAGCCGGCGCTGGCGCGCCTCGTCGGGATAGTTGAGGTTGCCCACGCGCTCGGCGCGGTCCACCCACGCACGCAGGTAGTTGGCGTAGGCGTATTCGCGGGTGCTGGCCGAGACGAACTTGCGGTTCGGGCGCTTGGCGTACTGCTCCGAGCGCAGGTGCACCTCGGCGGCCAGTCGCGCCATTTCCGCATCACGCTGCTCGCGGGCGGTGCGTGCGGCATCCGGGCGCGGCTGTTCGGGCAGCGGCTGGGCCTGGCTTTTGGCAACCTGATGTTCGCCATGCTGGCTGCTGACCACGCGCGCCTGCGGCGGCGGTGGCGCGGCTGCGTCCTGGCGTTGCTGCGGCACCGGCGCCAAGCCGGCCCGCGGCTGCGGCACCACGCCGGGCTGGCTGTCGCGCGGGCGCTGCGCCTTGTCGTGGTCGCCGCCACCTTGCTGGTTGGCCTGGGCGAGGAAGTCGGCCTGCTTTGGTGTCAGCGGGGTGCTGGTCTGGCTGAAGATCACGTCCAGGGTCGGCACCAGCGGGGCGTTGTCGTCCACCGCAAAGCCCACGCCCAGGATCAACAGCCCATGTACGACCAGCGACAGCACCAGGGTCGCGCTGAAGCGCTGATCCTCGCGCGCCCGCGGGGACAGGGCAGGGGCCGCCACCGCGCTCATTGCGGCAGGTCGGCCTCGATCGCGTCGAACAGCAGCCCGGCGATGTTCAGGCCGAACTGGGCGTCGAGCTCGCGCACGCAGGTCGGGCTGGTGACATTGACCTCGGTCAGGTAGTCGCCGATCACGTCCAGGCCGACGAAGCGCATGCCGCGGCGCTTCATCTCCGGCCCGACCTGGGCGGCGATCCAGCGGTCGCGCTCGCTCAGCGGACGGCCCTCGCCGCGGCCGCCGGCGGCCAGGTTGCCGCGGAACTCGTCGCCCTGCGGGATGCGCGCCAGGCAGTAGTCCACCGGCTGCCCGTCGATGAGCAGGATGCGTTTGTCGCCGGCGTTGATGTCGGGGATGAAGCGCTGCGCCAGGGCCAGCTTGCGGCCGCCTTCGGTCAGCGTTTCCAGGATGACGTTGAGGTTGGGGTCGCCCTGTCCGGAGCGGAAGATCGAGCGCCCGCCCATGCCGTCCAGCGGCTTGAGCACGGCCTGACCGTGTTCCAGCACGAAGACCTTGAGCGCCCTGGCGTCGCGGCTGACCAGGGTCGGCGGGCAGCACTGCGGGAACAGCAGTGCCGCCAGCTTCTCGTTGTAGTCGCGCAGCCCCTGCGGGTTGTTGACCACCATCGCGCCGGCCTGCTGGGCCACCGACAGCACGTGGGTGTCATAGAGGAACTCGCCGTCCACCGGCGGGTCCTTGCGCATCAGCACGACCTGGCCCGGGCCGAACGGCTGTTCGGTGAACCCGCCCAGGCTGAACCAGTCATTTTTGTCTTCCCTGACCTGCAGGGGGGCGGTCTTCGCCACCGCGGTGCCACCACGCAGGGCCAGTCCACCCGGTTCCACGTACTGCAGGCGGTGGCCGCGGCGCTGCGCCTCGAGCAGCATCGCGAAAGTGGTGTCCTTGGCGATCTTGATGTGGGCGATGGGGTCCATCACCACGATGACGTCGAACGGCATGAGTTGAATCCGGCGGACAAGTAGGCGATGTTAGCGGCTAACCGCTGGAACCGCCCAGCCGGGGTGAAAAGGGCGGAGCCAACGGGGAAGGAACGGTGCGCGTCAAAGTGTGACGCTTATCAAAACTGGTTTCCGCGCGCCCCCGCCGCTGCGGTGTCGCTTGACAGTATTCGCCGGTATTGGGATATAGATGCGCTTTCGCAGCGGCGCCACATCAGAAGCGTCGCGCGCTCGGGGATAATTGCAATGGTTGAAAACATGGCTGCGGGTGGGGAACTCGCAGGTCTGAGGGTGATGGTCATCGATGACTCGAAGACCATCCGCCGTACGGCCGAGACGCTGCTCAAGCGCGAAGGCTGTGAGGTCGTGACCGCGACCGACGGCTTCGAAGCGCTGGCGAAGATCGCCGACCAGCAGCCGCAGATCATCTTCGTCGACATCATGATGCCGCGCCTGGATGGCTACCAGACATGCGCGCTGATCAAGCGCAACCAGCTGTTCAAGAGCACGCCGGTGATCATGCTCTCGTCCAAGGACGGGCTGTTCGACAAGGCCCGCGGCCGCATCGTCGGCTCCGAGCAATACCTCACCAAACCATTCACTCGCGAAGAACTGCTGGGCGCAATCCGCACATACGTCAACGCCTGACCAGGGGGGAAAGGCACAATGGCTCGAATCTTGTTGATCGAGGACTCACCGACCGACCGGGCGGTGTTTACGCAGTGGCTTGAGAGGGCCGGGCACGAAGTGCTCGCCACCGACAATGCCGAGGATGGCCTGCAGATCGCACGCACCGAGGCACCAAGCCTGGTGCTGATGGACGTGGTCCTGCCGGGGATGAGTGGCTTCCAGGCCACCCGCGCAATGTCGCGCGACGACACCACCCGCAACATCCCGGTGCTGATCGTCAGCACCAAGAGCATGGAAACCGACAAGGCCTGGGGCATGCGCCAGGGCGCGACCGACTACATCGTCAAGCCGCCGCGTGAGGACGAACTGATCGCGCGCATCAACGAACTGGTGGGCTGATGCGCTCTCCCTTCGACATCCTTGAAGCCTACGAACGACGCAGCCTGGCCCACGCGGTCCAGTTGCCGGAAAAGCAGTTCTCGGCCGACATCTGGCGTGGTGTCGGCTATCGCGTCGGCAAGCGCCGGCTGGTGTCCGACTTCCGCGAGGTGGTGGAAATCGTGCCGATGCCGCCGGTGACCCCAGTGCCGGGCGCACTGCCCTGGCTGCTGGGCGTGGGCAACCTGCGCGGCAACCTGTTCCCCGTGGTCGACCTGAAGTGCTTCCTTGAAGGCGAGCCCACCGGTTACCAGGAAGGCCAGCGCGTGCTGATCATGCGCCAGGCCGGCGGCGACGTCGCGCTCACCATCGACGAACTGTTCGGCCAGCGCAGCTTCGAACTGCACCAGCAGGTCGAGGCCGGCGACATCGCCCAGGGCCGCTACGCCCACTTCGTCGATCGTGCCTTCCGCAGCGATGACCATGACTGGGGCGTGTTCTCGCTCTCGCTGCTCTCCCGCACTCCCGAATTCCGGCAAGCCGCGGCCTGATTGCCGCCGGCGCCCTCTGCATTTGAAGATCGAGGTCGAACAATGAGTACTGCTCCGGACGCCAAAGCCAGCAAGCTCGGCAATGTCGGCACCAATTTCTGGCTGGGCCTGCTGGCGCTGTCGCTGATCGTGTTCGGTGCCAACACCGGCGTGGCGACCTGGCAGGGCAGCCGCCTGGCCGGCGCCAGTACCGGCGCGGCCGACCTCCAGGTGCTGTCGCAGCAGCTGGCCAACCAGGGTCGTGAGGCGGTGGGCGGCAACGCCGAAGCCTTCGCCCAGTTCAAGGACACCAAGGCGCGCATCGACAGCACGGTGAGCAACCTGCGCGGCCGCTACGGCAACGAAGCCGGCGTGTCCTCGCAGATCCGCGAGCTCTACAACACCTGGGCGCCGCTGGCCAAGAACGCCGAGCAGCTGGTGGCCAGTGAACCGGCGGTGCTGGCGCTGGCCGGCAACGCCGACAGCTTCGTCAACGGCGTGCCGCAACTGCAGGCCCAGTTGAACGAAGTGGTGCGCGCGATGGCCGCCAGCGGTGCGCCTGCCTCGCAGACCTACAACGCCCTGCAGCAGGTCGTGGTCAGCGGCACCATGGCCCGCCGCGTGACGGAGATCCGCGCCGGTGGCCCGGGTGCCAGCAGCGCCGGCGACGCACTGGCCCGTGACTCGGTGGTGTTCAGCCAGATGCTGGACGCGCTGCGCAACGGCAACGACGAACTGGGCGTGTCCGCGGTGCGCAACCCCGCCGCGCAGGTCGCGCTGGAACAGTCGGCCAACAAGTGGGCGACGATGAAGAAGGACGTCGACGCGATCCTGGCCAGCTCGCGCCACCTGTTCGCCGCACAGTCTTCGGCCGCGGCGCTGACCGCCGGCTCGACCAAGATGCTGGACGACAGCAAGAAGCTGTTCGAGGCGTTCTCGGCCTTCGGTTCGGTGCGCGATACCCGCCTGTTTCCGAACTTCTGGCTGGGCGTGGTCTCCGGCGCGCTGTCGCTGCTGTCGATCATCGGCTTCGTATGGAGCTCGGTGCGCTCGCGTGCCCGTGAACAGGAAGTCCGCTACCAGGCGCAGGTGGAATTCAACAGCCGCAACCAGCAGGCGATCATGCGGCTGCTGGACGAAATCAGCTCGCTCGGTGAGGGTGACCTGACGGTAAAGGCCTCGGTGACCGAGGACATGACCGGCGCCATCGCCGACGCAATCAACTACGCCGTGGACGAGCTGCGCCACCTGGTGACCACGATCAACGACACCTCCAGCAAGGTGGCGATCTCGACCCAGGAAACCCAGGCCACCGCCATGCAGCTGGCAGAGGCCGCCGGCCACCAGGCCGAGCAGATCTCCACCGCCTCCGAGCGCATCGGCGAAATCGCGGCGAGCATTGAACAGGTGTCGCGCAACTCCAGCGAGTCGGCCGAAGTGGCACAGCGCTCGGTGGTCATCGCGGCCGAAGGTGCCGGCGTGGTGCGCGAGACCATCCAGGGCATGGATCAGATCCGCGACCAGATCCAGGAAACCTCCAAGCGCATCAAGCGCCTGGGTGAGTCCTCGCAGGAAATCGGCTCGATCGTGGAACTGATCAACGACATTTCCGAGCAGACCAACATCCTGGCACTCAACGCCGCGGTGCAGGCGGCTTCGGCAGGCGAGGCCGGTCGCGGTTTCGCGGTCGTGGCCGACGAAGTGCAGCGACTGGCAGAACGCACCTCCGGCGCGACCCGTCGAATCGAGAACCTGGTGCAGGCCATTCAGGCCGATACCAACGAAGCGGTCACCTCGATGGAACAGACCACCGCCGAGGTGGTGTCCGGTGCACGACTGGCCGAGGACGCCGGTACCGCACTGACCGAGATCGAACGCGTGTCCAACGCACTGAACACCCTCATCAAGAACATCTCCATCGCCGCCCACCAGCAGTCGGCCGCGGCAACGGACATCACCCAGACCATGGGCGTGATCCGAGAGATCACCGGCCAGACCTCCCAAGGTGCCGGGCAGACTGCCGAGTCGATCGGCCGCCTGGCCCAGCTGGCGGCGGACCTGCGTCGTTCGGTCGCCGACTTCAAGCTGCCGGCGTGATCGACCGTTTGGATGGGGAAGGAAGGAATCAGATGAAGCGTCGCAATAACGCCCTGCAGGCCCCGTCCGCCACCTCCGGCGGCGTCGGCTCGCGATTCTCCGCCGGCGAGGTGCTGCGATGAGCACGCTGCGCGACGCGATGAGCCATGCCGCGCTGGGCTGGGTCAAGCCCGAGCTGGACGAAACCCTGCGCCAGGTGCGCAACGAGATCGAATATTTCGCCGAGGATCCGTCGGACACCAGTCGCATGCGTTTCTGCGCCGGCTTCCTGCACCAGGTGCAGGGCACGCTGCGCATGGTCGAGCTGTACGCCCCGGCAATGGTGGCCGAGGAACTGGAGCTGCTGGCCAAGGCCGTGCAGGTCGGCGAGGTTCCTGACCGCGACGAGGCCTGCGCCACCCTGATGCGCGGCACCGTGCTGCTGCCTGATTACCTGGAACGTCTGCAGAACGGCCATCGCGACATCCCGATCGTTCTGCTGCCGCTGCTCAATGAAATCCGCGCCGCGCGGGGGGCCGAAGGCATCAGTGAGAGCGTGCTGTTCGCCTTCGATCCCGATGCCGGCAACGTCAGCGAGGACGAGCTGGACCATGCCCGCGGCAGCCTGAGCGGGCGCAACCGCGAACTGCTCGATACCGTCGGCAGTGCGGTCAAGGAAGAACTGCTGCGGATCAAGGATGCGCTGGACCTGCACCTTCGTACCGCTGGTGAGCCGGCTGCGCTGCAGACCCAGGTCGACGAACTCGGCGCCGTGGCCGACACCCTCGGCGTACTCGGCCTGGGCGTGGCCCGCGGCGTGGTCGTGCAGCAGCGCGATGCGCTGCGCTCGGTCGTCGATGGCGGCCAGCAGATCGACGAAGGCATGCTGCTGGATATCGCCGGCGCGCTGTTGTACGTGGATGCGTCGCTGGATGATCAGGTTGCCCACCTGGGCGCCGGCGGCAGCGGCGAGGACGACCCGGGTGCGGTGGAAACCCGCCGCACCATCGAGGTGCTGGCCCAGGAGGCCATTGCCAACTTCGGTGCGGCGCGCGAGGCGTTCGTCGCCTTCATCGAGACCAACTGGGACCACGGCCGCCTGGCCGAGGTGCCGACCCTGCTGGGCGAGGTCGCCGGCGCATTGCGCATGCTCGACCTGTCCGAGCCGGCCGGTTACCTCGACGGCGTGAGCCGTTACATCGAGGTCGAACTGATCCAGCGCCAGCGTGTGCCCAGTGGCCGCCAGCTGGACACCCTGGCCGACGCGATGGCCAGCCTCGAGTACTACCTCGAGGCACTGCGCGAGCGTCGCCCGGGCAGCGAGGAAATCCTCGACATCACCCGTTCCAGCCTGGAATCGCTGCGCTACTGGCCGCTGCCCGGCGAGGGTGGCGACGCCGGACAGACGCTGGAGCTGGTCGACGCGCCGGCCACCTCGTTCACGGCGGCCGCTGCCGAGGCTCCGGTGGAAGTGCCTGCCGCGACCGAAGCCGTCAGCAGCGAAGCCGGCGCCGGCGCGCAGCCGGCCACCACGGAGGCACCGACACCTGCCGCGCCGTTCCCCTACCTGTTCAAGGCGTCGGTGACCCCGTTCACCCCGCCGGCGGGCGAAGCCGCCCATGTCGACAGCGACGCGGCCCCGGCCGCCGCGGCATCGATGTTCGATCCGGTGGCGGCCGAAGACCTGGCCCCGGCCGGTACGGAGCACTACGAAATCACGCCGCTGGGTCTTGGTGGTGGCGACCTGCCGCTGTCCGATGCGCCGCTGTCGCTTGAGCCGATGTCCTTCGACCCGGTGGCCGCCGAGTACGAAGCGCACGATGCGGCCACTACCGCGCAGGTGGCCAGCTTCGACAGCAGCGTGCTGGATACTGGTTCGCCGCTTCCTTCGGACATGCTGGAAGGCATCGAACCGCTGTCGCTGGACCCCGTGGAAGCGGAGACGCCGACGCAGGTCGAGCCGTTTGAACCGGCTGCTGCACCGGTCGAATCGCCGGACATGGACGTGGCGGGCGAAGCGCCTGTCATCGAGGACGAGCCCGCCCCGCTGCCCGAATACACCGAGGCACCGACCTTCGCCGTCGAGCCGATTGCCGTGGACGCCACGCTGGATCGTCCGCAGCTCGTCGCCGAGGTCGCCGCGCCCGAGGAAACCATGGCTGACGAAAGCACCGAGCAGACCGACAGCGCCAGCCTGGCGCCGGAAGTGGAGTCGACTGGCCAGCCGGTATTCAATGAGGCCACCGCGCCGGTTACCGCGGTGCAGGAAGGCGTGATCCGCAAGATCGAGCTGGACGACGCTTCGGCGGCGTTCCTGGCCGAGCTGGATGCGGCCGCTGCGCAGTTCAACCCGCTGCCCGAGCCAGCCGCCCCGGCGCCGGTTGCCGCGGTCGAGGCCCCGGCGCCGCTGGAAGGCGGTTTCGAGGACAACGGCGAGGAAATCGACCAGGACATCCGCGAGGTGTTCATCGAGGAGTTCGACGAGGAACTGGTGAACCTGGGGTCGCTGCTGCCGCCGTGGCGCGCCGCTCCGTCCAACGTCGAGCGCCTGCGCCCGGTACGCCGCGTGTTCCACACGCTCAAGGGCAGTGGCCGCCTGGTCGGCGCGCGCACCCTGGGCGAGTTCAGCTGGAAGATCGAGAGCATGCTCAACCGCGTGCTCGATGGCAGCCGTCCGGCCAGTCCGGCGGTGGTGGCCATGGTCACGCAGGCCTACGAGGTGCTGCCGCAGCTCAACGCCGCGCTGCGTGACGGCAGCCGCATCAGCGCCGACCTGCTGGCCATGCAGGCCGTGGCCGATCGCGTGGCCGCCGGTGAGGAAGCGTTCTATGTGCCGCTGCAGGCGGCTGCTGCGCCGGTGGAAACCCCGGTCGAAGCCGCCGCTGCGGTGGCACCGCCGGTCGTGACCGGCACCCCGGCGTCGGTGGACAGCGTGCTGCGCGAGATCCTCGAGGCCGAAGTCGCCACCCATCTGGAAACCGTGCGCGGCTGGTTGCAGTCCGCGCAGGCGGAGCCGCAGCCGGCCACCGAGGCGCTGCTGCGTGCCGTGCACACCATGAGTGGCGCCTTTGCCATGACCGACGTGCCGGAAATCACTGCCGTCACCACGCCGGCCGAAAGCTACGTCAAGCGCCTGCTGGCCGCGTCGATCACCCCGGACCAGGAGGGCGTGGCCGCGCTGGCCGCGGCCGCCGACGCGATCGACAGCACCGTGGTCGCACTGCAGGCGCCGGCACCGCTGATCCCCTCGTTCAGCGCGCTGGCCCAGCGCCTGCAGTTGCTGGTCGACGCGCTGCCCGAGGCCAAGTGGCCGCCGCTGGTCGACGAGATGGAAGCGGAGGACGAAGTGGTCGCGGACGACTTTGCCGCCCAGGCCACGGCCGACGCCGTCGACCTGACCGGCATCGAGGACCTGTCGCGCTTCATTGACGCGGCAGGAATCGAGCTGCCGCAGGTCGGTACCCCGGTCGAAGAGATGGACGCCGCCGTACCGGCGCCGGAAGCCGCCAGTGAAGTGGTGCAGGGCGGGTCCGTGCAGGACGAGCCGGCGGCTGTCGAGCAAACCCCGGCCGTCGTCGGCGATGCCACCGATGTGGCCGCACCGGACACCGTGTCGCTGGATGTCGCCGGTGAGACCGGGGAATCGACCGCCGCCGACGCCCCCGATGCTGGTATCGACGCCGCCGAGGACGCCGCGCAGTCGATTGCCGAGGACGCGGACGAGCCCGTCGCGCTGGTGGAGGAAACTGCCGCCAGCGCCGCGCAGGATGAGGAGCTGGTCGAGACCGCCGAGCCGGTGGCCGGGGCAACCGAAGCCGATGCCGAGGAGGCCGACATCGAGGCTGCACTGCTCCATGAGGCCGAAATCGCCGCCGATCTGGCCGTGGCTGACGGCCAGGTGGCCGACGCCACCGAGAAAGAGGAAATCGAAGCGGCCGCGGACGTCGTCGACGATGCCGCACTGGCCGAAGCTGAAGCCTTGGAAGGGAGTGCCGAGCCTGTCGAGGCCATTGCCGGTGAGCCTGCCACATCCGCGGAAGTGGCCGAGGACGAAGCGCCGCTTGCCGATGCTGGCCTGGAAGCTGCCGCCGACATCGTCGACGCCGCCGCGGAAGAAACCGCGGTTGCCGACGCTGTTGTCGACGGCGGGGAAGAGTCTACTGCCGAAGGCGAAACCGACCTGATCGCCGGACAGGCCGACCCTGGCGTTGCCGATGAAGCAGAAGCCGAAGCTCAAAGCAGCGCCGAGGCGGAAGCCAGCGAAGCCGAGCCCGTTGACGACGCCGACGCCGACGCATCTGCCGGTGAGCAGGTTGAGGGCGTGGCAGACGAGCCCGTCACCGCCGTCGACGTCACTGCTGCCGCGCCCGTGGTGCTGCCGGCCGTCGCCGGGGCCTCGGTGCTGGGCGAGGACGCTCCGCTGGACTTCACCGACCTGGACCGCGAGCTGGTCGACATCTTCGTCGAGGAAGGCAAGGACCTGCTCGACAACTGCGACGGCCTGCTGAGCCAGCTGCGCGAATCGCCGGAGGACCGCGAACTGCTCGCCGGCCTGCAGCGCGACCTGCACACCCTCAAGGGTGGTGCACGCATGGCCGGCATCAACGCCATCGGCGACCTTGGCCACGCCATCGAATCGCTGCTGGAGGCCGTTGCCGCCAACCGCTTCGACATCGTCCGCGACGACGTGCACCTGCTGGAGCGTGGCTTCGACCGCCTGCACCAGTTGCTGACCCGCACCGGTAACCATCGCACGGTGGCGATGCCGCACGACCTGATCGAAGCCTTCGACGCACATGCACAGGGCCGCAACGTTGCCATCGGCGAGTCGACCGAGGCGCCCGAGGCTGCCCAGCCGGTGGAAGCCGCGACCGTGCCGGAAGTTGCATCCGTGGAAGCTGCCGCCGCCACGCCTGCCGCCCCGGTGGTCGCGATCACCCCGCTGTCCGAGCCGGTCATCGACGACGTGGCGTCCGAAGAGGAAGCCGGCGCCCGTGCCCAGGAGCAGGTGCGCGTGCGCGCCGACCTGCTGGACCGCCTTGTCAACCACGCCGGTGAAGTCGCGATCTACCGCTCGCGCCTGGAACAGCAGCTGGGTGCCTTCCGCGGCGCCATGGCCGAGCTGGACCGCACCAACGCCCGTCTGCGCGACCAGCTGCGCCGACTGGACCTGGAAACCGAAGCGCAGATCGTTGCCCGTTACCAGCGCGAGCAGGACCAGGCCGACCACACCTTCGATCCGCTGGAGCTTGACCGCTTCTCCACGCTGCAGCAGCTCAGCCGTGCACTGAACGAGTCGGCGGCCGACTTGAGCGGCCTGCAGGGCGTGCTCGACGACCTGTCGCGCAACTACGACAGCCTGCTGCAGCAGCAGTCCCGCGTGAGCTCGGAACTGCAGGACGGTCTGATGCGTGCGCGCATGGTGCCGTTCGACGGCCTGGTGCCGCGCCTGCGTCGCGTGGTCCGCCAGGCGGCGCAGGACACCGGCAAGCAGGTCCACCTGACCCTGGACGGTACCCACGGCGAACTGGACCGCAACGTCCTCGATCGCATGGTCGCGCCGCTGGAGCACATGCTGCGCAACTCCGTGGCGCATGGCCTGGAGACCCCGGCCCAGCGCGTGGCCGCCGGCAAGCCGGAGGAAGGCAGCATCGCCATCCGCCTGCGCCGCGAAGGTTCGGAAATCGTGCTGGAAGTGGCCGACGACGGGGCCGGCCTGGACCGCGAGGCGATCCGTCGCCGCGCCGAACAGCGTGGCCTGGTCAAGCCGGGCGTGGAGCTGAGCGAGCGCGAGCTGGACAGCCTGATCTTCGCCTCCGGCTTCAGTACTTCCGAGCAGGTCAGCCAGCTGGCTGGCCGTGGCGTCGGCATGGACGTGGTGCGCAACGAAGTGCGTCAGCTCGGCGGCTCGGTGGAAATCACCTCCGTCCGTGGCAAGGGCGTCACCTTCACCCTGCGCCTGCCGCAGACCCTGGCCGTCACCCAGGCCGTGTTCGTGCAGATCGGCGAGACCACCTTCGCCGTGCCCGTGGCCTCGGTCAGCGGTATCGGCCGCATCTCGCGCCAGCGTTTCGAGTCCGGCGACGGTGGCTACCACTACGCCGGCGAGCACTACGCGCTGCATGACCTCGGTTCGCTGGTCGGGCAGGACCAGGCCAAGGCCGAAGGCCAGGAGCAGATCCCGCTGCTGCTGGTCCGCGCCGGCGACCTGCGCGCCGCCGTGGCCATCGACCAGGTGGTCGGCAACCGCGAAATCGTGGTCAAGCCGGTCGGCCTGCAGATCGCCTCGGTGCCGGGCATCTACGGTGCGACCATCACCGGTGATGGCCGCGTGGTGGTGATCCTGGACGTCGCGCCGCTGGTGCGCCGCCACCTGGCCAACCCGCAGCGTCCTGCCGCCCCGTCCGCGGCCAGCAACCAGCGCCAGGTGCCGATGGTGATGGTGGTCGACGACTCGCTGACCATGCGCAAGGTCACCGGCCGCGTGCTGGAACGCCACAACTTCGAAGTAGTGGCCGCGCGCGACGGCATCGAGGCGCTGGAACGGCTGGAAGAACGCGTGCCCGACCTGATGCTGCTGGACATCGAAATGCCGCGCATGGACGGCTATGAACTGGCCACCGCCATGCGGGCCGATCCGCGCTACAAGGACGTGCCGATCGTGATGATTACCTCCCGAAGCGGCGACAAGCATCGCCAGCGAGCGTTCGAGATCGGTGTCCAGCGCTACTTGGGCAAGCCGTACCAGGAACTGGATCTGATGCGTAACGTTTACGACCTGCTGGGGATCGCCCGTGCCCGTGACTGATATCGACAACGCCCGGCCCGTCGCGCTGCTGGCCCGGCCCGGCCAGGCGCGCGAGCGCCTGCGCGAGGCCGTGGTCCAGGCTGGCGGCTACCTTGTGCTGGAAGACGATCCGACCACGCTGGACGCGCAGTCGCTGCACGATGCCGGCCCGTCGGTGGTGCTGGTCGCGCTGGAGCCGGCGATCGAGGACGCGCTCGAACGGCTGGACGCGGCGCTGGATGCGCCACAGCTGACCCTGATCTTCGACGAGGCCGACCTGGCCGCACGTCGCGAAGGCTGGGAAGCGCAGCGCTGGATCCGCCACCTGTCGGCCAAGCTGCACGGCCACGACAACGTGCTGCCCCCGGGTCACGAGGTCGAGACCACGCTGCAGCCCGAACCGGGCCTGCCGCCGACGCCCGAACAGCTGCACTCCGGTGCGTCGGGCGAGTTCCTGATCGAAGAGGCCGCCGACGCGGCCTACGACCTGCCGGCCGATACGCTGTATGCGCCGTCGGCCGAGCCGGCGCCGCTGGCGTTCGATACCGTGGAGTCCTTCGAACCGGTCCGCCCCGCCGCCGTGCCGCCGCCGTTGCCGCCGCTGGAGGAAATCCCCCCACAGGCGGCTCCGGCCCCGGCCGTGCCTGGCTTCAGTGCCTGGTCGCTGGTCGAGGACGACGCCTACGTGGCGCCGCCGCCCGCTGCCCCGGCCGCAACGGATCCGGTGGTGGAGTTCTCGACCGATCTGTCGCTGGTCGACCTGGAGCCGGTGGCCGAAGGCCCGGTCGGCATGGTGCTGGTGCTGGCCGGCATCGGCGGTCCGGATGCGGTGCGCCGCCTGCTGAGCGCGCTGCCGGAAACCTTCGACCGTGCCGTGCTGGTGCAGCTGCGCCTGGACGGTGGCCGCTACGGCAACCTGGTCAAGCAGATCGCGCGCGTCACCCCGTTGCCGGTGAGCCTGGCCGAGGTTGGCCAGCCGGTGCAGGGCGGCCAGGTCTACATCCTGCCCGACGACGTCGGCGTGGCACTGGACAACGGTGCCGGGGTGTTCAGTGCCGGCACCGCCGCCGCGGTGGTGTCCTCGCTGCCGGCTGCCAGCAGCGCGGTGCTGATGCTCAGTGGCGCCGACCAGGCCCAGGTCGAGGACGTGCTGGCGCTGGCCGAACAGGGCGCGTGGGTCGCCGGCCAGGTCGGCGAGGCCTGCTACGACCCGGCCGCTGCCAGCCGCCTGGCCGTTGCCGGCATGCCGTCGGGCGATCCGCCGGCGCTGGCCCAGGCGCTGTGCGAACACTGGGGCGTCTGAGCGACGCCGCTTCACCACTTTCCAGGAATAACCGATGAGTTACGCCAGTAATGATGAAATCCGAGGCGTCCTGATCCAGGCGGGCAACGAGCGCGTGCTGTTGCCCAACGCGACCGTTGCCGAAGTGATGTCGCGCGTGCAGGTCGAACCCGTCACCGACGCTCCGTCGTGGCTGGCCGGCCAGATTGCCTGGCACGGCTGGAACGTACCGCTGCTTGCCTTTGGCCGCTTCACCGGGCTGGGCGAGGAGCTCGTGGCCAGCAACAACAAGATCGTGGTGCTCAAGGCACTGGGCGGCAACGCCGAACTGCCGTACTTCGCGCTGCTGACCGAGACCTTCCCGCAGCTGATCGCGGTGCCGCGCGATGGCCTGCTGGCCGATGCGTCCGAGGAAACCCTGCCGCCGGGCGTGCACATGCGCGTGCTGCTGGGCGAACAGAGCGCTCTGCTGCCAGACCTGGACGCGCTGGAATCGGCGATCGTGCAGAACCAGGCCGCCTGAGCACCTGTGCGACATCCGGAAATATCGAAGGCCGCGGGTAACCGCGGCCTTCTTCGTTGTACTACGCCGGAGCCGCGTGGATGCGCAGCAGCCTGCTCAAAGATCGCCCAGCCGTGCCTGCAGCGCGGCGATCGCGGCCAGCCCGGCGGTCTCCGTGCGCAGGATCCGCGGTCCCAGCTGCAGCCCCTGGAAGCCGGCATCCTGCAGCGCCTGGCGGTCACGCGGCGACCAGCCGCCTTCCGGGCCAATGGCGATCACCACGCCGCCGGCCGGTGCCGCCTCCAGGCTGGCCAGGCGATGCTCGCCCTGCGGGTCCAGGGTCAGCTTGAGCGTGTCCGCCGGCAGGCCCTGCGCCGCGGCTTGCAGGTTCTGCGGGGGCACCAGCGAGGGCACGCGCGCGCGGCCGCTCTGGCCACAGGCCGAGACGATGACGGTGTGCCAGTGGGCCAGGCGCTTCTCGGTGCGGGCCGCATCGAGTTTGACCTCGGTGCGTTCGGCATTGACCGGGATCACCGCCGCCACGCCCAGCTCGGTGGCCTTCTGCAGGATCAGGTCCATCTTCTCGCCGCGGGCGATGCCCTGCAGCAGGGTGATGCGCAGCGGGGATTCGTTGTCCATCCGTTGCACGGCGCCGATGCGCACCCTTGCCTCGCGCTTGCCGGCAACGGTCACCTCCGCGCTGTAGTCGTGGCCATCGCCGTTGAACAGCACGCAGGCATCGCCTTCGCGCAGGCGCATCACCCGCAGCAGATGGTTGGCGGTGTCTTCGGGCAGCACGATCTCGGCACCCACCTGCAGCGGTGCGTCCACGTGGCATCGGGTCAGGCGCATGCAACAGCCTCGTCAATTGCGGCCAGCGTGGTACGCGCCAGCAGGTCCAGTTGTTCGTCGCCGATGCAGTACGGCGGCATCCAGTACAGCACGTCGCCCAGCGGGCGCAGCACCACGCCACGGCGCAGCGCGGCCTTGTAGGCGTGCAGTCCCACGCGCGCGGCCGGGTCGAACGGGGTTCGCCTGTTGCCGCCGCGGGTCAGCTCGAAGGCCACCACCATGCCGGCCTGGCGCACATCGGCCACATGCGGATGGTCGGAAAACGGCGCGGCCAGCCGGCGCATCGCCTCGGCGGTACCGAGGTTGCCGGTGATGACGTCGTCGCTGGCGAAGATGTCCAGCGTGGCCAGCGCGGCAGCACAGGCCAGCGGATTGCCGGTGTAGCTGTGCGAATGCAGGAAGGCACGCTCGCGCGAATCATCGAGGAAGCCGTCGTACAGCGCCTGCGTGGTCAACACCGCCGACAGTGGCAGGAAGCCGCCGGTCAGGCCCTTGGACAGGCACAGCAGGTCGGGCATCACCCCGGCCTGCTCGCAGGCGAACATCGTGCCGGTGCGGCCGAAGCCGGCAGCGATCTCGTCGGCGATCAGGAACGCGCCATTGGCGTCGCACAACTCGCGCGCGCGCCGCAGGTACACTGGATCGTGCATGCGCATGCCGCCGGCGCACTGCAGCCGCGGCTCGAGGATCACCGCGCAGATCTCGCCCGGATGCCGGTCGAACAGGTCAGCCAGCGCATCGGCGGCCTGGTGCGCACGGCTGGCGGCCGACTGACCTTCCTCGGCGAGGTAGGCATCGGGGGAGGGGGCGAACATCGCCTCGGCCAGCAGCGGTGCGTAGATACGCCGGTACAGCGGGATATCGCCGACGGCGAGCGCGCCCAGGGTCTCACCGTGATAGCCGTTCTCCAGCGCCACAAAGCGGGTGCGCCTGTCCTCGCCGCGGTTGCGGAACCAGTGGAAGGCCATCTTCAGCGCGACCTCGACCCCGGCCGAGCCGTTGTCGGCATAGAACACCTTGGCCAGCGGCGCGCGGCCGGCCTGGCGTGGAGCGACCTGCAGCAGGCGTTCGGCCAGTTCCACCGCCGGCTCGTGGGTGAAGCCGGCCAGCATCACCTGCTCCAGCTGGTTGGCCTGGCGCGCCACCGCAGCGGCAATGCGGGGCTCGGCATGGCCGAACAGGTTGGTCCACCAGCTGCTGACGGCGTCCAGGTAGCGGTTGCCATCATGCCCGACCAGCCACGGCCCTTCGCCACGGGCGATGGAGACCAGCGGCAGGGTGTCCGGGTGTTCGCGCATCTGCGTGCACGGATGCCACAGCACCGACAGGTCGCGTTGCCGCCAGCGCTCGGCCAGCGGGGAGGAGTCTGGGTCTGCTAGCATTTCGGGCTCATGGACACGTTCTTGCCTGCGCACATTCTATCGGTCCGCCATGACCGTCGCCTCGCGGGGCGCGCATGAGCCGTCGCCTGCCGGTGATCCACGACGTGGTGGAACAGGAGCAGGGTCCGTTCCGCCTGCAGCACCTTGACCTGGAGTTCTCCAACGGCGAGCGCCGGCGTTTCGAGCGGCTGCTCAGCCGCGGCAACGGCGCGGTGGTCGTGGTGCCGATGCTCGACGAGGACACTGTGCTGCTGGTGCGCGAGTACGCCGCCGGCATGCACCGTTATGAACTGGGACTGGTGAAGGGCCGCATCGACGCCGGCGAAACACCCGACCAGGCCGCCAACCGCGAACTCAAGGAGGAAGCCGGCTATGGCGCGCGCCGTGTTGACGTGCTGCGCGCGATGACGCTGGCGCCGACCTACATGAGCCAGCAGTCGTGGCTGGTGGTCGCCCGTGACCTGTATCCCGAACGCCTGCCCGGCGACGAACCGGAGGAGCTGGAAGTGGTGCCGTGGAAACTGGATGAGCTGGACCAGCTGATGCTGCGCGAGGACTTCTCCGAAGGCCGCTCGCTTGCCGCCCTGTTCATTGCCCGCGAGTGGCTGCGGGGTGGCCGATGAGCCGCATCGGCGCCGACCTGCGCGAGACCGTCATCGCCATCGCCCAGCAGGCCGGCGAGGCGATCATGCAGGTGTATGCCACCGCCTTCGACGTCGAGCACAAGTCCGACGACAGTCCGCTCACCGCCGCCGAC
This sequence comes from Stenotrophomonas sp. Marseille-Q4652, assembly GCF_916618915.1. Lineage (NCBI taxonomy): Bacteria > Pseudomonadati > Pseudomonadota > Gammaproteobacteria > Lysobacterales > Lysobacteraceae > Stenotrophomonas > Stenotrophomonas sp. Marseille-Q4652. The sequence continues at coordinate 129,777 of NZ_CAKAKE010000001.1, forward strand.
CTGGCTGCCAACCGCGTGATCGTCGAGAGCCTGCGCCGGCTGACCCCTGACATGCCGGTGCTGTCGGAGGAATCGGCGATGGTGCCGTGGGAAACGCGCCAGCACTGGACCGGGTACTGGCTGGTCGACCCGCTTGACGGCACCCGCGAGTTCGTCAAGCGCAATGGCGAGTTCAGCGTCAACATCGCCCTGATCCAGCACGGTTCGCCGGTGCTGGGCGTGGTCCAGGCGCCGGTCACCGGGACCATCTGGCACGCGATCCGTGGCGAAGGTGCTTACCGTCGCGAGGGCATGCGTGACACCCAGTTGCGCGTGCAGGTGCCGGCGCAGGCACCGCTGCGTGTGGCTGCCAGCCGTTCGCACCGCAGTCCGCGTACCGAACAACTGCTGGCAAGCATGGGCCAGATCGAACTGGTCTCGCAGGGTTCCTCGCTCAAATTCTGCCGCCTGGCCGAAGGCGCGCTCGACGTGTATCCGCGCCTGGGTCCCACCTGCGAGTGGGATACCGCCGCCGGCCAGTGCGTGCTCTATGCCGCCGGCGGCGCGCTGCTGGCCGCCGACACCGGCAAGCCGTTCCGCTACAACCGCCGCGAATCGCTGCTCAACGGCGACTTCATCGCGCTCGGCGACCCCAGCCTGCCGTGGCGCGACTGGATCCCGCCGGACGACGCCCGTTCCTGAGCGGCGCCGGCGTGACACCCTTGGAGTTCCCTGCATGACCGACCACGCCGATTCCCTCGACGCCAACACCCAGGACATCGGACGCCTGCTGCGGATCATGGCGCGGCTGCGCGATCCCGGGCGTGGCTGTCCCTGGGACCTGGCCCAGGATTTCTCCACCATCGCCCCGTACACGATCGAGGAAGCCTACGAGGTCGCCGATGCGGTCGACCGCGGAGACCTGGATGACCTGCGTGGCGAACTCGGCGACCTGCTGCTGCAGGTCGTGTTCCATGCGCAGATGGCCAGCGAGCAGGGCGCGTTTGGCTTCGGCGAGGTCGTGGCGTCGATCTGCGACAAGCTCGAGCGCCGCCATCCGCATGTGTTCGGCGAAGCCAGCGTGGACGATGCCGCCGCGGTCAGCGCCAACTGGGAAGCGATCAAGCGCCGCGAACGCGAGGCGGCCGGCGAGCAGGACCGCTCCGCGCTGGCGGGCATCGCCCGTGGCCAGCCGGAATGGCAGCGTGCAGTGAAGCTGCAGTCGCGCGCGGCGCGCACCGGTTTCGACTGGCCCGATCCGACTCCGGTACTGGCCAAGGCCGCCGAGGAACTGCAGGAAGTGCGCGAAGCATTCGCCCGGCTGCCGCAGACCGGTGATCGCGCCGAACTGGAAGAGGAGCTGGGCGATCTGCTGTTCGTCGTCGCCAATCTCGCGCGCCACGCGAAGGTGGATCCGGGCACGGCGCTGCGCCGGGCCAACCTCAAGTTCGAACGCCGCTTCCGCGCGATGGAAGCTATGGCTGTTTCCCGCGGGCAGGCCTTCGACCAGCTCGATCTGGACGCGCAGGAAAACCTGTGGAACGAGGTCAAGGCCATGGAGAAATGATCCAGACCCTGCTGCTGTTCGTGGTGACCGCGCTGGCCGAGATCGTCGGCTGCTGGTTGCCCTGGCTGTGGCTGCGTCGCGATGGCAGTGCCTGGTTGCTGCTGCCGGCCGCCGCGTCGCTGGCACTGTTCGCCTGGCTGCTGACCCTGCATCCCACCGCCAGCGGCCGCATCTATGCCGCCTACGGTGGCGTCTATGTCAGCGTGGCGCTGTGCTGGTTGTGGGCGGTGGACGGCATCCGGCCCACCCGCTGGGACGTGGCGGGCGTGGCGCTGTGCCTGGCCGGAATGGCGGTGATCATGTACGGCGCGCGCCAGGCCTGAACTGCCCGCCTCCTGCGTGCCGCGGTGGCGGATGACTGCCATACTCGGGCTTCACAACAGGAGGTGGTGAGCAATGAGCGGTTCGTTTTTTCTCGCGCTGGTGGTGGTCGTTGCCGGTGTGATCGTGCTGTTCAAGACCGTGCGCATGGTGCCGCAGGGCTTCGAGTGGACCGTGGAGCGGTTCGGCAAGTACACCCACACGCTCGATCCCGGGCTGCATTTCCTGATCCCGATCATCTACGGCGTCGGCCGCAAGGTGAACATGATGGAACAGGTGCTGGACGTGCCCAGCCAGGACGTGATCACCAAGGACAACGCGGTGGTGCGTGTGGACGGCGTGGTGTTCTTCCAGGTGCTGGACGCGGCCAAGGCCGCCTACGAGGTCTCCAACCTGGAGATCGCGATGATTGCCCTGGTACAGACCAACATCCGTACCGTGATCGGCTCGATGGACCTGGACGAGTCGCTGAGCCAGCGCGAGGCGATCAATGCCCAGCTGCTGGGCGTGGTCGACCACGCCACCAACCCATGGGGCATCAAGGTCACCCGCATCGAGATCCGCGACATCCAGCCGCCGCGCGACCTGGTCGATGCCATGGCCCGGCAGATGAAGGCCGAGCGCGAGAAGCGCGCGCAGATCCTCGAGGCCGAGGGTTCGCGCCAGTCCGAGATCCTGCGTGCCGAGGGCGAGAAGCAGGCCGCGGTGCTGGAGGCTGAGGGCCGCAAGGAAGCCGCGTTCCGCGACGCCGAGGCACGCGAACGACTGGCCGAGGCCGAAGCCAAGGCCACCACCATGGTGTCCGAGGCGATCGCCCAGGGTGACGTGCAGGCGATCAACTACTTCGTCGCGCAGAAATACGTGGAGGCCTTCGAGAAACTGGCCACCGCGCCGAACCAGAAGTTCGTGCTGATGCCGATGGAAGCCAGCGGCATCCTCGGCTCGCTTGGCGGCGTGGCCGAACTCGCCCGCCAGGCGCTGGCCGGCCAGCAGCAGGCCACGGCCGCACGCCGTGCCCAGCCCTCGCGTCCGCCGGAGTTCTGAGCCATGCGCTGGGACGTTTCCATCTGGGCCGCATTGGCGCTGGTGCTGATGGCTGCCGAGGCGCTCGCGCCCGGCGCCTTCATGCTGTGGATGGGCTTTGCCGCGGCGGTGATGTTCGCGCTGGTGCTGCTGGTACCCGGCATGTCGTTGCTGGTGCAGGTCGCGCTGTTCGTGGTGCTCAGCTTCGTCTCCATCCAGGTGTACCTGCGCTGGTTCCGCAACCGCGGCCGCCAGAGCGACCGGCCGCTGCTGAACCGCCGTGCCCAACAGCTGGTCGGCCGCGTGGTCGAACTGGACCGGGCCATCGTCGATGGCAGTGGCCGTGCCCGCGTCGACGATTCGCTGTGGGCCGTGGTCGGGCCGGACCTGCCGGTGGGCAGCCGCGTGCGCGTGGTTGCCGTGGATGGGATGACGCTGAAGGTGCAGCCGGTCTGAACCACCTGCGGCGGCGTATGGCGCCGCCGCAGGATTTTGGTCGCGGCCATCTGGGATAATGGCGTCCCTTTTGTGTGGAACGGCCATGACCCAGAAGACCCGACTCAACGAATCCCACCGCTCGCTCGGCGCAAAGATGGTCGATTTCGGTGGCTGGGACATGCCCATCCACTACGGCTCGCAGATCGACGAACACCATCTGGTGCGTCGCGACGTGGGCATGTTCGACGTCAGCCACATGACCGTGGTCGACCTGCGCGGCGCACGCGTGCGCGAATTCCTGCGCAGCCTGCTGGCCAACTCCGTGGACAAGCTCAAGGTGCCGGGCAAGGCCCTGTACTCGTGCATGCTCAACGAGCGCGGCGGCGTCATCGACGACCTGATCGTCTACTTCCTGGGCGAGGACTTCTTCCGCATGGTGGTAAACGCCTCCACCCGCGAGAAGGACCTGGCCTGGATCCGCAGGCATGCCGCCGCCCTTGACGTGCAGGTCGAGCTGCGCGAGGACCTGGCGATCATCGCCGTGCAGGGCCCGCAGGCGCGCGCCAGGGTGCTGGAACTGGTGGCCGACGCCGATCGCGAGGCACTGGGCAAGCTCGGTCGCTTCGCCGCGCTGGACGTCCGCTCCACCGGTGGCGAAGCGCTGTTCGTCGCCCGTACCGGCTACACCGGCGAGGACGGCTTCGAGATCCTGCTTCCGCAGGATGCCGTCGTGGCGTTCTGGAACCAGCTGCTGGAAGCCGGGGTGAAGCCGGCCGGCCTCGGCGCGCGCGACACGCTGCGCCTGGAAGCGGGCATGAACCTCTACGGCCAGGACATGGACGAGGACGTCTCCCCGTACGAAGCCGCGCTGGCCTGGACCGTGGCGATGGATGAGGGGCGTGCCTTCATTGGGCGCGACGCGCTCGAAGCGCAGCTGGCTGCCGGCAACGCCCGGCAGATGATCGGTCTGGTGATGGACGACAAGGGCGTGCTTCGCCATGGCCAGAAGGTGCTCACCGCGCAGGGCGAGGGCGAGATCCTCTCCGGCACCTTCTCGCCGACGCTCGGCAAGGCGATTGCGTTTGCCCGCGTGCCGCAGGGTGACCCGGGCCAGGTGCGCGTGGACATCCGCGGCCGCGAGGTTCCCGTGCGCGTGGTCAAGTTCCCGTTCGTGCGCGAAGGCCAGGCCCAGGCGGGCGTACAGGGCTGATGCATCCGTCCCGGGCAGGCACCCGCCTGCCCGGGTGGCTAAACTAGTTGCGCGTTTTCTGTTGTTTTTCCCGACCACCGTTTTCTTCGGAGCAGTTCCATGAGCGAGATCCCCGGCGACCTCAAATTCCTCAAGTCCCACGAATGGGCCCGTGCCGAAGGCAACGGCCGCGTCACCGTGGGTATCTCCGACCATGCCCAGGGCCTGCTGGGTGACCTGGTCTATGTCGAACTGCCGGGCGTGGGCGACAGCGTCCAGGCCGGCAACAGCGTGGCGGTGGTCGAGTCGGTCAAGGCCGCCTCCGATGTCTACAGCCCGGTCACCGGCAAGGTGGTCGAGGTCAACGATTCGCTGACCGACAAGCCGGAAACCATCAACGAGGATGCCTACGGCGAAGGCTGGCTGTTCGTGGTGCAGATCGACGATGCCGAGCAGCTCAACGAACTGCTGGGCCCGGACGACTACGCCGAGCTGCTGGAAGACGACGCGCACTGAACCTCGCTTTCCGCATCGAGAAAACGGTCGCCTCGCGCGGCCGTTTTTTTTGTCGCCGCCAGCGTGTCATCGCGAGGTGATGGATTCGCGCTGCCAGGGAGTGTCGGTCGTGCAGCCGCTGCATGCCGGTCGTTGCCGGTGCAGCCGGCACTCGCTTCGTCCATCGGCTGGCAAAAACGCTGCGCAGTTTTGCGCATTTGCATCATCGACCACGCATCCGGCATCGCCCTTCGACAAAATTCCTGGACCACCGTCGAGGGTGTTCGGGTGCCGAACAGCAACGTCTACGCCGTGTCATTTTTGCGGGCGGCACACTGGTTGCCTGCATGGTGCCGTCAAACAGAAACAGCTTATTTCCCGATGTTTTTTGCATGGGCTGCATATGCGCTGCCGGTGGTGCATCCGGTGGAAGGTGCGCAGGCATGACGCGATGGCGAATGCCGGCAACGCCGATCCGGCACATCGCGGAAAAAAAGTTGCGCGACGAGTGTTGACAGTAAAAAAAACCGTGATTAGGTTTCGCCCAGCAGACCTTGCCTGCGGAAGAGAGTGAGCCGGATCGACATCCAGACGCGAAGCACCACACGTAAATCCGCCACGGTTCCAGTGATGGTGGAGAGGGCGGCGCTTCCTTCCGCGAAAATCGTCACCCAAGACACGACACCCGTATCTGCGTTCGATGCGGGTGTTTCCGTATCCGTCGCGACGCGCGCGACGCGTCGGCGGACCCCGTGGCCGAGGCCGGCGGGTTTTGTTCCAACTGGGCGTTACAACTCCATAGATCACTGACGAGGAGCCATCCCATGGCCACGAAGAAAGCTGCGAAGAAACCGGCCGCCAAGAAGGCGGTGAAGAAGGTCGCCAAGAAGGCCGCCGCCAAGAAGAGCGTGAGCAAGGTCGCCAAGAAGGCAACCGCCAAGAAGACCGTCAAGAAGCCTGCTGCCAAGAAGACGGTGAAGAAGGCTGCCGCCAAGAAGGCCACCGCCAAGAAGACCGTCAAGAAGGCTGCTGCCAAGAAGACGGTGAAGAAGGCTGCCGCCAAGAAGGCAACCACCAAGAAGACCGCCAAGAAGGCTGCTGCCAAGAAGACGGTGAAGAAGGCTGCTGCCAAGAAGACCGCGAAGAAGGCCACCGCCAAGAAGACCGTCAAGAAGGCTGCTGCCAAGAAGACGGTGAAGAAGGCTGCGAAGAAGGCCCCCGCGAAGAAGGCTGCCAAGCCGGCCGCCACGAAGGCCACCAAGAAGAAGCCGGCTGCTGCCAAGAAGAAGGCCGCCCCGGTGGCCCTCCCTGCGACCCCGGCACCGCTGATCTGATTCATCCCCGATAGCCGTTCAGGACTCCTTCCCCGACGCCCAGCGGGGGAGGAGTTTTTTTCATGGGCGATCGTGGGACAGCGACGAAGAAAAAAGGCGGCCAAGGGCCGCCTTTTTCGGTTGTGCAAAGGTTGCTGGTATCAGCGCGGCGAGGCGGTGGCCCGCTCCGACGATGCGCCATTGCGGCCCTGGCCGCGCACACCATCGGCGCGCAGGTTGTCACTGCCGAAGTCGGCATCCACGTCCAGCCAGCGCTGCACCGGCAGGCCCATTGCGCGGTCGAGGATGGTCGGCAGCAGGCCGGTGGGCAGGCTGCTCTCGCCATTCCACAGGATCGCCACGCCCAGGTCCTGTCCGGGAACCAGTGCGGCCAGACCGCGGTAGCCCTGCACCGCGCCGGCATGGAACACGACCTGCTCGCCGGCGTAGTCGAACACACGCCAGCCCAGCGCATAGCCGGCCGAGTTCAGTCGTTGCCGGCGCCAGCCGGCGCGCATCTCGCCCGGAGTGCTGACCAGCGGGGCGTGCAGGGTGGCCAGCAGCGGTGCCGGCAGCACGTCCGGACGGTGCCCGGTATGGGCGAGCAGCCACTGCGCCATGTCACTGGCACTGGCATTGACGCCCGCTGCCGGGGCAACGCGGTAGTAGGTCGGCTTGGGATTGAGCGAGACCCAGCCGTTGCGGCTGCGCACGTGCGGTCGCGCCCAGCGCGAGCTGGCCTGGATGCCGGCCAGACCGAGGCTGGCGTCGTTCATGCCCAGCGGCTTGAAGATGCGACGTTCGACCGCCTGCTCGTAGAAGCTGCCCGAGGCGGCGAACACCATGTCGCCAACCAGGCTGAAGGCCACGTTCTGGTAGGCATAGCACTCGCCCGGCGCGCACTTGAGCGGTGCGCTGGCCAGCTTGCGGGTGAGGGTGTAGTAGTCGGCGTTGGCCTCGATGTCGCGGTCGTAGGCGTTGTACGGCAGGCCGACGCGATGGCTGAGCACGTCGGCCACGGTGACCTTGCGCGTGGCTTCGGGCGTACTGAGCTGGAAACCGGGAACGTAGTCGGTGACCTTGCTGTCCCAGCGCAGGGTGCCGTCGTTGACCAGCAGCCCGGCCATGGTGCCGGCGAAGGCCTTGGACAGCGAGGCCAGGCGGAACACGGTGTGCGCATCGATCGGCTCGGGGTTGCTGACGTCGGTGACGCCATAGCCACGCGCGCTGAGCACGCGGCCACCCTGGACGATGACCACCGCCATGCCCGGCACACGGTTGCCGTAGGTGAGCTGCTCGGCCATTGCCTCGAAGGCGGCCACGTCGAAGCCCGGTGCAAGCGGCTTGAGCTCGCCACCGAGGCTGGTGCGGTAGGGCAGGGGCTGCGTCGGCGAGGCCGGCGCGGTGTGTGATTCAAGGTTGGCGGGGAACGCGTCCGTCGCCGTGAGTGCCGGTGTCTGTGCAGTGGAAGTCAGGGCCAACGTCGCCAGCGCCCCCATCAATCCCAATGCCACCGGACGGAAGCGCCAGCGTCTGCGGTTGTCTTTCATCGTGATCGATGCCTGTAAGCTAAGGCTGCACGCGATTCTAGCGCCGCTTTTCTATCAGTGCACAAACGGGGAGAAGATGAATGGGCATGATGTTGATACTGCTCGTGTTTTTGGGCGTTTTTGTTGTCATTGCGGGCTGGGGCATCGGCCTCTACAACGGCCTGATCCGGGCACGCAACGCCTATCGCAACGCATTTGCACAGATCGACGTGCAGCTGCAGCGGCGTTTTGACCTGATCCCCAACCTGGTGGAAACCGCCAAGGCCTACATGGGCCACGAGCGGCAGACGCTGGAGGCGGTGATCGCCGCGCGCAACGCGGCACAGGCCGGACTGGCTGCCGCCAAGGCCGACCCGGGCGATGCCGCCGGCATGGCACAACTGGCCGCCAGCCAGGGCCAGCTCAATGGCGTGCTGGGCCGGCTGATGGCCGTGGCCGAGGCCTATCCGGACCTCAAGGCCAACCAGAACATGATGCAGCTGAGCGAGGAGCTGGGCAGCACCGAGAACAAGGTCGCTTTCGCCCGCCAGGCGTACAACGACGCGGTCATGTCCTACAACAACCAGCGCGAGGTGTTTCCGGCCAGCGTGGTGGCCAATGCCTTCAACTTCAGCCCGGCGGCATTGCTGGACATCCCGGCCGACAAGCAGGCGCAGGTGCGCGAGGCACCGAAGGTCCAGTTCTGAAGCCACGCCCGCGGTTGAGACGGTGGTGGTGACACGCAGGGGACACGGATGAACTTCTTTGAACACCAGGCCCGGGCACGGGGCGGCCGCCGGATCGGCACTGGCCAGGGTGATGCGGCCACGGCTGCGTGGATGCAGGAAGCAGGCGTGCAGGGTATAGCCGTCGCCGGGCAGGCGATGCCGGCCGTGGTTGTCGAGCATCGCCGGGACGAAGTGCAGCTGGATGTCGGCGCGTTCGTCGGTGGCCACTGGCGAACGGATGAAACCACCGGCCTCGGCGAAATTGCTGGTGCCCGGCCCGCGACGGCCGCGCAGGAAGTAGTCGATGGCGGTCCTCAGCTCGCTGGTGCGGTCATAGCTCACGCCCGGCACGGTATGGCGCAGCGTGCAGATGTCCAGGTGGTCCTGCAGGTTGCCGCCGACCTGTGGCTGGTCCAGCCGTACGTCGATGCCGTGCCGGCGCAGTTCGTCGGCCGGGCCGATGCCCGAGAGCATCAGCAACTGCGGTGAGTTGATCGCGCCGGCACTGAGCAGTACTTCCGCGCTGGCCGCGGCGTGGTGGCGCCTGCCGCCCACGGCATAGTCCACGCCGGTGATGCGGCCGTGGCCGATGCGCAGGCGCTGCACCAGCGCGCCGGTGACCACGTGCAGGTTGGCACGCCCGCGCGCCGGGGCAAGGTAGGCCACCGCCGACGAGCAGCGGGCGCCATCCTTCTGCGTGACCTGGTACAGGCCCACGCCGAGCTGGTCAGGGCCATTGAAGTCGTTGTTGAAGGCATAACCGGCCTGCTGCCCGGCCTCGATGAAGGCGGCCGACAGCGGGTTGTGGTGGCGCAGGTCGGAGACATGCAGCGGGCCGGAATCACCGTGCAGCGCGTCGGCACCGCGGGTGTTGCATTCGCTGCGGCGGAAGTAGGGCAGCACGCTGGCCCAGTCCCAGCCGTGTACCCCGGCGGCGGCCCAGTCGTCGTAATCGGCCGGCACGCCGCGCACGTAGCACATCGCGTTGATCGAGCTGGAGCCGCCGAGCACCTTGCCGCGCGGCCACCACAGCCGCCGCCCCCGCAGTGCCGGCTCCGGTGCGGTGTCGTAGCTCCAGTTGACGCGACGGTTGTTGACCAGGCGCGCCAGTCCAGCCGGCATGTGGATGAAGGGATGCCAGTCGCGTGGACCGGCTTCCAGCAGCAGTACCCGGCAGGCGGGATCCTCGCTCAGGCGGTTGGCCAGTACGCAGCCGGCAGAGCCGGCACCGACGATCACGTAGTCGTACATATGCATCCATCAAGGCGGCACGCTGCCGTCGGGCGAGCATAGGGCGGCAGCGGCGCGCCGGGGAAGATGCTGGCGATGTTGCAGCGCATCGGATACCGTGCGCGCATTCCGGCCGGGCTCGCGCCGGTATCTCCCCGACGTGGTCTGCCCAACGCATGAATCATTCTTCGCAACCGGAAGCGCGCGGCAGCCTGCGCAAGGCCATCGCCGCCCTCGGCGTGGACTCGCCCGCCCTGTGGTGGTCGCTGCTGTATTTCTTCTGCCTGCTCAGCGGCTACTACGTGTTGCGTCCACTGCGTGATGCAATGGGTGCCTCGGCCGATGTCCTGGCGGTGTTCCCGCCGGCGCTGGTGGACTGGGCGGCGCGTGCGCAGGTGGAGCTGGGTGACTTCACCCTGCAGGTGCTGTTCACCGGCACCTTCATCTGCATGGTGCTGCTGCAGCCGATCTATGGCGCGCTGGTGTCGCGTTATCCACGGCGGGTCTTCCTGCCAGCGGTGTACCTGGCCTTCATCGCCTGCCTGCTGGTCTTCTACTGGGCGTTCGAACAGCGCATGCCGGGGCGCGGCGCGGCGTTCTTCATCTGGGTGGCGGTGTTCAACCTGTTTGCCGTATCGGTGTTCTGGAGCTACATGGCCGACGTGTTCTCCAACGAGGACGCCAAGAAGGTCTATGGCTACATCGGTGCCGGCGGGACCATCGGCGCGCTGACCGGCCCGGTGATCACCCGCACCCTGGCCGAGCAGGTCGGGGTGGGCAACCTGCTGCTGGTCTCGGCCGGCTTCCTGGCCGTGTGCCTGGTGGCGATCCTGCGGTTGCGGCGCTTTGCGCTGCGTCGCGAACGGCAGGGCTTGCAGCAGACCGGCGAGCAGGCGATGGGCGGCTCGGTGCTGGCCGGCCTGCGCCTGGTCTGGCAGGACCCGCTGCTGCGCGCGCTGGCATTGCTGATGTTCTTCGGCGTGGGCGTGGGCACGCTGCTGTACAACGAGCAGGCCGCCATCGCCCAGCGCTTCTTCATCCAGGACGCGGCCCGCACCGCGTACTACGCCAATATCGACCTGGCGGTTAACACCCTCACCATCGTCGTGCAGGTGCTGCTGACGCGCTGGCTGCTGCGCCGCTTCGGCATCGCGCCGCTGCTGCTGCTGCCGGCGCTGGCGATCCTGCTGGGCTTTGCGGTGCTGTCGGCCTCGCCGTTGCCGCTGCTGGTGGCGGTGGTGCAGGTGATGACCCGCGGCGGCGAGTTCTCGCTGGCCAAGCCGGCACGCGAAACGCTCTATACCCGGGTCAGTCGCGAGTCGCGCTACAAGGCCAAGGCCGTGATCGACACAGTGGTCTACCGTGCCGGCGACCTGACCTTCGTATGGCTGCACAAGCTGCTCTCGGCGATGGGCTCGCACCTGGTGTTCCTGGCCGGCGTCGGCGTGGCGGCGGGCATGACCGCCGGCGCGTGGAAGGTGATCCGTGCCCAGCGCGAACTGCCGCCGGACGAGGGCGTGGCCGCCAAACCGGCGGTCGGCTGAGCGGCCCTCAGGGCGCGATGGCTGCCGCGCCGCCCTCGCTGTTGCGGTGGATGCGTGTTGACGGGAAGCTGCCGGGCATTCCTCCAGCAGCCGCCTGCCGCATGCCTGCCATAGGCTCAGCCGCGGACCGGCCTGGGTGATATCCAGCAGGTGATGGCGATGCTGCACACCAGCTGCCGCGCCTCGTCGTGCAGTTCCACCGGGACCTTGACCTCGTAACCTTCCGTGCTTTCCTGCAGCGGCGCGGCCAGCCGTGCGGTGGCAGTGATCGTGCCCTGCGCCTTCTTCAGGTAGGCCACCTGCATGCCCTTGGGGATCCAGCGCATGCCGGCCGGGGTGCTGGCATCAACCATGATCCCCATCACCAGCTCGGCCAGGTTGCACAGCGCGATCGCATGCACCGTGCCGATATGGTTGGTTACCCGTCGGCGATGCTGGATCTGGCCCACGCACAGGCCCGGTTCCAGCCGCTCGATGCGCGGGGCAATGCTGCCGAAGTAGGGCGCCTTCGCGCACACCATACGGGTAAACAGCCACTTGCCGCCCGGCCTGTCCTGAAGGCGCCGGTACAGCGCCAGTACCTTGCTTGCCATGTCTTTCCCTCCCCAAAAATGGGAACGGCGGGCATTGTGCCCGCCGTTCCCGGTTCAACCGTGTTGCTGGATCACGCCGCCTGCTGCGAGCGCTGGTGGCCCGGCAGGTCGTAATAGCTGGCCGCGCGCAGTTCGTGCGGATCGAAGTCATCGACACTGATGGTGTCCATGATGATCGCGCGCAGCTCTTCGAGCTGCTTGCGCTCGTCGGCGGTAATGACGTTCGCGGCGACGGCGGCGTCGAGCTGGGCCGGGAAGTCCAGCGCCTTGACCTGGCCGGTCTTGAGCGCCTTGAGCAGCTTGCGCTCCACCGGCTCGGCAGCGATGGCCTTCTCCAGGTAGCTGGCGATGCGGCCGCCCGGGTTGTTCTCGCACGGGGTCAGGAACACGCCACGGGCCAGGCTGTCACGGGCCGGGTTGGCCGACATCAGCAGCGAGGCGACGCGATGGCCCAGGCGGTCGCCCGGGGCTTCGGCGCGACGGCCGAGCGGGAAGATCAGCGCCCACATCAGCCAGCCGATTGGACGGATCGGGAAGTTGCGCAGCGCACCGGACAGCGATTCCTCGATCTTGTGCACGCTGTCATGGAAAGCCCAGGCCAGCAGCGGCTGTTCGGCCACCGGTGCGCCTTCGTCGTGGTAGCGCTTGACCATCGCGCTGGTCATGTAGATGTGGCTGAGCACGTCGCCGAGGCGACCGGACAGGCCTTCCTTGAACTTCAGCTTGCCGCCGAGGGTCATCATCGAGATGTCGGCCATCAGCGCCAGATTGGCCGAGTAACGGTCCAGCTTGCGGAAGTAACGGCGGGTATAGGCATCGCCCGGGGCGGCGCCGAAGCGCGAGCCAGTCAGGCCGAACCAGAACGAGCGCACGGCGTTGGAAATGCCGAAGCGGATGTGGCCGAACAGGCTGGCGTCGAAGTCACGCAGGCCGACCTTGCGGTCCGGCTCCTGGGCGGCCTTCATTTCCTTCAGTACCCACGGATGGCACAGGATCGCGCCCTGGCCGAAGATCAGCAGCGAGCGGGTCATGATGTTGGCGCCTTCGACGGTGATGCCGATCGGGCTGGCCTGCCAGGCGCGGCCGGCGAAGTTGCGCGGCCCCAGGATGATGCCCTTGCCGCCGACGATGTCCATCACGTCGGAGATCACTTCGCGGGCCATGCTGGTGCAGTGGTACTTGGCAATGGCCGACGGCACCGACGGCACGTCGCCACGGTCAACCGCAGCGGCAGTGGCCTGGGCCAACGCGCTGATCTTGTAGGCCTTGCCGCCGATGCGGGCCAGTGCTTCCTCCACGCCCTCGAAGCGGCCGACCGACAGGCCGAACTGCTTGCGGATGCGCGCGTAGGCACCGGTCACCACCGCACCGGCCTTGGCGCCACCGGAACCGGTGGACGGCAGGGTGATCGAGCGGCCCACGGCCAGGCACTCGTTGAGCATGTTCCAGCCGAGGCCGCGCTTGTCCGGGCCACCGATGATCTGGCTCAGCGGGATGAAGACATCCTTGCCGCGGATCGGGCCGTTCTGGAAGGTCGAGTTCAGCGGGAAGTGGCGGCGGCCGATCTGCACGCCGTCGGTGTCACGCGGCAGCAGTGCCAGGGTGATGCCGATGTCCTCGACGTCGCCCAGCAGTTTGTCGGGGTCGTACATGCGGAAGGCCAGGCCGATCAGCGTGGCGACCGGGGCCAGGGTGATGTAGCGCTTGTCGAAGGTCAGCTTCAGGCCGAGCACTTCCTCGCCCTTCCACATGCCCTTGCAGACGATGCCGTAGTCCGGGATCGAGGTGGCGTCCGAGCCGGCGAACGGGCCGGTCAGGCCGAAGCAGGGCACTTCCTGGCCGACGGCCAGGCGCGGCAGGTAGTAGTCCTTCTGTTCCTGGGTGCCGTAGTGGTTGAGCAGTTCACCCGGGCCAAGCGAGTTGGGCACACCGACAGTGGAGGACACCACCGAGGAGATCGAGGCCAGCTTCTGGATCACCTTGTGGTGGGCAAGCGCCGAGAAGCCCAGACCGCCGTACTCCTTCGGGATGATCATGCCGAAGAACTTGTTCTTCTTGATGAACTCCCACATTTCCGGCGGCAGGTCCGCGTGCACGTGGGTGATCTGGAAGTCGTTGGTCATCCGGCACAGCTCTTCCACCGGGCCATCGAGGAAGGCCTGTTCCTCGGCGGTGAGCTGCGGCTTGGGATAGTTCAGCAGGATGTTCCAGTCCGGGTCACCGGTGAACAGCTGGCCTTCGAAACCCACCGAGCCGGTTTCCAGCGCGATGCGCTCGGTCTGCGACAACGGCGGCAGCACCTTGCGGAAGAACGACATGAAAGGGGCGCTGATCAGCGGCTTGCGCAGGAACGGCAGCAGCACCGGGATGCTGATCACCGCGACGATGATCGCGGCTACCAGGGTGGCGGTCTGGTTGATCGGCGCGAACCAGCAGGCCGCCAGCAGCGCGGCGCTGATAAGCGTCCATGCCACGAGGCGCATGCGGTGGTGGGCGACGAATGCGCCCGCCAACACGATGGCGATGAAGGGAACGATGATGCTCATTGGCTTGCTCCGGTAACGTGCTCGATGGTGGCGGACGGTGCAACGGCCGAAACCGTCGGCAGGGCGTCCAGGTAATGCAACACAGTGGCGGTAAAAGCGTCGTTGTCATCGCCGGCCACCATGTGCGTGGCGTCCGGCAGGTGCACATGCGTGGCATGCGGCACCAGTGACAGGAATTCGTTGACGGTCTGCGGCGAGACCAGGTCGCTGCGCCCCCCGCTGACCAGCAATACGGGGCACTGTACCTTGCGCGCGGCATCGGCCAGAGCGTCCTGGTGCTGCTCGGCATCGCGGGCCAGCTCGTCGACCAGACGCGGATCCCAGTGCCAGGTCCAGCGACCGTCGGCGGTGGGCCGCAACAGCGCACGCAGTGAGTCCTCGCTCTTGCGCGGGCGGTGCGGCAGGTAGGCGGCAACCGCGTCTGCTGCTTCGGCGAGCGAGGCAAAGCCGCGCGGGTGGGCGGTCATGAAGGCCAGGATGCGCTCCACGCCACGGGTTTCCCAGCGCGGGGTGATGTCGACCAGCACCATCGCTGAGAACAGGCCCGGCCAACGCGACTCGGCCACCAGGCCGAACAACCCGCCCATGGACGCGGCGACCAGCACCGGTGGATGCGGCATCTCACCGGCGACCACGATCACGTCATCAGCGAACTGCTCCGGGGTGTACCTCAGTTCCGGTGCATTCCAGTCCGATTCGCCGTGGCCGCGCGCGTCATAACTCACGGTCGGATAGCCGCTGGCCGAGAGCGCGGAGATGGTGCCGGTCCATGCGCCGCGGGTCTGGCCGAAACCATGGGCGAACAGCACGGGCCGACGGGTGCCTGGAGTGCGTGTGGCGGCCAGCGACAGGTCCTGCGCACCTTCGAGACGAAGTTCATCGGGCACGACAATGGTGGTGGCGGAATTGACCATACCTAATGGTATGGATCGCCTTGTTGGCGTGTCAATACTGTTCAGTATGGAAAACAGGAGTAGTGCTTGATGAACAGGGAGAATTACAGTCCGGCATACTGCAACCAACCCCAGCGTATGGTTAAATCGGGCAATGAACGAATCTTCTGCGTCATCGGGGGAGGCGCGAGGCGGCCGCAACAGCCGACTCAGTGCCGAAGACTGGGCCCAGGCGGCTCTGGATCTCATTGCCGAGCAGGGCGTGGGCGCGGTCGCGGTCGAACCGCTGGCCCGACGCCTCGGCGTGACCAAGGGCAGCTTCTATTGGCACTTCCCGTCGCGGGACGCGCTGCTGCAGGCAGCACTTGAGCGCTGGGAACTGTTCGAACAGGAAAACGTGTTTGGCAGCCTGGAAGATGTGGCTGATCCTCGTGCACGCCTGCGCGCGCTGTTCCAGCTGGTTGCCCACGAAGTCACGCCGCACGTCATCTACAGCGAACTGCTCAAGGCGCTGGATCACCCGATGGTGCGCCCGGTGATCGACCGCGTTTCGCAACGTCGACTTGAATACTTGGTCGCCTCGTTCCGCCAGGCCGGCCTGAGTTCCACCGACGCCCGCCATCGCGCGCGCCTGGCCTACGCCGC
Organism: Stenotrophomonas sp. Marseille-Q4652; assembly: GCF_916618915.1. Lineage (NCBI taxonomy): Bacteria > Pseudomonadati > Pseudomonadota > Gammaproteobacteria > Lysobacterales > Lysobacteraceae > Stenotrophomonas > Stenotrophomonas sp. Marseille-Q4652. The sequence continues at coordinate 145,810 of NZ_CAKAKE010000001.1, forward strand.
TTACGTCGGCTTCCTGCAACTGTCGCTGCAGCTGCAGCAGCCCAAGCAGGCCCGCGAGGACTTCGAGGCCTACGTCGAGCACGTCATCGAGACCCTGATCCCGGGCTGAGGCCCGGGCGCTTACCGTTGATCTGAATCCCATGTGTTCCTGGCAAGTCCGGGAGCATGGCGCGTGCCTGTGTTCCCGTGTTGTCGAGCACGCCGATTCTAGGACCCAATAAAAAAACCACGGCCCTTGCGGGCCGTGGTTCAGGCGTTACTACTGCCAGATCGCGCGTGCGATCAGAACTTCTGGGTGTACTTCATGTAGACGAACTGACCGATGTCGAAGCCACCGTAGTACGGGAACTGCGAGTTCGGGGCGGTGAACATGATCGGACCCCTGTGGTCGAACACGTTGTTGGCACCGACCGCAACGGTCGCGTTCCACGGTGCCTTCCAGCTGACCTGCAGGTCGTGGAAGGTGTTGCTGCCGACGCGGCGGACCGGATCGGTCACGCCGTTGGCGTAACGGTCAGGATCGGTACACGGACGGGCCGCGATGCACGACTCCTTCATGCCGGAGTAGTAACGCGAGGTCCAGTTCACCGAGAAATCGCCCAGCGACCAGTTGATGCCCAGGTTGGAGCGGGTGCGGAAGAAGCCTGCATCACCCACGCGGCCAATCATGATGTCGTTGCCGTCGGGGTCCTGGCCGGACTGGTCGTACTTGACGACGTAGGTGTTCTGCCAGTCGATGGAGAACTGGCCGAACGAGTACTCCGGCAGGCGATACTTGACGCCGAAGTCGAAGCCTTCGGTTTCCATCTTGCCGAGGTTGGCCAGGCCATAGAACATGCTGGTGATGTGGCCGTCGGCAGCGCGGTTGATCTGACCCACTGCGCAACGCGACGCGTCGCCGCGGACGTAGCAGTCAGCCAGGATGCGATCAACGCTGTCCTCGATGATCATGTCCTCGATTTCGTAGTGGTACCAATCGAGGTTCAGGTCCAGGCCGTCGACCCACTGCGGGCTCCACACGATGCCAACCGTGGTGCTTTCGGACTTCTCCGGCAGCAGGTTCGGGTTGGAACCATTGAAGAACTGGTCCGGGGTCTGGCACGGCCAGCCGGTGCAGGGCACCAGGCCCTGGCCCAGCTGCACGTAGTTGGCCGGGACGCCGGCAGCAGTACAGGCAGCGCTGCCAGCCACCGAGCCCGGGACGCCGACCGAGCACGGATCGGTGTAGTACTCGAAGCTGCCGCCGGTGCCGCCGTAGAGGTTGGCGATGGACGGAGCGCGGAAGCCTTCAGCCCAGGTGCCGCGGACCAGCAGGTTCTCGGTCGGACGCCACACCAGGCCAAACTTGGAGTTCAGCGTGTCGCCGAAGTTGTTGTAGTCCGAGTAACGGGTGGCGGCGTTGATGGTCAGTTCCTTGGCGCCTGCCACATCGGCCAGGATCGGAACATTCAACTCCAGATAGACTTCATCCAGCTCATAGGAGCCTGCGGTGGTGGTCGCCGGCAGGCCGGTGTACTCACCCGACTGCGAGAAGGCGTCCGGCACGAAGCGGCCGGTTTCCTCGCGGTGTTCCACGCCCACTGCAAAGCCCAGTTCGCCGGCCGGCAGGGTCACGATCGAACCCGACAGGTCAGCGGTGTAGCTGGTGGTCTTGGTGACGCCGGTGTCGGTGTAGTACGGGAACAGGAAGTTCTGGACGTCCGGATCAGCCAGCGAGCCCGGGCCAGCCACGCCGTACGGCAGCAGCGGATTCCAGGCGTAGCAGCCGTCGATCGGGTCGGCGGCGGTGCCGCAGCGCGCCACGCCATTGGCGTCGATGAACGACTCACCCAGTGCCTGACGCGAAGCGATCAGGCTCATGTCGCCGTGACCGGTCTTGGCGATCTGGTTGCGGTTGTACAGCGCGCCCACGCTCCAGTCGAAGGTGCGCTCGCCGACTTCGAAGTAGCCGCTCAGGTTCGGGACGAAGCGGACAGTGTCCAGCTTGCTGTCGGTGGTGCGCGGCACTTCCCACAGGCGGCGGCGGAAGGTGATGTCCGAGCCGATCGGGTTGAACACGCTGTCAGCGGACAACGGGGTGTCGAACGCAGCGGACTGGTACGGATAGCCGGCCACCTGCTGCAGCGTGTTGCGCTGGTTGTACAGGATGTCCGCGTTGAACGTGACCTTGTCGGTCAGGTCGTAGTTGGCGTTGACGTAGATCGACTTACGCTCGATGGCGGTGGCCGCCATCATCTGCTCGTTGGAGTTGGCGTTGTAATCGGCGGTGTGCGGCACGTAGTCCGCGAGATTGGCCGGATTGCCGCCCGGACGCAGGGTGCAGAAGGTAGTGGCGCCGCCCGGTCCGCACGGACCGGACCAGCTGCCGTTCTGGCTCACCGCGCTCCAGCCCGAACCCGGGTAGTCCGGACCGGCGTTGCCGTCCTTCGCGTACCAGCGATCCTTGGCCCACACTGCATCCTGGTTGTAGTACTCGGCGCTCAGGGTCACGCCGCCGCGCTCACCATCGGCACCAATGGTGATCGAGTACTGCTCGGTGTCACCGTCGCCCTCGCCGTACTGGCCGAAGTAGACCTGGGCTTCAGCACCGTCGAAGCGCTTGCGGGTGATCACGTTGACCACGCCGGCGATGGCGTCGGAGCCGTAGATCGAGGATGCACCATCCTTCAGGATCTCGATGCGCTCGATGGCCGACATCGGGATCTGGCTCAGATCCTGCAGGCCAGAGGTGGTGGCGCCCAGGCGCTTGCCGTTCATCAGCACCAGGGTGCGGGTGGCGCCCAGGTTGCGCAGGTCGACGTAGTAACCGCCGACGTTCTCGCCGGAGGCCAGCACTTCGGAACGGGCGATCGCCGGGGAGCCGGCCGAGGTCAGGTTCTGCAGGACGTCGGCCACGGAGGTAAAGCCCTGCTGCTCGAGGCTTTCACGGCTCAGCGTGAGAACCGGCTGCTGGTTTTCGATGTCCGCGCTGCGAATGCGCGAACCGGTGACCTCGATGCGGTCCAGGGTGGTGGCACCGCTGCCGGTGTCCTGTGCAAAAGCGGGTGCGGCGGCGCCGGCGCCCGCGACAAGCGCGAACACAATGGCTTCACGCAGCTTGCTGGTCTTGCAATTCATGAGCTCTCTCTCTCCAAGTAGGCTTGGATGTTTCGAAGGGTTTGGCCTGCGGTGGGCTGAAATGACAGTCCCAAATACCGCCGGGTGACCCGATAGTAGCCATGTGCCCGCAAAAATTAAAGCTCTGTTAATCACGTTATGGGCGAGGCGTGGTATAAGGCATCGTCAGACACAAAAAAAGCGCCCGGTAGGCGCTTTTTTTTTTGGCAAGTGGCGGGGCGGACTAAAGATCCTGCTGGTACCTGACGTACGGCACCGTACCTTCGTCGTTGCTTTCGTTACGTGGTGCGAACGGGTTCTTTCCGCGGGTGATGACGTTTTCGGCACCCACGGTGAGCTGGCCGCTCCAAGGGGTACGCCAGGTCAGGCCCAGACCCAGGCCTTCCCACTTGCCGGGTTTGCCCGGGGCGTCGACCACTCGCCCGATGATGTTGGCGCTGAAGGGGCCGTAGCCACCGCCAACGGTCAGGCTCTTGCTGTCCCACTCGTTGACCAGTGCCGGCGCGGCATCCGCCAGCGGCACCAGACGGGCCTTGGCGTAGGTGCCGCCGATCGAGACGAAGCCCTCGCTGCCAATGTTCTTCTGCCCGAAAACGGTCAGGTCGTTCTGTTCGACCTTCGAGGCGGGACTTTTGGTGCCGCCGGTCAGCCACGCGGGCAACACGTCGCGCCCGCTTCCGGCAGTCAGGCCAAGACGACCGCCGGGGCGATTGAAGCTGGTGGTCGCCGACAGGCGCCGTCCGGCGCGCGAATCATCCTCGTCACCGAGGCTGGCCAGCATGCACTGGCTCGCCAGCCCAGCGATGCTGCTGCCGCTACTGCTGCTGCACAGCAGGCCCAGCGAGTCGCCGGAGGACAGGCCGAAGGCGGCATCGAGCGAGTTGCGCCCGAAGTGCCAGCGGGCGCCACTGACCTGCTCGCCAGTCGGCTCCAGGTACAGTAGGGCCTCGACCTTGCCGCTGCCCTTGTTCCACACCGGGAGGACGGTGCCATCGCCCTTGCCCTGCGCGTGCGCGCCCGCGATCGCGCCGAGAGCGATCATCAGGGCTAGCGGCAGGCGGAGGAAGGAACGCATGGGATATCTCAGACACCGGCAACGGCAGAAGGTTCCCGCAGGGACGGGTTCCTGATCCTAGTTCGTTTATGATTCCTTAACAAGTCCCGTCCTCCCCAGAACGCAACTCGTTGCCACCGTCACATTACTGCAGGCGGTCCGGCGCGCTGGACTGGGTCGTCGGCGCGTCGGCGAACAGTACGTCGAATTCAGTCAACGGGAAGTGATATTCCCGCCCGCAGAATTCGCAACGGACCTCGACCTTGCCGGTGGCTTCGGCGGCCGCGCGGGCCTCCTCCTCGCCCAGCGACTGCAGCATCGCGCTGACCCGTTCGTGGGAGCACGAGCAGCCGAACTCCAGCGGCTTGCTGCCCAGCAGTTCCGGGCCTTCCTCGTGGAACAGGCGGTGCAGCAGCTGGTCGGCGGGGAGCTCGAGCAGCTCCTGCGCACCCAGCGTGTCGAACAGTGCGCCGACCCGGGTCCAGCCATCCATGTCACCCGTGTCGCCGGGCAGCTTCTGCAGCAGCAGACCACTGGCCTGTTCGCCATCGGCGGTGAGCAGCAGGCGGGTCGGCAGTTGCTCGGACTGGCGGAAATAGTCCTCGAACGCCTCGTCCAGTGACGCGGCATTGAGGCTCACCAGGCTCTGGTAGCGCTGCGGTTCGCGCGGATCCAGGCCGGGGTTTTCAATGGTGATCGCCAGCAATGCGTCCTCGCCCAGCTTGCCGAGCTCATCCGGGGCGTCCTCGCCTTCCTGCAGCTGCGCGATGCCGCGCAGGGTGCCAGCCGCGGTGCATTCGGCGAACAGGGTGCGCAGGGCCGTGTTGCTGCGCAGCTGGATCGACAGCCGGCCATCGACCTTGGTGTGGCCGGTGAACAGCGCCGAGGCGGCGCAGGACTCGCCGAGCAGGCGCCGGGCCTGGGGCGGGTAGCTGGCGTGGGACAGGATCTCCTGCCAGGTCTGGTTGAGGTGGACGTGGACGCCGCGCACACCGGCTTCGGGAAGCAGGAAACGGACGAGCTGGTCGTGATGGTCGGTCATTGGACTGTCTGCGCGTAGGAGAGCCGGTTGCCGGATAATGCGGCGGACTTCGGATCGGAAAGGGACTCACCTGCAATGGGGGCGGAAGCTGGGAAGGACAAGGTGGAGGCCGGCGCCCGGCGGGCGCGTCCGCGCAGGCGTCGCCTGTGGAAGCTGCTGTTGCTTGCGCCGTTCCTGCTGGTGGCCCTGTCCATCGTGCAGGTGGCGCTGCTGCGCTTCATCGATCCGCCGTTCTCCACGGTGATGGCGGCGCGGCAGCTGGAGCAGTGGGGCAGCGGCAACTGGGATTACCGCATCCATTACCAGTGGCGTGATCTGGAACAGATGACTCCGAGCCTGCCGATCTCGTTGGTGGCGGCCGAGGATCAGCAGTTCCCGCACCATCGAGGCTTCGACGTGGAGGCCATCCGCAAGGCGCGCAGCCACAACGCCGAAGGCGGTCGCCTGCGCGGGGCCAGCACGATCAGCCAGCAGGTGGCCAAGAACCTGTTTCTCTGGCAGGGCCGCAGCTGGGTGCGCAAGGGCCTGGAAGCCTGGTACACGGTGCTGATCGAAACGGTCTGGCCCAAGTCCCGGATCCTGGAGGTGTACGCCAATATCGCCGAGTTCGGTGACGGGGTGTACGGCGCCCAGGCTGCCGCGCGGAAGTTCTGGGGCAAGGATGCGGCGCATCTCAGCGCTGGTGACAGCGCGCGCCTGGCCGCGGTGCTTCCTTCGCCGCGACGTTACAACGCACGCAACCCCGGCCCCTACGTGCAGCGGCGTGCTGCATGGATCCAGCGCCAGGCGCGGCAACTGGGCGGGCATGCCTACCTGGGACAGGGGCGCTGATGAAGCGGCACATCCTCACCAACGACCGCGATGCCGCCTGCGACACGCTCACGGTAGTCGTAGCCGCACATGACGAGGCCCACGCGCTGCCGCTGGTGCACCCGCGTATCCGCGCCGCACTCGACGCGGTGCCCGGCCTGGACGGAAGGGTGCTGTATGTCGATGACGGCAGCCATGACGGCACCTGGGAGGTCATGCAGCAGTTGGCGGGCGAGGATCCGCGGGTCGCGCTGCTGCGCCTGTCGCGCAACTTCGGCAAGGAAGCGGCGCTGACGGCGGGCCTGGACTTCGTGGAGGAAGGCGCGGCGCTGATCCTTGATGCCGATGGCCAGGATCCGCCGGAACTGATCCCGCGCTTCGTGGAGCTGTGGCGACAGGGTCATGACGATGTCTACGGCACCCGCCTGGCGCGCGATGGGGAAAGCTGGCTCAAGCGCGTCACCGCGTCGCTGTTCTACCGCGTGATCGGGCGCCTGTCGAAGACGCCGATCCCCGCCGACACCGGTGATTTCCGGCTGCTGTCGCCGCGCGCGCTGGCCGCACTGCGGCAGTTGCGCGAGCGCCACCGTTTCATGAAAGGCCTGTTCGGCTGGGTGGGTTTCCGCCGCGTGGCACTGCCTTACCACCGCGGGCCACGCGTGGCCGGGGCGAGCAAGTTCGGGCTGTGGCGGCTGTGGAATTTCGCACTGGAAGGCATCACCAGTTTCTCCAGTGCACCGCTGCGCGTGGCCACCTACCTGGGATTGCTGACCGCAGGCCTGTCCTTCGGCTTTGCCCTGTGGGTGGTGGGCAAGGCCGCGCTGTACGGCGACCGCGTCGCCGGCTGGCCGACGATGATGACGGTGATCCTGTTCCTGGGCGGCGTGCAGCTGATCGCGCTCGGCCTGATCGGTGAGTACCTGGGCCGGCTGTACGAGGAAGCCAAGCAGCGCCCGCTCTACCTGGTTGACACCTGGCGCGCGCCGGCCGTGGCAGACTCGGCCGGTCCAACCGGGACCGGAGGAGATCGGCACCATGCAGACCGTTCGGGATTTGTTGCGGGCCAAGGGCCCTGAGGTCCACGCTGTTTCCCCGGATGCCGCAGTGATCGACGCGCTCCGGCTGATGGCCCAGAAGGGCATCGGTGCTGTGCTGGTGATGGAAGGCCGGCAGTTGATCGGCATCCTGTCCGAACGCGATTACGCACGGAAGGTGGTGCTGCACGAGCGCTCATCGGCGGCCACGCCCGTCACCGAGATCATGACCCCGGAAGTGGTCGCAGTGCCGCCCGAGGCCGGGGTCAAGGCCTGCCTGCAGATCCTGACCGACCACCGCATCCGCCACCTGCCGGTGATGGAGGACGGACAGGTCGTGGGCGTGGTCTCGATCGGCGACCTGGTCAAGGCGGTGATCGACGAGCAGCGCCGCGAGCTGGACCAGCTGCAGCACTACATCGTTTCCGGCTGAACCGGCCTACGCCTTACTTGGCGTACTTGCCGCCGCAGTTGCTGTCCTTGCCCGGGCCCGGTTCGAAGGTGGCCAGCAGGGCCGCCGGCGGGGTGATGCTGCCCAGGGTCAGGGCGATGGCGCCGCGAATGCCCAGCGCCTTCATGTCCGGGCGGAACGAGGGATCCTTGAACGTCCCGCCGATCCGCAACGGCGAGCGCAGCGCCAGGATGCTGATGTCCTTCGGTCGCGGCTTGAGCAGCAGGTCCAGGGTTTCGTCCTTCAGGCTGACAACGCCTTCGCCCACGATCAGGGTATCGCTGGTATCGAAGGCCAGCGCCCGCGAACTCATCACTCCATTGGCCACGGCGAAGTCGCCGAAGGCGCAGCGTAGCGGGATCTGCCTGTCGCCGGTGACCAGGAACTTGAGCGATTCGGCCACGTCCAGCCCGGCCAGTTCCATCACCAGGTTGCCGATGTGGCCGCGGCCCATGCCGATGGCGACATCACCGTTGGACGAGCCAGCATCGCCGCGACCGAGTTGCCGTTGCCGGTCAGATCGAACTCGCCGTTGACACCGCCGGAGGCTTGTTCGGCAAGCTTGGCATCCGGGAACAGCTTGCCCAGCTCCAGCTTGCGCATGCTGCCCTTGAGCTGGGTGGTGATCACGCGCTTGCGAGCATCCATGCGCACCGTGCTGCGGATGTCGCCGCCGGCCACGCCGAAGTTGAGCGGGTCCAGCCGCAGCAGCCGGTTGTCCAGCACGAGATGGGCGTCCATGTCGTCCAGCGGCAGGACCGGGGAGAGGATACGTTCGGCCTTCCAGCGCACGTCGGCGTCCATCGCGCCGAGCTTTTCCAGGTTGTAGGGCTGGTCGGGCAATACCTTGCTGCGCGCGGCCTGGCGGGCGGCTTCAGCCTTCTGCTGGGCATTGGCGGTCTCGCCGGCACCGGTACGTGGTGGTGCGCCGACAAAACCGGCCAGGTCATCGAAATCCAGCTTCTTCGAGAACAGGTCGGCCTTGAAGAAGGGGCGCTCGCGACCGGTCTCGATGCGGACGGTGCCGGACAGGTCGCTGTCGCCGGCGGTGCCCTTGAAGTCCTGGTAGTGCCAGATGTTGTCATCGCGACGCAGGCGGCCATCGAGCTTGTAGGGCGGGGTGTTGGGAATGGCCAGGCCCAGCAGTGGATAGAGTTCGGCCATGTCCTGCCCGCTCAAGGTCAGCTGCAGGTCGAAGGTGCGCAGCTGGAACGGGTTGGTCAGCGAGCCGCGGGCGATGGCGTGGGTGCTGCCGGCGCGCCCGTCGAGGTGGATGCGGAAGGGCTGGTCGGTATGGGTCAGTTCCAGCGGAGATTCGGTCACGCCTTCGATGGTGAAGGGGTTGCCGCGCCACAGTCCCTTGCCCTTGACCTCCACCACCGCAGCCTCGCGGCCCCGGCGATCGGCGCTGTCCAGCGAGACCAGGATGTCGGTGCGGTCACGGGGGTGGAGGAACTGCAGGCGACCGTCATCGATCAGCAGGCGCTGGACGATGGTCCTGTTGCCGCCTTTTGAATCAGGCAGGAAATCCCAGTTTCCGCGCTCGCCCTCGCGCGGTGCGGACTGCAACAGCACGTCGGGCCGGGTCAGGCGGATCTCCGGCAGGTGGAAGCGGCCGCGCAGCAGCGGCCAGACCCTCACATCGACCTCGGCGCGGTCGGCACGCGCCATCTCCGGCTTTTCCGCCCAGTCCGCATTGGCGAAGGTCAGGCTGTCGCCGCGCAGGGTGGTGGTGCTGCCCAGATCCACATCGAAATTGCCGTGGATATGGAACTCACGACCGGTGCGCGCCTGTACGGCGCGTTCGACCGGTCCCTTGAACCAGTTCCAGTCCCACAACAGGATCAGCACCACGATCGCCGCGACCAGCAGCGCGAGCGCCGCCAGCAGGCGGTTGCCCGGACGCCGGCCGCGCCATCGCCAGCGTCGGGCAGGCTTTTCGGGCGTGGTGGACGCGGTATTCACCGGCTCATGGTTGCGTGACAGTCGTGCACGCCACGCGAAGCGCAGGTAACCGCTGTGTCAGCAGGCCCGACCGGACCTGCTAATCAGAGGATCTGCGAGGTGACCGAGACGAAATGGCAGACGCTGCCGGCGATCACGAAGGCATGCCAGATGGCGTGGGAGTAAGGCACCGATTCACGGTGATAGAAGATGGTGCCCAGCGTGTAGAACGCGCCGCCGGCAAACAGCCAGCCCAGGGTCCAGCCGTCCAGCGAATTCCACATGGGCTTGATCGCCACTATCACCAGCCAGCCCATGGCGATGTAGATGGCCGTGGAGAGCTTCTTGAATCGGCCGGTGTAGAACAGCTTGAACACCACGCCGGCAAAGGCAAGGGTCCAGATCGCCGCGAACAGGCCCCAACCCCAGGTGCCGCGCAGCCCGACCAGGGTGAACGGGGTATAGGTGCCGGCGATCAGCAGGTAGATCGCGCAGTGGTCGAACACCTTCAGCCGTCCCTTCGAGACCGGGTGCTGGATGGCGTGGTAGAGGGTGGAGGCGGTGTACAGCAGCAGCAGGGTGACGCCGAAGACGATTGCGCTGGCCAGTTGCCAGCCATCGCCATAGATAGTGGCGAGGGTGATCAGGACGGCGCTGCCGGCCAGTGCAGCGGCGGCGGCCAGGCCGTGGGTCAGGGCGTTGGCGATTTCTTCGCGGAGATTCGCGACCGGTTCCATGCGTATTTTGGAGTGGGGGTGGAGCAGGGCCACAACCCTAGCATCGGTCCCTGTCAACTGCATGCATGCCCGCCCCGATGGCGGGCATGCATGCAGGGCTCAACTGCCCTGGCTGTAAGCGGTCTCGCGGGTGGCGGCAAAACGCACGTCCGGGGCACGTTCCTGTGCCAGCTGCAGGTTGACCCGGGTCGGGGCCAGGTAGACCAGGTGGCCGGCCGCGTCGAGCGCCAGGTTGGTGGCGTTCTTTTCGCGGAACTCCTCCAGCTTCTTCTCGTTGCTACAGGTCACCCAGCGGGCGGTGACGATGCTGACCGGCTCGAAGGTGGCTTCCACGCCGTACTCGTCCTTCAGGCGGTAGGCGGCCACGTCGAACTGCAGCACGCCGACCGCACCCAGGATCAGGTCGTTGGACATGATCGGGCGGAAGAACTGGGTCGCGCCTTCCTCCGACAGCTGGGCCAGGCCCTTCTGCAGCTGCTTGAGCTTGAGCGGGTCGCGCAGGCGGGCGCGGCGGAACAGCTCCGGGGCGAAGTTGGGGATGCCGGTGAAGCTGATTGCCTCGCCTTCGGTGAAGGTGTCGCCGATGGAGATGGTGCCGTGGTTGTGGATGCCGATGACATCCCCCGGCCATGCCTCGGCGGCGATCTCGCGGTCCGACGCCATGAAGGTCAGCGCGTTGGCCAGCTTCATTTCCTTGCCGGTACGCACGTGGAAGGTCTTCATGCCGGCGGTGAACTTGCCCGAGCACACGCGCATGAAGGCCACGCGGTCGCGGTGCTGCGGGTCCATGTTGGCCTGGATCTTGAACACGAAGCCGGTCAGCTTGTCCTCGGTGGCGACCACGTCGCGGCCGGTGGTGGCACGCGACTGCGGCGAGGGCGCGTGCTCGACGAAGAAGTCCAGCAGCGGCTGCACGCCGAAGTTGTTCACGCCCGAGCCGAAGAACACCGGGGTCTGCTTGCCGTCCAGGTAGGCCTGCTTGTCGAACGGATGGCTGGCGCCCTGCACCAGTTCCAGCTCGTCGCGCAGGTCGGCCAGCATCTTCTCGCCGATCTTTTCGGCCAGGCCCGGATCATCGATCGACGGGAAGATCGTCGAATCCTGGCGGGTGAAGTTGCGGCCCTGCTCGTACAGGTGAACCTCGCCGGTGATCAGGTGGACCACGCCCTTCAGGCGCTGGCCCATGCCGATCGGCCAGGTCACCGGCGCGCACTGGATGCCGAGCACGGTTTCCACTTCATCGAGCAGCTCGATCGGCTCCTTGCCCTCGCGGTCGAGCTTGTTGATGAAGGTCATGATCGGGGTGTCGCGCAGGCGGCACACCTCCATCAGCTTGATCGTGCGCTCCTCCACGCCCTTGGCGACGTCGATCACCATCAGCGCCGAGTCCACCGCGGTCAGCACGCGGTAGGTGTCCTCGCCGAAGTCGGCGTGGCCGGGGGTGTCGAGCAGGTTGACGATCTTGCCCTCGTACGGGAACTGCATCACGGAGGACGTGACCGAGATTCCGCGCTCCTTTTCCAGCGCCATCCAGTCGGAGGTGGCGTGGCGGGCGGCCTTGCGGCCCTTGACCGAGCCGGCCATCTGGATCGCGCCTCCGAACAGCAGCAGCTTTTCGGTCAGCGTGGTCTTGCCGGCGTCAGGGTGGGAAATGATGGCGAAGGTGCGGCGACGCGCAGCCTCTTGTGCGACTTCGGACATGGCGAGCGCGCCCGCCGGGGGCGCCTGGGATCAGGGGAAAGGCGCGATTATAGCGGGCGCCCCCGGTCAGGGGGCGAAGGCGCCGGGACGTGCGAAGCGCAGTTCGCCGCGCGGCGAGAGCATGCGGAACGGCAGCGACTGCAGGCGCAGGCCGGCGTTGGCCTGGACCACGAAATGCAGGTGTGGCGCGGTGCTGTAGCCGCTGTTGCCCGATGCCCCCAGGTGCTGGCCGGCCTCCACGCGCTGGCCCTGGCGCACCACGATCCCGGCCTGGAGGTGGCCGTAGACCGCCATGCTGCCGTCCTCGTGCAGGATGCGGACCAGGTTGGCCGGTGCACCGCGCACGGGCGCCGGGCCGGCCTCGGGATGGCCGTCGACCACCTGCATCACGGTGCCGGCGCGTGCGGCCAGCACCGGCGTGCCACGGGGCAGGGCGAAGTCCACCGCATAGCCGTTCTCGGCATCGTGGTGGCTGGAGGTGCCGCCGAAGGCCTGGTCGATGCGGATCCGGCTGTCGGCGAACGGCAACTGGTAAAGGTGGTCGCGCGGGCGCGCGGCTGGATCGCCAGGCACGGCGTCGAGCAGCAACTGCACCCGTCCACTGGCACCAGGCTGCAGACGCACCAGTGTCCGGCGGCTGCCCGCGGGAAGCAGGGTTTCAAACGGCAGGGTGGGGAGGCTGGCAGCCTCGCCCGCAGCACGCAGGCGGACCTGCACCGGACCGGCCAGCAGGTTGCGGACGTCGGCCCGGCGCTGCGCGGGGGCGCCCGCCAGCTCCAGTTCCGCGAACCGCCCGTCGCCGGCGGCAGTCCCCGCTTCCGGCGCGGCCTGACGTCCCAGTCCCCAGCCACCACGCCAGTCCGTCGCCTGCGCGGCACCCGGGGCGGGCCAGGCGGCGATCAGCAGCATCAGCAGAAGGGGCCGGCAACAAGGCATGGGCGGGGGGTGGGAGGGGGCGGGCCGATTATGCCGGAGTTGGCACTTCGTCAATTCATCCTTCAATGCGGATGAAGCGATTGACATGCGGAAATGCCGGTGGCAAGGTGGCTCCACCATCGAGACCGGCGGAGGGACAGGCCCTTTGATGCCGGGGCAGCCCGCGGACGCAAAGCGACCGCGTAGGTGCCAAATCCTGCGGGGACCTGCGTCCACCGAAAGATGGTTCGAACCGTGCCGTGCGCACGACCGAACGCGAGCTCCCGCGAAAGCTCGATGGCCGTTCCCTTCCGGATATCGCCATGAGCTTCGTGACCCACGCCGCCGCTGCCCTCGAACCGACCGTCCCCGCGTCCGCCGTTGCCCATGAGAACGAGGGGTATCCGGTCGTGCGCGGCGAGATTCCGCTGCTGCTGTCGATGCGCCATGCCGGCACCCGTGCGCTGCACCTGCGCTACGAACTGCTCGGCAGCGAAGATGCGCCGGTGGTGTTGCTGGCCGGTGGCATTTCGGCCAGTCGCCACGTCGCCGCGAGCGCGCAGTTCCCGGAAGCCGGCTGGGCCGAGGGCCTGGTCGCCCCGGGCAGGGCCTTGGACCCCGCTGGTCGCCGCATCCTGGCGTTCGATTTCGTCGGCGCCGACGGCAGCATCGATGCGCCGATCGACACTGCCGACCAGGCCGATGCGGTCGTGTTGCTGCTCGATGCGCTGGGCATCGGCCAGCTGCGGGGTTTCGTGGGTTACTCCTACGGTGCGCTGGTCGGCCTGCAGCTTGCCGCCCTCCACCCACAGCGGCTGCAGAGGCTGGTTGCAGTGAGCGGCGCGCACCGCCCGCATCCCTATGCCGCGGCATGGCGCGCGCTGCAGCGCCGTGCGGTCGCGCTGGGCCAGCTGCAGTGCGCCGAAAGCCAGGGCCTGGCCCTGGCACGCCAGTTCGCGATGCTCAGCTACCGCACGCCCGAGGAGTTCGGCGAACGCTTCGACGCCGAGCCGGAACTGGTCAACGACCGGGTGCGCGTGGCCGCCGAGGATTACCTCGATGCCGCCGGCTCGCGCTATGTCGCCCGCACCCATGTCGAGGCCTACCTGCGCCTGTCCGAATCCATCGACCTGCACCGCGTCGACCCGGCCGCGATCGCGGTGCCGACCGTGGTCGTGGCGGTGGAGGGCGACCGCCTGGTGCCGCTGTCCGACCTGGTGAACCTGGTCGAGGGGCTGGGCCGTCGCGGCAGCCTGCGCGTGCTGCGCTCGCCCTATGGCCACGACGCCTTCCTGAAGGAAACCGATCGCATCGACGCGATCCTCGCTACCGCACTGCGCACCGGAGAAACCGCATGAGCACGAGCGCCACCCACGCATCCTGTTGCAGTTCCGTCACCGCGGCCGTGCGTGCCGGTATCGACCGCGACACCTCTTTCGGCGCAGTCACCCCGCCGCTGGTGCTGTCGTCCAACTTCTCCTTCGAGGGCTTCGGTAACAAGCGCCAGTACGACTACACCCGCAGCGGCAATCCCACCCGCGACCTGCTGGGCGAGGCGCTGGCCGAGCTAGAAGGCGGCGCTGGCGGCGTGGTCACCGCCACCGGCATGGGCGCGATCACCCTGGTGCTGCATGCCCTGCTACAGCCCGGCGACAAGCTGGTGGTACCGCACGACGCCTACGGCGGCAGCTGGCGCCTGTTCAACGCCCTGGCGGCCAAGGGCCATTTCGAGCTGATCACCGCCGACCTGACCGACCCGCGCGCACTGGCCGCGGCGCTGGCGCAGTCACCGAAGCTGGTGCTGGTGGAAACCCCGTCCAACCCGCTGCTGCGCATCACCGACCTGCGCTTCGTGGTCGAGGCCGCGCACCGTGCCGATGCGCTGGTGGTGGTCGACAACACCTTCCTGTCGCCTGCCCTGCAGCGGCCGATCGAGTTCGGTGCCGACCTGGTGCTGCACTCCACCACCAAGTACGTCAACGGCCACAGCGACGTGGTCGGCGGTGCGGTGATCGCCCGCGATGCCGACATGCACCAGCAACTGGTGTGGTGGGCCAACGCGCTGGGCCTGACCGGCTCGCCGTTCGATGCCTTCCTGACCCTGCGCGGCCTGCGCACGCTGGATGCCCGCCTGCGGGTGCACCAGGAGAATGCCGCGGCACTGGTCGAGCTGCTGCAGCAGCATCCAGCGGTCGCCAATGTCTTCTATCCGGGCCTGGCGACCCATCCCGGTCACGCGGTCGCCGCACGCCAGCAGCGCGGCTTCGGCGCGATGATCAGCTTCGAGCTGCACGGTGGCGAGGACGCCGTGCGCGCGCTGGTGGATGGGCTGCACTGCTTCACCCTGGCCGAGTCGCTGGGCGGGGTGGAAAGCCTGGTCGCGCATCCGGCCACGATGACCCATGCGGCGATGACGCCCGAGGCGCGTGCAACGGCCGGGATCGGTGATGGCCTGCTGCGGCTTTCGGTAGGCATCGAAGCCACCGGGGACCTGCTCGCCGATCTCGGCGCGGGCCTGGAACGTGCGCAGCAGGTGGTCGATGCGCTGCGACTTGCGCGGGCGGACGCATGAACCTGACGACGGGACCGCTGCCACTGTCTGCCGCACCTGGCCCACTGGCGGCGCCGCGGATGCCTGGCGTGGCGTTGCTGGGCACCGGCACCGTCGGCAGCGCGTTCGTGCACCGTTACCAGCGACTGCGCGAGCGCGGCGTGGCGATGCCGCGGCTGGCCTGGCTGGCCAATTCCCGTACCGTCCACGCCTGCAACCACGATCCGGCCGCAGTGCTGGCTGAAGCTGGCCGGGCGTCGCGGGGGCCTGCCTCACCGTCTTCGTGGCAGTCGCAGGTCGAGCTGCTTGCCGGCGACGTGCTGGTAGATGCCACTGCCAGCGACGAGCTTGGCGCACAGCATGCGCACTGGCTGGCGCGCGGGGTGCATGTGGTCACCGCCAACAAACTCGGGCGTGGAGCGCGGCTTCCCCGGGCACAGGCCATCACCCGGGCAGGCATCGAAGGCGGTGGCCGCTATGGCGACAGCGCCACGGTCGGTGCCGGACTGCCCGTGCTGGCGAGCGTGCGGGCACTGGTGGCCGGGGGCGACCGGATCCACGCGATCGAAGGCGTACTCTCCGGATCGCTGGCCTGGCTGTTGGGGCGTCATGACGGCAGCGTGCCCTTCTCCGAATGCGTGCGTACGGCCAGGGCCGCCGGCTATACCGAACCCGATCCGCGCGCCGACCTGTCCGGCGAGGACGTGCGCCGCAAGTTGCTGATCCTGGCGCGTGCGGCCGGGATGGCGCTCGAGCAGGACCACGTGCAGGTGGAATCACTGGTGCCGCCCGCGCTGGCACGCGTGCCCGTCGAAGATCTGGACGCTGCACTGGACCAGCTCGATGAGCCGATGCTGCAGCGGCTGCAGCAAGCCCGGGCGGTCGGGGCGCGACTGTGTTTCGTCGCCCGCCTGGACCAGGCCGGTGCGAGTGTCGGCCTGCGCGCGCTGCCGCCCGGCCACCCGCTGGCAGCGGGTGAGGGCACCGACAACCGGGTCGCCATCCACAGTGATCGCTATGCCGAACGGCCACTGCTGATTCAGGGGCCGGGAGCGGGCGCCGAGGTCACGGCCGCGGCGCTGCTGGACGAAGTGCTACGGCTCCTGCGGTAGCCGCGTCCGGTTCTGCTTGCCTCAGCCGCGGGCGGCACGGGCCACGAGGAAATCCCGGGCCTGGGTGCGGTTCATCGGCCGGCCCTGCGCGTCGACCGCGCGGAAATCCACGCCGTGTTCCCACAGCTGCAGCGTGGTCAGTACCGCGATGTCCTTGGCCGGCGTGCGTGCCTGCAACTGCAGCAGTTCGCGGTCGAAACCGGCGCTGCGAAGCCACGCCTCGTAGGTGAAGATGTGGTCGGTGGCCACCTCGGCCTGACGCCGGCATTGCGACTGCAGGTCGGCCGGCATCACGTCGCACTGCGGGTTCCACTGGTGCAGGCCGATCAGCGCATCCGGTTCCATCTGCCGCTGCGCGGCCGCGGCCCATAGCGCGACGCAGATGCTGGCGCAATGGCCCTTCACCCGCACGATCAGGTTGCGGCGGTTGATCATGCGCGCCGCCTCGAAGCCGGTGATCGTGTAACCGCCGCCACTGGTGACATCGATACGCTGCAGTGAAGGATTGGCCTCGAGGATGCGGCGCAGGTCCTCGGCGAAGCGACGGCCCACACCGCCCTCGATGCGTACAACCTGTCCGCCGTCGAACACGGTCATGGCGGCATCATCGACAGCGGCCAACGACCTGGCCTCCTCGCCCTGGATGAGGGCAACGCGTGCCCGCGGCGCGGTGTCCACCTCGCTGGCGTCCGTTCCGGCAGTCGAGGGTGGGGCCGGACGCCCGCCGCGGTTGCCGATGTAGGCCGCCAGTCCCACCAGGGCGGCCGCACCGAGCACGACATGGCCGAGCCTGAGCCCGCCGCGTTTCGGCTTCGACGCTGCGCGCGGGCGCGTTGGGGGTGTTTCGATGGCCATGCAGACGTCCCTTGTCCGTGGAGGAGGCGCAGCCTGCCAGCTGCCGCCGGACGCATCAAGCGCCGGCGCCGTGGCCTGCGATCAGCACTCGATGACGTTGACCGCCAGGCCGCCGCGGCTGGTTTCCTTGTACTTGTCCTGCATGTCGCGGCCGGTATCGCGCATGGTCTTGATGACCTTGTCCAGCGACACCTTGTGCTTGCCGTCGCCACGCACGGCCATGCGCGCGGCGTTGATCGCCTTGACCGCGCCCATCGCGTTGCGCTCGATGCAGGGGATCTGCACCAGGCCGCCAATCGGGTCGCAGGTCAGGCCGAGGTTGTGCTCCATGCCGATCTCGGCGGCGTTCTCGATCTGCCCCGGGGTGCCGCCGAGCGCCGCCATCAGCCCGCCGGCGGCCATCGAGCACGCTACCCCAACCTCGCCCTGGCAGCCGACCTCGGCACCGGAGATCGAGGCGTTCTCCTTGTAGAGGATGCCGATGGCGGCGGCGGTGAGCAGGAAATCGAAGATGCCCTGCTCGTTGCTGCCCGGGCAGAAGCGGTCGTAGTAGTGCAGCACCGAGGGGATGATGCCGGCCGCGCCATTGGTCGGTGCGGTGACCACGCGGCCACCGGCGGCGTTCTCCTCGTTGACCGCCAGCGCGTACAGGTTGACCCAGTCCAGCGTGGTCAGCGGATCGCGCATCGCGGCCTCCGGGCGCGAGGACAGTTCGCGGTACAGGGTCGGCGCGCGGCGCGAGACATGCAGGCCGCCGGGCAGGGTGCCTTCCTCGCGGATGCCGCGGGCCACGCAGGCCTGCATCGCCTGCCAGATCTCGCGCAGGCCCTCGCGGATCTCCTCCTCGCTGCGCCAGCACTTCTCGTTCTCGAACATCAGTGCGGCGATGCTCAGGCCGCTCCGCGCGGCCTGCGCCAGCAGCTCGTCGCCGCTCTTGAACGGGTAGGGCAGCGGGGTCTGGTCGGGCACGATGCGGTCGTCGGCGGCATCGTCCTCGTTGACCACGAAGCCGCCGCCGACCGAGTAGTAGTCGCGGGTGGCGATGACCTCGTCGTTGGCGGCGTAGGCGGTGAAGCGCATGCCATTGGTGTGGTACGGCAGCTTCTGCCGCTTGTTCATCGGCAGGTCGCGCTTCTCGTCGAAGGCGATCTCGTGCTGGCCCATCAGCTTGATGCGCTTGCTGGTGCGGATGCGTTCCAGCGCGGCGGGGATGATGTCCGGGTCGATCAGGTTCGGGCGATGGCCTTCCAGCCCCAGCAGCACTGCCTTGTCGGTGCCGTGGCCGCGGCCGGTCAGCGCCAGCGAGCCGAAGACCTCGGCGCGGATGCGTACCACGTCCTGCAGCCGGCCCGGGTCCAGCAGCCAGCGGTGCACGAAACGCTCGGCAGCACGCATCGGCCCCACGGTGTGGGAAGAGCTCGGGCCAATGCCGATCTTGAACAGGTCGAACGTGCTGACGGACATGCGCTTCTTCTTTCCGGCGGGAACAGGCAAACGGCTATTCTAAGCCGCCGCGCCATCGCGCGCGGCCGCACCGCAACATTCCCGGATGCACCATTCATGAAGCTAGTCCTGTTCCAGCGTGACGACTGCCACCTGTGCGACCTGGCACTGGAAGTACTGGCCACCGCGCAGGTGCCGGAGCCGGAGAGCGTCTTCATCGACGGCGATGAGGCGCTGGAGGAGCGCTACGGCATCCGCGTGCCGGTGCTGCGCGCGGATGATGGCCGCGAACTGGACTGGCCGTTCGACGTGGAACGGGTCAGGCGCTGGCTGCAGGGCTGATCGCCCTACAGTGTCACGCCCTGGGTGCGGCCATGCCCGGTGGCCTGGTCGTAGGCCCGTTCACTACGGCGCTGGGCCTCCAGGATGGCCTGTCCACGCGCATTTGCGCGCTGCTGGAGGTCGCCGCAGCCTAGGCCTGACTTCATTCCGGACAGGGACTCGCGGATCTGCGCGGCTGCCTCTACGGCGAACCGGTAGTGGCCCTCCTCGTGCCCACGCAGGGCGGCAATGTAGCGCTGCCAGCGCTCACGCAATGCCGGTCCGGCGACGCCCTCGTTGGTCCACTGCGGCAGCGTGACCGTGCCGCTGGTCTGCACGTCCACGGAAGTGACCTGGCAGCTCTTGCCCTGCATCGTCGTGTTGTACTTCCAGCGTACGAACCAGCGCGTATAGCCATGGAAGCGCCTGCCGTCATCGCCGGCAGGACCGCGTGCTGCCATAGCGGATTGCAACTGCGACGCGCTGCTGCCCTCGATCGGGTAGTACTCGATCCGGGGTTGCTCGTCGGCAAACGCGTTTGCCGCCATGGATGACGCGAGCAGCAGGCCGGACAAGCGCAGGAAAATGGATCTGCGGCTACTCACGTGGTGTCTCATTTGCGATTGAACACCACCCGGGTGCTGACCGCGGTTTCATTCGGGATCAGGCTGGTGTCGGCCCAGTCACCGGCGCCGACACCGAAGTCCAGGCGCCGGACCGTAGCCTTGCCGGTGAGTACTGGCTGGCTGCCGGGCGTCCAGCTGAAGGTCAGGGTGACCGGCTTGCTCACGCCCCGCAGTTCCAGCGTGCCGTCGGCGGCGTAACGGCCATCGCCCAGCGCCCGGAATTTTTCGGCGCGGTAGTGCGCGGTGGCAAAGCGGGCGACGTTGAAGAAGTCCGCACCCTGCAGGGTCGAGTCGCGATCGGCATTGCCACTGCGGGCACTGGCCAGCGGGATGCTCACTTCCAGTCGTGCGGCGTCGAGATTGGCCGGGTCAAAGCTGAGCGTGGTGGCAAAGCCCGGGAAGCTGCCGGAGAACACCTCGCCGTCGTACTTGGTCGCAAAGGCGAGCGTCGAGCCGGGCGCCTGCACGTAATCGGCGGCATGGGCCGGGGCGGTGGCGAGCATCGCGGCCAGTGCAGTGGCCACGGCGGCCGGGGAGGAGAGACGGATGTTCATCGCAGGTCCTTGTTCGGGGAAGAAAGCCAGCCGTGCGGCAGCATGCGCGCCAGCGTCGCGTCGCGCAGGTGGAGGTGGTGGTACAGCGCGGCGCCGGCATGCAGCAGCACCAGTGCGATCAGCAGCCAGAAGCCCCACTCGTGCAGCGCATGCGACAGGTCTGCAAGACGCTCATCCGGCGCGCTGAGCTTGGGCATCTCCACCAGTCCGAACAGGCGGAACGGCCGCAGTCCGCTGGCCGAGTCGTACAGCCAGCCGGACAGTGGCATCGCCAGGACCAGGGCATACAGCAGCCCATGGGTGAGGCTGGCGGTTCGCTGCTGCCAGCCCGGGGTGCCGGGTACTGCCGGCGGCGCACCGGCGTACAGACGCCAGCCCAGTCGGACCACGACCAGCGCCAGCACGGTGATGCCCAGCGACTTGTGCGCGGTGTACACCCAGAAATACTTGGGCACGCGCGGCAGCTCGCCCATCACCAGGCCGACGACGCCCAGCAGCAGGACCAGCGCGGCCACCAGCCAGTGAAGGCCCTGGCTGATGGCACCCCAGCGTTCGCGGTTCTTCAGGCTCATGGCCGGGTTTCCTGCTCGATCACGGGGACTGCATCATCTTCGCTGGCGGGGGCAGCGGGCCCGTCATCCAGGACGGCATTGCGGTCGCGTACCGCCTCGGCCTCGATGCGCAGCTCCACGGTGTCGCCAATCACCGACTTCCACGCGTCGATGCCGAAATCGCTACGGCGGAGGGTGGCGGTGGCGCTGAAGCCGGCGGTGCGCCGGAACGGCGGCATCGGATGCCTTTTGTGTGCATTGAGCACCACGTCCAGCACCACTTCGCGCGACACGCCGCGCAGGGTCAGCAGGCCGGTGACGCGGGCACGCCGTGCGTCCACCGGCTCGACGTGGGTGGAAACGAAGCGGGCCTGCGGGAAGCGCTCGCCATCGAGCAGGTTGCGCGCCAGCGTGGCCTGGTTCCATCTGGCATCGCCCAGGTCCAACCGATCCACCGGGATCGTGACCTCCAGCGTGGCCTGCGCCCAGTCCTCGGGATCGAATACCAGTACGCCCTCGCTGCCGCTGATCGTGCCCAGCGCCTGCGAGAAGCCGGCATGCTCGACGGCAAACAGGATGCGGGTGTGTACCGGGTCCAGCGCATAGCGCTCCGGCGCGGCGCAGGCCAGGACCGGGAGCAGCCACAGGGCGGCGGAAAGCAACGATCGGCGCACGGGGTCTCTCCGAAAAAGCAGTGGCTGATTCTAGACGCACTGTGCATGGACATCGCTGCGGGGCTAAGGGGATCAATGTCCTGCGGACAGCCAGCCGCGGGCCATGGCATCCTTCCGCCCACGGCGGCCGACCAACCGGCCGCTTCCGGATGCGTCGCTGCCCAGCGCGGTGCCATCCCCCGCCGGGGAGCAGGCGGGTTTCCGAGGGAGATGCAGCAGCGATGACGTGGGGATGGAGACGTGCCGGCACTGGATTGCTGGGCCTGCTGTTGCTGTGGCTGCCCGTGCAGGCGGCCGCGGCAGGACTGACCGAGACTCCGCGGATGCGTCGCTTCGGCGCGGCCGAAGGGTTGCCCTCGCGCATGGTGCTGGCCCTGGCCGAAGACCGGAAGGGCTACCTGTGGGCCGCCACCGACGACGGCCTGGCGCGCTATGACGGCGTGAGCCTGCGTGTGTGGCGGCACGATCCCGCTGATCCGGCCTCGCTGCCGAGCAATACGCTGGAAACCCTGCTGGTGGACCCCCTCGATCGCGTATGGGTCGGCAGCAATGGTGGCGGGCTGAGCATGCTGGGCAGTGACCGCAACGGTTTCCGCCATTTCCCTGCGCTGGGCCAGGCCTGCACTGAACAGGTCTGGGCGCTGGCCTACACCCAACAGGCACTGTGGGTGGGCAGCAGTGGCAGCGGACTGTGCCTGCTGCACGAGGACGGGCGCGTCGAGCGCCATGTGACCGATGAGGCCGATCCGCATGCGCTGCCCAGCGACACCATCTATTCGTTGCTGGTGGATGCGCAGCAGCGCTTGTGGATCGGAACTGCTGCCGGTCTCGTGCGCTGGGACGGACAGCGCTTCGAGCGTATTGCCGCCGACACGCTGGGCGATGCCAACGTGCTGCGACTCAGCCACGGGCAGGACGGCGGGGTCTGGGCCGGCACCGTGGAAGGGCTGTACCGCGTCGATGCACAGGGGCGCGCGCAGCCGGCGCCGTGGCCACAGGCGGCACAGGCCCGTGCCGGCATGGTGCTGGCTGACCGCCACGGCGGTTACTGGATGGGCACGGCCGATGGCCTGCTCCGCGGAGATGGCCGCCGCCTGGACCTGCTGGAAGGCGATCGCGGCAGCGGCTTCCTCACCGCGCGCAGTGGCGTGCTCGACCTGCTGCAGGACCACGAAGGCGGCGTGTGGGTGGCCCTGCTGACCCAGGGCCTGGCCTATCTGCCTCCGGACTGGCGGCGTTTTTCCACCTGGTACCAGCTCGACGGACAGCCGCTGGAAAGCCTGTACCTGCTCAACGCCAGCGCCGACGGCGACGGCTTCCTGGTCGCCGGCGCGCATGGCGTCTACCGCCTCGACGGTGCCGGCAGGCTGTCGCAGCTGGCCGGCGAACCGCAGGTCGGCAAGAGCGCGGTGTGGTCGGCGGTAAGGCGGAGCGACGGCGGGCTGTGGCTGGGCCGGGCCGGGCGCCTGGACGTGCTTCCGCCTGCCGGTCCGCTGCAGTCGATCGAGCTGGGCGTGGGCAGCGACCCGCAACGCCGCGTGGACCTGCTGCGCCCGCAGCGCGACGGCAGCGTCTGGCTGTCGGTGATCAACTATGGCCTGCAGCACCGCGCCGCCGATGGTCGCCTGTTGCAGGACATTCCCTTCGGGCCGTCGCACGACCTGCCCGAGACCCTGGTCGAACAGCTGCACGTCGATGCCGACGGCGGGCTGTGGGTGGCCGGTGCGGTCGGCCTGCTGCACGCCCGCGACGGGCGTTTCAGCGCGGTGCCCGGCGTGGGCCGGGCAATGGTCTACGACGTGCTGTTCGCCGATGACGGCGCGATGTGGCTGGCCCGGCATGGCGCGCTGGAGCATTACCGGCGCGGCGATGGCGGCTGGAAGCTCGTGGAACGGGTGGGCCCGGAGCAGGGCATGCCCGCGGTGGCCATCGGTGGCCTGGTCCGTGGCCGCAGCGGCCAGCTGTGGGCGACCACGCCGCGCGGCCTGGTGTCCTGGGATCCGCGCACCCGCATGCTGCGCCTGCATGGCGAACGCGATGGCCTGCCGGACGTGGAGTTCACCCTGCGTCCGCCGGCGCTCAATGGCGCTGGCCGTGCGCTGGCGGTCTCGGCCACCGGCCTGGTCGCGTTCGATCCCGATGCCGCGGCGCTGGCATTGCCGGCTTCGCAACTGGTGATCGACGGGCTGCACGTGCGCCGCGACGATGCCGAGCAGGAGCAGGCGATCCCGTTGCCGGGACTGGTCAGCCTTGGCCCGGACGACCGCGACCTGCGCATCACCGCACGCCTGTTGTCCTACGCCGATCCGCAACGCAACCGCTACCGCTTCCGTGTCGGCGGCTATGACCAGAACTGGGTGGAGCAGGGCCACGAGGGCGAGCGCACGCTGTCGCGGCTGCCGGCCGGCCGCTACCAGGTGGAGGTGCAGGGCGCGGTGGGCGATGGCCCGTGGTCACCGGCGCGGCGTTTCGAACTGGAAGTACTGCCACCGTGGTGGCGCAGCCATGCCGCGCTGGCCTGCGCCGGCCTCGTGCTGCTGCTGGCGGCGTGGGCCGCGCTGCGCAGCTACCGGATGCGCCTGCGGCGGCGCAGCGAATGGCAGATGGCCCTGCACAAGCAGCAGGTCGCCGAGCAGGCCTCGCAGGCCAAGACCCATTTCCTGGCCACGCTTGGCCACGAGGTGCGCACGCCGATGACCGGCGTGCTGGGCATGAGCGAACTGCTGCTGGCCACGCCGCTGGACGAGCTGCAGCGCAACTACGCCGGCGCGATCCAGCAGGCCGGTACCCACCTGCTGCGGCTGGTCAACGATGCGCTGGACCTGGCCCGCATCGAGGCCGGCAGGCTGGAGCTGGAACAGCGCGACTTCGACCTGGACCACCTGCTGCGTGAGGTGGTAGGGCTGATGATGCCACTGGCCCGCCGTCGCGGCCTGCGCTTCGTGCAGGAAATCGAGCTGCCCGCACCGATCACCGTGCGCGGCGATGTCACCCGCATCCGCCAGGTGCTGATGAACCTGCTCGGCAACGCGATCAAGTTCACCGAGCGCGGCCACGTCGGCCTGGCCGTGCAGCTGCTCGAAGAGGGCAGTGGCCTGCAGTTCCGGGTCAGCGATACCGGACCGGGCATCAACGCCCAGCAGCAGGCACGGCTGTTCCAGCGCTTCGAACAGGCCGAGGGGCCGCGCACCGCCTCGCGTTACGGCGGCAGCGGCCTGGGCCTGGCGATCTGCCAGGAGCTGGCCGTGGCGATGGGCGGGCACATCGCCATCGACAGCCAGCCCGGGACCGGCGCGGTGTTCACCGTCAGCCTGCCGCTGCCCTGGTCGGTAGGCAGCGGCGCGGTGGGTGCGCGCGCGGCGGAGACGCCGGACGTGGCGCGGCCGTTGCGGGTGCTGCTGGTCGAGGACGATCCGACCGTGGCCGAGGTGATGCTGGGCCTGCTGCGGGCACGCGGCCACCACGTGGTGCATGCCGCGCACGGACTGGCGGCCCTGTCCGAAGTGGCCGCCGGCGCGTTCGATGTCGGCCTGCTCGACCTGGACCTGCCGGCGCTGGACGGTCTTGCGCTGGCCGCACAGCTGCGTGGGCTGGGCTATGACTTCCCGCTGGTGGCGGTCACCGCACGCTCGGATGCCCATGCCGAACAGCAGGTGCGCTCGGCCGGCTTCAGTGGTTTCCTGCGCAAACCGGTGACCGGTGACATGCTCGCCTCGGCAATCGCGGCCGCCCTTGCTGCCGTGCCGTCCGACGAGGTCCTGCCATGACCGCGATGCGCCTGTTGCTGCTGTGCCTGGCACTGCTGCTGGTGCCGGCGCTGGCGCGTGCGCAGGTGCCGGCCACGCCGCAGCCACGCCAGGTGACCGTGGCCGACGGGCTGCCGTCCAACAGCATCAACGGCTTTGCCGAGGACCACTTCGGCTACCTGTGGCTGGCCAGCCGCGATGGCCTGGCCCGCTTCGACGGCCGCAGTTTCCGGGTCTGGCGCATGGAGGACGGGCTGCGCGACAACCTGATCTGGAGCGTGCACGTCGATGCGCGCAACCAGCTGTGGGTCGGCACCCAGTCGGCCGGACTGGTGATGCTGTCCTCGGACCGTCGCCACTTCCGCTTCTACGACCGCAGCGCCTTCCCGCAGATCGGCAGCAACACGGTGTGGGCCATCACCTCCACCCCCGATGGCAGCATCTGGTTCGGTACTTCGGCCGGTGGTCTGCACCGGCTCGGGCCCGATGGCCAGATCCGCCGCTTCATGCCCGAGCCGGGCAACCCGCGCAGCCTGCCCTCGGCCGCGGTCGGGTTCCTGCAGGTGACCCCGGATGGCGCCTTGTGGGTCGGCACCAAGGACGGCCTGGCGCGCTGGACCGGCGGCGGCTTCGAGCGCGTGCCCGACGAACAGCTGCCGATGTCCAAGATCAACGGCCTCTCGCTCGATGCCGACGGCAACCTGTGGGTGGCCACGGTCCGCGGCGCGGTGATGCGCCATGCCGATGGCAGCTTCCGCGCGCCGGAGTGGCGCGGCATCCCGCCGGAGAAGGTGCTCAACGTGCTGGTGCACGGCCGTGACGGCGTGTTCTGGCTGGATACCCGCGATGGGCTTGGCCGGGGCAGGGATGGCCGGGTGGACAACGTGCCGCTGTACAGCGCGGTCGCGCGCGGCCTGGTCAAGCCCAACTGGTCCACCGGCTACGAGGACAGCGAGGGCGGGCTGTGGTTTGCCAGCAGCAATGCCGGGCTGTGGCACCTGCCTGCGAACTGGCGACAGTTCTCGGTGCTGACCCGGCGCGTGGACGCGCCCGATTCGCTGCGCAACGGCTACGCGCTGGCGATCGCTCCGGCCACCGATGGCGGCTTGTGGGTGACCGGCACCGGCGGCGCGCTGGACAAGCTGGACCCGGCCACCGGCCGGGTGGAGCAGCACCTCAGGCCGGTGGATGGCAACAAGTGGGTACTGGCGGTGGCCGAGGACCATGCCGGAAGGGTATGGCTGGGCACGGTTGATGGCCTGGTCCGTTACGACCCGCGCGATGGCGCCACGCGGCGCTGGTCACTTGATGCCAGCGCGGAGGCGGCGATGGCGGGGGAGGCCGAGATCATCCGCGCCTGTGCCGGCGGCCAGGTGTGGATCTATTCGGAAACCGGGGGTATGCAGCTGCGCGATGGCGATGGCCGGGTGCTGCGCCACCTGGCGCCGGGCACCAGCGGGCTGGAGGTCGGCCTGGCGGTGGAGGACATGCTGTGCGGGCCGGAGGAGCAGCCGTGGCTGGCCACCAGTGCCGGCCTGCGCAGTTGGGATCCGGCCAGCGGGCGCTTCATGCCGGTCCCCGGTTCGCCGGCGCGGCACCTGTACACCTTCGCCATTACCGACGCCCAAGTGGTGTGGCTGGTCGGCATGGGCCAGATGGAGCAGCACCTGTGGGACGGGCAGCGGCTGCGCCTGCTGGACCGCATCGGCATCGAGCGCGACCTGCCGGCGCTGGCTGCCAGCGGCCTGGTGGTCGATACGGCGGGCGTGGCCTGGGCCAGCAGCTCGCGTGGCCTGATCCGCATCGATCCGGCCAGCAAGGCGGTGCGCCGCTATGGCGTGCATGACGGCCTGCCCAGCCAGGAGTTCGGCCGCCGCACCCTGGTGCAGTCGCGCGACGGCCAGATCGCCGGTGGCACGCCCGACGGCCTGGTGCTGTTCGACCCGACGCAGGTGCGTCCATCCACGCGGCAGGCGCCGCTGGCGATCGAGCGTGTGGAGGTGCGTCGTGGCGAGGAGGTTTTGGACCTGACCAACGTCACCCCGATGGAACTGGACGATGGCGACCGCGACCTGCACATCGTCGCGCGCCTGCTGTCCTTCACCGATTCCAGCGCCAACACCTACCGCTTCCGGCTGTCCGGATATGACCCGGACTGGGTGGACGTGGGCGCGACCGGCGAGCGCGTGTTCTCGCGGCTGCCGCCGGGGCGCCATGCACTGGAGATCCAGGCGCGCACCGCCGATCACGTGTGGTCGCCGGTGCAGGTGCTGCGCTTCCGCGTGCTGCCGCCGTGGTGGCGAAGCGCAGGCGGCATCGCCGGCTTCATCGTGGCCGGGCTGCTGCTGGCGTGGCTGCTGGCCCATCTGTACCAGCGCCGCGTGCGCCGCCGTGCCGCCCTGCAGCTGGCGCTGCACAAGCAGGAGCTCGCCGAGCAGGCCTCGTTGGCCAAGACCCGCTTCCTGGCCACGCTCGGCCACGAGGTGCGCACGCCGATGACCGGCGTGCTGGGCATGAGCGAACTGCTGCTGGCCACGCCGCTGGACGAGCGCCAGCGTGGTTTCGCCGAATCAATCCGCCGCGCCGGCGAACACCTGCTGCGGCTGGTCAACGACGCGCTGGACCTGGCCCGCATCGAGGCCGGGCGACTGGAGCTGGAACAGCAGCCGTTCGACGTGCAGCAGCTGATCGGCGAGGTCCATGGACTGATGGCGCCGCTGGCCCAGCAGCGCGGGCTGCGCTTCCTGCTGGACAACCAGCTGCCGCCGCGGATCAGTGCCAGCGGCGATCCGATGCGGGTGCGGCAGATCCTGCTCAACCTGCTCGGCAACGCGATCAAGTTCACCGCCCGCGGCAGCGTGTCGTTGCAGGTGCAGGCGCTGCCCGGCAACACCGGCCTGCGCTTTGACATCATCGATACTGGCCCGGGCATCAGCCGCGAACAGCAGAAGCGCCTGTTCCAGCGTTTCGAGCAGGGCGAGGGCGCACGCACCACGGCGCGGTACGGCGGCAGCGGGCTTGGCCTGGCGATCTGCCAGGAACTGGCCGGTGCGATGGGCGGGCGCATCAGCATCGAGAGCGCGCTTGGCCGCGGCAGCCACTTCACCGTTGAACTGCCGCTGCCGTGGGTGGAATCGCAACGGCGTGCCGATGGCGCCGCCGACGGACCGCTGTCGCCGTTGCCACCGCTGCGCATCCTGCTGGTCGAGGACGACCCGACCATTGCCGCGGTGATCAGTGGCCTGCTGGGTGAGCGCGGCCATGAGGTCGTGCATGCCGCGCACGGTCTGGCTGCACTGGCCGAGGCCGCCGGTTCGCAGTTCGACATCGGCCTGCTGGACCTGGATCTGCCTGGCCTTGATGGCCTGGCCCTGGCCCGGCTACTGCGGGTGATGGGCTACGACATGCCGCTGATCGCGGTCACCGCGCGCTCGGACGCCAACGCCGAACCGCATGCCCGCGAGGCCGGCTTCGATGGCTTCCTGCGCAAGCCGGTCACCGGCGAAATGCTGGTCCAGGCGATGACGCGGGTGCTGATGCCGCACCTGGGCGCGCCGGGGCCGGGTTCCGAGCCGGCGCCAGGCGGGTAACGATCGGCGACACGCGCATCACTCCGCCACTTCCTCCACCTGCCGCGGCTCGGGCCGGGTGTCGGCCAGCTGCCAGAACACCAGCGTCGAAGTCAGGGTGATGCCGCCGACGCTGAGGAAGGTGGCGCGCAGCGCGGCCAGGGCGTCCTGGCCCACGGGGAGGTGCTGGCCGAACGCGGCCAGCAGGCTGCCGGCCGTCGCCGCGCCGAAGCCGGCGGCCAGCATCATCACCATCGACAGCAGGCTGTTGCCGGCGCTGTCCTGGGTGCGGTCCAGGTCGCGCAGGGTCACGGTGTTCATCACGGTGAACTGCAGCGAGTTCACCGCGCCGAACAGCGCCATCTGCACGATGCGCCAGCCCAGCGGCTGCTGTGCGGTGATCAGGGTGAAGCTGGCCATCGCCAGGCCGACCAGCACGGTGTTGACCATCAGGATCCGGCGGTAGCCAAAGCGCTGCACCAGTGCCACGGCGCCGCGCTTGGAGGCCATGCCGGCCAGCGCCACCGGGATCATCATCATGCCGGCGTGCAGCGGGCTCATGCCCAGGCCGACCTGGAACAGCAGCGGGATCAGCATCGGCATCGCCCCGCTGCCGATGCGCGAGAAAAGGTTGCCGAGGATGCCGATGCGGAAGCTGGCCACCTTGAACAGCGCCAGCGGGAACAGCGGTGCCGGATGGTTGGCCGCATGCAGCCAGTAACCGGCCAGCGCCGCCAGCCCGCCTACCGCCAGCAGGATCACCAGCGCCCGCGGCGAGCCCAGTGCGGACATGCCATCCAGTGCCAGCGACAGCGCAAGCATGCCGAAGGCCAGCATCAGGTAGCCGGCCAGGTCAAAGCGGGTGCGCTGCAGGGCGCGGTGGTCGGGCATGACCCGTGTGGCCACGATCCAGCCGACCACGCCGATTGGCAGGTTGATCAGGAATACCCAGTGCCAGGAGGCGATCTCCACCAGCCAGCCGCCCAGCGTGGGACCGAGCAGCGGTCCGATCAGCGCCGGGATCGCGATGAAGCTCATCGCCCGCAGGAACTGGTCGCGCGGCACCGATCGCATCACCGCCAGCCGCCCGACCGGCAGCAGCATCGCCCCGCCGACACCCTGCAGCACGCGCGCGGCCACCAGCTGCGGCAGTTGCTGGGCCAGCGCGCAGGCCAGCGAGCCGACGGTGAACAGGATGATCGCGACCAGGAAGATACGGCGGGTGCCGAAGCGGTCGGCAATCCAGCCCGAGGCGGGAATGAAGGTCGCCACCGCCAGCGCATAGCTGAAGACCACCGACTGCATCTGCAGCGGGCTCTCGCCCAGGCTGCGGGCCATCGCCGGCAGCGCCGTATTGACGATGGTCGAGTCCAGCATCTGCATGAAGATCGCCAGCGCGACCAGCCACAGCAGCGGGCGGATGCTCAGGTACTGGCGGGGATCAGGCGTGGTGGCAGGCATGGCGGGCACGACGGTGGCGTGACCGCATTATCGTCACGGCCCCGTGCGCGTCGTGTCGGGGCTGCCGACGGAGAGCTGCCTGCGGCAGCGCAGGGCGCGGCCAGGTTGCTCAGCGGCGGCTGAGCTCATGCACGGCCTGCACCAGCACCGCGACGTTTTCCGGGTTCATGTCCGGCGACATGCCGTGGCCGAGGTTGAATACATGGCCCTCGCGCGAGCCGTTATTGCCGTCGCGGTAGGCATCCAGCACGCGGCCGACCTCGCGACGGATGGCCTCCGGCGCGCCGTACAGGGTGGTCGGGTCGAGGTTGCCCTGCAGCGCGACGCGGCCGGCGGCCACACGCGCGGCGGTATCCAGGCCGGTGGTCCAGTCCACGCCCACGCCATCGGTCCCGGTGGCGGCCAGCTCGTCCACGTACTGGCCGGTGCCCTTGCCGAACAGGATCAGCGGGGTACGCTCGTCGCCCTCACCGCGCTCGAGTTCGGCGGCAATGCGCTGCAGGTAGCGCAGCGAGAACTCGCGGTACATCACCGGCGACAGCACGCCGCCCCAGGTGTCGAACACCTGCAGCGCCTGCGCACCGGCGGCGCGCTGCGCGGCCAGGTAGGCGATCACCGCATCGGTGGTCACTTCCAGCAGGCGGTGCAGGGCGGCCGGCTCGTTCAGCGCCATTGCCTTGATCCGGGCGAAGTCCTTGCTGCCGCCGCCTTCGACCATGTAGCAGGCCAGCGTCCACGGGCTGCCGGAGAAGCCGATCAGCGGCACCTTGCCGTCCAGTTCGCGACGGATCAGCCGCACCGCATCGGTGACGTAGCCCAGCTCGCTCTCCATGTCCGGCACCGCAAGTCTTGCGATGTCGGCAGTGCTGCGCACCGGGTTATGGAACTTCGGGCCTTCGCCTTCGACGAAGTACAGGCCCAGGCCCATTGCATCGGGCACGGTGAGGATGTCGGAGAACAGGATCGCCGCATCCAGGTCAAAGCGCTCCAGCGGCTGCAGGGTGACCTCGCAGGCGATCTCCGGGTTCTTGGCCATGCCCAGGAAGCTGCCGGCACGGGCGCGGGTGGCGCGGTATTCCGGCAGGTAGCGGCCGGCCTGGCGCATCAGCCAGACCGGCGTGCAGTCCACGGGCTCGCGGCGCAGGGCGCGCAGGAAACGGTCGTTGCGGAGGGGGCTGGACACGATGGGTTCCTCGGGAGCGACGCGGCCAGGCCGCGCCGTGAATACGTTTCTGACGGCGCCGTCAGCGCGGCTGCTCGCCATGGGTGAACATGACCTGGAAGCCGCGCTTGAGCTGCTGGTCGCGTGCCTTCTCGAAGGCGTCGGTGGCCTCGTTGCGCTGCAGGTACAGTTCGCGGCGAAGCTGGATGCGCCCGCCGACCTGGCCGCTCTCGCGCAGCAGCTCCCAGCCGCCGAGCAGGTCCGGCTGCAGGGTCAGCTGCACATAACGTGGGTTTTCATTGCCGCTGGGCGGCTGTTGCAGGAAGACGCGCATGGGCCGGATTGTAGCCGGTGCGGGCGTTTGCGCGGGGTGGGGGCCGCGCTCAGCCCTCGCCCAGTACGGCCAGCACCGCCGCCTCGTCCACGTCGCTGACCATCTCGGCGCGGCCGATGCCACGCCACAGCACCAGGCGCAGGCGCCCGGCGATGTTCTTCTTGTCCAGGCGCATGTGCGCGAGCAGGGCCTCGGGCTCCAGCCCGGCCGGGATCGCGGTCGGCAGGCCGAAGTCCTGCAGCAGGCCGCGCAGGGCTTCGGTGTCTTCGGCTGGGGCCATGCCAAGCTGGGCCGACAGCCGCGCGGCCAGCACCATGCCCACCGCCAC
Source organism: Stenotrophomonas sp. Marseille-Q4652 (assembly GCF_916618915.1). Lineage (NCBI taxonomy): Bacteria > Pseudomonadati > Pseudomonadota > Gammaproteobacteria > Lysobacterales > Lysobacteraceae > Stenotrophomonas > Stenotrophomonas sp. Marseille-Q4652. Next base: position 177,902 of record NZ_CAKAKE010000001.1, read on the forward strand.
GGCCTCGCCATGGTTGAGGTTGTCGCTGCCGGGGGCGCCGTAACCCTGGGCGGTCTCGATGGCATGGCCGAAGGTGTGGCCGAGGTTGAGCAGGGCGCGTTCGCCCTTTTCCAGGGGGTCGCGCTCGACGATGCGCGCCTTGTGTTCGCAACTGCGGGCGATGGCTTGGGCCAGCGCCACGCTGTCGCCGGCCAGCAGGGCCGCGCGCTGTTGCTGCAGCCACTGGAAGAAGTCCGGATCGCCCAGCGCGCCGTACTTGATCACCTCGGCCAGTCCGGCACGCAGCTCGCGCACGGGCAGGGTGCGCAGCGCGTCGGTATCGGCGATCACAGCGCACGGCGGATGGAAGGCGCCGACCAGGTTCTTGCCCTGCGGGATGTCGACTGCGGTCTTGCCGCCAACCGAGGAGTCGACCATCGACAGCAGCGTGGTCGGCAGCTGCACGCAGTCCACGCCGCGCATCCAGCAGGCTGCGGCAAAGCCGGCCAGGTCGCCGACCACGCCGCCGCCCAGCGCCAGCACGCAGGCATCGCGCGTGGCTCCGAGCGTGGCCAAGGCGGTGATCGCCTCGCCGAAGCTGGCCAGGGTCTTGGACGCTTCGCCGGCCGGCAGCACGAACTGGCCGATCTTCAATCCGGGCCGCGCCGCCTGCAGTGCCTGCTTCACCTGCTCCAGGTACAGCGGCGCGACGTGGCTGTCGGTCAGTAGCAGCACATGGCGGCCGCGGATCCTGTCGGCCAGCAGCGCGCCATCGCCTAGCAGGCCGGGGCCGATGTGGATGCGGTAGGGGCGTTCACCGCCGACGTCGACGGTGCAGGGGGGAGCGGTCATGCGCGGAGTTCCGTCATCTGCCACTGCGCGGCCAGCCGCAGCACCAGCTGCGCGGTCGCGTCGGTGGGCGTGCAGGTATCGGTGTTGAAGGTCAGGTCGGCCACCTCGCGGTACAGCGGATCGCGCTGCCGGGCCATGGCCTGCAGCACCTGCTCGCGGTCCGGGCGCTGCAGCAGCGGCCGGGTGCGGTCGCGCTGCAGGCGCTGCAGTTGCGAATCCACGCTCACGCGCAGGTAGACCACGAAGCCGCGTTCGCGGATCAGCCGGCGGTTGTCGGCATCCAGCACCGCGCCACCGCCGGTGGACAGCAGGATGCCGCTGCGCTGCAGCAGGTCGGCCAGGACCTGGCGTTCGTACTGGCGGAAGCCGGCTTCGCCGACATGTTCGAAGATGGTGTTGATGCTGGTGCCGGCGGCCTCGACGATGGCCTGGTCGGCGTCGATGAACTCCAGCGTGAAGCGCTCGGCCAGGCGGCGCCCGATGCAGCTTTTTCCGGCGCCCATGGGGCCGACGAGTATGAGGTTGGGGGCCGGATTCATCGCAACCGATGCTAGCACCCGTGCCGGCGCCTTAACACGGCGCTTCCGATGATGGCTGCGCGGAATTTCCCGCGTTCCCAAGGAGATCGCCATGTCGGTTGCCAAGGTCATCGAAGTCAATGCCTCGTCCCAGACCAGCGTCGAGGACGCCGTGCGCAGCGGCCTGAGAAAAGTGGCCGAAACGGTGAAGGGCATCCAGGGTGCGTGGATCAACGAAACCAAGGTGGTCACCGACGGCGCCGGCAATATCCAGGAGTGGCGGGTCAACCTGCGCATCACCTTCCTGGTCGAGTAAAACCCTTCCGGCTGGCCGTCACGGCTGCCTCCCCACGTTTGCATGGCAAGGCAGTGACGGAGCAGCGGCATGCGGTGGTTACGGTGGCTGGTGGGTATGGTCCTGTGCATGCAGGTATCCAGCGTGCAGGCGGTGACGCTTTCCAGCCTGCAGGAGTTCAGCCAGCTGCATGGCAGCTATGGGCCCGGAGGTGACTGCACGCGAACGCCGCGCATCACCGTGGACCGGGCAGGGTTTGGTTTCGAGGTCGGCACGCAGGCCTTGCGTGCCGACCGTCCCGAGTACGCCGCCAGCTTTGCCGGCCCGGCGTACGAGGGCAGCAGCCTGTGGTTCTTCCCGTGGTTCAGCGAGTCCGGACCGAACCCGCTGCTGCTGGTGTTCAATGCCGGCGAGAAGCCGGGCGTGCTGGTGGTGGAGGCCGCCGACCACGGGCATCCGGGCATGCCGCCATTGAGCCCGGCGCATCGCGCGCTGGTGCAGGGGTCGCCCTATCTCAGGTGTCGTTGACCTGACCCGGGACCTGCCGCCGGGCATCGAGTGGCACTACGCGATCAGCCAGGCCGGGCAGGGTGCGCAGCGCCTGGCGGCTGACGCGCTCGAAGTGCTGCACGAAGCGGCCGACCTGCTGCCGGTCCATGCCGCCTGGCCTTGCAGCGGACTTGCGCAGGGCCTGTTCCTGCTGCCAGCGCCACTGCACCACCACGTCGAAATCCGGCGGCTGCAGGAACCAAAGCCGGTCCCACTGTGCCCACAGCGCCGGGTAATCACGAGCCAGTGCATCGTTGCACCCGCGGCGCCAGCGACCGTCGCCGTCGTCCACGCGTTCCAGTTCGTTGATCGGTTCGACCAGCGCGCCCGGCGCCTGCGCTGGCGTGCCGAGGAACCAGCCTTCGAACACCAGCAGGTCCAGCGGTGCCACGACGGATGTCCACCCGGATTCGGGCAGGCGGTCGTCGGCGAGCTTGTCAAAGCGCGGCAGGCGCAGCCGGCGCCCGGCCCGCACCGCATCGAACACGGACAGCGCGAGCGGGATGTCATGGGTGCCCGGCGGGCCGCGCGTGGCCAGCAGCGGATGCACGGTGGCGGCCAGGTGCCGGCGCTGCGCCGCGGTCAGGTAGAGATCGTCGATCGACAGCGTGGCCGCCTGCAGCCCGCGCCGGCGTGCCAGCGCCACCACCCGCGCGGCGAGGGTGGACTTGCCGCTGCCCTGCAGGCCGCTGATCGCAAGCACGGCGGGGCGGTTGCCGCCGTCCAGTGCATCGGCCAGCGCGGCTTCGACAATGACGATAGGAAAGCCGGAAGCGGGCGGGGCGTGCGGGCGCGGGGACATGTGGCCACAATAGCCCAACCCTTGCAGCCGCACGCCACGATGACCGACCTGTACGCCGAAGCGCTTTCCACTTTCGCCCAGTTGTTCGAGGAAGCCCGCAGCGCTGGCACCGAGATCGAACCCAACGCGATGACCGTGGCCACTGCCACCCCGGACGGACGGCCGTCGGCGCGCACCGTGCTGCTGAAGTCCTTCGACGAGCGCGGCTTCGTGTTCTACACCCACCTGGACAGCCACAAGGGTCGCGAGCTGCACGCCAATCCGCAGGTTGCGCTGCTGCTGCTGTGGCGCAGCCTGCGCGAGGCCGGCGTGCAGGTCCGGGTTGAGGGCATCGCCCAGCAGGTGTCGGCCGAAGAGGCCGATGCCTATTTCGCCAGCCGTCCGCGGGTCAGCCAGCTCGGCGCCTGGGCCTCGATCCAGTCGCAGACACTGGCCTCGCGCGGGGAGTTCGAGCAGCGCCTGGCAAGGGTGGAAGCGCAGTTCGAAGGCCGCGACGTGCCGCGTCCGGAGGGCTGGAGCGGCATCCGCGTGGTGCCGGAGCGTTTCGAGTTCTGGTACGGCGCGCAGTTCCGCCTGCACGAGCGCTGGTGCTACGAGGCCGATGCCGCCGGCCATTGGTCCAAGCGCATGCTCTATCCCTGAGCCGGCGATGCAGTTGCAACCGGTCTACCGCGTCACCGTGTTCGTGCCGCCCGAGGCGCTGGTGACGCTGAAGCAAGGCATCGTCGCCGCCGATCCCCTGGCGGCCGGCGGCTATGCCGAAGGCATGTGGGAATCGGCGCCGGGGCAGGAGCAGTTCCGCGTGCTGGAAGGCACGCACAGCACTGCCGGAAACGCCGGGGAACTGGTGGTCCTGCCCAGCGTGCGCCTGGAGTTCTGCCTGCCGCGCGACGATGCCCGGTTGCAGAAGGTGCTGGACGCCATCGCCGTCCACCATCCGTGGAACAGCCCGGCGGTGTTCGTCGATTCCGTGGCCTTCGCTACACCCTGATCGATCAGACCGGCTTGGCCGGGGCCAGCCCGGTGTAGCGCGCCCGTGGGCGGATCAACGTGCCCAGTGCCTGCTGTTCCAGCGCATGCGCCAGCCAGCCGGTGAGGCGGGCACCGGCGAACATCACCAGCGCGTGGCTGCCGGGCAGGTCATGCACGTAGCAGATCGCGGCGAGCAGGCCGTCGATGTTGGGGTGCTGGCCGCTGGTCTCGGCGGTGGCGGCGATCACCGCTTCCACCTCACCCATGCGCGGCGCATCACCGCGCAGTTCGCGCAATACGCGCAGCACTTCGGCACCGCGCGGGTCGCCGTCCGGATACAGCACATGGTTGAAGCCGGGCAGCTCGTCGCCGCGGCGCCAGCGCTCGCGGATGAAGGCGGCCGGGTCGCCGCTGGCCACGGCATCGACCAGCAGGGCATGCGCACGCGCGGTGGCACCGCCGTGGCGCGGGCCCGACATCGCCGCCAGACCGGCGCAGACCGTGGCGTGCAGGTGGGCGCCGGTGGAGGCGACCACGCGCGCGGCAAACGCCGAGACGTTGAGTTCGTGGTCGGCGCACAGCACCAGGGCGCTGCGCACCAGCTCGGCAAAGCCGGCATCGCCGGGCTGCCAGCTGTCGGCGAGCAGCGCGTGGACCGGGCGCGCATCGGGCTGGGTGCCGACCAGCAGCGCGGCGGTCTGCCGCAACAGGGTGGCGGCGACCTCGCGGCGCACCGGCGCTGCGGAATTGAGTGACTGGCGTTGTTCCAGTGCCAGCAGCGGGATGCACGCCAGGGTGCGCTCCAGCGGTGGCAGCGAGGCATCCAGCGCCAGCGGCGCGACGCGCTGCGGCCACTGCGCCGGGGCAGCGGTGGCAAAGGGGTCCTGTTCCTCGCATTCCCACAGCAGGCGGGCGATGTCCTCCAGCGTGGCGCCGGCCTGGGCGGCGGCCACCGCCGAGCGCCCGCGGTAGTAGGGCGAGTCCGGGCGGATCAGCGAGATCCGCGTCTCCAGCACCGGCAGGCCGCGGTCCAGGCTCTGCGCCGCGCCGCGCGCGGCCCCGCGCCCGGCCTGCTTGCGCTGCAGCAGCCGTTCCACCTCCGCCCGCAGGTAGACGCGGCTGCGCGCTTCCGGGCCCGGCCGCGAGCTCAGTTGTCCCCGGCTTACATAGGCGTACAACGTGGCGGGGCTGATGCCGAGCAGGGCGCAGGCCTCGCTGGCAGGGATCAGTTCGGCGTCGGTGGGCTGGGGCATGATGGGTTGATTTATTGAATCAAGATTGATCAATGGTTGTGAGAGTGACACATTGCCGGCCATAGCGGAACGGCAACCGTCGCCGCCGCCAGGACCAGGAGTGATGTCATGAGTCTTTCTTCCGCCGGTGCCGCCTTCCGCGCTGCTCTGGCCGCCGAATCCCCGCTGCAGGTGATCGGCGCGATCAATGCCAACCATGCCCTGCTGGCCAAGCGCGCCGGCTACCGTGCCATCTACCTGTCCGGTGGCGGCGTCGCCGCCGGCTCGCTGGGCCTGCCGGACCTGGGCATCAACACCCTGGAAGACGTGCTCATCGACGTGCGCCGCATCACCGACGTGTGCGACCTGCCGCTGATGGTGGACATCGACACCGGATTTGGCCCCAGCGCGTTCAACATCGCCCGTACCGTCAAGAGCCTGATCAAGGCTGGCGCGGCGGCCTGCCACATCGAGGACCAGGTCGGTGCCAAGCGCTGCGGCCACCGTCCGGGCAAGGAAATCGTCACCCAGGGCGAGATGGTCGACCGGGTGAAGGCCGCGGCCGATGCGAAGACCGATCCGGACTTCTTCCTGATCGCACGCACCGACGCCATCCAGGTCGATGGCGTGGACGCGGCGATCGAACGCGCCATCGCCTGCGTGGAAGCCGGCGCCGACGGCATCTTCGCCGAGGCCGCCTATGACCTGGACACCTACCGTCGCTTCGTCGACGCGGTAAAAGTGCCGGTGCTGGCCAACATCACCGAGTTCGGCAAGACCCCGCTGTTCACCCGCGAGGAACTGGCATCGGCCGGCGTGGCCATCCAGCTGTTCCCGCTGTCGGCGTTCCGCGCGGCCAACAAGGCCGCCGAGAACGTGTACGCATCCATCCGTCGCGACGGCCACCAGAAGAACGTGGTCGACACCATGCAGACCCGCGAGGAACTGTACGACCGCATCGGCTACCACGCCTTCGAGCAGCAGCTCGATGCGTTGTTCGTAGCCAAGAAGTAATCCGATCAAACCGCTTTCCGGAGGGAACATGAGCGAATCCACCACCGCCCCGGCGTTCAAGCCGAAGAAGTCCGTCGCCCTGTCCGGCACCGCCGCCGGCAACACCGCGCTGTGTACCGTCGGCCGCAGCGGCAACGACCTGCATTACCGCGGCTACGACATCCTGGACCTGGCCCGCACCTGCGAGTTCGAGGAAATCGCCCACCTGCTGGTGCACGGCAAGCTGCCGACCCGCGCCGAGCTGGTTGCCTACAAGGCCAAGCTGAAGTCGCTGCGTGGCCTGCCGGCCGCGGTCAAGTCGGCGCTGGAGGAGCTGCCGCCGTCGGCCCACCCGATGGACGTGATGCGCACCGGTGTCTCGGTGCTGGGTTGCGTGTCGCCGGAGAAGGACGACCACAACCACCCCGGCGCGCGTGACATCGCCGACAAGCTGATGGCCTGCCTCGGCTCGATGCTGCTGTACTGGTACCACTGGAGCCACAACGGCCGCGTCATCGACGTGGAAACCGACGACGACTCCATCGGCGGCCACTTCCTGCACCTGCTGCACGGCGAGAAGCCGCACGACTCGTGGGTCAAGGCGATGCACACCTCGCTGATCCTGTACGCCGAGCACGAGTTCAACGCCTCGACCTTCACCTGCCGCGTCATCGCCGGCACCGGTTCGGACATGTACAGCGCCATCGCCGGCGGCATCGGCGCGCTGCGCGGTCCCAAGCACGGTGGCGCCAACGAGGTCGCCTTCGAGGTGCAGAAGCGCTATGACAGCCCGGACGAGGCCGAGGCCGACATCAAGGCCCGCGTCGAGCGCAAGGAAGTGATCATCGGTTTCGGCCACCCGGTCTACACCGTGTCCGATCCGCGCAACCAGGTCATCAAGGACGTGGCGCGCGAGCTGTCCGACGAGCAGGGCAACCGCAAGATGTACGACATCGCCGAGCGCCTGGAGTCGGTGATGTGGGACATCAAGAAGATGTTCCCGAACCTGGACTGGTTCAGCGCGGTCAGCTACCACATGATGGGCGTGCCCACCGCGATGTTCACCCCGCTGTTCGTGATCGCCCGCACCGCCGGCTGGAGCGCGCACATCATCGAACAGCGCATCGACGGCAAGATCATCCGTCCCAGCGCCAACTACACCGGCCCGGAAGACCAGGCGTTCGTGCCGATCGACCAGCGCCGCTGATCGCGCCGCGGCCTCCCCGCACGCGGGGAGGCCTGCCATGGAAGCGGCGGGCCGGGTAACCGGCGCCGCTTCCGTTGTTTCCACCGCGCCTGCACCCACAGCGCGTGGCCACCGCACCTGCCAGCCCGACGCCCGCCATGAACACCGACTACCGCAAGAACCTCCCCGGCACCTCGCTGGATTACTTCGACGCGCGCGCCGCGGTCGATGCCATCGCCCCGGGCGCTTACGCCACCCTGCCGTACACCTCGCGCGTGCTGGCCGAAAACCTGGTGCGCCGCTGCGACCCGGCCACGCTGACCGATTCGCTCAGGCAACTGGTCGAGCGCCGCCGCGACCTGGATTTCCCCTGGTTCCCGGCGCGCGTGGTGTGCCATGACATTCTCGGCCAGACCGCGCTGGTGGACCTGGCAGGCCTGCGCGATGCCATCGCCGACAAGGGCGGTGACCCGGCCAAGGTCAATCCGGTGGTGCCCGTGCAGCTGATCGTCGACCACTCGCTGGCGGTGGAGTGCGGCGGCTACGACCCGCAGGCGTTCGAGAAGAACCGCGCCATCGAGGACCGCCGCAACGAGGACCGCTTCCACTTCATCGAGTGGACCAAGCAGGCGTTCCAGAACGTGGACGTGATCCCGCCGGGCAACGGGATCATGCACCAGATCAACCTGGAGAAGATGTCGCCGGTGGTCTACGTGCAGGACGGCGTGGCCTTCCCGGATACCTGCGTGGGCACCGACAGCCACACTCCGCACGTGGACGCGCTGGGCGTGATCGCCATCGGCGTCGGCGGCCTGGAAGCGGAGAACGTGATGCTGGGCCGCGCCTCGTGGATGCGCCTGCCCGATACCGTCGGCGTGGAACTGACCGGCCGTCCGCAGCCGGGCATCACCGCCACCGACGTGGTGCTGGCGCTGACCGAGTTCCTGCGCAAGGAGCGCGTGGTCGGCGCATGGCTGGAATTCTTCGGCGAGGGTGCCAGCGCGCTGACCATTGGCGACCGCGCCACCATCTCCAACATGTGCCCCGAATACGGCGCCACCGCGGCGATGTTCTACATCGACCAGCAGACCCTCGACTACCTGCGCCTGACCGGGCGCGAGGAACAGCAGGTCGCACTGGTGGAGAACTACGCCCGCACCACCGGGCTGTGGGCCGATGCGCTGGCCACCGCGCAGTACGAGCGCGTGCTGCGCTTCGACCTGTCCAGCGTGGTGCGCAACATGGCCGGGCCGAGCAACCCGCACAAGCGTGTGGCCACCACCGAGCTGGCCGAGCGCGGCATCGCCGACCCGGCCAAGCTCGAGTCCGGCAAGGCCGAGCAGGCGCAGGGCCTGATGCCCGATGGCGCGGTGATCATCGCCGCCATCACCAGCTGCACCAACACCTCCAACCCGCGCAACGTGATCGCCGCCGGCCTGCTGGCGCGCAACGCGGTCGCGCGCGGACTGGTGCGCAAGCCGTGGGTGAAGACCTCGCTGGCGCCCGGTTCCAAGGCGGTGCAGCTGTACCTGGAAGAAGCCGGCCTGCTGCCGGACCTGGAACAGCTGGGCTTCGGCATCGTGGCCTTCGCCTGCACCACCTGCAACGGCATGAGCGGCGCGCTGGACCCGAAGATCCAGCAGGAAATCATCGACCGCGACCTGTACGCCACCGCCGTGCTCAGCGGCAACCGCAACTTCGACGGCCGCATCCATCCGTATGCCAAGCAGGCCTTCCTGGCCAGCCCGCCGCTGGTGATCGCCTACGCCATCGCCGGTACCGTGCGCTTTGACATCGAGAAGGACGTGCTGGGCGTGGACGCCGAGGGCAACGAGGTGCGGCTCAAGGACATCTGGCCGAGCGACGCGGAGATCGACGCGGTGGTCAAGGCCAGCGTCAAGCCCGAGCACTTCCGCAGCGTGTACAACCCGATGTTCAACATCCGCGTCGAGCACGGCGAGCGCGTCAGCCCGCTGTACGACTGGCGCCCGCAGAGCACCTACATCCGTCGTCCGCCGTACTGGGAAGGCGCGCTGGCCGGAGAACGCACGCTGCGCGGCATGCGCCCGCTGGCGGTGCTGCCGGACAACATCACCACCGACCACCTCTCGCCGTCCAACGCGATCCTGGCCTCCAGCGCCGCCGGCGAATACCTGGCGAAGATGGGCCTGCCGGAAGAGGACTTCAATTCCTACGCCACCCACCGCGGCGACCACCTGACCGCGCAGCGCGCCACCTTCGCCAACCCGAAGCTGTTCAACGAAATGGTGCGCAACGAGGACGGCTCGGTGCGCCAGGGCTCGCTGGCGCGGGTCGAGCCGGAAGGCCGGGTCATGCGCATGTGGGAGGCGATCGAGACCTACATGCAGCGCAAGCAGCCGCTGATCATCATTGCCGGTGCCGACTACGGCCAGGGCAGCTCGCGTGACTGGGCGGCCAAGGGCGTGCGCCTGGCCGGCGTGGAAGCGATCGTGGCCGAAGGCTTCGAGCGCATCCACCGCACCAACCTGATCGGCATGGGCGTGCTGCCGCTGGAGTTCAAGCCGGGTACCACCCGCCTGACCCTGGGCATCGACGGTACCGAGACCTTCGACGTCATCGGCGAACGCCAGCCGCGCGCCGACCTGACCCTGGTCATCCACCGCCGCGACGGCACCGAGCTGCGCGTGCCGGTCACCTGCCGGCTGGATTCGGACGAGGAAGTGGCGATTTACGAAGCCGGCGGCGTGCTGCAGCGCTTTGCGCAGGATTTTCTGCAATCCAGCGCAGCCTGATGCCGGAACCCTCGTAGGTACGGGGCCAAGCGCTTTCCCAATAAAGCCCCCTGCCGGGCAAGCCCGGCAGCTACGAGAACTTGCGATGCCGGCGAATCGGGAGCACACTTTTGGCAATCTTTGCCATAGGAGCGGCCATGGCCACCATGAACATCTCCTTGCCCGATGAACTGAAAAGGTTCGTTGATGAGCAAGTTGCCGAACAGTCCTATAGCTCCAGCAGCGAATACTTGCGCGAGCTGATTCGCCAGCGCCAGCGCGAAAAGGCAGCGGAGTTCCTGCGCCAGTTGATTGCCGAAGGGCTGGCCTCGGGGCCGGCGGAGCCTATCGAACCGGATTACTTCGAGCGCATGCGCGAACGTGCCAAGAAGCGGGCTGGAGCATGAAGCCGCTGCGCCTGAGGGAACAGGCCAAAAGCGACGCGGACGAAGCGGCAGCTTGGTACGCCAAACAAGGCGGCTTGGCGCTGGAGCTGGCCTTTGTCGATGCACTAGAAGCGGCATACGGCTTGATTTTTCGGCACCCGCGCATCGGCTCCACCCGCCATGCCGAACACGCAGCCGACCTGCCATCGCCACTGCGCTTCCTGCCGCTCAAGCGCTTTGAACACCACCTCATCTATTACATCGAACTGCCGCAACACGTCGAAATCATCCGCGTCTGGCATGCCTCGCGCGGGTTGGAGACATTGATAAGAAATGAGGAATGAACAAGGAGTCCAGAGTGTCATGAAGGTCAGGGAAAGCACCATCGAGCAGGAGCTGATCGAAAAGCTCGGGCAGCGCAAGTACACGCTGCGGCCCGATATCCGCGACCGTGCCGCCATGGAGCGCAACTTCCGCGAGAAGTTCGAGGCCCTGAACCGGGTCAAGCTGACCGACGCCGAGTTCCAGCGCCTGCTGGACGGCATCGTGACCCCGGACGTGTTCAAGGCCGCGCACACGCTGCGCCACCGCAACGCCTTCACCCGCGACGACGGCACCCCGCTCAACTACACCCTGGTCAACATCAACGACTGGTGCAAGAACGACTTCGAGGTCGCCAGCCAGCTGCGCATCAATACCGATTACAGCCACCATCGCTACGACGTGCTGTTGCTGATCAATGGCGTGCCCGTCGTGCAGATCGAGCTGAAGACGCTGGGCATCAATCCGCGCCGGGCCATCGAGCAGGTCGTCGAGTACAAGAACGATGCCGGCAACGGCTACGCGCGCACGCTGCTGTGCTTCATCCAGCTGTTCATCGTCAGCAACCGCGACGCCACCTACTACTTCGCCAACAACAACACGCGCCACTTCGCCTTCAACGCCGATGAGCGCTTCCTGCCCATCTACCAGCACGCCGCGCCAGACAACCGCAAGATCAGCGGCCTGGATGCCTTTGCCGACGCTTTCCTGCCCAAGTGCACGCTGGGGCAGATGATCAGCCGCTACATGGTGCTGGTGGCCAGCGAGCAAAAGCTGCTGATGATGCGGCCCTATCAGATTTACGCCGTGCAGAACATCGTCGAATGCATCGACAAGAACCTCGGCAATGGCTACATCTGGCACACCACCGGCAGCGGCAAGACGCTCACCAGCTTCAAGGCCTCCACCCTGCTCAAGGCCAACCCGGCCATCGACAAGTGCCTGTTCGTGGTGGATCGCAAGGATCTGGATCGCCAGACCCGCGAAGAGTTCAACCGCTTCCAGGAGGGCTGCGTCGAGGAAAACACCAACACCGAGTCGCTGGTGCGCCGGCTGGTGTCCGACGACGCCGCCGACAAGGTCATCGTGACCACCATCCAGAAGCTGGGCCGCGCGCTGGACCCGGCGCGGGCCGACTACGCCCAGCGGCTGGAACCGCTGCGCGAGGCGCGCATCGTCTTCATCTTCGACGAATGCCACCGCAGCCAGTTCGGTGAGAACCACCAGGCCATCAAGGCGTTTTTCCCCAAGGCCCAGCTGTTCGGCTTCACCGGCACCCCGATCTTCGACGACAACGCCAGCTACAAGCGCATCGAAGGCGACGAGCAGACGCTGAAGACCACCGACGACCTGTTCCAGCAGTCCCTGCACGAATACACCATCACCCACGCCATCGAGGACAGGAACGTCCTGAAGTTCCACGTCGAGTACTACAAGCCTGATGGCAAGCTCGCCCCCAAGCCCGGCGAAACCCTGGCCAAGCGCGCCGTGGTGGAGGCAATCCTGGCCAAGCACGATGCCGCCACCGGCGGCCGGCGCTTCAACGCGCTGCTGGCCACCGCCTCCATCAACGATGCCATCGAGTACTTCGACCTGTTCAAGGCGGCGCAGGCCGAGAAGCAGCAGGCGGAGCCGGACTGGCAGCCGCTCAACATCGCCGCCGTGTTCTCGCCGCCCGGCGACGTCAGTGCCGACGTGCGCCAGTTGCAGGAAGACCTGCCGCAGGAGCTGGAAGACAACAAGCAGGACCCGGAGGCCAAGAAGGCGGCGCTGAAGGCCATCATTGCCGACTACAACGCGCGCTTTACCACCAACCACCGCATCGAGGAGTTCGACGCCTACTACCAGGACGTGCAGCAGCGCATCAAGGACCAGCAGTTCCCCAATGCCGACCTGCCGATGAAGGGGCGCGAGAAGCTGGACATCGTGATCGTGGTGGACATGCTGCTCACCGGCTTCGACAGCAAGTACCTCAACACGCTGTACGTGGACAAGAACCTCAAGTACCACGGCCTGATCCAGGCCTTCAGCCGCACCAACCGCGTGCTCAACGACACCAAGCCGTACGGCAACATCCTGGACTTCCGCGGCCAGCAGGCGGCGGTGGATGCCGCCATCGCGCTGTTCTCCGGGGCACGCAAGGACCAGGCGCGCGAAATCTGGCTGGTGGACACCGCGCGCGTGGTCATCGACAAGCTGAAGGAAGCGCGCGCCGCCCTCGACAGCTTCCTCGCCTCGCAGGGGCTGGGCGGCAAGCCGGAAGACATCGCCAACCTCAAGGGCACGGCGGCCAAGGTGGCCTTCGTCCAGCACTTCAAGGACGTGCAGAAGCTGCAGACCCAGCTGGACCAGTACACCGACCTGACCGCCGAGCAGCGCGACCAGATCGAGACCATCCTGCCCAAGGACGAACTGCGCAGCTTCCGCGGCCAGTACCTGCAGAAGGCGGAAGAACTGCGCGCCGACCAGAGGAAGCCCGGCGGACTGGACGAGGCCACGCGCAACGAAGTGGAGCAGCTCGACTTCGAGTTCGTGCTGTTCGCCTCCAGCACCATTGACTACGACTACATCATGGCTGATCGCCGACTACTCGGAGCAGGCGCCGGGCAAGGCCAGCATGAGCCGCGAAAAGCTGATCGGCCTGATCGCCAGCGACGCCAAGTTCATGGGCGAGCGCGAGGACATCAGCGCGTACGTGCGCGGGCTGAAGGCCGGCGAGGGCCTGAGCGAGGACGCCATCCGCACCGGCTACGAAACGTTCAAGGCCGACAAGGCCGCGCAGGACATGGCCGCGCTGTGCGAAAAGCACGGCCTGCCGGTGGCGGAGGTGCAGGCCTTCGTGGACGGGATCCTGTCCCGCCGCATCTTCGACGGCGAGGCGCTCACCGAGCTTCTGGCCCCGCTGGACCTGGGCTGGAAGGCGCGCGCGCAGAAGGAGCTGGCGTTGATGGGTGACCTGCTGCCGTTGTTGAAAAAGCGGGCGGGTGGGCGGGAGATCGCCGGGCTCAAGGCGTACGAGGCGTGAGCATGGCGAAGCAAAGCGAGAAGACGGCGGTGCCGAGGTTGCGGTTTCCTGAGTTTCGGCATCATGTTGGCTTCGGCCCCGCAGCGCTTGGGCGCGCCTTTGGCCAGATAACGAACGGAAAAGCCAACGCACAGGATCACGAGGAAGGCGGCGCTTTTCCGCTCTTCGATCGGTCTGAAGTCATAAAGGCATCGAGCAAGTTTGCTTTTGACTCAGAGGCCGTGATCTTGCCCGGTGAAGGGATGTCCTTCCGGCCTCGTTACTTCGAGGGAAAGTTTGATCTTCACCAACGCGCTTATGCGCTGATGGAATGCCAAGGGCACAGCAAATATTTCTACTACGCACTGGATCACGCGAAGGCTGAACTCGCACTCAAAGCGGTCAAGTCGACCGTCCTTTCTCTACGCTTGCCGATCATCGAGAAATTCGTCGTATTCGCGCCCACGGACAACGCCGAGCAACAAAAAATCGCCGACTGCCTGACCTCGCTGGATGAGGTGATTGCCGCGCAGGGGCGCAAGGTGGAGGCGTTGAAGGCGCACAAGCGCGGCCTGATGCAGCAGCTTTTCCCCCGCGAAGGCGAAACCCGCCCCCGTCTCCGCTTCCCCGAGTTCCGCGATGCGCCGGAGTGGGAAAAGAAGCAGCTTGCCGAGTTAGGTGAAATCATCACAGGCAAAACGCCGAGTACGAGCAATGCAGGGCTATGGGGTGGCGGCATACTTTTCATAACGCCAACAGACATTGACGATAGCGGCAAGTACCAAGACACAAGTCAGCGAACTGTCGTTGCGACATCGGCGCTGAAAGTGTTGCCGGTAGGCAGCATTGCATACACATGCATTGCTTCAATCGGCAAACTGGCAATCACCGTGCGCCCGAGCGTCACAAATCAACAGATCAACTCTGTTATTACGCGTCCGAGCATTGACAATGAGTTCGTCTACTACGCACTGGTGCATCTCACGCCTTGGATCAAGTCAATTCCAGCAACGTCGACTCTCCCAATCATCAACAAGACGGAATTTTCCGCGATAGAGATTGGGATTCCGAGCGATAGCCTTGAGCAGAAGGCAGTCGCCGACTGCCTCTCCTCCCTCGACACCCGGATCACCGCCGAAACCCACCAGCTCGCCGCCCTCAAGACCCACAAGCAGGGCCTGATGCAGCAGCTGTTCCCGGCGCTGGAGGAGGCACAAGCATGAGCGGCCTGATCCTCTACACCAGCGAGGACGGCAAGAGCCGCATCCAGCTGCGCGCCGACGGCCAGACCGTCTGGCTGACCCAGGCGCAGATGGCGGAGCTGTTCGACGTCAGTGCCGACAACATCAGCCTGCACCTGAAAAACATCTTTTCAGACAAGGAGTTGGAACCTGAACGAACTACCGAGGAATCCTCGGTAGTTCAGCAGGAGGGCGGTCGCGCCGTCCGCCGGCCGGTCACGCTGTACAACCTCGACGCCATCCTGGCCGTGGGCTATCGGGTGCGCTCCCCGCGCGGCGTGCAGTTCCGCCGCTGGGCCAGTACCGCACTGAAGGAATACCTGCTCAAGGGCTTCGTCATGGACGACGAGCGCCTGAAGAACCCGGATGGCCGGCCGGATTACTTCGACGAGATGCTGGCGCGCATCCGCGACATCCGTGCCTCGGAGAAGCGCTTCTACCAGAAGGTGCGCGACCTGTTCGCCCTGAGCGTGGACTACGACAAGACCGACCGCGCCACGCAGACCTTCTTCGCCACCGTGCAGAACCTGCTGCTGTACGCGGTGACCGGGCAGACGGCAGCGGAGCTGATTCTGGCGCGCGCCAATCCCGACGAGCCGCACTTCGGCCTGCGTGCCTGGAGCGGTGGCCGGGTGCGCAAGGAGGACATCCTGATCGCCAAGAACTACCTCACAGAAGATGAGATCGACACCCTCAACCGGCTGGTGGTGATCTTCCTGGAAACCGCGGAGCTGCGGGCCAAGAACCGCCAGGCCATTCCCATGCGCTTCTGGATGGAAAACGTGGGCCAGATCATCGCGTCCAACGGCTTTCCATTGCTGAAGAGCGCCGGCTCGGTCAGTCACGAGCAGATGGAAGCCGCCACCAGCGAGCGGTACCTCGCCTTTGACGCACAGCGCAAGCAGCAGGAGGCGCGCGCCGCCGATGCTGCCGACGCGGCCGAACTGGCAGCCATTGAAAACAAGATCAAACGACGCCTGAAACCATGACCGACGATGACCAGAAACAACTCGGCAAGACCCTGTGGGCCATTGCCGACCAGCTGCGCGGCAGCATGAACGCGGACGACTTCCGCGACTACATGCTGTCCTTCCTGTTCCTGCGCTACCTGTCGGACAACTACGAGGCGGCAGCGAAGAAGGAGCTGGGCTCGGACTATCCCGACCCCCAGACCATCGGCAACGGCGGCAAGACGCCGCTGTCGGTGTGGTACGCGGCCAACCCGGACGATATCGCTGCGTTCGAGCAGCAGATGCGGCGCAAGGCGCATTACGTCATCCAGCCCAGGTACCTGTGGGGCAATATCGTCCACCTGGCAAAGGCCCAGGACCGCGACTTGCTGGAAACCCTGCAGAAGGGCTTCAAGCACATCGAGGAGGACTCCTTCGAGAGCGAATTCCAGGGCCTGTTTTCGGAGATCAACCTGACCTCGGACAAGCTGGGCAGGAAGTACGAGGACCGCAATGCCAAGCTGTGCTCGATCATCAGCGAGCTGGCCCGCGGCATGGCGCTGTTCTCCACCGAGGCGGACACGCTGGGCGATGCCTACGAGTACCTGATTGGCCAGTTCGCCGCCGGCAGCGGCAAGAAGGCGGGCGAGTTCTACACGCCGCAGCAGATTTCCAACATCCTGTCGGCGATTGTGACGCTGGACAGCCAGGAACCGAAGACCGGCCCGCGCGGCAAGCTGGACAGCGTGTTCGATTTCGCCTGCGGGTCGGGCTCGCTGCTGCTCAACATCCGCCAGCGCATGAAGAAAGCGGGCGGCAGCATCGGCAAGATCGTGGGCCAGGAATACAACATCACCACTTACAACCTGGCGCGCATGAACATGCTGCTGCACGGGGTGAAGGACACCGAGTTCGAGATCTACCACGGCGACACGCTGAAGAACGACTGGGACTGGCTGCGCGAAACCAATCCGGCGAAGAAGCCGCGTTTCGACGCCGTGGTCGCCAACCCGCCCTTCAGCTACCGCTGGGAGCCGGGCGAGGCGATGGCGCAGGACCCGCGCTTCAAGAACCACGGGGTGGCGCCCAAGAGCGCGGCCGATTTCGCCTTCCTGCTGCACGGCCTGCATTACCTGAAGGATGACGGCGTGATGGCGATCATCCTGCCGCACGGTGTGCTGTTCCGTGGCGGCAAGGAGGCCGACATCCGCCGCAAGCTGCTGGAGGACGGCCACATCGACACGGTGATCGGGCTGCCGGCCAACCTGTTCTATTCCACCGGCATCCCGGTATGCATCCTGGTGCTGAAGAAGTGCAAGAAGCCGGACGATGTGTTGTTCATCAACGCCGCCGAGCACTTCACCAAGGGCAAGCGCCAGAACCAGCTGAGCGATGCGCATATCGAGCGGATCGTTTCTGCATATCGCGATCGCTCGGAACAGGAGCGCTACTCCCGCCGGGTGACGATGCAGGAGATCATCGACAACGACTACAACCTCAACATCTCGCGTTACGTCAGTACTGCTGAGGCGGAGAAGGAGATCGACCTGGCAGTGGTACATGCCGATTTGATGAAGATCGAAGCCGAGCTGGCTGAAGCGAAGGCACGGCACAACGTGTTTCTCGCCGAACTTGGCTTGGCGGCACTGCCATGACCGTGCTGCGTTGCACTGCCAAATTGCTCAAGCGCCTGAAACTGCCGGCCAAACCGCCTGTACCGGAAGCGCAAGCCAACCCGCTGGGTGAGTGGTATGCCGATATCGATTTCTGCAACCGCAAGCCGTATGTGGTGATGCTCAACGCGGCCACCGGTGCAACACTGATGCTCAATGGCAATGCCGCCGGCCTGCGCGTGCTGCATGAGCGTGCCGCGGTGCAATTTGCTTCCTTGTGCGAGTACTACGGCATCGACAGCGACAAGGTCGATGCCGAGGTGGCGGCGCTGCAGGCGGGCTTTGTTTTCGGTGCCACTGCCGACCGCAGCCTGCTGGCTTCGATGAATCAACGCAAGGAAATGGCTTGGTTGCGCTTCGAGCATGACGGCTACTCGCTGGCGGAAGCGGCGCTGCGGGAATGGGAGGGTTTTTTCAAGCATCCCGCATTGGGCCGCAACACCCGCTACAACATGCAGTGGCATAAGCCGCTGGAGTTGCTGCAGCAGCATTTGCTGCCACCGGCGCAGATCATTGTGTTTCCGCGCGGGCGTGCAGCCCAACCTGCGGATTCAGGCTGACCCTTGCCTTGCTGTCTTAGTTCTTCCTGTCATTTCCTGCTGACCTGCCCCGGATTACGCCATGACTGTTCCCGTCCCGCTCCATGCTCCCCAGCTCCGCATCCCGGCCACCTATATGCGTGGCGGCACCTCCAAGGGCGTGTTCTTCCGCCTGGAGGACCTGCCCGCAGCGGCCCAGCTGCCCGGCAAGGCCCGTGATGCGCTGCTGCAGCGGGTGATCGGCTCGCCCGATCCCTACGGCAAGCAGACCGACGGCATGGGCGGGGCGACTTCGAGCACCAGCAAGTGCGTGATCATCTCGCCCAGCACCCGGCCCGGGCACGATGTGGACTACCTGTACGGCCAGGTCTCGATCGATACCGACTTCGTCGACTGGTCGGGCAACTGCGGCAACCTGTCCACCGCCGCCGGCGCGTTCGCGATCCACGCCGGCTACATCCCGGCCGAGCGCCTGCGCGAGGACGGTCCCTGCGTGGTGCGCATCTGGCAGGCCAACATCGGCAAGACCATCATTGCCCACGTGCCGGTCAGCGGCGGCCAGGTGCAGGAAACCGGCGACTTCGAGCTGGACGGGGTGACCTTCCCGGCCGCGGAGATCGTGCTGGAGTTCGTCGATCCGGCCGACGAGGGCGAAGGCGAGGGTGGTGGGGCGCTGTTCCCGACCGGCAACCTCGTCGACGAACTCGACGTGCCCGGCGTGGGCACGCTCGAGGCGACGATGATCACCGCCGGCATCCCCACCGTGTTCGTCAACGCCGCCGACATCGGCTACACCGGCACCGAGCTGCAGCCGGCGATCAACGAGGACAAGGCCGCGCTGGCGAAGCTGGAGGCGATCCGCGTCGCCGGCGCGCTGCGCATGGGCCTGATCAAGGCGGCGGAGGAGGCGCTCAAGCGCCAGCACACGCCCAAGGTCGCCTTCGTCGCGCCGGCCACTGCCTACACCTCGTCCGCGGGCAAGGCCGTGGAGGCCGGTGACATCGACCTGGTGGTGCGCGCCATGTCGATGGGCAAGCTGCACCACGCGATGATGGGCACCGCCGCGGTGGCCATCGCCACGGCTGCCTCGATCCCCGGCACCCTGGTCAACCTCGCCGCCGGTGGTGGCGAGCGCAATGCGGTGCGCTTCGGCCATCCCTCCGGCACGCTGCGGGTCGGCGCCGAGGCGAAGTTGGTCGACGGCCAGTGGACGGTGACCAAGGCGATCATGAGCCGCAGCGCCCGCGTCCTGATGGAAGGCTGGGTGCGGGTTCCGTCCGACAGCTTCTGAGCCCGGGGCAGGGCCTGCCGGCCATGCGGGTCGTAGAATCGACGGGCTGCCAGTGCAGCCCGTTCCTGTATCCGGTGTCCCCCTGATGTCCCCTCCCGTTGCTTCCCCCGTGCCGTCCTCGCGCTGGCTGCTGCCCACGCTCGCCCTGCTGTCGGCGGTCGCGCCGCTGGCCACCGACATGTACCTGCCGTCGCTGCCGCGCATGGCCCAGGAACTGGGCTCCACGGCGGCCGGCATCCAGCTGACCCTCACCGCCTTCCTCGCCGGACTGGGCTGCGGCCAGTTCTTCATCGGCCCGTTGTCCGATGCGATCGGCCGGCGCCGGCCGCTGCTGGCCGGTGCACTGCTGTGCCTGGTCGCCAGTGTGCTGTGCGCGCTCAGCGACACCCTGGAACTGCTGGTCGCCGCGCGCTTCCTGCAGGGCTTCAGCGGCGCGGCCGGGGTGGTGCTGGCACGCGCGATCATCGCCGACACCAGCGGCGGCAACGACGCTGCGCGGCGGCTGAGCCTGATGATGGTCATCGGTGGCGTGGCCCCGGTGCTGGCACCGACCCTCGGCGGTCTGGTCGCGGCCAGTGCCGGCTGGCGCGCGGTGCTCTGGATGCTGGCCGGGCTGGTGGCGCTGATGTGCGTGGGCGTGCTCGCCGTGGTGCGCGAGACCCTGCCGCCGGCTGCACGCCACGGTGGCGGGGTGGGCACCATCCTTGGCAATGCCGGCAAGGTATTGCGCCGTCGCCGCTACCTCGGCTATGCCCTGACCGTGGTGTTCGCCTTCGCGGTGATGTTCTCCTACATCGCCGCCTCGCCGTTCGTGCTGCAGAACGTGATCGGCCTGTCGCCGACCGTGTACGGGCTGGCGTTCGGTACCAACGCGGTGGCGCTGATTCTGGCCAACGTGGCCAATGCGCGGCTGGTTGGTCGCATCGCGCCCGAGCGGCTGCTGCGCGCCGGCGTCTGCGGGCTGCTGCTGGCCACCGCCACGCTGGCCGCACTGCTGTTGGCACTGGACGTGCCGAAGTGGCCGGTGCTGGTCGTGCTGTGGCTGGTGATGGCCTGCCTGGGCCTGGTGTACGGCAACGGCACCGCGCTGGCACTGGGCCAGGTGCGCGAGCTGGCCGGTACGGGTTCGGCCTTCCTGGGTACCTTCCAGTTCATTGGAGGCGCCGCTGTGGCGCCCTTGGTGGGCCTGGCCGGCGAGCACGATCCGCGGCCGATGGCGGTGGCGATGCTGGGCGCGGCCCTGCTCTCGGCCACCGCGCTGTTCGTTGTCGCCGCGCGCGGCCGGGACCACCGCCAGGCACTCTGACCGGACCGCGTCGTTGCCGCCATTGCGTTGCCGGGTCCTATACTCGGCGCGTTCCGGGGAGAGGATCGCAATGGACAGGAAGTGCATGGCAGTTGGGAGTCGCGCAGCGTGGATGCGCACGGCAGTTCTGGTGGTCGCCCTGCTGGCGTTGCTGCTGGGCGGGTGCGAGCGCAACACCTCCGGGCAGCTGCCCGAACCCGGTGGCGAGGCCATCCAGGCCACTGCCGCCGACGAGCCCACCGACTTCGGCCTGGTGCGGGCCTGGCCCGACCAGAAGAGCGATGGTGTGTCGCTGGTGCTGGAGTTCTCGAGGCCGCTGGTCGGCACCCAGGATTTCGACCGCCTGCTGCGCTTCGAGGAGAAGGCCGGCAACGAGGACAGCAGCTGGTCGCTGTCCGATGACGGCAGGAGCCTGCGCTATCCCTTCGTCGAGGCGGCGAAGGACTACACCATCCTCATTTCCGCCGACCTGCTGGCCGCCGATGGCAGCCGGCTGGGCAGCGAACTGAAGCAGAAGGTGCACACCGGCCAGCTGCGCCCGGTGGCGGGCTTCGCCTCGCAGGGCAGCGTGCTGCCGGCGCGCGACAGCCGCGGCCTGCCGGTGGTGTCGGTCAACGTGGCCGAGGCGGACGTGGAGTTCCTGCGCGTGCACGAGAAGCAGCTGCCGCTGTTCTTCAGCCAGTACCAGCGCGGCGGCCGCCGCGGCAGCTGGGAACTGGACAGCGACTACGGCGACAAGACGCCGCTGTCGCAGCTGGCCGAGCCGGTCTACGTCAACCGCTTCGTGCTCGGCGGCAAGCAGAACGAGCGCGTGCTGACCTACCTGCCCACCCAGGGCATCAAGGAGCTGCAGCAGCCGGGCCTGTACTTTGCGGTGATGAAGCGCACCGGCAGCTATGACGGCGAATACGACACCGCGTTCTTCACCGTCAGCGACATCGGCCTGCACACCCGCGCCTACAGGGAGCAGTTGTTCGTCCACACCGCCTCGCTGCAGTCGGGCGCGGCGCTGAAGAAGGTCGAGCTTCGCATCCTCGATGCCAAGGGCGAGGTCGTCCTCAAGGGCCAGACCGACGCCAACGGCAACGCGGTGCTGAACTACAAGCTCGACGCCGGCCATGTGCTGGTGGCCAGCAGTGGCGGCGACACCAGCTTCCTGCCGTTCAACCAGCCGGCGCTGGACCTGAGCGAGTTCGCCGTCGCCGGCCGCCAGAACGCCTGGTTTGACGTGTTCGCCTGGTCCGGCCGCGACCTGTACCGGCCGGGCGAGACCGTGCGCATCTCGGCGATCCTGCGCGACAATGACGGCAAGCCGGTCAGCGGCCCGGGCAAGGGCGGGCAGGCGGTGTTCCTGCGGCTCAGGCAGCCGGACGGCAAGATCTTCCGCGAGACTCGGCTGGAACCGGGCGAGCAGGGCTATTTCGGTTTCGAACAGCTGATCCCGGCCGACGCACCGACCGGCCGCTGGCAGGTCGAGTTCCGCACCGATCCGGCGAGCAAGGAAGCGGTGCAGGGCATGGTGTTGCGCATCGAGGAGTTCCTGCCCGAGCGCATGAAGCTGGACCTGGACAGCGCGCAGAAGACGCTCAGGCCCGGCGAGCCGCTGAAGCTGCAGGCCGATGCGGCCTACCTGTACGGTGCCCCCGCCGACGGCAACCGCTTCACCGCCAGGCTTGCAGTGGCAGTGGAACAACACCCGGTGGCGTCGCTGCCGGGCTATTTCTTCGGCGATGCAACGCTGTCGTTGCCGCGCGAGGCCAAGGACGTCATCGACAGCGAGTTCCCGGCTGACGGCAGGCTGCGCCAGGACGTCGAACTGCCGGCCGAAGCCAAGCCGGTCAGCCCGATCGCGGCGATCGTCTCCGGCAGCGTCTACGAGACCGGCGGCCGCACCGTCACCCGCACGCTCAAGCGCGTGCTATGGCCCGCCCCGGCGCTGGTCGGCGTGCGCCCGCTGTTCGATGACAAGGAAGGTGCCGACGCCAATGCCAATGCGCGCTTCGAGCTGGTGCGCGTGGATGCCGACGGCAAGCCGCAGCCTGCGGCGGGTCTGAAGGTCACCCTGGTGCGCGAGTTGCGCGACTACCACTGGACCTGGAACGAGAACCGCTGGGACTACGACTTCACCCGCCGCTTCGAGAACAAGGAAACGCGCACCCTCGATGCCGCCGCCACGGCGGTGAAGTTCGACTTCCCGGTGGAGTGGGGCGAATACCGCGTCGACGTGTTCGACCCGGCCACCGGGCTGACCCTGCGCTATCCGTTCCGCGCCGGCTGGAGCTGGGGTGATGAGAACCGTGGTCTGGATGCGCGCCCGGACAAGGTCAAGCTGGCGCTGGACAGGACCGGCTACAAGGTCGGCGACACGCTCAAGGTCACGGTGACCCCGCCCCATGCCGGGCGTGGCGTGCTGATGGTAGAGAGCGACCGCCTGCTGTACGTGCAGGAGATCGATGCCAGGGCCGGCAGCACGTTCGAGATCCCGGTCACCGCCGACTGGGAGCGCCACGACGTCTATGTCACGGCACTGGTGTTCCGTGGGGGCAGCGCGCCGAGCAAGGTCACCCCGGCACGCGCGGTCGGCGTGGTCCACGTACCGATGGAGCGCAAGGACCGCCGCGTTGCCGTCGGCCTGTCGGCACCGAAGCAGATGCGGCCGCAGCAGGACCTGCCGGTGACCGTGTCGGTGCCGGAGCTGGCCGGCAAGGCCGCCCACGTCACCGTCTCGGCGGTGGACGTCGGCATCCTCAACATCACCCGTTTCCCCGTGCCCGATGCCGGCGCGCACTTCTTCGCGCAGCGCCGGCTGGGCGTGGATGCGTACGACATCTACGGCCGGGTGATCGAGAGCTTCGAAGGCGCCACCGGCAAGCTGCGCTTCGGCGGCGACATGGCGCTGGCCGCGCTGCCGCAGGCGCGCCGCCCGACCGCCCGGGTGCAGACCGTGGACCTGTTCTCTGGCCCGGTGAAACTCGATGCCCGCGGCAACGCGAGGGTCAGGCTGGCGGTGCCGGACTTCAACGGCACGCTGCGGGTGTCAGCGCTGGTCTATTCCGACCAGCACTACGGCAACCGCGACGTCGAGACGCTGGTGCGCGCGCCGATCCTGGCCGAGGCCAGCATGCCGCGGGTGCTCGCCCCGGGCGACCGCAGCACGGTGACGCTGGACGTGCAGAACTTCACCGGCAAACCCGGCGAGTTCAGCGTGCGCGTGGATGGTGAGGGCCCGCTGGCCATCGCCGAGTCCTCGCGCAGCGTCAGGCTGGCCGACGGTGCCAAGACCACGCTGAGCTTCCCGCTCACGGCACGCGAGGGCTACACCGTGGCCAAGGTCCGGGTGCGCGTCGAT
Source organism: Stenotrophomonas sp. Marseille-Q4652 (assembly GCF_916618915.1). Classification (NCBI taxonomy): domain Bacteria; kingdom Pseudomonadati; phylum Pseudomonadota; class Gammaproteobacteria; order Lysobacterales; family Lysobacteraceae; genus Stenotrophomonas; species Stenotrophomonas sp. Marseille-Q4652. Next base: position 202,093 of record NZ_CAKAKE010000001.1, read on the forward strand.
GGCAACGGTTTCAAGGTCGACCGTCGCCATGACCTGCCGGTGCGCGCGGCCTGGCCGTCGGTGCTGCGTGCACAGACCCGCACGCTGGATCCGCTGGCCCCGGTGGCCATGGACAGCAGCTTTGCTGCCGGACTGATGGAGGGTTCCGTCAACGCGCGCATGCTGGTCAGTGCGGTGCCGCCGATTCCCTTCGCCAGTGCGCTGCAGGGCGCGTTGAACTACCCCTACGGCTGCGCCGAACAGACCACCAGCAAGGGCTACGCCGCATTGCTGCTCGACGAGGCCACCTCGGCCATGCTCGGTGCCGATGGCCTGACCGGACAGGCGCGACGCGAGCGTATGGAAGGCGCGTTCGGGCGGCTGGGTTCGATGCAGGTGGCCAACGGCAACTTCTCGATGTGGGGCGACGACGGCTACGTCAATCCCTGGCTGACCCCGTACATCACCGAATTCCTGCTTGACGCCCGCGACGGTGGCTTCGCCGTGCCCGACAGCGTGCTGCAGAAGGCGCTGAACCGGCTCAGCGAGGACCTGCTGTCCGGGGGCAACCAGTTCTATGGCAGCGACCGCCGCGAGAGCCTGAAGTTCGCCAATCAGGCCTGGTCCGGCTACGTGCTGGCGCGGGTCAACCGTGCACCGCTGGGCACGCTGCGCGCGCTGTACGACAACGACCGCGACAAGGCCGTCAGCGGCCTGTCGCTGGTCCACCTCGGCCTGGCGCTGACCCTGCAGGGCGACCGCAAGCGTGGCGAGGCCGCCATTGCCGCCGGCTTCGCCAGGGGCGGCGAGGCGCGCCCGCAGTACTTTGGCGATTACGGCAGCAGGCTGCGCGACGAGGCGCTGATGATCGCGCTGCTGCACGAGCGCGGCGTGGCCAGGTCCGAGTACGACGCCCGCGCCATTGCGCTGGGACGCGAGATTGATGCGCGCCGTTCCAGCGGCTGGATGTGGCTGAGCACGCAGGAGCAGGTGGCATTGGCGCGGCTGGGCAAGGCGCTGCTGGCCAATCCGAAGAAGCTGGTTGCCGGCGAGCTGGTGGTCGGCGGCACGTCCGAGGACGTCGGTCCGCGCAAGGCCTTCGCCCGCGTGTTCGAAGCCGCGCAGCTGGCCCAGGGCGTGCGTTTCGTCCCGCAGGGCGACGCGCCGATGTTCGCCAGCCTGGAAGTGGCCGGCGTGCCGCGCACTGCGCCGGAGCCGGACAAGCGCGTGATCGGCATCGAGCGGGCCTGGTACACCACCGATGGCAAGCCGTGGACGCCACGGCCGCTGAAGGAGGGCGAGGCGCTGATCGTACGGCTGAGCATCACCGCCGACCGGGTCATCCCCGATGCCCTGGTCACCGACCTGCTGCCGGCCGGCCTGGAGATCGAGAACTTCAACCTGGGCGATGGCCGGCAGTGGGCCGACGTGGTGGTCGATGGGATCAACATCAGCGACCGCGCCGACGCGGCCGACGTCAGGCACGAGGAGTTCCGCGACGACCGCTACGTCGCCGCGCTCAAGCTCGAGCGTGGCAGCACCGCGCGGGTGTTCTATCTCGTCCGCGCGGTGACCCCGGGCACCTACACCGTGCCGCCGCCGCTGGCCGAGGACATGTACCGTCCCGACCTGCGCGGGGTCGGCCGCAGCACCCCGGCCACGATCACCGTGGTGCAGCCCTGATCCGTCGGCCGGCCATCCCGGGTGGGTGGCCGGCCGTCGTGGCCTGAAACGCAATGCGCGACCAGGAGTCCGGAAACCACCAGCCAGCAGGCCAGCGCAGCAGGCCGCGATGGAACTGGCGACCCAGTGCACGCAGCTGGTGGTGGCTGCGCTGGTCGCTGGCCGCGCTGCTGGCACTGCTGCTGGTGATGGACCTGGCCTTCCCCCCGCCGCTGCCGGCCTCGCGCGACACCAGCACCCCGGTGGTCGCGCGCGATGGCACGCCGCTGCGCGCCTTTGCCGATGCGCAGGGCGTGTGGCGGTATCCGGCCACGCCCGAAGACGTCTCGCCGCTGTACCTGCAGGCGCTGCTGAACTACGAGGACCGCTGGTTCTGGCGCCATCCGGGCGTCAACCCGTGGGCGCTGATGCGCGCAGGCGGGCAATGGCTGGGCGCGCGCCGAATCGTCTCCGGCGGCTCAACCCTGACCATGCAGGTGGCGCGGATCCTTGATCCGCATTCGCGCACGCCTTGGGGCAAGGCCAGGCAGCTGCTGCGCGCGCTGCAGCTGGAGCTGCACCTGGACAAGCGCCAGATCCTGCAGCTTTACCTGGAGCGCGCGCCCTACGGTGGCACCATCGAAGGCGTGGAAGCCGCCAGCTGGGCCTACCTCGGCAAGCCGGCGGCGCAACTGTCGCATGCCGAGGCGGCGTTGCTGGCGGTGCTGCCGCAATCACCAAGCCGGCTGCGTCCGGACCGGCACCCGCAGGCCGCGCAGCGTGCGCGCGACAAGGTCCTGCAGCGCATGGTCGAATTGGGTGTGTGGTCGGCCGATGACGTGGCCGATGCGCGCATCGAACCGGTGGTAGCGCGCTCGCTGCAGGCGCCGATGCATGCCGCACTACTGGCGCAGCGGCTGCGGCAGGCCCATCCCCGCGCCGCACGCATCCACAGCACGCTGGACATCGGCCTGCAGCGCACGCTCGAGGAACGCGTGTCCGCCTATTTCTCGCAGCTGCCCGAGCGCACCTCGGCCGCCCTGCTGGTGGTCGACAACGCCAGCCTGGAGGCGCGCGCCTATGTCGGTTCGGTGGAATTCGGCGATGTCGCGCGGCTGGGTCACGTGGACATGGTCCAGGCCTGGCGCTCGCCCGGTTCCACGCTCAAGCCGTTCCTGTACGCGATGGCGCTGGACGATGGCCTGATCCACTCGGAAAGCCTGCTGGTCGATGCGCCGCAGGATTTCGGCGGATACCGCCCGGGCAACTTCGACGCCGCCTTCAATGGCCCGGTCAGCGCCGCCACCGCGCTGCGGCTCTCGCTCAACGTGCCTGCCGTGGACCTGCTCGACCGCGTGGGCCCGGCCCGTTTCGCCGCGCGGCTGGACAACGCCGGCATCCGCCTGCGCTTCCCGCATGGCAGCCAGCCGAACCTTGCGCTGATCCTCGGTGGCACCGGAGCCGGCTGGAGGAGCTGGTGGGTGCGTTCGCCGCCTTCAACCGACAGGGCATCGCCGGGCGCGTGCGCTACACCGTGGATGATCCGCGCATCGAACGGCGGCTGGTTTCGCCCGGTGCGGCGTGGATCGTGCGCGAGATCCTGCAGTCCAATCCGCGCCCCGGATACGGGGGCGGCAGCTTCGATACCGGTGGCCGCCCCGCGGTGGCGTGGAAGACCGGGACCAGCTACGGCTACCGCGATGCGTGGGCGATCGGCAGCACCCGTCGCTACACGGTGGGCGTGTGGGTGGGCCGCCCCGATGGCACGCCGCTGCCCGGCCAGTACGGCGCGGTCACCGCGCTGCCGCTGATGTTCGAGGTGATCGACAGCCTGCCGCGTGCCTCCGGCGACAACGCACCGCTGCCGGCGCCGGCCAGCGTGCAGGCGCTGGAAGTGTGCTGGCCGCTGGGGATCGCCGCGGCCGATACACCCGCGCCGCTGTGCCAGCAGCGTCTGTCCGCCTACGCGCTGGAAGGCGCGGTGCCGCCGACCTTTGCCGAACGTGACGCGCGCCTGTGGCAGCCGGGTCGGCTGCGCTTCCAGGTCGATGCGGCCACCGGGCTGCGGGTGTCGCCTGGCTGCAGTGCCGGACGCACGCTGCGCGATATGGAAATCGCGCGCTGGCCGGCACGGGTGTCGCCGTGGCTGAGCACGGCCCAGCGCAAGGTCGCGCAACTGCCGGTGCTGGCGCCGGGCTGCGCCGACGATGGCCGCGCCGATCGCGGCGCGCTGCATATCGAAGGGCTCAACGACCGCGCCGTGCTCGCGGCCGCGCCCGGCGCACGCGAGGGTGTCGCCCTGCAATTGCGTGCGCTGGGCAGCGAGGAAACCGTGGACTGGCTGCTGGACGGGCGCTGGATCGCCCGCACCCAGGGCGCACGCCCCTTCATGCACCGCTATGACGAGCCCGGCGAGCACACGCTCACCGCGCTGTCCGCCGATGGCGGCTGGACCCAGGTGCGGTTCCGGCTGCTGCCGGGGCAGGAGGACGCGGCCCGCTAGCCGCGCCCGTCCCGGGTGATGCTGGATCAGGCCGGCAAATGCGCCAGCACGTATTCGGCCGCGGACACCTCGAACTTGCCCGGTTCCTCGATGAAGCATTCGCGCACCACCCCGTCCTCCACGTACAGCGCGAAACGCCGCGAGCGCATGCCCATGCCCGAGGCGCTGGCGTCCATCTCCAGGCCCAGCGCGCGGGCAAGTTCGCAGTTGCCGTCGGACAGCATCTGCAGGCCCTCGGGAACCGAATTGGCCGTGGCCCAGGCCTGCATCACGAACGGGTCGTTGACCGCCATGCAGAACACCTCCACGCCCTTGGCGCGGAAATCGTCGAAATGCTCGACGTAGCCGGGCAGGTGGCGGGCCGAGCAGGTCGGGGTGAAGGCACCGGGCACGGCGAACAGCACGGCCTTGCGGCCATCGAACAGGGTGGTGGTGTCCACCGTCTCCATGCCCTCGCGGATGCGCTTGAGGGTGACTTCGGGAATGCGGTCACCGGCTTGGATGGTCATGGCGTGTTCCTTTGCTGAATTGAAGTTTTACAGGCACCGACGCGGCACCCGGGCTGGCTTGAAAAATGGTCTCGCACGCACATCTCCCGCGCATGGGACCGGCACCGCCAATCCCGGCGTGCAGCTCCCGCTCTTTCCATGCAGGAGTAGACGATGAGCATCGTACGTTACCGCCAGTGGCCGGCACAGACTGGCCTGCAGAACGAGATCCGCCAGCTGTTCGGCGCCCTGTTGAACGGCGATGACCAGACGGCCACCGACGATTCGGCCGTGGTCACCGCGCAGTGGGTGCCGGCGGTGGACATCCGCGAGGAAGCCGGCCAGTTCGTGCTGATGGCCGACCTGCCGGGCATCGACCCGGCCGACATCGAGGTGCAGATGGACAAGGGCATCCTGTCGATCAAGGGCGAGCGCAAGCTCGACCCGGTGCCCGAGGGCGACCACTTCTCGCGCATCGAGCGCCGCCACGGCAACTTCCACCGCCGCTTCGCGCTGCCCGACAGCGCCGACCCGGATGCGATCAGTGCCAGCGGCAGCAACGGCGTGCTGGAGATCCGCATCCCCAAGCGCGCCGAGGCCAGCCCGCGGCGAATCCAGATCGAGACCGGCAACCCTACGAAGCAGTAAGTGGGGCCCGTCCGCGGCGGCCCGCCTGCCGCCGCGGAGCTGCCGCTAGAATGGCCGGCGGCAATCGTCCGGTCTGGATACGGCCCGTCGCCGCGAGGTGTCGGGCCGAACTTTTAGAGGTGTTGGATGGAATTCAAGGATTACTACGCCACGCTGGGCGTGGAACCCGGCGCGGGCGACGCCGAAATCAAGACTGCCTACCGCCGGCTGGCGCGCAAGTACCACCCGGACGTCAGCAAGGAAGCCGGGGCCGAGGAGAAGTTCAAGGCCGTCAACGAGGCGTACGAAGCGCTGCGTGATCCGCAGAAGCGCGCCGCCTACGACCAGCTGCGCGCACAGGGCTACCGCCCGGGCGACGAGTTCCATGCCCCGCCGAACTTCGGTGGGGGCCAGGGCTTCGATTTCGAGGAGGTCTTCGGTGGCGCCGGTGGCGGCTTCAGCGACTTCTTCGAGAGCCTGTTCGCGCGCCAGCGTGGCGCTGGTGGCCGTGGACCAGGCATGGGTGCCGGCGCCGGCCCGCAGGCCCCGCGCGATACCCGCGCCAAGTTCTCGGTGCCGCTGGAGGCGGCCTACAAGGGCGACCAGCTGCGCATCACCGTCAACGGCCGCCAGCTCGACGTGCGCGTGCCCAGGGGCATCCGCCCGGGGCAGGTGATCCGCCTGGCCGGGCAGGGCTCCGGGGGCGGCAACCTGATGCTGGAAGTGGAATACGCCGCGCATCCGCAGTTCGAGGTCGACGGCCGCAACATCCTGTACACGCTGCAGGTCACCCCGTGGCAGGCAGCGCTGGGCACCAGCATCAGCGTGCCAACCCTGGGCGGGCCGGTGGAGCTCAAGGTGCCGGCCGATTCGGAAGCCGGGCGCAAGCTGCGGCTGCGTGGCCGTGGGCTGCCGGGCAACCCGGACGGCGACCAGATCGTCGAACTGGAAATCGTCGCGCCGGTGGCCAGCAACGAGGCGCAGCGCAAGGCCTATCGCGACCTGGCCAGGGCCTTCGGCGCCGAGGCATGAGGAAAACCGGCACCCGGCGGGTGCCGGTTTCGTTTGTGCGGGCCGGCCACGATGGCCGGAGCGGCTCAGGCCGCCGGCGGTTCCTCGTTGCTGAAGATCCGCTCGATCACTTCGGACAGTTCGTGCTCGGAGAACGGCTTGGTGATGTAGGCGCGGGCGCCCTGGCGCATGCCCCACATGCGGTCGGTGTCCTGGTCCTTGGTGGTCACCAGGATCACCGGGATGTGCGAGGTGGTGGGTTCGCGCTTGAGCGTGCGCGTGGCCTGGAAGCCGTTGAGGTTGGGCATCACCACGTCCATCAGCACCAGGTCAGGCAGCGAGGCCTTGGCGGCCTCCACCCCGGCGGCGCCATCGGTGGCGGTGATGGTTTCGTGGCCAAGCTTCTCGACGATGCGCTGGATGCCCAGCAACTGCGACGGTGAATCGTCAACGATCAGGATGCGCGCCATGGTGTTCCCCGGATGAAGCCCGCAGTGTAGTGCGGCCGTTGCACGCTAGTGAAGATGCCTGCGTCACGTCCCGGCGTGGAGGCGCGGGCGTCAGTCGATGCGCACCACGGTGCGGCCGAACGAACGCCCTTGCAGCATGGTGTCGAACACCTGCGGCAGTTCGGCCAGCGTGGCCTCGCGGGTGCAGATGGCATCGAGGTGGCGCGGCTTCCAGTCGCTGGCCAGGCGCTCCCACACCTGCTCGCGCAGGTGTCGCGGCGCGTTGGACGAGGTCACGCCGAGCAGGCTCACGCCGCGGATGATGAAGGGCATCACCGTGGCGTTGAGTTCGCCGCTGGCCGCCAGGCCGGCGCTGACCACGCTGCCCCACGGCTGGGTCTGCGCCAGCAGGCTGGTGAGCATCGGCCCGCCGACGTTGTCCAGGCCGCCCCCGAAGCGTGCCGACTCCATGGGCCTGGTGGTCGCCAGCGCGTCGCGGCCCAGGACCTCGCTGGCGCCCAGGCGCTTGAGGTAGTCCACCTGGTCGGCCTTGCCACTGACGGCGTGCACCTCGTAGCCGGCGCGGCTGAAGATGTCCACGGCCAGCGAGCCGACCCCGCCGGTGGCACCGGTCACCGCCAGCGGCCCAAGCTCCGGCGCCTGCCGGTTGTCCTGCATGCGCAGCAGCGCCAGCGCCGCGGTGAAGCCGGCCGTGCCCATCACCATCGCCTCGCGCAGTGACAGCCCGGCGGGCAGGGGAATGGTGGACCGGGCTTCCAGGCGCACGTACTGGCTGTAGCCGCCGTCGCGGACCTCGCTCAGGCCGCAGCCGGTGGCCAGCACCGCGTCGCCTTCGCGGAAGGCCGGATCGGTGGAGGCAACCACCTCGCCGGCCACGTCGATGCCGCCCACGGCCGGGAACCGGCGCAGGATTTTGCCCTTGCCGGTGCCGGCCAGCGCGTCCTTGTAGTTGACCGAGGACCAGCGCGCCCGGATCACCACCTCGCCGGCGCTCAGCTGGTCCAGCCCCAGCTGCTCGATCCCCCACCGGTAGCCGGCCTCGTCGTTGTGGATGCGGAAGGCGGGAAAGCGGGCGGGAAGGGTCATGGACGGCCTTTGTGAAACAGTGAAAGCCGCACCTTAGCCCTTCCAAAGCGGGAGGTCTGCCCCATCTAGTAGAATCAGCGTCCGATTTACGGCTCGCGCTGCGGGACTGGCCCGCGAAGCAGCCTTACCAGATGGAGCGTGCATGGCCTGGAATACACCCGGCAAGGGCGGAGATGGCCCCAACGACAACCGACGTGCGCCCTGGCGGCCGCGTGGTGGCAATGGCGGCGGCAACTGGGGCGGTTTCCCCGGTCCGCTGAAGGACATGTTCAATGGCGGCGCGCTGCGCTGGGTGGCGATTGCCGTGGCCCTGCTGGTGGTGTTCAGCAGCTTCCAGCTGATCGGCGAACAGCAGCGGGGCGTGGTCCTGCGCTTCGGCCAGTTCTCGCGCATCCTGCAGCCGGGCCCGAACTTCAAGCTGCCGTGGCCGATCGAGTCGGTGACCAAGGTCAACGCGACCCAGATCAAGACCTTCTCCAGCCAGGTGCCGGTACTGACCCGCGACGAGAACATCGTCAACGTCTCGCTCAACGTGCAGTACCGCGTCGACGACCCGCGCCTGTACCTGTTCGGCTCGGTCGATGCCGACCAGGTGCTGGAGCAGGCCGCGCAGAGCGCGGTGCGCGAGCAGGTCGGCCGCGCCGATCTCAACACCGTGCTCAACAACCGTGGCCCGCTGGCCGCAGCCGCCGAGGAGCGCCTGCAGGCCTCGCTCTCCGCCTACCGCACCGGCCTGTCGGTGACCGGCGTGACCCTGCCCGACGCACGTCCGCCGGAAGAAGTGAAGCCGGCCTTTGACGAGGTCAACGGCGCCCAGCAGGTCAAGGAACGCCTGATCAACGAAGCCCAGGCCTACGCGGCCAAGGTCGTGCCCGAAGCCCGCGGCCAGGCCTCGCGCGCCCGCACCACCGCCGAGGGTTACAAGCAGGCCATGGTTGCCCGCGCCCAGGGTGACGCGCAGCGCTTCAGCCTGCTGCAGGCCGAGTACAGGAACGCTCCGGAAGTCACCCGCAAGCGCCTGTGGCTGGAAACCGTGCAGGCCGTGCTGGCCGAGAACCGCAAGGTCATCGGTGGCGACGGCCGCCAGCTGATCTACGTGCCGATGCCGGCCGATGCCGGCCGCACCAGCGCCAACCCGATGATCACCCCGGAGGTGCTGGCTCCGGCCGCCACCACCCAGGCCGCCGATCCCATCCGCAATCCCGACCGCAATGTTTCGCGCTCGGCCGGTCGTGAGGAGGCCCGCTGATGAAGAATTCCCTTTGGATTGGCCTGATCGTCGCCGCGCTGCTGGGCCTGCTCGGCTCGGTGTACGTGGTCCGCGAGGACCAGACCGCGATGGTGCTCAACCTCGGCCGCGTGGTGCGTGCCGACATCCAGCCCGGCCTGCACTTCAAGGTGCCGGTGGTGGAATCGGCGCGGGTGTTCGACCGCCGCTTCCAGGTGCTGGACACCGCCCCGGCGCGTTACTTCACCGCCGAGCAGAAGGACGTGAGCGTGGACTTCTTCGCCATCGGCTACATCGCCGACGTGCGTTCGTACTTCCGCGCCACCGGCGGTGACAACCGGGTGGCCAATGCCCGCCTGGCGCCGATCATCACCGACTCGCTGCGCAACCAGATCAACTCGCGCACCCTGCAGCAGCTGGTTTCCGGCGACCGCAGCGAGCTGATCGCCGGCCAGCTGGACACCATCAACGAGGCCGTCAAGCCGCTGGGCATGCAGATCATCGACTTGCGCATCAAGCAGATCGACCTGCCGACCGACAGCCAGGTGATCACCGACGTCTACGAGCGCATGCGCGCCCAGCGCAAGCAGGAGGCCGCCAAGCTGCGCGCCGAGGGCGAGGAGCAGGCGCTGACCATACGTGCCCAGGCAGACCGCGAGAGCACCGTGATCGTGGCCGAGGCCGAGCGCGATGCGCAGCAGTTGCGAGGCGAGGGCGATGCCCAGGCCGCGGCGATCTACGGCAAGGCCGGTTCGGCCGACCCGTCGTTCTACGCGTTCTACCGCTCGCTGGAGGCCTACCGGAACTCGATGAGCGACGGCAACGGCGTGATCGTGCTCGACAAGAACGACCCGTTCCTGCAGTACCTCAAGAACGACCGCTGAGCCCCGCGCCCGGCACGCAGCACCCACGGGGATCCGGCGCAGGCCGGGTCCCCGTTTCATTTGATGCATCCCGCTTGCAGATCGCGCGGGACGAGGAGGAAGACCATGCAGGACCTGTTGGCCGCACTATCGCTGGTGGCGGTGCTGGAAGGGCTGATGCTGTTCGCCGCCCCCGATGCCTGGCGGCGCACTGTGATCCAGCTGCTGGCGGCCCCGCCGGTGGTGCTGCGCCGCCTCGGCGCGCTGGTGATGGGCGCCGGCCTGGTGGCGTTGTGGTGGGTGCGCCACTGATCCCGAACCACTCACCGGGCTGAATGCGTCGGGGGTGGTGGGGGGCGGACAAAACCCGGATAATCCGCAAAAGCCGGCCGGGCACGCTCCACGCGGAGCACCCCGTCCGGCTTTTTCCGTGTATGGCTTCCGCGCTGCCCGACGTGCCCCGATGGCACCTCACCCCGGCCCCGCCTGCGCCATGCCCGGTCCCGTCCGTGGCCCCGATGGCCACACACAATGAGGAGCCACCCGTTATGGGTCAGTCAGTTGTTGTTCTTGGTGCCCAGTGGGGCGATGAAGGCAAGGGCAAGATCGTCGATCTGCTCACCGAGGAAATCGGCGCCGTCGTGCGCTTCCAGGGTGGCCACAACGCCGGCCACACCCTGGTCATCAACGGCAAGAAGACCGTCCTGCACCTGATTCCGTCCGGCATCCTGCGCGATGACGCGCTGTGCCTGATCGGCAACGGCGTGGTGATCTCCCCGGCCGCGCTGAAGAAGGAAATCGAGGAACTCGAGTCCGCCGGCGTGGAAGTGCGCTCGCGCCTGAAGATCTCCCCGGCCGCGCCGCTGATCATGCCGTACCACATCGCCCTGGACCAGGCGCGCGAGAAGGCCGCCGGCGGCAAGGCGATCGGCACCACCGGCCGCGGCATCGGCCCGGCCTATGAAGACAAGGTGGCGCGTCGCGGCATCCGCATCGCCGACCTGCACTATCCCGAGCAGCTGGCCGAGAAGCTCAAGGCCGCGCTGGATTACCACAACTTCGTGCTGACCCAGTACCTGGACGTGGACCCGGTCGACTTCGAGACCACCTACCAGGAGGCGCTGGCCTTCGGTGAGTACGTCGAACCGATGAAGTCCGACGTGGCCGGCATCTGCCACGACCTGCGCAAGCAGGGCAAGCGCGTGCTGTTCGAAGGCGCGCAGGGCGCGCTGCTGGACATCGACCACGGCACCTATCCGTACGTCACCAGCTCCAACACCACCGTCGGTGGCGCGCTGGCCGGTACCGGCGTCGGCGCGCAGGACATCGACTATGTGCTGGGCATTGCCAAGGCCTACGCGACCCGTGTTGGCGGCGGCCCGTTCCCGACCGAGCTGGACGACGAGATCGGCCAGGGCATCCGTGACCGCGGCGCCGAGTACGGCGCCTCGACCGGTCGTCCGCGTCGTTGCGGCTGGATGGACATCGTCGCGCTCAAGCGCGCCGTGGCCATCAACGGCATCACCGGCCTGTGCATCACCAAGCTCGACGTGCTCGACGGCATGGAGAAGCTCAAGGTCTGCATTGCCTACGAATACCGCGGCAAGCGCACCGAGTACGCCCCGCTGGATGCCCAGGGCTGGGAAGAAATCACCCCGGTCTACCTGGAGTTCCCGGGCTGGAGCGAGAACACCCACGGCATCACCAACTGGGACGACCTGCCGCCGGCGGCCCGGGCCTACCTGCGCGCGCTGGAAGAACTGGCCGGCTGCCCGGTGAGCATCGTCTCCACCGGTCCGGATCGCGACCACACCATGATCCTGCAGGATCCGTGGGGCTGATCCCCGGGCCTGCCGCTCATCGGATGTAAGCAAGAAGCCCCGCGAAAAGCGGGGCTTCTTGCTTACATGCCCATGATCCGCAGCCTCGCTGCCCACGGGTTGCGGTGCTTCCAACAGCCGCGAACGCTTGATTCCGTGCCAGCACGATCATGCGGTTCATGGCCTGTCTGAATGCGTCGGAATTGGACGTACGGTGTCGAATTGGGCACACCAGTTTTATGCGCTAGCTCACATTTTTATAGGGCATGGCGCACACATGCGCACGTTAGAATCTTCACGGGATTCAGGGGGAATACCGTGGGGTTGTTGCACCGGTCCGGGCGCATCCATGTCGTATTGTCGAGCGCGCTGGCGGCACTTTTTTGTGCCGCCCTGCCGCTGCATGCGCTTTCCCCTGATCGCGCCATCCCGCACTTCAGCTACGTCTGGTACGAGAACCAGTTGCCGCAGGGCACGGTGCTGTCGATTGCACAGCAGGCCGATGGCGCCATCTGGGCGGCCACCTATGGTGGCCTGGTACGGCACAGCGGCGAGGGCTTCCAGACGCTGAGCCCGCGCGAGGTGCCGGAACTGAAGAGTTCGGCGATCACCTCGCTGGCTGATGACGGCAAGGGCGGACTGTGGGTGGGCTCGCTCAACGGCGGGCTGTACCGTTACCACGATCGCAAGCTGGAGCCAGTGGCACTGCCGGCCGGCATCGAGAGCGTCCTTGGCATCGTCACCGACACCGACGGCGCGCTGTGGCTGACCACCAACGCCGGCGTGATGCGGATCGTCGATGGCAAGCCGCATTTGTTCAGCGATGCCGATGGTTTCCCGCCGCGCGGCTTCTACCGCGCCATGGTGGCCGACGCCGAGGGCGGGGTATGGATCGCCTACGACGGCGTGGGCGTGGTGCACTGGAGTGGCGGCCGGACGCGCCTGTACAACGAGGGCGACGGCCTGCCTTCCAACGCGGTCTACAGCCTGGCCGTCGATGCCGCCGGCACGCCGTGGGCGGGCACGCAGTCCGGCCCGGCGTACTTCGCTGCCGGGCGCTTCCACCGCAATCCGCGTGCCGCCGCACTCAATGACGCGCGCATCTATTCGATCTACGGCGACCGTTCCGGCGCGGTGTGGTTCGCGCCGCTGGACATCGGCCTGTGCCGCCTGGCCAACGGTGAGTTCAGCTGCGACAACTCGCTGCCGGGCCTGCGGGGCGAAACCGTGCGTTCGTTCTTCGAGGACCACGAAGGCAACCTGTGGATCGGCACCACCTCGTCCGGACTGCAGCGCCTGAGCCAGACCAAGCTGGTCACCATCGTCGGCGATGGCGTGTCCAACGCCGTGCGCGCGGTGCACCAGCAGCCGGGTGGCCCGCTGTGGATCGGTACCGACGGTGGCGGCCTGCTGACCTATCGCGGCCCGCACCTGGAAACCGCGCACCGCTACAACCAGCAGTTGCCCAGCCAGCTGATCCGCACGGTCCAGTCCGACGCGCAGGGCCGGCTGTGGGTGGGCGGCACCGAGGGCGTGACCCGCTTCGAGCGCGATGGTCGCGCACGCAACTTCGGCCTGGCCGATGGCCTGCCCGGCACCATCGTGTTTGCCTTCGCCCCGGCGCGCGAAGGTGGTATGTGGACCGGCACCCTGCAGGGCGTGGCCCGCATCGATGGCGAGCGCGTGCACGTGATCGAGGGCACCCGCGGCGACGACACGCGTGCCATCCACGAGGAAGCCGACGGGCGCGTGTGGCTGGGCCTGCGCAGCGGCGTGCGCTGCTTCCACAAGGGCGTGCTCGATACCTGCGGCACCGACGGCCTGGCCGGCGCGAGCGTGTTCGCCTTCCATCCCGATGCCAATGGCGACATGTGGCTGGGCACCAGCATCGGCATCCTGCGCCTGCGCGGCGGCAAGGTCACCCGCTACCAGGCCAATGCCGGGTTCCACGGCGATGCGGTGTTCGCGCTGCTCGATGACGACCTGGGGAATCTCTGGTTCAGCTCCAACCGCGGCATTGGCCGCATCGCCCGCGCCGACCTGGACGCGCTCGATGCAGGCACGGTCAAACAGGTCGCGCCGCATTGGTACGGCACCGCCGACGGCATGCTCAACGCGCAAGGCAACGGCGCCTCGCAATCGCCGGCCGGGCGCTCGGAGGATGGCCAGCTGTGGTTCGGTACGGCCAAGGGCGTGGTGGTGGTCGACCCGCGCCGGATGAAGGGCAATCCATTGCCGCCGCCGGTGGCGATCGAGCGGCTGTTCGTCGATGGCAGCGAAGTGGACCCCGGCAGCGCGACGCAGCTCGGGCCGGGCGTGGAGCGGCTGGAATTCCACTTTGCCGCCATGAGCTACGTGGCACCGGCGGCCGTGCGCTACCGCTACCAGCTGGAAGGTTTCGACCGCGAGTGGCGCGAAGCCGGCAACGACCGTCGTGCCTTCTACACCAACCTGCCGCCGGGCGATTACACCTTCCGGGTCAAGGCCAGCAACAACGACGGCGTGTGGAACGAGGAGGGTGACCAGCTCGCCCTCACCCTGCGCCCGCACTGGCACCAGACCTGGTGGGTGCGCAGCCTGGCCGTGCTGGCCATGCTGGCGCTGGCCGTCGCCATCGTCCGCATGCGGCTGCGCTCGGCGCATCGTCGCGAGATCCAGCTGACCATGGAAGTCGCGCGTCGGACAGAGGCGCTGCGCGAGGCCAACGAGCGGCTTGAGCGCATCGCCGCGCAGGACGCGCTGACCGGCATCGCCAACCGCCGCGAGTTCAACCACCGCCTGCTGGAAGCCTGGCAGCGCCAGGCCGACCAGGACGAGGCACTCGCTGTGCTGCTGGTGGACGTGGACGAGTTCAAGGCCTACAACGACGCCCACGGACACCTTGCCGGTGACGCCGCGCTGACGCGGGTGGCATCGATCATTGCCGAGCGCGTCGGTGACGGCGAACGCCTGGCCGCGCGCTACGGTGGCGAGGAATTCGCCGCACTGCTGCCGGGCGTGGACCGCGACAGCGCCATGGCCCTGGCCAACGAACTGGTCACCCTCGTCCACGCCGCCGCGATGCCGCACAGCGCCTCGCAGGTCGCACCCGTCATCACCATCAGCGTGGGCGTGGCCTGCGCGCGCCCGGCCCGGGCTGAAACGCCCGAGGCCCTGCTGCACGCCGCCGACGAGGCGCTGTACGCGGCCAAGGATGCCGGCCGCAACCGCGCCATGGCCGCGCCCGCGCCATCGCCCACGAGCGGCGAGGAACCGGCCGAGACCGCGCTGGAAAGCTGAACCGTTTTTCGCTCAGCTTCCGGTGCAACACCGGAGCGTAGGATTCGCCGGCCTGCCGTATTTGACCTGCCTTGATCGCGGCTGCCCGCGACCTACGGCACGGCGCTTGCCTGCGAGGCAGCAACCCCTCCCGCCGCCTCATCGCGGCCCTGCAGTACGCGGCCTTGCAGGCTGCGCCGACATCCTTATGTACGATCAATCCAATCCCGACGCTCCGGTCGATGCCTTCCATGCCGTCGGCCACGCGCCGTGCACCCCGGAACGACGCAGGAACAGCCCGCAGATCCCGGATCCGCACGAAGGGCTCAACCCGGCGATGCTGATGACGCTCGAAGCGCTGGAGATCTTCCACTGGCGCCTGGCCTTCGTGCGCCGCCCGCTGTTCCGTGATCCGATTCCCGTGCTGTTTGATCGCGACGACCGCCGTTACGTCGTCATCCAGCCCGACGGCACGCTGGACGAAAGCGGCACGCTCAAGCTGCGCGCCTGAGCCATCCGCGTGGCCGCGTGCAGCGGAAATAATGAAGCGTTCAGATCCGCCGCTTTACCCGGCGCGCGTGGCCGGTAGGATGCAGGCCGCTGCTTTTGCAGCCCGCACCGGATGTGCCGGGCGCTCCATGGAACAGGGCAGGAGAGAGAGGAGCGCGCGCGTGCCGCGCCGTCCTCACATTTCCTTGCAGCGTCTCGCGACAAGGTGGCGCCTCCGCCGCGGGCCCGGCCCGCATTCCGCCCCCGGTTCCTGGAGCCCGCTGCCTTGATGACGGACTCGAATCTCCCGCGCGCCGTTCCCGAAACAGATCCGGCCGACACCGCCCCGCGCATGCCCGAACGCCGCAAGGGCACCCGCGCCTATGACGACCAGACCCGGCTGGCCGGTCTCACCCCGGAACAGCAGGACACCGTCCACACCATGGAAACCTTCCACTGGCGCCTGGAGTTCGTCCGTCGCCCGTTGTTCCGGTTCCCGATCCCGGTGATGTTCAACCAGGCCGGCGACCGCTTCGTCGTCATCCGCGATGACGGCACGATTGATGAAGAGCCGGACCTGAAACTGCGGGACTGAAAACCTGCGGCAGTTGCTGTCGGGCAAAGGCCTCCGATGGAGGCCTTCTTCAAATCCGGACCGGATTCAATTCCGGGCAGCGCGGCCTCTCATTCCTTCCGCTCGTCGGCATCGATGACGCCTTCTGCCGAAGCAGTGCTTTCGGTGGCCTCCACCGGCTCGGCAGTCAGCACCGGCGTGCGGTTCGTCCACAGCGCCATGTACGGGAACACCTCGTCGCGCCGCACCCACAGGTGATGCAGGGCGGCGGCCGCGTGCAGCAGCACCGTTGCCAGCAGGGCGTAGGCCAGCCATGCGTGCAGTTCGCGCAGCAGCCCATAGCGGCTGGCCGTCGCATCGTCCCGCGCCCGATCCGCGATGGCGACACCGTGCGCGTGATTCCCGCCGGCCCCGACTTCGACGACCTGCTGGCCCTGGCCTTCACCCAGATCCTGGAGAACGCCCACGGCAACACCGTGGTCCTGCTGCGGCTGCTGCGCGCCATCGAGGAAATCCGCGCCGGCACCTCCCATCCCGTGCGCCTGCGCCTGCTGGACGCCAAGCGCGACGGCATCGCCGAAGTCGCCCGCCGCACTGCCTCAAGCAGCGAGGCCCGCAGGGCAATCGAAGCGCAGCTGGCCGGCAAGCCTGTGGTTGCGGATATGGCGGGGGCTTGAGGGCACGGGAGGCCGCAACGCGTTTCGCTCCATTTGGACGCCGCCCGCAGAAGACGGGCTCTGATCCTGCATTTCTACGCAGCAAAGGGAGCCCGAGCCGTTAGCTCCCAATGGTCGCCCGGCTGTGATGGAGCGCCTTGGACTCACTATCATTGGGACTTGCGCCGGCGGCTTGCAGGCGCTTCATGACGTAGGCATCCCATTGAACCAACAGGCACTTTCCTCCTTCATCTGGTCCGTCGCGGACCTGCTCCGCGGCGATTACAAGCAATCCGAGTACGGCAAGGTCATCCTGCCGTTCACCGTGCTGCGCCGGCTGGACTGCGTGCTGGCGCCTACCAAGGCCAAGGTGCTGTCCGAACACAAGAAGAGGACCGAGGCCGGAGTCAACCCGGACCCGTTCCTGAAGCGCATCGTCGGCAGTGCTGGCTTCTACAACACCAGTCCGCTGGACCTGCCCACCCTGATCGGCGACCAGGACCATATCCGCGAGAACCTGTACCAGTACGTGCAGGGCTTCTCGCCCGAGGCGCGCGACATTTTCGAGCGCTTCGAGTTCCACACCCAGGTCGAGCGCCTTGCCAAGGCCAACCTGCTCTACCTGGTCACCGAGAAGTTTGCCGGCATCGACCTGCACCCTGACCGGGTGGACAACGCGCAGATGGGGCACGTATTCGAGGAACTGATCCGCCGGTTCTCGGAACTGTCCAACGAAACCGCCGGTGAGCACTTCACGCCCCGTGAGGTGATCAAGCTGATGGTCAACCTCATCTTCATCGAGGACAGCGATGTGCTCACCCCGGGAAATGCCGTGGTGCGCACCGTGTACGACCCGACCGCAGGCACGGGCGGGATGCTCTCGGTGGCCGCCGAGCACCTGCTGGCACACAACCCGTCCGCGCGCCTCACCCTGTACGGACAGGAGCTCAATCCCGAGTCCTACGCGATCTGCAAGGCCGACATGCTGATCCGCGGCCAGGACGTGGCCAACATCGCCTTCGGCAACACATTGAGCGAGGACGGCTTTCCGACCCGCAAGTTCGACTACATGCTCTCCAATCCCCCGTTCGGCGTGGAGTGGAAGAAGGTCGAGAAGGCGATCCGTGCCGAGCATGAACAGCAGGGTTTCGCTGGGCGATTCGGACCGGGCCTGCCGCGCGTGTCCGACGGCTCGATGCTGTTCCTGCTGCACCTGGTGTCGAAAATGGCGCCGGTGGTGGACGGGCAGGGCGGCAGCCGCTTCGGCATCGTGCTCAACGGCTCGCCGCTGTTCACCGGCGGCGCGGGCAGTGGCGAGAGCGAGATTCGCCGCTACCTGCTGGAGAACGACCTGGTGGAGGCCATCATCGGCCTGCCGACCGACATGTTCTACAACACCGGCATCGCCACCTATGTCTGGATCGTCTCCAACAAGAAGGACGACGACCGCCGCGGCCATGTGCAGCTGGTCGATGCCAGCGGCTTCTGGCGCAAGATGCGCAAGAGCCTGGGCTCCAAGCGCAAGGAGATGGGCGAGGAGCACATCGCCACCGTCACCCGCCTGTTCGGCGAGTTCACCGAGGCCGAGCTTGTCAGCGCGCTGGATGCCAAGGGCCAGCCCGTGGGCGAGCCGGTGCTGGTCACCGCCACCGGTGCCGAATCGCCGCCGGCAGTGCCCGAAGGCGGTCGCCTCAAGCGCGTGCCGATCAGCCGCGTGTTCGCCAACGAGGAGTTCGGCTACACCACCATCACCGTCGAGCGCCCGCTGCGCGACGAGGCGGGCAACATCATGCTCGGCCAGAAGGGCAAGCAGAAGGGCAAGCCGCAGCCGGACAGCGCCCTGCGGGACACCGAGAACGTGCCGCTGGGGCAGGACATCCAGGCCTGGTTCGAGCGTGAGGTGCGGCCGCATGCGCCGGATGCCTGGATCGACGAGGCGAAAACCAAGGTGGGCTACGAGATCCCGTTCAACCGGCACTTCTACGTGTTCGAGCCACCGCGCCCGCTGGAAGTGATCGATGCGGAGCTGAAGGAGGTTGCCGCCAACATCATGCGGATGCTGGGGGAGATGGCGGAATGAGTCTGCCGAGGTATCCGGAGTACAAGGACAGCAGGGTGGAGTGGCTGGGAGAGGTGCCGGCCCACTGGAACGTAGCGCCACTGAAGCGCTTTCTCGACATCGAGAATGGTGCTGATTACAAACCCGTTGAGGCGGACGACGGGTATCCGGTCCTTGGCTCGGGTGGACGCTTCGCGTTCGCGACCAACTACATCTACGACGGTGAGTCCGTGCTTCTTGGCCGAAAAGGCACGATTGATAAGCCTTTGTATGTAACCGGGAGATTTTGGACCGTCGATACGATGTACTGGTCCCGGATTCGTTCAACCGCTTGTGGCCGGTACTGCTACTACGCGGCGACTACCATTCCATTCGGTCTTTACTCGACCAATACTGCACTGCCGAGCATGACAAAAGGTGCGCTCGACGCTCACCCGATGGCATGCCCGCCTCTTGGCGAGCAGCATGCCATCTCGAGATTCCTCGACCGCGAAACCGCCAAAATCGACGCATTGATCGCCGAGCAGGAGAAGCTTCTGGCGCTGCTGGCCGAGAAACGCCAAGCCACCATCTCCCACGCCGTCACCCGCGGCCTGGACCCCAACGTCCCGATGAAGGACTCCGGCATCGCCTGGCTGGGCGAGGTGCCGGCCCATTGGGAGGTTCTGCCCGTCAAACGTGTTGGGCAACTAAAGGCAGGAGCCGGGTTTCCCCACGAAGAGCAAGGGCTGGAGGATGAGGAGCTCCCATTCTTCAAAGTTGCTGCTCTGAGCGGCGCGGACGAGAGTGACTTCTTGTTGCCAAGAGGGGATTCGATTTCTAGGGCGACCGCTTCACGACTTGGCGCAGCAATTTTTCCAGCGAATACCATCGTTTTTGCCAAGGTTGGCGCTGCTTTGTTGTTGGGTCGGATAAGAAAGTTGTCCGGTGAGGCATGCATCGACAATAACCTGATGGCACTGGTCGTTTCCGAGGGTCACAACAGCGATTTCATAAGATCGGCATTGGAATTAGTAAAGTTTGATCTCCTTGCGAACCCCGGCGCAGTGCCATCCCTCAATGCAAGTCAAGTAGGTTCGTGGTTCGTTCCGTGCCCCCCTTGCGCGGAACAGGTGAGGATTGCACGGTTTCTGGCGGAGCAGAAAGCTAGATTCGCGCTGTTGGAAGGTCAGTGTGCGCAGTCCATTGGTCTCTTGATCGAGCGTAGATCTGCTGTAATCTCGGCCGCCGTCACTGGTCAGATCGACGTGCGCGGACTGGTTGAAGCGGGCGCCAGCTGATGCGTGCCGAAGACTTCATCCTCAACGGATGTCTGCCCGATATCGAGTACCGCACCAACACGCCGGAGGAGATCGTGTGTCCGCGCGTCACCCGGCGCGATGGCGTGCTCGTGGTCTACCTGCACAACGAGCGCGCCGCCGCCCATAAGGGGTTCGTCCCCGTCGCCGAGTTCCTGCGCCGGCTGGCAAGGCGTGAGCCGAACCTGGCCTGCACCGGTTACCGCGCCAATGGAAGACAGACCACGATCTCCTTCAACAAGGACGACCGGGTGACGCTGTCGCCCCGGCTGCAAGCGTGGTTGTCGACGCTGGCAGCGCCACGCGAAGGCAAGAGCGCAGCTGTGGTCGGCTTCCTCGCCAATCTCATGCCGCTATACGCCCACGAGGATCGTGACGGCGTCTGGTGTGCGCGCTCGCTGCAGGACGGCACCCT
The DNA here is from genome assembly GCF_916618915.1 of Stenotrophomonas sp. Marseille-Q4652. Lineage (NCBI taxonomy): Bacteria > Pseudomonadati > Pseudomonadota > Gammaproteobacteria > Lysobacterales > Lysobacteraceae > Stenotrophomonas > Stenotrophomonas sp. Marseille-Q4652. Next base: position 222,579 of record NZ_CAKAKE010000001.1, read on the forward strand.
CATCCTGCCGGTAGACGAATCGGACGGGGACGAGGCGCGGGGAACGGTGCGCGTCCACTGGCAGGGTGATGCCGCGCGGCAGTCCCAGGTGGATGGCGACCAGATCGCCACCCTGGCGCTGGAGCGGTACGTGCGCCTGCATGGCACCGGGGCTTCAGAAGAAGCGATCGCTGCCGAGCTGTGGTTCATGGCCCGGCACTTCCACCACAAAACCGGTTGTCACGTGTACCTGCCAGAGCTGCCCGAACCCCCTGATGCGACAACCCGGCTTCGTCGCAAGGCCGCCGAGATCGGACAGGGGATTCTGACCAATCTGTTGACGCCGTGACCGACCCCTGGCTGCGTCATGTCCCCGCCGTGTTCCGGGCCTTGGCCGACCCGGAACTCCGCATGGGTGTGCCGCGGCCCGTCAATGCGGCTCTGGAAGACGCCTGCGCGTACTGGGGCGCGTTGCACTACCTGCTGCGCAACGTGCTCGGCTGGGCAGACGTGGGCCGTGGCCTGGCCTGGTGGTACGCGGCTGGTCAACCGGTGGCCGGTTCGCCCGTGCTCGCGCTCGTGCGCGAGGTCTGGGGCGACGGTGACCTGATCGACTACTACGCGGCATGGACGTGGGTCCCGGCCGGAGTTGGCTACCTGCACACCCAGGCGCAGGACCCCTTCAACGGTCCCTCACCGACCTGGCTGGCGCAGCACTCGCGCTGGCCGGACGAGGACTGGTGGCGGGCCTTCGTCCGTCGTGGCCAGGTGCACCACCACGATCCGTTCTATGGCGGCAGCGATCCCCTGCATCTGGCCGCACATGCAGGCCCGTGTCTGGACACACCATCGGCTGATCCGCTGGTGCAGGTTTATGCGGCGCAGCGCAGGGTGGTGCTGGTCACGGGCGGGCTGGCACATTGGCTGGCCGACCTGGAGCGGCTGCACGGGCAGCTTCCGCCACTTGGGGACCGCTCCTGGAGGATCGAGGTGTTCGATCGCACCGTCGGCTGGTTGGGGGAGTATCGCCGCAGCCGGATTACCCACCGCTGGTTCACCGGCAAGCACACCATCCATATGCAGGGGAATGGACAGTCATGACGCACACGTTGACGGCCAAGGAACAACCACTGGCCAAGATTTTCAGCGACGAGTACATGTTCTCGATTCCGGCCTACCAGCGGCCGTACTCGTGGGGCGTGGACCAGGCGCAGGAACTGCTCGACGACCTGCTGGGCTACATGCGCACCGGCGGTTCCAAGCTGGAGGATATTCCGCCGTACTTCCTCGGCAGCCTGGTGCTGATCAAGGAAGAGAGCTCGCCCCGGGCCCAGGTGGTGGACGGCCAGCAGCGGCTGACCACGCTGACCCTGCTGCTGGCCTGCATCCGGGCCGTTGTGTCGGACGACAACGTGCGCAGGGGCATCACGCGGCGCATCTACGACCAGGGCGACATCGTCTCGGCCACCGAAAACCACTACCGGCTGACCCTGCGCGAGCGCGACAGGCAGTTCTTCCGCGAGCGCGTGCAGCACGAAGGCGGCATCGAACAGCTCGTCGATGACAACGGCGCGTTACCGGACAGCCAGCAGCGGCTGCGTGACAATGCGCGGCACTTCATGGCGGTACTGCGCGATCTGGAGCCTGCCGCGCTGGTGCGGCTGGTCCAGTTCATCGTCACGCGCTGCTACCTGGTGGCTGTCGCGACACCGGACCTGGATTCGGCGTACCGGATCTTCGGTGTGATGAACAGCCGTGGCCTGGATCTGACTGCCACCGACATCCTCAAGGCGGAGATCATCGGTGCGCTGCAGGACATGGCGCGAAAGACGTACACCGACAAATGGGAAGCATTGGAGTCAGACCTGGGACGCGATGGTTTCGGCGAACTGTTCAGCCACATCCGCATGGTGTACCGCAAGGCCAAGCCGAAAGGGACCTTGCTCAAGGAGTTTCGCGACCACGTGGCGCCAGCGGACCCGGCCGCGTTCATCGACAAGGTGCTGGAGCCGATGGCCCAGGCATATCGCGAGATCAGCGATGCTGACCACGCCAGTACGCGTCATGCCGAGGCGATCAACGATGCGCTGCGCTGGCTCAACCGGTTGGAGTTCAAGGACTGGATGCCTCCCGCGCTTGCGCACTTCACTCGCCACAAGGGAGATCCGGACGCGCTGCTTGCGTTCGTGACCGGCCTGGAGCGGCTGGCGTACTCGATGCTGGTGCGCAAGGCGGGCGTCAATGAGCGCATCGAGCGGTTCTCGCGGCTGACGGCGGCGGTCGAAGCCGGTGACGATCTGGCGCAGCCCGGGTCTGCACTGCAGCTCTCGCCGCTGGAGCAGCACGAGATGTACACGATGCTGGATGGGCCGTTGTACCGGACGCATTCTGCACGTGCGCTGGGCGTGATCCTGCTGCGTCTGGACGCCTTGGCCTCCGATGGCAGCAAGACCATGCAGCACGACCAGGTCACGGTGGAGCACGTGCTGCCGCAGACGCCGCGCCCGGACAGCACCTGGGTGAAGTGGATGCCCAGCGAGCAGGAACGCCAGGGTTGGGTGCACCGGTTGGGCAATCTGGCGCTGCTCAACCGCAAGAAGAACAGCAGTGCCAGCAACTATGAATTCGACCGCAAGAAGCAGGCCTATTTCAGCAAAGGGGGAGCATGTGCGTTTCCGCTGACCACCCAGGTGCTGCAACAGGCCGAGTGGAACGGGTCTGTGCTGCAGGCGCGACAGGCATCGCTGCTCAAACTTGCCGAGGATCACTGGCAGCTGGTCACGCGTGCTGCGGCTGCGAAATCTCCGGCGGCGACGACCGCGTCGGAAGCGGAGTCGCCTGTATTCGTACTCGGCGGCCTGAATCACCAGATCCAGGCGACGGGCAGGCAAGTGGATGGCCAGTTTGTGGTGCTTGCCGGGTCGCGCGCACGGGCGGACTGGGTGGGCGTCGACGGCGGTTACAAGTTCTTGCACCAGGATCTGGTCGACAACGGCACGCTGGCACCGCCAGTGGGTGAAGCGCGGGAGTTCCTGCGCGACACCTGGTTCAGCAGCCCGAGTGCCGCCGCGGCGGTGGTATGGGGTCGATCGGCGAACGGGCGCATGAGCTGGCGCGTGCAGGACACAGGCCAGACTTTCGCCGAGTGGGAGGAGGGCGTGCCTGCCGGCGAATCTGATGAGGACGAGGGTGAGGATGATGCCAGAGAGGACTTGTACCGCCGCTTCTGGGACCAGTTCCTGGCCAAGGCCAATGCACGTGGCGCGTTGTTCCAGCGGCGTACCCGCAGCGCGAACCCCTGGCTCGGGGTCGGACTGGGGCGCAACGGGTTCCGTCTGAATGTGTCCATGACCCGTGGCGAGGCGCGGGTGACCTGCCTGATCCATCACGAAGATGGCGGTACGGCCCTGTTCGAGGCACTGCACGCCCATCGTGCCGAGATAGAGGAGGCGTTCGGCATGCCGCTGGACTGGGCCGGCTTGGCCGAACAGAAGCGTTCCCGAATCCGTTCCACCACCGAGGGAGGCTGGCTGGTGCCCGAGTCGGAGTGGCCTGAACTCCAGGATCGGCTGGTCGACCTGGCGTATCGGATGGACGCGGCTCTGCGCTCCCGGATCAACGGGCTATGAGGCTGACTTGCATGCTGGTTGCCCATAAGGCAACAATCGTTGCCATATGAGCAACACATCAGCCTTGATGAACCTTCTTTTCGGCCAGACCCGCCAGGCGGTTCTGGCCGTCCTGCTGCTGCAGCCGGAGGCCAGCTTCCACCTTCGTGAGCTGGCCAGGCTCACCGGCAGCCACGCGGGCACGCTGGGGCGTGAGTTGGAGAAGCTGGTCGGCGCCGGGCTGCTGGTCCGGTGCGAGCAGGGTAACCAGGTGCGCTACCAGGCCAACCGGGCGTGCCTGCTGTACGACGAGCTGGCAGCGATGTTCCGCAAGACCCATGGCGCCGTGCCGGTGCTGCGCGAGGTGCTTGCGCCGCTGGCCTCCGCGATCGAGGCGGCCTGGATATTCGGATCCGTGGCCCGGGGTACGGAAGTGTCCGGCAGCGATGTGGACCTGCTGGTGCTTGGGGACGTGGGGTTTGCCGACATCGTGCGCGCCATCCACCCGGCGCAGGTCGAACTGGGTCGGGAGATCAATCCTGTGGTGTACTCGGGCCAGGAGTTCCGGCGGAGGCTGGCCGCAGGCGATGCATTTGCCAAGGAGCTGCTGGACGGGCCGAAGTTGATGGTGATAGGGGACAGGGATGACATTGGAGAACCTGCTGGCGATCCGCCAGCTGCAGACGCACGCGGCTGAGCCGGCTGCGATTCGGAAGCTGCTGGAAGCGGCACGCCGCAACCTGGCCGATGCGCGGGTGGAGAGCATCAGTGCGGACAACCGCTTCGACGCGGCCTACAAGTGCGCGATGCAATGCGCGATGCTCGGGCTGTGGGCGCGGGGCTACCGTACCTCCACCAGCCAGCCGGGCCACCACCAGACCGCGATCCAGTGCCTGGGGCACACGATGGGCGTTGCGTCCGAAGACATCATCGTGCTCGATGCCTTGCGCAGGAAGCGCAACCTGAGCGACTACGAAGGTGACCCGGTCTCCGAGGCCACGCTGGCCGAAGCGCTATCGCAAGCCGCTCGGCTGCTGGCGCACACCGAAGCGTGGCTGCGCGCCAACCAGCCCGACACGATGGGGGATGCATGAACCTGCACCAGGAACACCACTTCGAGCGCGAGATCTGCGAGCACCTGGCCAGCAGTGGCTGGCTCTACGCCGAAGGCGACGCGGCGCATTACGACCGGCAGCACGCCCTGTACCCGCCGGATCTGGTCGCCTGGCTGCAGGCTACCCAGCCGGACAGCTGGCAGGCCCTGGCAAAGGCGCACGGCCCACAGGCCCAGACCGTGCTGGTGCAGCGCATCCGCAAGAACCTGGACGAACGCGGCACCCTGGAGGTGCTGCGTCGCGGGGTGGAGATGGTGGGGCTCAAGCGTCCGCTGTCACTGGTGCAGTTCCGCCCAGCCCTCTCGCTGAACCCGGTGACCGAGCAGCTCTACGCAGCCAACCGGCTGCGCGTGGTGCGCCAGGTCAAGCACTCGCCCAACAGGCCCAATGACTGTGTCGACCTGGTGTTGTTCGTCAACGGCATCGCCGTGGCCACGGCGGAGCTGAAATCCGACTTCACCCAGTCTGTCGGGGATGCGGTCGACCAGTACCGGTTCGATCGTGACCTGCATCCCAAGGGCGGCTTGGCGGAGCCGCTGCTGGCCTTCCCCGGAGGGGCGCTGGTGCATTTCGCCGTAAGCCAGTCCGAAGTGATGATGACGACCCGGCTTGCGGGCGCTGGGACGACCTTCCTGCCGTTCAATCGCGGCAATGCCGGCGGTGCAGGCAATCCGCCGGATCCCGAGGGCGCGGCCACCCGTTACCTGTGGGAGGAGGTTTGGGGCCGGGACAGCTGGCTGGAAATCCTGGGGCGCTACCTGATCGGAAAGCGCGACAGCAAGAAGCAGCTGAAGACGATCATCTTCCCGCGTTACCACCAGTTGGATGCGACCCGGAAGCTGGTGGCCGATGTGCGCGCCAGTGTCCCGGGACAGCGCTATCTGATCCAGCACTCGGCCGGTTCTGGAAAAACCAACTCGATCGCCTGGTCGGCACACTTCCTCGCCGACCTGCATGATGCCGCCAATGCGAAGATGTTCGACAGCGTCCTGGTGGTGTCCGATCGCACGGTGCTGGACTCGCAATTGCAGGAAGCGATCTTCGACTTCGAGCGCACAACCGGGGTTGTGGCTTCCATTACAAGCGAGCAAGGTAGCAAGAGCGCCCAGCTGGGTGAGGCGCTCAAGGCTGGCAAGAAGATCATCGTCTGCACCATCCAGACTTTCCCGTTTGCGCTCAAGGCCGTACAGGAGCTGGCAGCTACCGAGGGGAAGAGGTTTGCGGTCATTGCCGACGAGGCGCACAGCTCGCAGACCGGGCAGGCGGCAGCGAAGCTCAAGGAGCTGCTGAGCGCGAAGGAATGGGAAGAACTGCAGGACGGCGGCGAGGTCGACACCGAAACGCTGCTTGCTGCACAGATGGAGGCACGCAGTGCCCAGTCCGGTCTGACTTACGTTGCCTTCACCGCCACCCCCAAGGCCAAGACGCTCGAACTGTTCGGACGCCCCGGGCCCGACGGCCTGCCGCAGCCGTTCCATGTGTACTCGATGCGCCAGGCCATCGAGGAAGGTTTCATTCTCGATGTCCTGAGGAACTACACGCCCTACAGCCTGGCTTTCCGGCTGGCCCACAACGGCAAGGAATTCGACAACGCCGAGGTGGAGCGCAGCACGGCCATGAAGGGGATCATGCAGTGGGTTCGCCTGCACCCCTACAACATTGCCGCCAAGGTGCAGGTGGTGGTGGAACATTACCGCGAGAACGTGCAGCCGCTTCTGGAGGGCCGGGCCAAGGCCATGGTGGTGGTGGCCTCGCGCCGCGAGGCAGTGCGATGGCAGAAGGCCATACGCACCTATATCGCGAGCCAGGGATATCCGCTGGACGTGCTGGTCGCTTTTTCGGGAGAGGTCGACGACCCCGAAAGTTTCCCAGAGCCGGTCGCCGAAGGTAGTGCGCTGCTCAACCCCGGCCTGAAGGGACGTGATATCCGCGAGGCATTCACGCTGCCGGAGTATCAACTGCTGCTGGTCGCCAACAAGTTCCAGACCGGGTTTGACCAGCCGTTGCTGTGCGGCATGTACGTGGACAAGAAGCTGGGTGGCATCCAGGCGGTGCAGACCCTGTCGCGGCTCAACCGGGCCCATCCTGGCAAGGACACCACCTACATCCTCGACTTCCAGAACGACACCGACGAGATCCTGCAGGCATTCCGCACCTACTACGAGACTGCCGAACTGGAGGCGACCACCGACCCCAATATGGTCCTGGACCTGCGGGCCAAGCTTGACGCGGCTGGCCACTACGACCAGTACGAGGTCGAGCGGGTGGCGAAGGTGGAGCTGGACCCGGATGCAAAGCAGTCACAACTGGTGGCTGCGATCCAGCCGGTGGCCGACCGGTTGCTCAAGCGCTACCAATCCGCCGCCCATGCCTTGGCCACGGCCGAGGCGGCAGGCGATGGCCAGGCAGCCGGCGAAGCGAAGGACACGCTGGACGCCCTGCTGTTGTTCAAGGGCGACATGGGTGCGTTCAACCGGATCTACGCGTTCTTGTCGCAGATGTTCGATTACGGCAACACCGACATCGAAAAACGCTTCCTGTTCTACCGCCGGCTGCTGCCCCTGCTGGAGTTCGGGCGCGAGCGCGACACCGTGGATCTGTCCAAAGTGGTGCTCACTCACCACACGCTGCGCAGTCGGGGGGCGCAGGCACTCAGTCTGCCCGGTGCCGAGGCGTACCCATTGTCACCAATGGATGGCGTGGGCAGCGGTGGCGTGCGGGAAAAGGAGCAGGCGTACCTCTCCGAGATCATCGAGCGAGTCAACGGGCTGTTCGAGGGACAGATCACGGACGAGGACCAGCTGCAGTACGTAAACGGGGCCATCAAGGGCAAGCTGTTGCAGAACGCGACCCTTGTGCGGCAAGCAGCCGACAATTCCAAGGAGCAATTTGGCAATTCTCCGGACCTGACCCGCGCGTTGGTGGACGCCATTATCGATGCCTTCGAGGCCCATGCCACGATGAGCCAGCAGGCGCTGGATTCCCCACGTGTCCAGCAGGGCCTGAAAGACATCCTCCTGGGGCCGGGGCAGCTGTACGAAACGCTGCGTGCGAGGGGAACTTCCGGCCAGGTCGCTGCCTCGGCCCGCTGATTCGCCGGTTTCGCCCTGGGCCGATAACTTGCGCAGCGCTTGAATGAACCTGGCCCTATTTCCCTGCTGGGCAGCGACCTGATGAGCGCCTCGCTGGAGGGCTATGCGGTGCTGAAGGTGTCCGGCAAGGGCGCCGGGCTGGATGGCCTGCGGCAGATGCTGTCGGCGCTTTTTGCGCGCAAGCGCCGCACCGAACCGGTCGCCCCGTTGAAGGAAGCCGAGCCGGCCTGAGTGCCGCGTCTGCTTGAACAAAGGCCGCCCCCGGGCGGCCTTTCCTTTTCTGCTTCAGCGCGGTGGCTCCGGGCGGCTACGGGCTCAGTCGCCCCCGTTCCCCACCGCCACCTCGATCCGGTCCAGCCGCCAGTGCAGGGCACGGGCGACGCTGCGGATCTCCTCGGCCTGTTCGAGGCTGACCTGCGGATTGTCCAGCAGCACCACGCCGGAGAGGCGGAAGCCTTCCTCGTGCAGGCGCACCGCGCAGCCGTGGACCCAGGGCAGGGCGCTGATGCGCTCGCACAGGCGCTCGGGCAGGGGATCGGGATCGCTGCGGTCCAGGGTCTGCGGGCGGGCATCGTGCAGGTCGCGCACGGCGGCGCGCAGGTTGCCGGCGCCGTCGCGCAGGATGCTGCCGGCGATCACCAGCGCGGCCACCGCATCGGCCCACCACCAGCCCATGCCGATGCCGGCCACGCCGACGATGCCGGCGGCGGCCGTCATCCAGTCGGCCTTGCTGACGTCGGCATCGGTATGCAGCGGCTTGAGGCTGAGCTTCCTGGCCAGCGCCAGTTTCTTGTGGCCCAGGATCACTGGAGGCACGGCGGACAGCGCCAGTACCGCCATCATCAGCCAGCCCTGCCACAGCACGTGGCCGGCGATGACCACGCTGCCGACCACCGGCCGCGTGGCGGTGAGCAGGGTATGCACGCCGTCGTAGACCAGCGCCAGGCCGACGCCGGTCAGGGCCACGGCCGAGATCAGGAAGTTGATGTCGAAGGCGCGCTCGCGTCCGGTGATGTACTCCTCGTCCACGCCCTTGCGGCGGAAGCGGCTGGCCACGAGAAAGGCGATGGACGGCACCAGGCTCAGCACGTCCTCGACCAGCGCGGTCTTCATCGCCTGCGAACCGCCCATGACCAGGTACATGGTGATCGAGACCAGCGACATCCACAGCAGGGTCCAGCGGCACAGGCGCTCGGCGCGGTGCAGGGCCTCGCGCTGTTCCGGCGGCAGGGCGCGTGGGGTGGGGCGTTGGGCAATACTCATCGCGCGCCCTCGTGTTCGACCAGCCAGGTGTCCACGGCCAGCTGCCAGGCCGACTGCCCCGGCGGCAGGGCAATGCGACGCTCGGGCATGGGGCCGTGCGGCCCAGCGCGCAGGCCATGCGGGCGCGACCAGCCCACATCCGGCTTCCACGGCGTGTCCGGGTGGTGGCCACCGATCACCGCATGGAGGCGCGCGTGCTGCAGCTCGCGCATCAGCGCTTCGTGCGCGCCCGGCTGCCAGATCACACGGTAGCCGCGCGATTCGGCGAAGCGCTCGAGCAGGGCGGCCTCCTCGCCGCTGACCGAGCCATCGGCGCCGACGATCACCCACGGCGGATCGTGGCTGGCGCCCACGCGCATGCCGTGGCTGGCGGCCTGTTCGCTCAGCCCGTCGGCATCGCGCGGGTAGCGGTCGCAACCGGGCAGACCGAGCAGGGCAAGCAGCAAAAGCATCAAGAGCAGTGAGCGGGCCATGCCGGCCTTATGGACGCAGTGGGGTGAAAGGCCCGTCACCATTGCAGCACCTTGTGCCGGGACGCGCACACGTGATGGCCACGAGCTGCATGCCAAGGTGATCGCAGACCCCTGTTGGTGGCCCTGCCATGCACCTGATCCAGCTGTTCCTGCCGCTGTATGACAACGAGGGCGCGGCCTTCCCCCGGGCGCTGTTCGACGAGGTACGCGCGGAGCTGGCCGAGCAGTTCGGCGGCGTCACTGCCTTCGTGCGCTCGCCGGCCGTCGGGCTGTGGGAAGACGACGAGGGTGATGTGCAGCGCGATGATGTTGTGCTGCTGGAGGTGATGGCCGAGCACGTTGACCACGGCTGGTGGCGCGGCTATCGCGGGCAGCTGGAACAGCGCTTCCGCCAGGACGAGGTGCTGGTGCGTGCCAGCGCGGTGGAGCGGCTGTAGCACACTGTCCTGACCGAGGAGCCTGACGATGAGCGGTTACGCAACGCATTACCTGGACACCGAACCCGCCCGTGCCGACGTGGATGCACGCGCGGAAACCCTGCTGCTGGAATTCGGCGCGCCGTGGTGCGGCCACTGCCAGGCCGCGCAGCCGGCAATCCGCGCGCTGGTCGGTGAATACCCGCAGCTGGAACACCTGCGGATCGAGGACGGCCGCGGCAAGCCGCTGGGCCGCTCGTTCCGGGTCAAGCTGTGGCCGACGCTGGTGCTGATGCGCGGTGGCGAGGAGCTGGCACGCGTGGTGCGGCCGGTCTCCGATGCGGACCTGGCGCCGCTGCGCGAGGTGTTGGCTGCGGGGTGAGACAGGGACCGGGTTTGTTGATGCCTGGGTGTGCGCGGCAACCCGTTGCCGCGATGCAGCTGCCGGCTACCCTGACCCGCGCATTTTTCGGTCGCCGGGTGAGGCGCGGCTTGCTTGAATACACAGGCCTCCAACGCCGCGCTGCCTTCACATCAGTTCGGGATAGTGGCTCATCCCATGTCCCGCGCGAACGCGGAAGGTCCCACCATGCAGCACGGCTCCGGCCAACAGATTGGCAAGCGTATTTCCACCGGCAACCCGGGCCTGGATGACATCCTCGGCGGCGGGCTGGATCCGGACCGGCTCTATCTCTACGAAGGCCGCCCGGGCGCCGGCAAGACCACCCTGGCACTGGAGTTCCTGCTCGAGGGCGCGCGGCGTGGCGAGCGGGTGCTCTACATCACGCTGTCCGAAAGCCAGCGCGAACTGCAGCTTGTGGCCGAGCGCCATGGCTGGGACCTGTCGGGGGTGGAAGTCATCGAGATGGCCCCTTCCGAGGCCATGCTCGAACAGGAGCAGGAGATCACCCTGCTGCACCCGGCCGAAGCGGAGCTGGGGCAGACGACCCGCTTGATCCTGGACCGGGTGGAACAGGTCAATCCCAGCCGGGTGGTCATCGACAGCCTGTCCGAGCTGCGCCTGCTTGCGCAGAACTCGCTGCGCTATCGCCGCCAGGTGCTGGCGCTCAAGCAGTTCTTCGCCAACCGCAACTGCACGGTGGTGCTGCTGGATGACATGACCTCGTCCGAGGGCGACCTGCAGTTGCATTCGATTTCCCACGGTGTGGTGCTGCTGGAGCAGCTGGTGATCGACTACGGCGCCGAACGCCGCCGCCTGCGCGTGATCAAGATGCGCGGGATGGACTTCCGTGGCGGTTTCCACGACATGAAGATCGTGCGCGGTGGCATCGAGGTATACCCGCGGCTGGTGGCGTCCGAGCACCACACGATATTCACCGGAGACTTTGCCCCCAGCGGCAATCCCGGCCTGGACATGATGCTGGGCGGCGGGCTGGAACGTGGCACCAATGCGCTGCTGATCGGCCCGGCCGGTGTCGGCAAGTCCTCGCTGGCATTGACCTACGCCATGGCCGCTGCCGGGCGCGGCGACCGCACCGCGCTGTTCGCCTTCGACGAGGGACGCGGCACGATCGTGGCGCGCGCCCAGGCCCTGGGCCTGGACCTGCTGCCGGCGATGGAGCAGGGGCTGGTGATGTTCCAGCAGATCGACCCGGCGGAAATGTCGCCCGGCGAGTTCGCGTCCATCGTGCGCCGGCGGGTAGATGAGGACGGCGTCCGGCTGGTGGTGATCGACAGCCTCAACGGCTACCTCAACGCCATGCCGGACGGGCGCTTCCTTATCCTGCAGATGCACGAACTGCTGACGTTCCTGGCCCAGCAGGGCGTGGTGACACTGCTGGTGCTGGCCCAGCACGGCATGGTCGGTCCGGTCGACGCACCGCTGGACCTGAGCTACCTGAGCGATGCGGTGCTGATGCTGCGTTACTTCGAGCATGCAGGCCGGGTGAGGCGGGCGATGTCGGTGGTGAAGAAGCGCAGCGGTTACCACGAGCAAAGCATCCGCGAATTCCAGCTGGGCCAGCGCGGGCTGGTGGTGGGGCCGCCGCTTACCGACTTCAGAGGTGTACTGGCGGGCGTGCCGACCTACACAGGTGATGGGATGCCCTTGTTGCCAGGCGAAGAACATGCCGCTGGATGACGCCCCCGTCCTGGTGTTCGCCCCCACCGGGCGCGATGCCACTGCAGCGTTCGACCTCCTCCAACGGGCCGGCATCGCCGCCCGCATCTGCCGCGACCATGCGCACCTGCTGAACGAGCTGGACGGAGCCGCGGCCGTCTTTGTCGCCGAGGAGGGGATGGTCGGCCAGCCGGCGGAGGGCCTTGCCCACTGGGTTGAAAACCAGCCTCCGTGGTCGGACCTGCCGTTTGTGATGCTGACCAGCCGCGTGGACCATCCACGGGCTGCTGCCTGGCGGCAGGAGCAGGTCGAGCGCCTGGGCAACGTGGCGCTGCTGGAACGTCCGGTCCAGCCCATCACCCTGATCAGCGTGATCAAGGCGGCTTTGCGCGCACGCGCCCGCCAGCTGGAGGTGCGCGCGTTGCTGGATGCACGCGCGGCCGCGGCGGCGACCCTGGAAGCCCAGGTGGAGCAGCGCACCGCCCAGCTGCACGAGGCCAACGGACGCCTGCGCGAGGAGATGGACCGCCGCGCGCGGATCGAGCTGTCGTTGCGTCATGCACAGAAGATGGAAGCGCTGGGCCAGCTCACCGGTGGCGTGGCGCACGACTTCAACAACCTGCTGATGGTGATCAGCGCCGGGCTGGACATGCTGGATACCACCGATGATCCGGCACGCCGCGAGCGCTTCATCGAGGCGATGCGCCAGGCCAGTGCCCGCGGCGCATCGCTCACCCGTCAGTTGCTGACGTTCTCGCGGCGCCACGCCCTGCATGCCGAAGCGGCGCTGCTGCCCGCATTGCTCGACAACATGGGCGAACTGCTGGACCGCAGCCTGCGCGGCGATGTGACGGTAAACGTGCAGCTGGCACCGGACCTGTGGCCGGTGCATGTCGATGCGGGCGAGTTCGAGATCGCCCTGCTCAACCTGGCCGTCAACGCGCGCGATGCGATGAGCGGCAGTGGATGCCTCACCATCCGCGCGGAAAACGTGATCGAACAGGTGGACGGGCAGGCGCAGGAAATGGTGCGGCTGGAAGTGCGCGACACCGGCGCGGGCATGAGCGAGGCGGTCAAGGCACGCGTGTTCGAGCCGTTCTTCACCACCAAGGATGTCGGCAAGGGCTCGGGCCTGGGGCTGGCCCAGGTGTATGGCTTTGCCCAGCAGTCCGGTGGGCGGGTGGACATCGATTCGGCGCCGGGCAAGGGCACGGCGATCGTGCTGTTGCTGCCGCGCTCGCCGCACCCGTTGCCGCTGGACCGCACTCCGCCGGCGAGGAAGCAGGCGCCGGCCGAAACGCCCGGCCACTGCGTGCTGCTGGTGGAGGACGAGCAGGAGGTGGCCAGCCTGGTCCAGGAAATGCTGCGCTCCATCGGCTGCGAGGTGGTGCACGCGATGAGCGCGCGTGCGGCGTTGGGGGCGCTGGCCAACGGCCGCCATATCGACCTGGTGTTCTCCGACGTGATGATGCCCGGCGGTACCAATGGCATCGACCTGGCGCGGGAAGTACGCCAGCGCCGGCCGGAACTGCCGATCCTGCTCACCAGCGGCTTCGCCGACTCGATCGGCTCGCAGGCGCAGGAACTGGACATCCCGGTGCTGCGCAAGCCGTACTCACTGGAGGACCTGCGCGCGGCGGTCCAGCAGCAGTTGCAGAAGGTGCACGAGCACTAGCGGCGCTTTATGTCCGCGATGAACCCAGGCCAGCGGCGGTACGTGGCTGAGCCTGTTCGCGTCAGGCGGGCTTGCATGTCCGGAGCCACAGGCTCCGGCATCATTGCCCGATGACTGTTGCTTCCACCGCCCATGCCGACCCGTTGACCCGCGCCGGGATCGCCCGCCGGGCATGGCCGATCATCCTCGCCAACGCCTCGGTGCCGTTGCTCGGCCTGGTCGATACCGCGGTGATTGGCCACTACGGCAGCACGGCCGACCTTGGCGCGCTGGCGCTGGGCGCGCTGCTGTTCAACTTCGTCTACTGGAGCTTCGGCTTCCTGCGGATGGCCACCACCGGCTTCATCGCCCAGGCCGCCGGCGCCGGCGACGAGGCCGAGGTGCGTGCGGCGCTGGCGCGGCCGCTGCTGATGGGCGCGGGCCTGGGCGTAGTGATCTGGCTGCTGCAGTGGCCGTTGGCGGTGGGTTACTTCGCGGTGATGGATGCCAGCGATGCGGTGGCTGCGACCGGGCGTGAGTACTTCAGCGCCCGGGTCTGGGGCGCGCCAGCGGCGCTGGCGCTGTATGCACTCAGTGGCGCACTGGTCGGGCTGGGCCGCAGTCGCAGCCTGCTGGCCGTGCAGTTGCTGCTCAACGGTTTGAACGCCGGCCTGGACGTACTGCTGGCCGGCACGCTGGACCTGGGCGCGCGCGGCATCGGCTTGGGCACGGCGATCGCCGAATGGACCACCTGTGTTGTCGCGGCTTGGCTGGTGTGGCGTGTGCTGCGCGCACGCCATCGTGATGCGACGCACTTCCTGGACTGGCAGCGGATCGCCGATCGCGCGCGGCTGCGGCGCACGCTGGTGGCCAATGGCGACATCATGGTGCGCACGCTGTGCCTGCTGGCCGGCTTCGGCTGGTTTGCCCGGCAGGGCGCGACGTTCGGTGATGCCACGCTGGCGGCCAACCACCTGCTGCTGCAGCTGGTGTCCTTCAGTGCGTTCTTCCTCGATGGCTTTGCCTACGTGGCCGAGGCGCAGGTCGGCCGTGCGGTTGGCGCTCGTGACCGCGCCGGCTTCCGCCGCGCGGTGCGGCTGACCAGCGAACTGGCGCTGGCCACGGCGTTGCTGCTGGCCGTGAGCGTGTGGCTGGGTGGTGACGCGGTGATCAAAGCGCTGACCTCGCTCGGCGAGGTCGCCACGTTGGCCGGCGTCTATCTGCCGTGGGCGGGCCTGTACGTGCTGCTGTCAGTGGCCGCGTTCCAGCTCGATGGCGTGTTCATTGGCGCGACCGGCACGCGGCAGATGCGCAATGCGGGGCTGATCTCGCTGGCCATGTTCCTCGCCTGCGCGCTGCCGATGGCGGCGACCTGGGGCAACCACGGGTTATGGGCGGCCTTCGTGCTGTTCGTGGTGGCACGTGTGCTGGCGTTGCTGCCGTACTACCGGCGGCTGGAGCGCGGGCTGCGCTGAGCCTGGCAGCGCACGGTGCCGATCAGCCGCTCGCGCGCGGTCGGCAGGGTTCGCCGAGCGCGCGACCGGCCAGTGCTTCGAACTGCACCGGATCATGTGAGCAGAAGATGGTTACCCCCGACTCGCGAAGTGCCAGGTGCCGCAGGCGGTCACGGTGTTCGAGCCGGGCGCGGCGGTCCTTCTCCATGAGGCACTGGTACAGGCGCAGTCCTGGGGTGCAGCGGGGCTCGGGGTCCATTTCGCGGCGATCGAAATGGGCGTCTCCGGCCAGCAGCAGCCACTCCTGGTCGCGACGGATTGCCACGCCGGCATGACCATGGGTGTGGCCGGGCAGGTGCGACATCAGGATCTCCGGCGGCAGGCCGTGCAGGCCGGAGACGCTGTCGAAGCCCATCCAGGTTTCAGTGCGCGCGTCGTCGTAGGTTCGCCAGCGGAGGCGCGATCCCCATTGCGCCGGACGGAAGCGCTGGCGGTCCAGCCAGGTGTGCTGCCGCTCGGCGAACTGCTGCTCCACCGCGCGCAGATGCACGGTGGCAGCGGGGAAATCATCCAGGCCGCCCGCGTGGTCGAAATCCAGATGGGTGAGGACGATGTCGGTGACGTCCTCCGGTGCATAGCCGAGTGCACGGACCTGATGCGCAGCGGTCATCATCCCTGCGCAGGTCAGGCGACAGCAAGCCGAGAAAGAAGCCGCTCAAGCGGTCCCGCGGCGCGGCCACGTCGCGCAGGCCCAGTCCGGTGTCCACCAGCACGAGCCTGTCGGCGGTCTCCAGCAGGAGGCAATGGCAGGCCAGCGTTGCCCGGGTCAGTCGCGGCGTGCGCCCGTCCATCAGGTGGCCGCCCACTGGACAGGTGGAGATGCAGCTCAGGTGGTGCACGATCATGCAAACCCCCGGCGTGGCGATCGCCGTTTGTAACGGCAGGGACCGAGATCATGCGCAGGGTAAGCGCGTCGCGCTGCGCAGGCGGATGTTGCGGGCTCGGCAGCGGGAAGGCAGCGCCAAGTGGTGTTCACCGCAACGGCACGCCAGGCGGCCCGCCGCAGAGGCGATGCAATCCCAGCGCATGCGACAGGCATGGGAAGGCGAGTCCACCTCAACGCGGTGGAATGTTGGGAATGTCGTTGATCTGCTTTTCGATGATGGTGGTGATCGCGGCCACGGTATTGCCGAAGGCACCGGCATTGCCCGCGTCGAAGGCCTGCTTCCACTGGCCGTAGCCTTCCAGGTAGGCCGGGTCGGTCTCGCGCTCGCCAATCAGCGTCGGCTCGCTGTAATCCAGGGTCGGGGCGGTGATCGGCGCATGCGCCATCCTGGTCTGGATGCCACCCGGCGCGTGCGGGTTGCGGATGCGCAGGTTGTCCAGGGTGACATGGAAGATCTGCCCGCCCAGCGGATGCTCGTCGATGCGGTTGATCAGCACGGTCGGCTGTTCATCGGCAGTGCGTCCTCGGCATTGCCATAACTGGCCGACGGCATAGCGGGAGGCGGAAGGGAAGCTCATCGGAAACCTCGACGTGAAGGGCGGTCTGGCGGCAGGCGGGTCACTCCCGGCGACCGGCAACGCTACCGCAAGCGGGCCCCTCCGTTTTTGCTCCATCTGGCAGCAAATCGTGATCGTGGACCAATGGATGACAGCTACCGGGACCGCCGTCGGTGGAGCTGGGACGCTGGGCCATAATGGCCGGTAATGTCGGCCCCAGGACCATGGAAGCGATGCGCGTAGATCCGGCTGAGATCGAAGCCCTGTTCGATGCCATTCCCAACGTGCTGTTCTTCGCCAAGGACACGCGGGGGCGCTACACCCATGTCAACAAGACCATGCTGCAGCGGCTGGGGGTGAAGTCGCGCGCGCTGGTGATCGGCAAGCGCGCCGACGAGGTGTATCCGGCCGGCATGAGTGAGGACTACGTGGCCCAGGACGAGCGCGTGCTGGCCGGCGAGGTCATCGAGAACGTGATGGAGCTGCACCTGTTCGCCAACCGCCAGCCGGGCTGGTGCCTGAGCTGCAAGCGGCCGATCGTGGTGGACGGACGCATCGTCGGGCTGATCGGCATCTCGCGCGACCTCGGCCAGCGCGGTGGGCTGGAAGGCGAGTACGAGCCGCTGCGCCTTGCGCTGGACTACCTCAACGCCAACTACGGCCAGAACGTGCGCATGCAGACCCTGCTGGACATCACCGGCTTCTCGCTGTCCAAGCTCGAGCGCAGCTTCCGCAAGGTGTTCCAGATGACGCCGCAGCAGGTGCTCAGCCGCCTGCGCATCCAGATGGCCATGCACCTGCTGCACGGTCCGGACAGCATCGCCGCCATCGGCCAGGCCTGCGGCTTCACCGACCAGAGCGCGTTCACCCGCAAGTTCAAGGCCGAAACCGGCATGGCCCCGCGGCAATACCGGTTGCAGGTGGGCGGGGGCGCGGGATCGCATTGAGCAGAGCTCGCGCATGACTTCTGGCGGTGGGGGCATCACTGGCACCGGCGGATGATCAACTCGGGCAATCGCGCCTTCATCAAGGTTCCGAAGGGGGAATTCCATGCGTCGTACCCTGGCTGTTGCTGTCTCGCTGGCACTGGCACTCACGGCGGTGGATGTACTCGCCACCGAAGCTGGCCCGGCCGCCCCGGCCGCCGGCAAGGCAATCACCACGCAGTTGCCTGCCACCGCCCGTCCGTCGCATTACCGCATCGAGGTGACGCCTGACGTCGAGGCGCGGCGTTTCACCGGCAAGGTGGAGATCGCGCTCGAGGTGCTGGAGCCGACCCGCAGCATCGTGCTGCAGGCCGTGGACATGAACTTTTCCAACAGCCGGCTCACCGGGCCCGACGGCAAGACAATCACGCTCAAGGCCAGCGCCGACGCGGCCAACCAGACGGCCAGCTTCGATGCCGGCCGCATCCTGGCGCCCGGCAGCTACACCCTCAGCACCGATTACACCGGGCTGATCGGCACCCAGGCCAATGGCCTGTTTGTGCTCGAGTACCCGACCGCAGACGGCAACAAGAAGGCGCTGTTCACCCAGTTCGAGAATTCCGACGCCCGTCGCTTCGTGCCCTCATGGGATGAGCCCAACTTCAAGGCTACCTTCGACCTGACGATGAATGTGCCGGCCGGGCAGATGGCAGTGAGCAACATGCCGGTCAAACAAACGCGCGGCATCGGCAAGGGCATGGAGCAGGTGGTGTTTGGCACCTCGCCGAAGATGTCCACCTACCTGCTGTTCCTGGCCGTGGGCGATTTCGAGCGCGCCGCGAAGGCGGGCCCGGATGGCGTGGAGATCGGCGTCATCACCCAGAAGGGCAAGATCGACCAGGCGCGTTTCGCGCTGGAATCCAGCGACGAGGTGCTGCGCGAATTCAACGACTACTTCGGCGTGCCATACCCGCTGCCGAAGCTGGACAACATTGCCGCGCCGGGCCGCAGCCAGTTCTTCGGCGCGATGGAGAACTGGGGCGCGATCTTCAGCTTCGAGCACATCCTGCTGGTGGACCCGAAGATCTCCAGCATCGGCGACCAGCAGGCCATCTATTCCACGGCCGCGCACGAGATTGCCCACCAGTGGTTCGGCAACCTGGTCACGATGGCGTGGTGGGACGACCTGTGGTTGAACGAGGGCTTCGCCACATGGATGGCCGCGCGCACCACGCGCAAGCTGCATCCGGAGTGGAACCTCAATGACACCCGCGCCGCCTTCACCAGCCGCGGTGCGATGGAGCGCGATGCCTATGCCACCACTCACCCGGTGGTGCAGCACGTACAGACCGTGGAGCAGGCCAGCCAGGCATTCGATGCCATCACCTACGGAAAAGGCGCGGCGGTGATTTCCATGCTCGAGGACTACATCGGTGCCGATGCCTGGCGCGACGGCGTACGCAGCTACATCGCTGCCCATGCCTATGGCAACGCGGTGACCGACCAGCTGTGGGAGCAGATGGACAGGGCGGCGCCGGGCAAACACTTCCTGCAGGTCGCGCATGATTTCACCCTGCAGCCGGGCGTTCCGCTGATCAAGGCTGATGCGCAGTGCGTGGGTGGCAAGACCCGCGTGGCGCTGGAACAGGGCGAGTATTCGCTGGACCAGCCCGGCAAGACGCCACTGCGCTGGCAGGTGCCGGTGAAGCTGCGCGCCGGCAAGGCCGAACCGGTGACCGTGCTGGTCGATGGCATCTCACAGGTGGAGCTGTCGGGCTGCAAGGCACCGGTGGTGGTCAACGCCGGGCAGAAGGGCTACTTCCGTACGCTGTATTCCCCCGGTCACTTCAAGACGCTGCGCACCGGCTTTGACAGCCTGCCAGCGGTGGACCAGCTAGGTGTGTTCATGGATACCAGCGCGCTGGCCGTGGTGGGACAGCAGCCCGAAGCCGACCTGCTGGACCTGGTCACCACGCTCCCGGCCGATGCGGCCACCGACCTGTGGCTGGTCGCCGCCGGCACGATGGGCGCGATTGACAAGCTGTATCGCGATGACCCGCGGCAGACGCAGTTCCGTCGATTTGCCATCGCCCGGCTGTCGCCGGTGATGCAGTCGCTGGGCTGGGATGACCGCAAGGACGACTCGGCCGAAACCAAGCAGCTGCGCACGCGCCTGATCGCCACGCTTGGCGGGCTGGGCGACGAGGCGGTGCTGGCCGAGGCACGGCGTCGCTTCGATGCCTTCCTCGCGCAGCCGGAGAGCCTGTCACCGGAATTGCGCCGCACTGTCCTCGGCCTCGTCGCCCGCAACGCTGATGCCGCCACCTGGGACACGCTGCGCAAGCTCGCCAACGCCGAGACCGCTTCGCTGGTGCGCGAGCAGTACTTCAACCTGCTGGCCCTGCCGGCGGACAAGGCGCTGGCACAACGTGCGCTGGACATGGCACTCACGCCCGAGCCGGGCGCGACCGGTGGTGCGGCGCTGATCGCGGCCGTGTCGCGTGAACATCCGCAGCTGGCATTCGACTTCGCCACCGGCCATCGCGAAAAGGTGGACAGCCTGGTCGACTCCACCTCGCGCTCGCGCTACTACCCGGGCCTGGCGGGCGCGGCCAACGACCTGTCGATGGCAGCCAAGGTCCGCGCCTTCGCCGCCGAGCACATCGCCGAAGGCTCGCGCCGTGACGCCGAAACCGTGGCAACCCGCATCGAGACCGCGGTCAAGCTGCGCGCACAGCGTCGGCCGCAGCTGGATGCCTGGCTGGATGCGAACGTGAAGTAAGCGGGCGCAGGCAGAAGAAGCACGGGCGGCCGCTGGCCGCCCGTTTCTTTTGCAGCCCGTGGCCAGGCGCGCCACCTGCAGGGAGGTCGCCAGACATTACAGTCGTGGATCTTGACCCAAGGACCGCTACACGCTCAGGACGCGTCGCGTTTTCGCACGGCGTAGAACTCGACCTTGCCGCAGCCGCTGCAGATGAAGGTATCCAGCGCCTCGCGCGTGACCATCAGCTCGCCGATGTTGCCGAACAGGAACGGCGCCAGCTGGCTCCCTGCATGCAGTTCGATCACCCCTGCCGCAACCATGGGCTGCGCACAGCGCAGGCAGTGCTGCGGCGGGAATGCGTTGGCCGCCATCGGGGTGCTCGCGGTAGCCGCGCTCGCGTCCGGATCGAAGCCGCAGCGGGTACAGACCTTCCAGCCTCCAGGCACGGCCTGGTCGCAGTTGGGACAGATCCAGTCGTTCATGGTGCGCTCCATGCGGGAGGTCGCCGGCCGGGAGGGCAGCGGCCCGTCGGGACAAAACAGGAGCGGCCTTGCGGCCGCTCCGGAGGGATTACTTGCGTACCTCGGGCTTGTGCGCCTGCAGTGCGCCGGCCAGGCCCGGCACGTTGTCCGCACCGGTCGGCACCTGGATGCTGGAGCCGGCGAAGTCGTCGCCGATCGGCTGTGCGCGTCCGCCCAGGCAGGTGGACAGGAAACCTTCGGCCACCGCGTTGAAGGCCTTGCTGTTTTCCGGACGGTGGAAGCCGTGGCCCTCGTCCGGAAACAGTACGTAGGTAACCGGGATGTTGCGCGCCTTCATCGCATCGACGATCTGGTCGCTCTCGGCCTGCTTGACCCGCGGGTCGTTGGCGCCCTGGCCGATCAGCAGCGGCTTGCTGATCGCATCGACGCGGCCCAGCGGCGAACGCTCGGTCAGCCAGGCCTTGCCTTGCTCGGTGGCCGGATCGCCCATGCGCCGGGTGAGCTGCTGGTAGAAGCTGGCCCAGTACGCCGGCACGGTGGACAGCAGGGTGTTGAGGTTGGACGGGCCGACGATGTCCACGCCACAGGCGAAGTCGTCCGGGGTGAAGGTCAGGCCCGCGAGCGTGGCGTAGCCGCCGTAGCTGCCGCCCATGATCGCGACCTTGTCAGCGGTGGTGACGCCCTGCTTGACCGCCCAATGCACGGCGTCGATCAGATCGTCGTGCATCTTCGCCCCCCATTGGCCGTCACCGGCGTTGGTAAACGACTTGCCGAAGCCGGTGGAGCCGCGGAAATTCACCGACAGCACCGCGTAGCCGCGGTTGGCCAGCCACTGGTTGTAGCCGCTGTAGCCATAGGCGTCGCGCGCCCACGGACCGCCGTGCACCAGCAGCACCAGCGGCACCGGCACATTGGCCTTGCCGTCCCCGTCCGGGTCGGCGTGCAGCGGCAGGGTGAGGTAGCTGGGCAGGGTCAGGCCGTCGCGCGAGCGGATCTCGTGCGGCCACATCGGCGCCAGCGGCTTGCCATCCAGCGCCGGGCGCGCGGAGAACAGCTTGGTCAGCTTGCCGGGGGCACCGGGCGTGCGGTCGTAGCGGTAGTAGACCAGCGGCGATTCAGCCGCCGAGTAGGTGACGATCCAGGTGCGGTCATCGAGCGTGCGCGAATTGACCCCGATCTCGCCCGGGCCGATGGCTTCAAGCGTGCGCAGGTCCGCGGCGAGCGTGCCATCCAGCGGCTTCCATTCCTCGCGCAGGTAGTTCACCGACACCGCCTGCAGCTCGCCGCTGCGCGGGTCGGTCAGCCAGTCCTGCACGTCGGCGCGCGCATCCTCGGCCAGCAGCTTGCGGCCGCCGGAGTTGCTGTCCACCGCGTCCACCGCGGCAGTGTCGCGGCCGCGCGAATCGGACAGGTACAGGGTGCTGCCGTCGCGGGTCATGCCCAGCACGTTGGTGGTGAGCACGTCCTCGAACGGCACCTCTTCGGCCTTGTCCCAGCGCTCGCCGTTGCGCTTGAGGATGTCCAGACCGCCATCGGGGCGCGAACGCGTGGCAAAGCGCAGGTTGAAGTCGCCGTCGACGAAGTAGGTCGCGATCTCGGTGGTGTTCCTCTCCACCAGACTGCGCTTGCCGCTGGCCAGGTCCACCCGGTACAGGTCATGCCACTTGGTGTCGCGGTCGTTCATCCCCACCAGCAGGCTGTCCGGATGCTGCGGGCTGCCGGCGACCACCCGTGCCGTGGTCTTGGGGAAGGGGCTCAGGTCGCGGCTCTGGTCGCTGGCCACGTCCACCGAGTGCAGGTGGAAGTCCTCGTCGCCGCCGGTGTCGCGCAGGTAAAGCAGGGTGTCGGGCTGGTAGGACCAGAAGTAGTTGCGGATGCCGCGGGCCTTGTCCCCGGTGACCGGGCGACCGGCCGCCGGATCGTCGACCGGCGCGACCCAGACATTCATCACCCCGTCGACGGGGGCGATCCAGCTCAGGTACCTGCCGTCGTGGCTGATCTGCACGCTGGCCCGTTCGGGATTGCCGAACAGCGCATCGCGCGGGATCAGTTCGACCTGTTCAAGGCGGGTGGTCGATGTCGCGCCGGAATCGGAGGTGGAGGCGCAGGACGCCAGCGCCAGGGCAACGCAGGACAGCAACACGGTGTGCTTCATCGGTGTACCCCTTCCCTGAGTGGAAGCCGCACGCTACCGCAGATCCGGGCACCGTGCCCGGCATCGGATCGCAGGGTGGGGGCCCGCTCCATCGCCACGTCCGGCCAGCCCCTCGCAGGTTGCCCACGAGGCGGGCGCGTTGGAGTGTAGGAATGTCGCGTTGTGCTGGCGTGCGCAGGGCGGGAATGGTGTCGTCGCCCGAAAAAAGGCCCCGCAGTGCGGGGCCCCTTGTTCGCTGTGGTTGGGATCGCCCTGTCAGCCGCCTTGGTGGCGGCGTTTGGTGGGTCTCCGCTTATCGGCGTTGGATGCGGAACCCATTCCCGGTCCAGAGGAGGTCGCCACCGTGTATCAAGCCGGGTTCGGCGTAGCTGGTTCCAGGCAGGTCGGCCGGCAATGGCCGATCAGGATCGGCTTCCCGCCATATGGCCATTCGATCTTGATTGGCCAACATCCCTGAGGCAGCAAATGGAGGGCTCACCCCCATGTCGTCGAGCATCCGCTGCTGGGCGTCGGAGAGATCGGGGAATAGCCGCCCCTCCACCTCGGTTACGTGATGCAACTCGCCGTCGGGCGTGAGGGTAAACAGGAGCAGGCCCGTATCGAACTCCCCCAGTCCGCGTTGTGAGCAACTGCGACTCAGGGCGGAGTAGTCCGCTTTGGTCATCAGGTGCGCTTGAGGGAGTCGGTTGCAGGACCCTGCGATCTGAAGGGCGATCCCGGCGTGGCCGCGCTGGCGCCCATCAAAGTGGCGTATCCAGATCGAAAAATCGTCCCCGCGTGCATAGAACTCCCGTTTTGTGGAGTGGGCGTAACGAAGGCTGGAAAGGGCGCCAAGGGCAGGCCTGTCCAAGGGCGCAACTGCCTGCGGCAGGTTGATCAGCACTGCTTGAAGATGGGCAGGCAGCGCTTCCCAAGGGCCTTTCTGGGGGGTGTAGTGCAGGGTGTCCATTCCCGCGAAGGATGCTTTTTCGGAAATGGTGGAGTTCGAGCGAGCAGAGGCGCATGCCACCAGCAGGCATGCGATGAAGAAGGCGGGGGCGCGATGGCGCATTCAAGGAACTCCTCGTTTTTATCGAGCCAGAGGCTGGGTTTGATTCAAACTTTGCTGCAGGCGATCCGGAACTGCCTGGTTCTCTTCTCTCGCATGAGCGGCGAGTTGATCCAGTGCGCTCTCTACAGTGCTTTGTGAAAGGGCGGATGCGGGAACTGCCAGTCGCTGTCTGGCAGGGTCGTTGCCTTCTGTCCTGACCAAAAAAACGGTTTCTCCTGCTTGAGCATCAGGCAGGGGGTGACTTGTTCGGATTGCGTCGACGGAATCCCAGTTTGCCTCCTTCGCCGCGTGCAGAATGGTCAGGGAAACAGCATCCAAGCCTTCCGGCCAACGCTGTCCCATTCCTTGCACATGTTGCCGGATCTGTGAGTACAGCCTGTGATCCGGGTGGTCAGGCATCCTCGCATCTGCCTCTCTGCGGCCGAAGGCGGTGACCATGGATGGGTCGTGCCTGTCGATCTGTTCTGGCTGGCTGCTGGTCAATACATACTGCCATCGTGCCTGGCCTGGCGTGCCGCGCAGGGCCTCCAAGTACCTGCCATAGACGCCTTCGCGGCGGTCGTCTTGGCCGGGCAGGGTCTGGCAACCTGCGGAGTCAGTGTTTCTGTTACTCCCCATGTGGTGTTTGAACGTGTCGTTCAGCGGTTGGATTCCCATCGCGTCAGCGGAGTCAAACCAACCATCGCCGTTCGTGTCGCGCTGTACGCCGGAAGTCCTGTCCTCCACCGCAGCTCGTGACGGGCGCAAGGCGAAATGAGTGGCGCCCCGGCCACCCGGTGTGAGATGGGTCGTCGCGCGCATTTCAACAGAGCCTTCGGCGAGTCGCCCAAGATCAGCGGTACCATCCTGGTTGCTGTCCATCCCTTCGGCACGTCGAAAACGGGAGTCCTGGAACGGGCTTGGGCGGGGGACGAATCCGGAGCGTGCGTCGTATTGGGACGTCGGCTCGGTGTTGGCGTTGAAGTGCGCGAATCCAGTGGTGTTATCCGTGTTTTTCCAGAGCACCACCATACGGTCGTCATAGTAGCCTCGCCCCGCATTTGCGGTGGTTCTTGTTTCATTGCGGATTCCCAATATCACCCGATTCCCGGCGTTGAGATCCTCGATGGCTTCGGTGCTTCCTCGTGATGACACGATACTGGCGTACGCATGGAACTGCTGGGGGGCGCTAAGTATTTCCAGTTCTTCGTAGGTGGGGAGGCGTGGAGGAAGGGAACTATCAAGAAGCCGCTGTCGCGTTGACCGCAGGAGAGCATCGGATTCAAGAGGGCTCTGATCCGCTGTAACGAAATACTCTCGGTTCTCGGCAATGACGTACCGATCGAGGGCTTCCTGCACCGCGAGAGGTTGGTCCTGACGTAGTTGTTCCAGTCTTCGAAGCGCTGCAGCTGTCCCCGCTTGAGAGAACAGCCGGCTGATCTCGTTCGCGGAGGTGCGAATATCGAGGTAATCCTGTTCGTCCATGGCGACTTCCTGTCGTGCTCCCGCTGCAATGCTAGGACAAACAGGAGGAGTGATTCGTGCGGATTATCACAATGAGTTTGCCGCGATGACTGGCCGCTGGAACCGCTGGAGGCCGGTAGCCCAGGCGTTGCGGAATAAAAACAACAAAGGCCCCGCAATGCGGGGCCCTTGTTGTCACATGTTGCTGGAACGGACCGAGGCTCAAGCCTCCACGTCGTCCTTGTAGGCGTCGACCGGGATGCAGGCGCAGAACACGTTCTTGTCGCCGTGCACGTTGTCCACGCGGGCTACCGGCGGCCAGTACTTCTGGCGCTTCAGCGATTCGAGCGGGAAGGCCGCCAGTTCGCGCGGGTAGCCGTGGGTCCACTCGCTGGCCGAGACGTGCGCGGCGGTGTGCGGCGCGTTCTTCAGCGGGTTGTCCTCGCGGTCGAGCTTGCCGGCCTCGATGTCCTTGATCTCGGCGTGGATCTGGATCATCGCGTCGATGAAGCGGTCCAGTTCGCCCTTTGGCTCGGACTCGGTCGGTTCGACCATCAGCGTGCCGGCGACCGGGAAGCTCAGGGTCGGGGCGTGGAAGCCGAAGTCGACCAGGCGCTTGGCCACGTCCTCGGCGCCGATGCCGGTGGCCTTCTCCAGCGGACGCAGGTCGAGGATGCACTCGTGGGCGACCAGGCCGTTGCGGCCGGTGTACAGGGTCGGGAAGTACGGGGCCAGGCGGGTGGCGACGTAGTTGGCGTTGAGCAGGGCCACCTGGGTGGCACGGCGCAGGCCGTCGCCGCCCATCATCGCGATGTACATCCAGCTGATCGGCAGGATGGAGGCAGAGCCGTAGCTGGCCGCGCTGACCATGCCCACCGCGCCGTTGTCGCCGAGCTTGCCCGGCAGGAACGGGGCCAGGTGCGACTTGACCGCGCACGGGCCCACGCCCGGGCCACCACCGCCGTGCGGGATGCAGAAGGTCTTGTGCAGGTTGAGGTGCGAGACGTCCGAACCCCAGTTGCCGGGACCGGCCAGGCCGACCAGGGCGTTCATGTTGGCGCCGTCGGTATACACCTGGCCGCCGTGGGCGTGGATGATCTGGCAGATCTCCACCACATCCTCTTCGAACACGCCGTGGGTAGAGGGGTAGGTCATCATGATCGCGGCCAGGTTGGCCGAGTGCTTCTCGGCCGCAGCGCGGATGTCTTCCACGTCGATGTTGCCGTTGGCATCGCACTTGGTGACCACAACCTTCATGCCGGCCATCTGCGCCGAGGCCGGGTTGGTGCCGTGCGCGGATTCCGGGATCAGGCAGATATTGCGATGCGACTCGCCACGGCTGGCGTGGTAGGCGCGGATCGCCAGCAGGCCGGCGTATTCGCCCTGCGCGCCGGAGTTGGGCTGCAGGCTGACGGCGTCATAGCCGGTGCACGCGACCAGCATCTGCTCCAGGCCGTCGATCAGTTCCCTGTAGCCGGTGGTCTGGTCGGCCGGGGCCAGCGGGTGGATGTTGGCAAACTCCGGCCAGGTGATCGGGATCATCTCGGCCGTGGCGTTGAGCTTCATGGTGCACGAGCCCAGCGGGATCATCGTGCGGTCCATCGCCAGGTCCTTGTCGGCCAGCGAACGCAGGTAGCGCAGCATCTCGTGCTCGCTGTGGTGCGTGTTGAACACCGGATGCTGCAGGTAGGCGCTGGTGCGCAGCAGGCCGGACGGCAGTTCCTCGCCGATGGCCGCATCGAGTGCGTCGATGTCGCAGGTGGCGCCGAACAGGCCGGCCAGCGCGACCACGTCCTCGCGGGTGGTGGTCTCGTCCAGGCTGATGCCAAGCGAGATGCTGTCGATGTGGCGCAGGTTGTAACCGGCGGCCACGGACCTGGCGTGGACCGCCTCGGCATCGATGCCGGTGATGTGCAGGGTGTCGAAGAACTCATCGCCGACGTTGATGCCGGCATCGCGCAGCGCCGCGGCCAGGATGCTGGCCAGGCGGTGGGTGCGCTGGGCGATGCGCTTCAGGCCTTCCGGGCCGTGGTAGACGGCGTACATCGAGGCCATCACCGCCAGCAGCACCTGCGCGGTGCAGATGTTGGAGGTGGCCTTCTCGCGGCGGATGTGCTGTTCGCGGGTCTGCAGGGTCAGGCGGTAGGCCGGGTTGCCGTGCGCGTCGACCGACACGCCGATCAGGCGACCCGGCATCGAGCGCTTGTAGGCGTCGCGGCAGGCCATGAAGCCGGCGTGCGGGCCGCCGAAGCCGAATGGCACGCCGAAGCGCTGGGTGTTGCCGATGGCGATGTCCGCGCCCCACTCACCGGGAGCGGACAGCAGGGTCAGCGCCAGCAGGTCGGTGGCCACGGCCACCAGGCCCTGGCGGGCGTGCACGGCCTCGACCAGCGCGGCGTGGTCGGCGACCTTGCCGAAGGTGTCCGGGTACTGCAGCAGCACACCGAAGCTGTCGGTTTCCAGCGCCTGCACCGGGGTGCCGATGACCAGCTCGATGTCCAGCGGCTGGGCGCGGGTCCTGAGCAGCTCCAGGGTCTGCGGGTGCACGGCGTCGTGCACGAAGAACACGTTGGACTTGCTCTTGGCCGAACGCTTGGCCAGGGTCATCGCCTCGGCGGCGGCGGTGGCTTCGTCCAGCAGCGAGGCGTTGGCGATCTCCATGCCGCACAGCTCGGCGACCATGGTCTGGAAGTTGATCAGCGCTTCCATGCGGCCCTGCGAGATTTCCGCCTGGTACGGGGTGTAGGCGGTGTACCAGGCCGGGTTCTCGAGGATGTTGCGGGCGATGACGTGCGGCGTGTGGGTGCCGTAGTAGCCCTGGCCGATGAAGCTGCGCAGGACCTTGTTCTTGCCGGCAATGGCGCGGATCTTCTCGAGCGCCTGGACTTCGGTCAGCGAGCCGGGCAGGTCCAGCGCGGCGG
The DNA here is from genome assembly GCF_916618915.1 of Stenotrophomonas sp. Marseille-Q4652. Taxonomy (NCBI): domain Bacteria; kingdom Pseudomonadati; phylum Pseudomonadota; class Gammaproteobacteria; order Lysobacterales; family Lysobacteraceae; genus Stenotrophomonas; species Stenotrophomonas sp. Marseille-Q4652. The sequence goes on from NZ_CAKAKE010000001.1 coordinate 250,958, forward strand.
CGGCCTTGATGCTGCCCGGGACGATGGCGTCGGTCAGCGATTCCAGCGAGTCCTGGCCGACCACGGCCAGCATCTGGGCGATTTCGCTGGCATCCGGGCCGATATGGCGTTCGACGAAGGCACCGTTGTGCTCGAGCGCGCGCAGGGAAGGGGTGTTCTGGGACATGGTCTGGAGGTCTCAGGAATCAGGCAGGGGCGGGGTGCGGGCCGCAACCGTCCACGCAAGCGGACGGAAAGCGCGGCTTTCCGCGGGTGCCCCTCTGTCCTTTTGCCTGAGAGTTTGGAAGCGACGCGACGAGGATCGTGCGCTTCGTGCCCCTTCGGCGCCGGGTTGGACCGGTCTCTCCAGAGTGTTGGTGCAGATGGTATCGGGCCTGAGCGATTACGGGCGTTGCGCCTTCGGCAGCGGGTCGAGCCGCTTCTCCCACCTTGTAGCCCGGCAATTATAGCCCGGTACAGCTGGCCGGGACGGGGCTGGCTTAAACTGCGCGCCCTTTTGTTACCGCTTCGCCCGGCGCCTGTTGGCCGCCCGGGCGCTCGCGCGTGAGCTCCTTGATGCCGCCACGCAGGCCGCGGGGCTGTCATGCTGAATGGGCGCGCGTACCTGGCGTGGCCCGCAACCTGGAAACCCAATGCAAGCTACCAAGCAGCTCTCGCCCGGCCGCATCGCCTTGCTGATCGGCGGGTTGTCGATGTTCGGCCCGTTCGCCATCGATGCGATTTTCCCGGCGTTCCCGCAGATGGGCGCGCAGCTGGGTGCCGACAAGCTGGCCATGCAGCAGACCATCAGCGTCTACCTGTTGGCCTATGCGTTCATGAGCCTGTTCCACGGCGCGCTGTCCGACGCGCTGGGCCGCAAGCGGGTGATCGTGGGCGGCCTGATGGTGTTCATCCTGGCCTCCATCGGCTGCGCGCTGTCGCGCGACATGGGCACGCTGCTGTTCTTCCGCGCGCTGCAGGGGCTGTCAGCCGGCGTGGGCTACATCATCGGCCGCGCGGTGATCCGCGACCTGTACGAGGGTGACGATGCGCAACGGCTGATGAGCCACGTCTCGATGGTGTTCTCCATCGCGCCTGCCATCGCGCCGATCATCGGTGGCCTGCTGCTCGGGTGGACCGGCTGGACCGGCGTGTTCTGGTGCCTGGTCGGGTTCTCGACCCTGCTGCTGCTGACCACCTGGCTGTGGCTGCCGGAAACCCATCCGCCGCACGCGCGGCAACCATTGCGTGCCGGCCAGCTGGCACGCGACTACATCGGCATCGCCTCCAATGCGCGCTTCCTGCGCCTGGCCGCTGCCGGTGCGCTGGGCTTCGGCGGGCTGTTCCTGTACATCGCCTCGGCTCCGGCCTTCGTGATGGACCTGCTGCGTCTGTCCGAACGTGAGTTCGCGTGGCTGTTCGTGCCGACGATCGGCGGCATGGCGCTGGGCGCATTCGCCTCGGGGCGCGCGGCCGGCCGCATCCCTGGTGAGCGGTTGGTCGCCATCGGCTATGGCTGCATGGCCGCGGCCACACTGTTCAACATCGGCTACAACACCTTCGCCACGCAGATGAGCGTGCCGTGGGCGGTGTTGCCGATGTCGATGACGGCCTTTGGCGTAGCGCTGATCTTCCCGATCCTGAGCCTGGCGATCCTGGACATGTATCCGCGTCTGCGCGGTTCGGCTTCGTCGTTGCAGGCGTTCAGCACGCTCATCACCAATTCGGTCATCGCCGGCCTGCTGTCGGCGCTGCTCAGCCACAGCGGCCTGTCGCTTGCCATCGGCGCGGGGTGTTTCGCGCTGGCCAGCTTCGGGATGTGGTCATGGGAGATGCGGGTGTCTGGACGTGTGCTGCCGGCCAGCGTCGAGCCGCATCCGCTTGAATCCAGCGAGTCCGCCTGAGTCCGCGCCCATCCACGCAGCCAGCGCGGCGATGCGGGACAATGGCGTCCCCGCCGGCCCCACGCCGTCCACAGTGAGTTTTACGATGTCCATCGAGTCCAAGAACCGCCGCGATGCCCGCAAGAAGCAGGCCGAGCGCGAGAGCAACCGCGCCGCCGCCAATCCGCCTGCGCGCCCGGCCATCGAGCCGCACGCCGAGCTGCGCGACCAGCACCGGACCCTGCTGGCCGGCATCGTCCGCCGCGAGGGCGAATGGGTGCTGGGCATGGACGGCAAGATCGCCGGCGAGACCACCAGCGCCGCGCGCGTGCTGGCGCTGCTCATGCAGGCCGCCGAGCTGCACGAACGCCAGGGCACGCCGGTGCGGCTGATGTATTCGGACGCGCTCAAGGACGCCGCCCACGCCGAAGCCGCGGGCAATGGCCAGACCTTCGACGAGTTCAAGGCCGCGCTGGCCGCTGAACTGGGCGGCGGTGGCGAACCTGCTCCGCTGAGCCACTGACTCCGGCCAGCACTGGCAGAAAAAACTCCCGGCATGACCGGGAGTTTTTTTTGTCCATCCTTGGTAGCCGTCCTCGCGAACGGCCACCAGCGCGGGATCAGCCGGCGTTGGCTGCCGGAGCCGGAGCCGGAGCTCCCGCCGAGGCTTCCCAGCCGCACATCTGGCCCTCGTTCTGCTGCTTCAGCCATTCCTGCAGCGGCGAGAAGTATTCCAGCAGCGGGGCGGCGTCGAGCTTCTGGGTGCCGGTCAGCTCGTTGAGCGTGGCCTGCCACGGCTGGCTGGCGCCCTTGTTGAGCATCGCCCAGAACTTCTGGCCGGCTTCCTTGTTGCCGTAGAAGCTGCATTCGTTGAGCGGGCCGGTGTAGCCGGCCGCATCGCACAGGCCCTTGTAGAACTGGAACTGCAGCACGCGCGCCAGGAAGTAGCGGGTGTACGGGGTGTTGCCCGGCACGTGGTACTTGGCGCCCGGATCGAACAAGTCCTCGCCGCGCGCGGTGGCCGGGGCCACGCCCTGGTACTTCGCCTTCAGTTCCCACCACTTGGCGTTGTACTGCTCGGGCTTGATCGAGCCGTCGAACACGCCCCAGCGCCAGCGGTCGATCATCAGCCCGAACGGCAGGAACGACACGCCGCTCAGCGCCATGCGCATCTGGTTGTTGATCACCGCCTCGCGGCTTTCCTGCGGCTGGTCGACCAGGCCGATCGAGCTCAGGTAGCGAGGAGTCATCGCCAGCACGATGGTGTCGCCGATGGCCTCGTGGAAGCCGTCGTTGGCACCGCCCTGGAACAGCGGCTGCTGCGGGTTGTAGGCCAGGTCGTAATAGATGTGGCCCAGTTCGTGGTAGATCGTGGTGAAGTTTTCCTCGGTCGGGGTGATGCACATCTTGGTGCGCACGTCCGGGCTCTTGCCGTCCTCGCCACCCATGTTCATGTCCCAGGCGCTGGCGTGGCAGACCACATTGCGGTCCAGCGGCTTGATGAACTGGGTGTTCTGCCAGTAGCTCTCCGGCAGTTTGGGCATGCCCAGAGACACGTAGAAGTCCTCCGCGCGCTCGGTCATCTGCCTGGCGGTCAGCAGTTCGGCCTCACGCTGCGCCTTGAAGCGGGACTCGGCGCTGGCGGTGGCGCCCGGCTTGGCCAGGGCGGCGCTGAGGTTGGCCTGGTGCTGCTTTTCCAGCGCGGCGGTGATGTCCAGGCTGCCGGCACCAGCGTAGGGCTCGAGCATGTCCCACAGGTTGCTCCAGTCCTGCTGCCACATGTTGCCGGCGAGGTGCGCCGGGATCATGCCGCCGGCCACTTCGCCCTTGTCCTTGCCATAGGACTTCACCAGCTTGCTGCGGGTGTAGCAGTGCAGTTGCTCGTACAGCGGCTTGACCTGTTCCCACAGGCGGTCGGTTTCGGGGCCGACCTGCTCGGCCGGCATGTCGTAGGCGCTGCGCCACATCGCGCCGGCATCGGCAAAGCCCATTTCCCTGGCACCTTCGTTCACCAGTTCGACGAAGCGCTGGTAATCCTTGCGCATCGGCGCGGCGGTGGCGTGCCAGCCCTGCCAGGCGTCGAGCTGCTTGTCGTAGTCGCGCGAGCGCGCCAGCACCTGTTCCAGCTCACCGAGCTGGCGGCACTGCTTCGCATCGCCCTCGCCGGTGCAGTACTCGCCCGAGCCGTAGTCGCCTTCCATCTTGGTGGCGATGCGGGTCAGCTCGCCGAGCTTGGCCGGGTCACGCGGGGCCGGCATCGAGGTCGACAGCTTCAGCAGGTTGATCGCGCGCTTGGTGTCCTCGCTCATCGGCTGGCCGTCGTACTTGCCGGCCTGTTCGATCCAGCCATTGAGGATGGTCAGCCAGCGCTCGTTGGCCTTGGCCGCCACGCGCGCCGAGTCGTCATTGATGTAGGTCGACGACAGCCACTGGGCCGAGGTCATTTCCGGGTACATCGCCTTGAGCTCGGCGTTGACGCGGGCGATGAACTCATCGGCGCTTTCGGCCGGAGCGGCGCTCGCCGCCGGTGCGGTGGTTTCCGGCGCTGCTTCCTTCTTGCAGGCCGACAGCGAAAGGACGGCGGTGCCGATGGCAGCGGCCAGCAACAGGTGACGATGGTTCACGGATATCCCCGGTGGTGTTGAATACCGGCGAAGGCTAGAGGGCGTCACCCCTGGCCGCAAGTGCGCCGGTCGGCGCCGCAGCGCCATCAACAGCACGCCGCCGCCGATCATCGCCAGCCCGGCCCATCCGCGCCATGCCAGCCGTTCGTGCAGGAGGGCGCACCAGCAACACGCTGGGCTTGCCCGCCGGCGCTGCCTGCGAGCCTGCCGGCGTTGCAGGGCACGGAAGTCGAAGACCAGAAGGCACCCGCGGCCAGGGCGGACAGCGCGGACAGCGCAACCAACCCGGCGTGGCCGCCGGCAGCCGCGCCGGATTGCTCCACTGGCGGCGGCGGGCGCAACCGCCGTCTAGACGACCAAGGTGACGACGGTGCGCAGCTGGATCGCCAGGTCCGAGTGATCCGCTGCAGCGAAGGCTGACAGAGCCGACACCAGTGCCCAGAACAGCCATTGCGGATGGGGGGCATGACCGAGACTCCAAAGCGACCACCGTGGTGTCTGGCGTCAGGTCGCGCAACCGGCGAACAGGTCGCGCGAGCGGTCGTAGAGCGAGGTCCGCACCTGCATCAAGCCGAGCACGGACGGAAACAGATTGTCGTGATCGCTGCGCTGGGCAGCGCGCTGGCGCACGCACGCCAGATCCAGCCCGCGGTCCTGGGCAAACCCCTGCGAGAACCACATCACCATCGGTACCCGCGTCTGTTCCTGCGGCGCGATGGCGTAGGGCACGCCATGCAGGTACAGGCCCTTCTCGCCGAGTGATTCGCCATGGTCGGACAGATAGATCATCGCGCTGTCATAGTCGTCCATGGCGCGCAGCGTGCGGATCGTGCGGCTGAGGAAATGGTCGGTGTAGCGCACCGAGTTGTCGTAGCTGTTGACGATCTGCTCGCGGCTGCACTTGCCCAGGTCGGCCGTGTCGCAGGTGGGGCCGAAGTGCCTGAACGTGGCCGGATAACGCTGGAAGTAACTGGGACCGTGGTTGCCGAGCTGGTGCAGAACGACCACCCGGTCGCCGGGTTTGGCCCGCACCTGCGCGGCCAGGTCATCGAGCAGGATTTCATCCATGCAGCGGCCATCGGCGCACAGCCCCGGCTTGCGGGCCTCATCCAGGCGCTGGATCTCGAGCCCCTCGCATACGCCCTTGCAGCCGGACTGGTTGTCCCGCCACAGGGTCGAGATGCCCGCATGCTCGAGCACATGCAGCAAGGACTGGTGTCCGCGGATCTTCTTCTCGTCGTAATCGTGCCGGCCGAATGGAGAGAACATGCAGGGCAATGAAACTTCCGTGCTGGTGCCACAGGCATGCATGTCGGGAAAGTTGATCGCCTCGGTCTGGGCCAGTTCCGGTGTGGTCTGTCGCTCGTAGCCATTCAGTCCCCAATTCTGCGCACGCACCGTTTCGCCTACAACCAGCACCAGCAGGCGTGGGCGGCTGCCGGCAGCGCGGGGCAGGGTACTGGCGTCAGTGCCGAGTGGCAGCCTGGGTTGTTTGCCGATGGCACCGGCGGAGGAGAGGTTCTGCTTCAGCGCCACCAGGTAGTTGACCGGCGTGGCGAGGTAGCGCACTTCGCGATGGTTGCGCAGCAACGCCGAGAGGTCCTGGAAGGAAACCATGGCACTGGCGCCGCCGACAACGACGATGCCGGCGAGGAAGGCCAGTCGCCACAACAGCGCGTGGGTCCAGCGGCGCCGGCGCAGCCGCAGCCGCGACAGGGCCAGGATGGGAAGCACGGCATAGCCCAGCAGCGGCAGGATCAGCGCCGGCGTCATCAGCTCGCGCGATTCCTTCTGGTCGGTTGCCAGCACATTGCGCAGCATGTCCGCATCCAGGTACACGTTGTAGCTGTTCATGTAATGCGTGGCGAAGGCGGTGGCCACCAGCAGGACGACCAACAGCGACTTGGCGTTCCAGCGCCACAGCAACAGGCCGAGCAGCAACGCATGCACCGACACCAGCAGCGCCAACAGCGACCCGGCGAACAGCACGCTGCCCGGATGGGTTGCCATGGCGTTGCGCCAGAACAGCGCGTTGCAGGCCAGGGCGAAGAACGTGCTGGCTGCCAGGATCAAGGTCTCGGTGGACAGCTCGGGGCGCCAGCTGCGCAGGCCGGAAAGTGACGGAAGGCGGCTCCTGGTCTGGACGGCGGCGACATTCATGCCCGTGCTCCAGCGGTCGGTGCCTGGACGGCAACGGGCACAGCACCCGCGGCCAGTCGTGGGAACATGACCAGGAACAGCGTGGCTGCGACCAACCAGCTGATCCCCAGCGACCACAGGTCGTGCGAGAGGAAATGCGCGCCACGCAGTTGTTGGCCGGCGCCGAAAATCGCTCCGGCCAGCAACGCGGTGGCAAGCAGGCGCCCACGTAGCTGCGGGCGGACCACCCAGGCGAAGAAGTACAGCGCCACCCACGCATAGCCGGCGCTGGAATGACCGCCGGGAAAGCAGGCCGCAGACGGCATGTCCGGCGGCCGTGCCTCGAAGAGGCCGACGAAGCTGCGCGTACCGCCGTAGCGGTCCAGGTCCCACGGGCAGTCCATGTGGGTGAGCGACTTCAGCAGCGACACCAGGCCGGTGGACAGTCCAAGCGCAAGCAGCAGGTAAAGCAACGGACGGCGAAGCTGTCGCCAGCGGATATCGGTGCCGGCGCGCGCCAGCGCGGCCACGACCACCAACGACGCGCCCACGCTCAGCCACTTGCCGCCGCGATGGATCAAGCCACTGGTAAGCCATGCGTCCCTCAGTCCCCAATGGTTGCCTTCCAGCTGGTACAGATGGTCGGCAAGCCACAGGTCACCGCCACCGCCCATCAGCAGCGCGCTGAGCAGGACGAGTGCGGACGCAGGGAGGAAAAGGTGCTTGCAGGAAAACTCCAGGCGTGCCGGTGGCAGGCTCGAAGTGGAACGGAACAAGAAAGGCTTCATCAGCTGACATGCATGCCATCGGCAGGGAAGGCGGCATGGTCGGTCGGTCACTGTCGGAAGCCGGTTGGAGGTATGTCGGAGAGCCGTTAACAGCGCCGGGTTCAATCCTGCTCGATTCCGCCAACGGCCGTGGTGCCGGCATCGACCGTGCAGCCGGCGCGCATCGCGGTGCCGGGCAGCAGCAGCCAGCGGTTGCGATTGGCCGTACCGATGGCGATCACCTGGCTATGGTCCACGCAGGGGCTCAACGCGCGATCCAGCACGAACAGCCAGCGTCGCTTGGGCGCGGCGGCGAGCCAGCGGCTGGCATCGCGCCATTGTTCGGAAACGGGTCGCTTGAAGCCGAAGTCCACTGCGCGGGGACGGGCCTGCAGCAGGTTCTGTTCGCGCCAGGCCACCATGCCCAGTTCCGCACCCGGGCCGATGCGTGCCTGTACCTTGCGCATCACCGCCGAGGCAGAACTGTAGGGATCCAGGGTCGGCATCAGGCCCAGTCCGTAGCTGCACCACAGCAGTGCCGTCATTGCGACCACCGCCAGAGCGGCATGGCGCAGGCGCGTAACCGCCAGCACGATCAGCGTGGCGACGCCGAAGCCGAGCAGCCAGTATCCAAGGGGGTGCAGGACGGAAGGATCGATTGCCCGGCGCAAGGCAGCCTGCCGCGCCCAGCCTGCGCCGGCAATCGCGCCGGTGCCGGATATCAGCGCGCCTGCGCCCAACGCGGCGACGTACACGGCCAGTACCCAGCGCACGCCCGTGCGACGCAGCAGGCCAGGCAGCAGCGGGGCGGCGGCGATCGCCAGCGCCGGCAGCATCGGCAGCACATAGACCTCGCGTTTGCCGGGACTGAGGCTGAAGAACAGCAGCACCAGCGCGGACCAGCCGAGCAGCAGCAGGTGGCGCGGGTCGACGCGTCGGCAGCGCCGCCACCACGCCGGCAACAGCCAGGGCAGCAGCAGGCTGCCCGGCAGCCAGAGCAGGAGCATGACCTGCAGGTAGTACCAGGCGGGTTGGCGGTGGTGCCAGGCCGCGGCGTAACGCGTTCCGGTCTGTCTGAACAGCAGTTCGTGCGCGTAGGCCGGCAGGGCCGGATCGGCACCGTGCAGCAATGCAATGGACAGCGGCAGCAGCCAGACCGCCGTGCCTGCGAGGAACAACGGCGGCAGCAGGGCCCAGCGCCAGCGATCGCCCGGCCGTGCGGCGGCCAGCCTTGGCCTCCGCCGGCGCAAGGCCAGCCAGGGCAACAGCACCAGCAAGGGCAGGAAGCCCACGCCCTTGGTCACCGTGCCAATGCCGGCGGCAACCACGCCGATGGCGAACGCCGGCCAGTCGGGTCCGCGCAGCAGGTGCCGCATCAGGCCCCACAGCGACAGCGTGGTCATTGCCACCAGCGCCATGTCGATCTGCCCGCGCTTGGCCATCAGGCCGAACTGCAGGCAGGCGAACAGGGCCACTGCCGCGTAACCGGCGACGCGGTGGTTCCACAGGCGCCGTGCCAGGTCCCAGGTCAGAGCCAGTGTCAGCAATGCCGCCAGCAGCGAGGGCAGCAGGAAGGCGACCTCCCAACGCCCGAGCAACTGGTACGCGGCCGCCTGCATCCACATGAAGACCGGCGGCTTCTCGGCGTAGAGCTCGCTGCCGCGATGTGGCAGCAACCATCGTCCGCTCTCGACCATCGTGCGCGCGGCCAGCACGAAACGGGGTTCGTCCGGAGGTGATGGCTGGCGCATTCCCAGTCCCGCGGCCAGGCTTGCCGCGATCAGCGCCAGCAGGGCAAGAAACGGGTAGGGAATGCGGCGAGGGCGCGGACTGGACGATTGCACGTTGGCACGGACTCCCACCGGGTCCGTCCATGCTCCGCTCCGCCATGTCGGAATCGCGTCCGAAGACGGCGTTTTCGACATTCCTCCGACACCCGCGGGCTACCATTCCCCGCGACGCCCCGTGCCGGGGAGCTTGCTTGTGGTACCGACGATGCGGCTGCTGGTGATTGAAGACAATCGCAACCTGGTCGCCAATCTCTTCGATTACTTCGAAGCGCGCGGCCATGTGCTGGATGTCGCGCCCGATGGCGTCACTGGCCTGCACCTGGCGAGCACGCAGCGCTATGACGCGCTGATCCTGGACTGGATGCTGCCGCGGATGGAGGGCCCGGAGATCCTGCGCCGGCTGCGCGAAGAACATCATTCCCAGGTGCCGGTCATCATGTTGACCGCACGCGATGAGTTGCCCGACAAGATCGCCGGCTTCCGCGCCGGTGCCGACGATTACCTCACCAAGCCGTTCGCACTGCCGGAGCTGGAGGTGCGGCTGGAAGCACTGCTGGCACGTGCCAACGGACGCCAGCAGCGGCGCGTACTGGAAGTGCACGACCTGCGGCTGGACCTGTCGACGCTGGAAGCGACGCGCGCCGGCCAGGTCCTGCACCTGTATCCGGCCTGCCGCAAGCTGCTGGAGGTGCTCATGCGCGCCAGCCCGGCGGCGGTGCCGCGCGAGGCCCTGGAGTTCGCGCTGTGGGGCGATGAACCGCCGGATGGCGACATGCTGCGCTCGCATGTGTACGAGCTGCGCCGCAGCGTGGACGCACCGTTTGCCGAAAAGCTGATCCACACCCTGCCACGGGTGGGGTACCGCCTCTGCGCACCGGCATCCACGCCGGTGGCAGATGCGACGGATCGGGGATGAAGCGCAAGCCCCTGGGCCGCAAGCTGCTGGGCTGGCTGGCCACCTATCTGGCGCTGGTGACACTGGCAGTGTTCGGCGCCGCCAACTACGTGCATGAACATGCCGAACACGCGGTGTGGCGCGCGCTGCTCAACTCCGAGCTGGACAGCATCCTCGGTCACCTGCGCGAGGATGGCGACTACCGCTGGCAGGATTCGGACACGCTCCGCCTGTACCGCGAATCGGACCCCGGAGGGCTGCCGGCGGAGCTGCGTGGGCTGCACCCTGGCCTGCATGACGGCGAGTTCATCGAGGCCCGCAAGAGCGCGCTGATGGTGCGGCAGACCCCGGACCTGGGGCGGGTCGTGCTGGTTCTGGACATCGCCGACTTCGCCGAACTGGAAGGTTTCATCAGCCGCCTGGCCATGTGGGCCGGCGTGGCCCTGGCCATCGTGACCCTTTTGATGGCCTGGGTGGGCGTGGCGCGGCTGGTCCATCCGTTGTCAGCGCTGGCGCGGGACATCGGCGAGCTGCAACCGGAGAAGCCGGGCCAGCGGCTCGAAGTTGGGCCGCAGGGCAGCGCCGAACTCGAGGTCATCGCCGCCGCGCTCAACGATTACCTGCGGCGCAACGAACAGTTCGTCGAGCGCGAACGCACCTTCGTCGGCATGGCCAGCCACGAACTGCGCACGCCGGTGGCGGTGATCACCGGGGCCGCCGGGCTGGCGCTGGAACAACCCGGCCTGCCCGAACGTGCGCGCCAGCAACTGCAGCGCGTGGAAAGCACGGCGCGTGGCATGGAGGAGCTGATCCAGATGCTGTTGATGCTGGCGCGGGAGCCGGCGCGGCTGGCCGCCCTCGCCGAGCCGGTGGCGCTGGATCGGCTGTTGCCGGAGATCATTGCCGACCACCGACACCTGGCCGAGGGCAAGGCGCTGGAGATCGTCATGGAAACTGCGCCGGCCTGCGAAATCCTGGCGCCTTCGGGCGTGATCCAGGCCACCTTCGGCAACCTGCTGCGCAACGCCATCGAGAACAGCGACCGCGGGAAGATCGTCGTGCGCCTGTCAACGCAGGGGATGGTCATGATCGACGATCCCGGCCATGGCCTGAGTCCGGAGGAGATCAGCCAGGCGTACGCGCAACTGGCGCGCGGCGGGCGCAGTCCGCTCGGTGGCCTCGGTCTGGACCTGCTCGGAAGGCTGTGCGAACACCTGGGCTGGACACTGCGCTTCGAGTCGCTTGCAGGCGCCGGCACGCGGGTCATCCTCGGGATGGGAGCTTCGCTACCGCCCGGGAGCCCAGGCTAGGTCACTTCTGCGCGTCATTCACGCGCACGGTGCATACACGAGGCAGGAATCGAAAGATGCCTGTTGCGCCACGCGGATGCATGGCGCCGCGGCCGGATCAGCTGACTGGCAGGCCGCGTTGTTCCAGCCAGCTGCGGGCGTTTTCCGCATCCTGCTCGAACCACGCCCGGGTGGAGCCCAGGCGGTAGGTGTAGCCCCAGGCATCCATGTCGGCCATCAGCCGCGCGCTGCCGACGCCGGGCAGGCGGCCGGCCAGCACGATCTGCAGGTAGCAGGTGGCGTCCTCTTCCTCGACCGAATCGGTGGCATCGGTATGCACCGCGGCGCGGCGCTCGGCCGGCAGAACGATCAGGTGGCAGGCCTCGTGCAGCATCGAGTGCACCGGCGTGTCATCGCGCACGTATACGTCGTGGGCAATGACGCCGGCTTCCGGCTCGCCCCAGTAGCTGCCGGGGATCTTGTCGCCGTCAGCGACGCGGTTCAGCCGCAGCCCGTACTGCGCGAGCAGGCCTTCGGCGTCGGCCCACGCGATATCGCCCACGCACAGCACATCCGGCGTGGGTTCCTGGGTATCAGCCGGATGGTCGGGCATGGGAATGGCGGGATCGGAAAAAAACAGGACCGCCAGCGGCGGTCCCGGGATTCAGCAGGTCAGGACTGCGGGCCTTCGGGCAGGGCAACCGAGATGTCGAGCACGTCGTGCTCGCCATCCTTGACCAGGTCGACCTTGACCGCATCAACATCGATGTTGACGTACTTCTTGATCACTTCCAGCAATTCGCGCTGCAGCAGCGGCAGGTAGTCCGGCCCCCCGCGCTGGCTGCGCTCCTGGGCGATGATGATCTGCAGGCGGTTCTTGGCCGTTTCCGCGGAGGTCGTCTTGGTCTTGAGGAAGTCGAACAGTCCCATGCTTACCCTCCGAACAGCTTGCTGAAGAAGCCTTTCTTCTCCACGCTGGTGAAGCGCATCGGGCGTTCCTCGCCCAGGATGCGGCGAACGGCATCTTCATACGCCTGTCCGGCCGGCGATTCGGCATCGAGGATGACCGGTTCGCCCTTGTTGGATGCATTGAGCACGTCGCCCGATTCGGGGATCACGCCGATGGCCTTGAGCCCCAGCACTTCCTCGACGTCACCGATGGACAGCATCTCGCCGGTCTCCACGCGGGCCGGGCTGTAGCGGGTCAGCAGCAGGAACGCCGGCACCGCGCCGCCGTTCTCGGCCTTCTGGGTCTTGGAATCGAGCAGGCCGATGATGCGGTCCGAGTCACGCACCGAGGACACTTCAGGGTTGACCACGACCACGGCGCGGTCGGCGAAGTACATCGCCAGGAACGCACCCTTCTCGATGCCGGCCGGCGAGTCGCACAGGATGTAGTCGAAACCATCGGCTGCCAGGTCCTTGAGGACCTTCTCCACGCCTTCCTTGGTCAGCGCGTCCTTGTCGCGGGTCTGCGAGGCAGCCAGCACGTACAGGTTGTCGAAGCGCTTGTCCTTGATCAGGGCCTGCTTGAGCGTGGCCTCGCCATGGACGACGTTGACGAAGTCGTACACCACGCGACGCTCGCAACCCATGATCAGGTCGAGGTTGCGCAGGCCCACGTCGAAGTCGATGACCGCGACCTTCTTGCCAAGACGGGCCAGGCCGCACGCCAGGCTGGCGCTGCTGGTGGTCTTGCCCACGCCGCCCTTGCCGGAGGTGACAACGATGATTTCAGCCAAAGGATTTCTCCAGAATGTTCGTTAGGGGGCTGCGTCAGTCCAGCGCAGCGATCTTGATCTGGTCCTGTTCCAGCCAGACCTGCACGGCCTTGCCGCGCAGCTGTTCGGGAACATCGTCCAGCACCTTGTAATGACCGGCAATGGCAACCAGCTCGGCATGGAAATCACGGCAGAAGATCCGCGCGCCGGTATTGCCCTGGGCACCCGCCAGTGCCCGGCCACGAAGCGTACCGTAGATATGGATGCTGCCGTCGGCAATCACCTCGGCGCCGGCGCCGACGGTGGACAGTACGGTCAGGTCGCAGTTCTCCGCGTACAACTGCTGGCCCGAGCGCACGTTGCCATGCTGCATGCGGCCGGGCTGCGGCGCGGCGGCCGGCGGAGCCGGGGCGGGCGCAGGTTCCGGGCGCGGCGGCGGAGGCGGCGCGGCGGCAGCTGGTTCGGCGCGTTCGTACTGCGCACGGAACTTGGCCAGCAGCGGCAGGCCGAGCTGCTCGGACAACCGTTCGGTCTCGGAGGTGCCATAGGCCAGCGCGACCGGCAGCACGCCGGCGCCGCGCAGGCCATCGAGCAGGGCCTTGGCCGTGGCCACGTCGGGCACGTGGCTCAGGCCGCCGAAATCCAGGATCACCGCGGCGCGGCCGAACAGCTTGGGCGCGCGGGCCACACGTTCCTGCATCTCGCGCACGAGGCGCGGGACGTCGAGGGTGCGGATGCGCAGGTTGGCAATCCCGACCTGGCCGATCTTCAGTTCGCCGGCCTGTTCGTAATCCATGTTCACCGCCACGCTCAGGTCCCCGTTGCCTGCTGGCCCGCGGCGACGACGCGCGGCTTGCCCACCCAGGGCGCGTCCGGCAAGTTGTCGCCGTAGGTCTTGCGCACCCATTCATAGCTGCACAGGTCCTTGAGCAGCATGCTGGCGCGCACGTCGACGTCCGGCATCAGGTTCTGCCCGACCTCGCGGAAGCCGAAGCTGCCATGGAACAGCAGGGCCGCGTCGGCGCCGTGGTCGAGGAACACCTCGCAGGCCATCTGCGGGTAGCGCAGCTCGGCATAGCTCTGGGCATCGGCGTAGAACGCACGGCCCACGCCGCCACCGCGGCGACGGGACGCCACGACGATGCGGTCGATGTAGAAGAACTTGGGGTAACGCTCGCGGAACCAGGCGAAATTGCAGCTGTCGTGCTGGTTGTCGCTGCCGAAACCGACCAGGAAACCGGCCAGGTTGCCGTCGCGCTCGGCGACGCGGAAGTACTCGGCGTTCTCGTAGAAATGGCGCAGCCTTGCTGCATCCAACGGCAGGATCGCCAGCCCGGCATTGTTGTTGAGTGCCAGGACGGAATCGAGCTCGTGCTCGCGCACGTCGCGGATGACGATCGACATTAGGACTCCGTGGGGTAACGCGGTCGGCCCCGAAGGGCTGTGCGCCCGATTATCGCATGGGCGGCTCGGCGCAAGCGAGCGTAAGTGCATGACTTCCGTGGGAGTGCGCGGAAGCGGGTTCAGCCTAAGATGGCCGGATGTTGGGATACCTCAGTCATACCCGCGTCCTGCGGCTAGCCGGCCTGTTCACCTGGGCCATCGTCTGCGTGCCCTTGGTCTACGCACAGTACGTGCCCGTGGAAGAGGGCGGCGGCTTCCTGTACGAACGCGCCGAGGTGCTGTGGCTGTTCATGGCCTACCTGGCCTTCGGCGGCTGTTATTTCTGGCTGACCCGGGGCCTGTCCGCCGGCGGCCATTCGCAGTGGTACGACCGCTTGATGCTGCTGGCGCTGACGATCTCGGCGCTGGCGGTGAGCTACCTCAGTGGTTCGGGCCTGGGCAGCATCCTGATGATGGTCGCCGCAGGGGTGATTCCGTGGCTGCTGACCGTGCGGGTGGGCGTTGCGTGGCTGCTGCTTAGCCAGCTGGCGGTGCTGCCGGTCTATTACCTGATCCTGGGTTTTCCACTGTTCGAGGCCCTGATGCAGTCGCTGCTGTACGGCGGGTTTTCGATGTTCATCTTCGTTACCAGCCTGGTGGCGCGGCAGCAGACCGAGGCCCGCGAGGAGCAGCGCCGGCTCAACGCCGAACTGCGCGCCACCCGCCTGCTGCTGGCCGAGAGCGCGCGCATCAACGAGCGCACCCGCATCTCCCGCGAGCTGCATGACCTGCTGGGCCACCACCTGACCGCGCTGAGCCTGAACCTGGAAGTGGCCGGGCACATCACCGAGGGCCAGGCGCAGGAGCACGTCCGCCAGGCCCACACCCTGGCCAAGCTGCTGCTCACCGACGTGCGCGAGGCGGTGAGCCAGCTGCGCGAGAGCGGCACCATCGACCTGGCCGCGGCGCTGCGGCCGCTGACCGAGCAGGTCCCATCGCTGGACATCCACTTGGACATCGACGAGCCCCTCAACGTCGAGGACCCCGAGCGCGCCCACGTGCTGCTGCGCTGTACCCAGGAAATCATTACCAACGCCGTGCGCCACGCCCGCGCCCGCAACCTGTGGATCCAGGTGCGGCGCGAGCAGGGGCAGGTGGTCATTGCCGCGCACGACGATGGCCTGGGCGCCGATCCGGCAGGCATGATTCCCGGCAATGGCCTGCGCGGCATGCGCGAGCGTGTCACCCAGTATGGTGGCGAACTGAATATCGAGACCGGGCAGGGGCGGGGCTTCCGGCTGACCCTGTCGGTCCCCGGCGTTGCCAGCCCGATGCTGGCCCCCGTTCCACAAGGAGTGCACTGATGATTCGCGTCTGCCTGGTCGACGACCAAACGCTGGTGCGGCAGGGGATCCGCTCGCTGCTGGCGCTGGATGACGGCATCGAGGTGGTGGCCGAGGCCGCCGACGGCCGCCAGGCCGTGGAGATGATCCCTGGCGTGGCCCCTGACGTGGTGCTGATGGACATGCGCATGCCGGTGATGTCCGGCCTGGAGGCGCTGCAGACGCTGTCGCGGCTGGGCCAGTTGCCGCCGACCATCATCCTGACCACCTTCGACGACGACCAGCTGGTGCTGGCCGGGCTCAAGGCCGGGGCCAAGGGTTACCTGCTCAAGGACGTGACCCTGGAGCAGCTGGTCGGCGCGATCCGCACCGTCGCCGATGGTGGTTCGCTGGTGCAGCCGGCGGTGACCCAGCGCCTGCTGTCCGGGCTGGAGCACATGCGCAACGAGTTCGTCAGCCTGGACCGCCCGGACCCGCTGACCGACCGCGAGACCGAGATCCTGCGGCTGATGGCCAGTGGCTTTTCCAACAAGGAGATCGCCAACTCGCTGGGCGTGGCCGAGGGCACGATCAAGAACCACGTGTCCAACATCCTGTCCAAGCTCGGCGTGCGCGACCGCACCCGCGCCGTGCTCAAGGCCTTCGAGCTGCAGCTGGTCTGACCGACAGGATGCCCGGCCCGCCGCAGCGCGGCGGGCGTTCGCGGCCACGCGAGGCGGTGCCTCGCAGGCAGTGGCCGCTCACCCTGTCCAAGCTCGGCGTGCGCGACCGCACCCGCGCCGTGCTCAAGGCCTTCGAGCTGCAGCTGGTCTGACCGACAGGATGCCCGGCCCGCCGCAGCGCGGCGGGCGAGGCGCTGCCTGTCTGAACGGTTGAGCCGGTGTGCTGTGCTTTGCCGGAACTGGCGTGAAGGCCGTCCATCATCGCCGGAATGCTGCAGTGCTCATGTCCAGCGGTGGCATGATGCGCTACCCTCCGCTGCCGTTACGCGGAGAATTCCGCTGCCGGCATGGAGGTCGGTAACCGACCTCGTAAACAACGGCCGCGTTCCCTGATAGGATGGGGGCTTGGCTTCAATCAACCCGGCCGTGGGATCGGCCCCGGAGACTCCTGAATGACCCGTATTATCGAGTTCCTGATCGCCTTGGGGATCGTGGCTGGCCTGTTCGTCATCATTGGCGTGTGTCTGCCGGGCGAGCGCCACCTTTCCGAAAGCATCGAGACCAACCGCAAGATGACGATCGTGTACGACACGGTCAGCAGCCTGCGCCGCTTCAAGGACTGGAACCCGCTGGTACTGCGCGATCCCGCCGTTGAACTGAAGCTTTCCGGCCCCGAGTCGGGCGTCGGTGCCCGCCTGGACTACAGCTCCAAGGAAGGCTCGATCGGCCAGGGCAGCTGGGAGATCACCGAGGCCGAGAAGGACAGCCGCGTGGCCATCGCCATCCAGGATCGCGCCAAGGGTCATGACAAGACCACGGTGTTCAACCTGGAGCCGACCGGCAAGAACAACCGCAACGTCAAGATCACCCAGGAATACAGCGTCAAGTACGGCTTCGACCTGCTCGGCCGTTACGCCGGCCTGTACGTGACCCGTCACGTCGGCGACGACCTGAAGCTGGGCCTGTCGCGCATGGTCAACATGCTGGCCACCGTGCCGAACGTGGACTACCGCGCCTCCGAAGCCCCGCTGACCGACCTGAAGGTCGTCGACGTGCCGGCCGAGGACCTGCTGGTCGTCAACGCCGGCAACATCGATCGCGGCAACGACACCATCCGCAAGTCCATCGAGGACAACCAGGAGTGGATCAAGCGCGCGATGGAGGCCAACGGCCTGGAAGCCGCGGGTCCGGTTCGCATCGTGACCACCGACTTCGGTGCCGAGAAGTACGCCTTCGACGTGGCCCAGCCGGTCCGCAAGAAGGGGGCCGAAGGCAAGCTGGAAGTGAAGATCCCCGGCGGCAATCCGGCCACCTACGTCCACACCGAACCGCGTCGCTCGGCCTACGCAACCTACACCGGCCACATGGCTGGCCTGGACATCGCACGCAACGCCCTGCGCGCGTGGGCGACCACCGCCGGCTACGAAGTGGTTGATCGCCCGTACGAGTCCTGGAAGGGCGGCGTCGACAAGGCCTTCACCACCGAAGGCAGCTACGACGTGTACTGGTCCATCAAGTAAGCAACTGCTTCGCGATGACCTGATAGTCGAAAACGCGCCGCTCCATGCGGCGCGTTTTTTTTTGCCGGCCACCTGGCCGCAGGCAGGAAAAACGATGATGCTCAGCCTGGAACGACGCGCCCGCAAACCTTCCCTCCTGGCCTGCCTTGGCGGGCTGCTCGCTGCCGCGGCCATCGGCGTGTCGGCCTGGGCCGCCCATGGCGTGGCCGACCCGCATGCGCAGTCACTGCTCGACACCGCCTCGCTGTACGCCTTCGGCCACGGCGCCGTGCTGGCTGCGCTGGGGCCGCGTGCGGACCGCTCGTTCGGCCGCCTGTCGCTGTATCTGTTGCTGCTGGGCACGCTGCTGTTTTCCGGCAGCCTGGTCGCCGGGGCGATGCTGCAGTGGTCGACCCGGCTGGCACCGATCGGCGGCGGCACGCTGATGGCCGGCTGGCTGCTGCTGGCGATCAATGCGCTGCGGCGCTGAACCGGCTGCGACGATGGGGCTGCCCGTCAATCCGGTCCATCGTGCGCGCGCCCGCCGCACCCTTCTGCTGCCGGGGGCCTGAGCCATGCCCCGGCATCCGCGTGGCTTTGATGTCGAGCGGGCACACAGGCATCTGTTGCGCCATGACCGGGCGCTGGCCGGCTGGATCCGTCGCATTGGGCCCATCCCGCCGCCGGATGGCTGGCGACGTCCTTTCGACCCGGTCGATGCGCTGGCCCGCTCGATCCTGTTCCAGCAGCTCAGTGGCAAGGCCGCTTCCACCATCGTCGGCCGCGTGGAGCTGGCCATCGGCAGTGACCGCCTGCATACCGACACGCTCGGCCGTGTCGATGACGCGACGTTGCGGGCGTGTGGGGTATCGGCCAACAAGACGCTGGCGCTGCGCGACCTGATGCGGCGTGAGGCCGAAGGCGGGATTCCCAGCCTGCGCCGCATGGCATTCATGGACGAGGATGCGATCGTGCAGGCGCTGGTGCCGATACGCGGCATCGGTCGCTGGACGGTGGAGATGATGCTGATGTTCCGCCTCGGCCGGCCCGACGTGCTGCCGGTCGATGACCTTGGTGTGCGCAGGGGCGCACAGCTCGTCGATGGACTGGACGCCCTGCCGACACCAAAGCAGCTGGCCGAGCGCGGCCGGGCCTGGGGTCCGTACCGTACCTGGGCCAGCCTCTACCTGTGGCGGATCGCTGACGGCGCCGGTGACGATGTCACCGCGCCACGCACCAACCGCTCGCAGGACTAAGCGACAGCCGAGCGGCGTTATCCGGGCCGGGCGCTCGCGTCGGCCGCGCCATGGAAGCGCCAGTGCCAGGGTTCGTAGACGATGCCGTGCGGGTTCTCGCGCGGATAGCTCATGTGGAAGCCGAAGTCCGCGGCGCGGCCTTGCAGCCAGACGAAGGCCTCGGTGGTTTCGAACGATTCCTCGGCCGGTGGCTCGCCGGGCGTGCCGATGTCCAGTGCGTCGCCGCCATGGTGCTCGCTGAAGCCCGGCGCGGCGTTGACGGTGAGGATCTGCGCGACGCTCTGCCCGCGCGCGAGCTTCCGTTCGAAGATGCCCAGCTGGTAGTCGTGGCTGCGGTAGCCGGAGATGGCGTGCAGGGCCACGTCATCAACGGCAGCGGCCAGGCGCAGGCGCTGCCAGCCGCGTGCCGCGGCGGGCGAGAGCCACAGCGGGCGGCGCCAGCAGTCGAAACCGGCCAGCTGCAGCACCGCCGGTTCGGCTTCCAGCTCGAGGCCGGTGCGCGTGGCGTAACCCTCGTCCAGCCCGAGCTGGTCCAGGCGCTCGTGCAGCCGGTCCAGCGGCAATGTGGTGCCGATGCCGGGGATGCCGCGCGGCTTGCGCTGCAGTTCGTACACTAGGGCGAGGGCCTGTTCGATGCCTGGCTCGCGGCGCAGCCGCGGCACCAGCGGGAGCAGGCCTTCAGGCAGCGACGCGGCGAGATAACGGCCGTCGCGCTTGCGCCGCAGCACATGGCGGGCACGGGCCAGCGCGCGGGCATCGGCATTGCTGCGCGCGCGCAGCAGGCCACCGGGCCACAGTTCGATGGCCGGCGTGTTGAACAGGAAGGCGGGAGCGGGACGCATGGGGCCAGCTTAGTGCGCGGTGCCAGGAGCGGCCAGTTCGCGGAGTTCATCCAGCAGCTGGCGCGGGTTTTCCGGGCTTACCAGCACCCAGCTGCCATCGCGCAGCGGCAGCGCCAGCACCTTGCTGTTGTCGGTGACCAGGCAGAAGCAGCGGCTGCCGTCGCGCATGCGGAAATGGCCGGAGCGGAAGCCGGGGATCTGGTAGCCGTTGGTCTTGAGCGCGGGCTTGAGGTCGGTGTGTTCCTCCAGGCTCATCACCCGCGCACGGTCCAGCTCCAGGCTGTCCAGCGCCACCCGCCGCCGGTAGAACGTGCTGGTGATCGCCAGCTGCGTCGGTTCCAGCACGATGCGGCGTCGGCGGTACATCAGGGTCAGGCCCAGCATCACCAGCGGCAGGATCACCAGTGGCGACCAGGAGTCGAACGTCGGCCGGATGGGTGGCTTGCCGTCGAACACGTTGAGCACCGGCGCGATGGCCAGCACCACCAGCAGCGGCACCCATAGCCACCACAGCGTCGAGGCGGCCGGCTCGGCCACCTTGACGTGGCGGGGATAGCCGCCGGCCCGCGCCTTCATCGCGACCTGATCCAGCTGGCGATGTCGCCGATCAGGGCCGCATCGACGTGGCCGGGCTGCGCGTATTCCTCCAGGCTGCCCTTGCCCTGCCCGGCAATGCCGAGGTGGTTGAGGGCAGGGTAGTGGTGGAAACGGTAGCGATCGCCGGACAGTTCCTGCTTCCAGCGCTGCCAGTCGGCATCGACCACCTGGAAGTCTCGCCCGCCCTGCAGCAGCAACGCCGGCAGGCCGCTGGCGCGCACGTCGGCCACCGCGTCGACCTGTTCCAGCTCCTGCCAGAAGCGACCCGGGGTGTTCAGCAGTGAGGCTTGGGGATCGCGGCGGACCGCGGCGATGGCCGCGTCCAGTGCGTCCAGGTGCGCCTGTTCCTCGGCGCTGACGCTGCCGTCCAGGTTGACGAAGTAGCGGTTCTGTTCGGCCAGCAGGTCGAGCAGGGGGCGTGCCGGGGCGGCGAACAGCACCAGCCCGGCAACCTTGCCTGCGCTGGCCTTGGCGATGTGCCCGGCCAGCAGGCCGCCCTGGCTGTGGCCGAGCACGAAGACGCGCTTCGGATCGATGCCATCGATGGCGGCCAGTGCGGCCACCGCGGCCACGGCGTCGTCGACGGTTTCCTCGGCGATCCCGAAGCTGGCGGTGAAATCCTGCGGACGCGCATGGGTGCGTTTGTCATAGCGCAGCACGGCGATGCCCTGCGCGGCCAGGCCGCGGGCGATGTCCAGGAACGGGCGGGTCGGACCGATGGTCTCGTCGCGGTCCTGCGGGCCGGAGCCGTGCACCAGCACCACGGCCGGGAACGGTCTCTTGCCGCGCGGCAGGGCGAGGGTGCCGGGCAGGCCCGGCCTGCCATCGTTGCCCGGCACCTCGAAGGCCTGCTCGGAGAACGGCGCATCGGCGGCCGGGGCAGGGGCCGGATCGGCGGCGGCCGGCTGCACCAGGAAGCCGACGACCTGGCCCTCGGCATTCACCGCCACCTGCGCCTGCAGGCGTGCCTTGGCGTATTGCAACGGGATCACCACGCTGCCCGCTCCGCCCTCGGCCTGGCTCACCTTTGCCGGGCCGCGCTCACCGCGTGGGCCGGCCTGGGCTGGTAACGATTCCCACACCGCCTTGAGCTTGTCGGCCGGCACGGCGGCCTTCATTCCCGGCGAGAACATCGCCTCGGCCGCGGCGTACTGGCCGGCGTCGAGCTGGTCGAGCAGGCGCGTGGCGATGGCCTGCGGATCGGCGGCCAGCGCGCTGGCGACCGGAACCAGGGCTAGCAGGGCAGCGAACGTGAGTCGACGCATGTCAGCTCTCCCTCTTGAACAGCAGGATCAGCGGGTACATCGCACCGTTGTTGACCGAATTCACCAGTTCCCAGCCCAGCTGGCCCTGGCGGTTGAGATGGTCCTGCACCACGGAAGCATCGTGGCCGCCAAAGGTCTTGGGTTTCACTTCCACGGTCAGGTACTGCCAGCGCTTGCTCACGACTCGTCCTCCTTGTCCTGTTTCGGTTTGGGCAACCGCCCGGCCTTGCGCAGTGCGTCGCGCAACACGTATTCGATCTGCGCGTTCAGGCTGCGCAATTCGTCATCGGCCCAGCGCTGCGCCGCCGCCAGCACGTCGGCGTTGATGCGCAGCGGATAGGCCTTCTTCTCGCTCATCGCCGCGGGGCCTGTTTCGAGCCGCGGCGCAGGTGCAGCACCAGCGACACGCCGAGCACGTTGACCGCGACCACCAGGGCAATGACCACCGCGTACATCGCGCGCTGGTTGCCGCTGGCCAGGTACAGGCCCAGCGCGCCGGCGAACATGCTCAGCGCGATCAGGGCCCAGCGCAGCCCGGTGCCGCGGGCGTGGTCGCTGTCGTCGCGCCCTGACCAGCCGGCGATGACCAGGGCAGGCACGCCGGTGGCAGCGATGATCAATGGGGCGAGCACATCCATGGCCACCTCAGTACAGCGAACCGGCGTTGACGATCGGCTGGGTGCCGCGGTCCGAGCACAGCACGGTGAGCAGGTTGCTGACCATGTGCGCCTTGCGCTCCTCGTCCAGCTCGACCACGCCGTTCTTCTGCAGTTCGGCCAGCGCCATCTCCACCATGCCCACCGCGCCGGCGACGATGCGGGTGCGGGCGGCGATCACCGCGTTGGCCTGCTGGCGCTGCAGCATCGCCTGGGCGATTTCCGGGGCATAGGCCAGGTGGCTGATGCGGGCATCGAGCACCTGCACGCCGGCGTCGGCCAGGCGTTCGGCCAGTTCGTCCTTGAGGTGCTGGGAAATCTCTGCCGCGTGGCTGCGCAGCGCCAGCTGGCCTTCCTCGTGCTGGTCATAGGGATAGCTGGTCGCCATCGCGCGCAGCGCCGACTCGGACTGGATGTGCACGAAGCTCTCGTAGTCGTCGACGTTGTAGACCGCTTCGGAGGCATCCACCACCTGCCACACGATCACCGCGGCGATCTCGATCGGGCTGCCATCCAGTTCGTTGACCTTGAGCTTGCCGGACTCGAAGTTGCGCACGCGCTGGCTGACCTTCTTCTTGGAGTAGAAAGGGTTGTTCCAGCGCAGGCCGTTGTCCTTGACCGTGCCCACGTACTTGCCGAACAGGCTCAACACCGCGGCCTGGTTGGGCTGCACCGAGTACAGGCCGGTCAGCATGAACGCGCCGACGATGAAGACCAGCACCGAGCCGATCGTGGCCGTGCGCGGAAGCTCATCGGCGCCGGCCAGCATCATCACCCAGACCGCCAGGCCGAAGGCGGCAAGCAGCATCAGCACCAGCGGAATGCCAGACAGCGAACGAATCGGCTTCTCTTTCATGGGAGTACGTCCTGTGGGTTGTGGATTGAAGATATCAAATTGATATCAGGTTGCAAGAGGGGGCCCGCGAGCGGTCGCGGCGGGCCGCCGTTTAGAATTGGCGCCCCTCAAACGCATCGATGGAACCGCCATGACCACGCTCGGCACGCCGCTCTCGCCCTCCGCCACCCGCGTGCTGCTGCTCGGCTCGGGCGAACTGGGCAAGGAAGTGGCCATCGAACTGCAGCGCTTCGGGGTGGAGGTGATTGCCGCCGACCGTTACGCCGACGCCCCGGCCATGCAGGTCGCCCATCGGTCGCACGTGCTGGACATGCTTGACCCGGTCGCCCTGCGCCAGCTGATCGAGCGCGAGCGCCCGCACCTGGTGGTGCCGGAGATCGAGGCGATCCATACCGAGACCCTGGTGCAGCTGGAACAGCAACTGGGCCAGCGGGTGGTGCCGACCGCGCGCGCCGCACGCTTGACCATGGACCGCGAAGGCATCCGTCGCCTCGCTGTCGAGACCCTGGGCCTGCCGACCTCGCCGTACCGTTTCGTCGATACCGAGGCCGAGTACCGCCAGGCCGTGGCCGAGATCGGCCTGCCGTGCGTGGTCAAGCCGGTGATGTCGTCCTCGGGCAAGGGCCAGAGCACGCTGCGCAGCGAGGCCGACATCGCCCCGGCCTGGGAATACGCGCAGACCGGCGGCCGCGCCGGCGCCGGCCGTTGCATCGTCGAAGGCTTCATCGACTTCGATTACGAGATCACCCAGCTGACCGTGCGCCATGCCGGCGGCACCTCGTTCTGCGCGCCGGTGGGGCACCTGCAGAAGGATGGCGATTACCGCGAGAGCTGGCAGCCACAGCCGATGTCGCCGCGCGCGCTGGCGCGTGCGCAGGAGATCGCCGGCGCCATCACCGCTGACCTCGGCGGCTGGGGCGTGTTCGGCGTGGAGCTGTTCGTCAAGGGCGACGAGGTGTGGTTCAGCGAGGTGTCGCCACGTCCGCATGACACCGGCCTGGTGACCCTGGCTTCGCAGGAGCTGAGCCAGTTCGCGCTGCATGCGCGGGCGATCCTCGGCCTGCCGGTGCCGTCGATCGTGCAGCATGGGCCGTCGGCCTCATGCGCGATGCTGGCGGTGGGCGAGGGCGTGCCGGAGTTTGCCAATGTCGAACAGGCGCTGCAGGTGCCGGGCACGGCGCTGCGCCTGTTCGGCAAGCCGTCGGTGCACGGCCAACGCCGCGTCGGCGTGACCCTGGCCCGTGGCGAGGATGTCGAGCAGGCCCGACGTATCGCGCGCGACGCGGCCGCGGCCATCGATGTCACCCTGCGCGCCTGAGGCGCGCCCTGCCTGCGGCCGGGGTGATGCCGCCGCAGGCCTGGAGTATCAGAGCGGGGCAGCGAAGCGCGCTCCGGCCAGGCGGATGCTCCACACCAGTTCGACCATGGCCAGATTGCTGAGCAGCGGCTCGCCGGCCAGGATCAGCCAGTAGCCGGTCTCGTCGATCCAGAACGGCACGAACGACCAGTCCGGGAGCAGCATGTCCGGATCACTGAAGAACGACACATGCCGTGCACCCGGCCAGCCGCGGTTGGCCTGGCGCTGCGCGTAGCTGGAGAAGTCGGCCGCCGCCGCGCTCAGGGTCTCGGCCATGTCCTGGTCCAGGCCGCACTGGCCCAGGCAGAACCCGCCGTCGGAGGCGAGGATGGCGCGGCGTTCGCCCGACAGCGGTGCGATCACGTGCTGGGCGAAGTCACCCAGGCGCACGTCCGGGGCCGGGGTTTCGCGCTTGAGCAGTTGCACCCACTGCTTCTCGCGCAGCGTGTCGAGCATGCGCCCGGTGCGGTCGTGCTCGTTGCGCCAGTCGGCCAGCGCCATCGCGCGCGGTGCCGACAGCAGGGCCTGGGTGGCCTTCTGCACTGCATTGGGGGAAGGCGAGGAAAATGCGTGCAGGGCGCCGCGCGGGGTGGGCAGCAGCCAGGTGGCCTCGGTGGCGGTGTCAGTGGTCATGCTCGGCTTCCTTGAAGAGGGGGCGCGATACGGCGGCGGTTACTGCACGTCGCCGCCGCTGCCGCGGCGTTCCAGCCATGCGGCCACCTGGCTCCAGCGGTCGCCGACGGCCACTTCGTGGCGTCGCAGGTCGCGGCTGGCCACCATGAAGGCCAGCTTGTCCTGGCAGGAGATGCAGTGGTCCAGGAAATCGTTCTCGATGCGCGGTGCCTGCATCGGGTCGCCGTCCAGCAGGGCCTCGACCACCTGTCTGGCCATCCGCCGGGAGTGGTCCGGGCTGGTGCGGCGCACCCGTGCCGGCACGTTGGCAGAGGGCTGGGCGAATACCGACCAGCGCGTGGCCAGCGGGGTGATCACCGACAGCGCATGGCCGTGTGCGTGGCGGGCAAAGGCCTCGGCCACGTAGGGATGCAGGCGCCCGCCGGCCAGCTGCAGCGCCACCTGGCGCATCGCGCCCTCGCTGCCGGGCAGCGCGACGAACATGTCCGCCAGCACGCCCTGCACCGGCTCGGTGTCGTCCAGCTGCAGGGCGGCGTGCAGGCGCGCCAGGTGGCTGGCGGGGTCCTGCGGGGCACGGGCGACCGCGCAGGTGCGTGCGCGGAAGCCGCGGCGGGCATCCAGGGTGGCGTCGGTCAGGGACATGCGCTCAGTCCAGCAGGGTGTCCATCAGGTCGATCATGAACTCGGCGTCCTCGCTGGACATCGGCTCGAAGCCGCCGGGCAGGCCAAGCGCATCGAGCACCTGGTAGTCGGCACCGTTGTCCGGGTCCATGCCCAGCAGCGCGTCGCTCAGGTGCGGCAGGCGATCGCCCACGCGCGGGTGTGCCAGCACCACGTGGCTGATGTCGCGCAGCCGGCTTTCGACCAGCACGCGCAGCCGTTCGCGGGTGATGCGTGCCAGCGAGTGGTAGGCCGAGGCAAGGAAGAAACCGGCATCGGTCAGGCCGCCCAGGGTCATGCGCGCGGCGGCCTGGTAGCTGCTGGCCGGGCGCCACTTGATGTCGGCTTGGGTCAGGTCGGCCGGTTCCAGCAGGCGCAGGCCTATCAGCTTGACGTCGTGGTTGTCGGTCAGCGCGATGCTGCAGCCCGGGCGCAGGTCTTCCACGCACTGCCAGGGTGAATCGATCGCGGTGGCGATCACCATCTCGTCGGACTGTCCGCGGGGTCGCGCCACCGGCACGAAACCGCGGCCACGGATCAGCCCGGCCGCGTCGAACGGGTTGGCGTAGATCAGGTCGGTGCTGTCGCCGGCCAGGAGCTGCGTCTGCTCGGCGCCGGTGGCGGGCATCTGCAGGTGCAGGCGCAGGCCGGAACGCTGCTGCAGCGAGGTGCTGAGCATGTACCAGCCGGGGAAGTTCTCTGGCGCGAAGTCCGGGGCGATAAGCATGTTGAGGGTCATGCCAGCACCTCCGGCTCGCGCTGCTGCTGTTCCTGCTGCAGCCACTGGCGGTACACCGGCAGCAGGTCCTCGATGCGCTTGCGCGAGGGCTTGCGCCGCACCGAGCTGTAGCCGACCACCTTGCCGTCGCGGATGTTGGGCAGCGCGGTGGCGTAGACCCAGTAATGCGCGCCATCCTTGCGCAGGTTTTTGACGTAGCCATGCCATTTGCGGCCTTCCTGCAGCGTGGACCACAGGTCCTTGAACGCGGCGCGCGGCATGTCCGGGTGGCGCAGGATGTGGTGCGGTGCGCCGATCAGCTCGTCGCGGGTGTAACCGCTGAGTTCGACGAAGGCATCGTTGGCGTGGGTGATGATGCCGTCCAGGTTGGTACGCGAAACGATCAGGCGGCCATCCGGGTAGGGCACTTCCCGGTCACTCCAGTGCAGCAGGCGCTGGGCTCCGTCGCTGAAGGTGAAACGGGCCGAGCGGTGTTCCTCGGCCGGCGGCGTCATGTCGGGCAGGAGCATCCTGGTGGTCATCGTCAGACCAGGCGGCTCAGTGCCTGGGCGGCACGCTTGATGTCCAGGAAGGCGAGACCAAGCTTCACTTCGGCCTTGGTCAGCACCGTCAGCACGGCTTCCTCGCCGGCGGCGGTCATGATCACGTAGCCGTTCTCGCCCTGCACCAGCACGCGCTCGAGGCGGCCGCGGCCGAGCTCGCGGGCGGTGCGCTCGCCGAGCGAGAGCAGTGCGGCCGACATCGCGCCGATGCGGTCCTCGTCCATGCCCTGGGGCATGACCGAGTCGATCAACAGGCCGTCGATGGAGATCAGCGCGGACGCCTCGATATCGGCACTGGAGGCGTTGAGGCCTTCCAGTGCCTGGCGGATGTCCTGCGCGCGTTGCGGGTGAGGGAGGGCGATGGCGTTCATGCGGGCATTGCAGCAGGCATGAACGCGCGGGGCCTTGATCCGGATCAATCCCTCCGGCGGACTCAGTGGTCCGTGTCGACGTCCACCCAGACCAGGCGGTGATCACTGCCGTCGACGATTGCCGCTTCGGCACTTTGCTGCGATGGCCAGAAAACGCCTGCATCCACGTACCTGAAGTTGGCCGACGGCAGCACGTAGTCCAGCCGCATGGTGCCGGCCGGCGGGCCGAAGTCACCGGTGGCCTGCGCCAGCGTGCCGCTCCGGGTGATGCCGCGTTCGGCATATTCCTGTCCCGCCTGCAATGCGCCGGCGCTGGTCGGCACCGGGTACTGCAGCACGCGCGGATGCTGCAGCAGGGCATGGATGGCCTGGCGATGGCCTGCGCCATCCTCCGGATCGTTGTTGAGGTCGCCCAGGATCACGAACCGTGCATCGGCGGCCAGTCCTCCACAACGTCCCCGGTCATCGCACAGCCACTGGCTGTCGGTCGAATCCAGGTACTCGCGCCACAGGCGCAGTTCGTCGTGGTTGCGCGCGCGATTGCGGCGTTCCGGGCCGTCGAACACCGGCGGCGTCGGGTGCGAGGCGAGCACGTGGAGCGTGCCGTGCGGCGTCTCTACCGGTACGTCCCAGTGCGACTTGGACGACAGCCGCAGCTGCGACCACACCGCATCGTTCCAGAACGGCTTGCCGGTCGCCGGATCCTGCGGCCGCATCGCGCCGGGCATGGCGCTCCACTTCAACAGCTGGAAGGTGCGTGCGCGCGCGTCGTCGATCGGGTGGCGCGACAGCACCAGCATCCCGTACTGACCCGGGTGCAGGCCGTAACCCCAGGCGTCATTGCCGCGGTCACGTCCGCTGCCGCCGACCTCGCCATTGTTGTCCAGGTCCAGGCCGCTGGGCACGCCGGTGTTCACCGGTGCCAGGTAGCGGTAGGCGTAGTGCAGCGGCTCGCCACCGCCGGGCTGGGCGACTTCCAGATAGCGCTGCTGGAACAGGTCGGCCGCGCGATGGTTGGCGTCGTAATCGAACTCGCTCAGCAGCACCACGTCCGGGCGAACCTGCTGCAGCACTGCGGCGATCTTGCGTGCATGCGCGCTGTCGCCTTCCAGTTCGCGGATCAGGCCGCCGGCCTCCTCCGAATACAGCGAGGCGTTGTAGGCGGCGATCCGCAACGGCGTGGGGTCCTGGCTGGCTTGCGACGGGGAAGGCGAGGTGGTGGTGCAGGCGCCGCACAGCAGGGCCAGCAACAGCGGCAGGGAAAGACGTTTCATCCCGACATTCTGCACTGTCGCGCGCGCTGGCGCATCGCGACCAATGGCCTACAGGCCGTCCAGCGCAGGATCGAACTCATGCCAGCGGCGGCCGTCGTAGGCCTCCAGCGGGCGGTAACGCCGCTTGTAGTCCATCTTCCGGTGGTCGCGGATCCAGTAGCCCAGGTAGAGGTGCGGCAGACCCTCGCGCGCGGCCCACTGGATCTGCTGCAGGATCCCGTAAGTCCCCAGCGAGCGGTCGTGCTGGTCCGGATCGAAGAACGTGTAGACCGCTGACAACCCATGGGTGGTGACGTCGGTGACGGCCACGCCGACCAGTGCGCCGTGCAGGCGCATTTCCATGAAGCGCCCATGCGACCAGCTGCCGACCAGGAACTGGTCGAACTCGTGCGGGCCGTGCTGGTCCATGCCACCGCCGGCATGGCGCTGTGACAGGTAACGCTGGTACAGCGCGAACTGCTCGTCGGTACGCTGGGCAGGAACGATGCGGCATTCGATGTCGGCATTGCGCGCCAGGCAGCGGCGCTGGCTGCGGTCCGGTATGAACCGCGCCACGGGGATGCGCACCGGCACGCAGGCGCTGCACGAAGGGCAGTGCGGCCGGTAGACCAGGTCGCCGGAACGACGGAAGCCCCAGCCCAGCGCCATCGGATACACCACGCCCAGCCGCGGGTCCTGCGGATCCAGTACCAGGTCGCGGGCCTGGCGGTCGGGCCAGTAGCCACAGGGATGCGTGCCGGTCTGGAACAGCCTGAGGTCGTCGCGGGGGTCGGCGTGGATGGCCATGACGGAAAGCATAGCGCTGGCGTGTCTCAGCAGCGGCGACTGTCTGCCGGATGAACATGGCCGGCCGGTGCGTCAACCCTGCGCGTGCTGCCGCGTTATCCCCACTGACGGCGCGCGACACCCCACGCCGCTCACTCCTACATCAAGACGGAGCAACACCATGAGTCAACGCACCCCGATGATCCTGCTGGCCATGCTGCTGGCGACCTCCACCGGCGTCGCGATTGCCGCCACCCAGCAGGCCCCGGAAAAGTCCCGGGCGCCGCGCATCGATGCCAACAATGATGGCGTGATCGACCGCAGCGAAGCTGCTGCCCGTCCGCGCCTGGCCGAGCGTTTCGACCAGCTCGACGTCAACAAGGACGGCAAGCTCTCGCGCGAGGAGATGCCGCGCATGCGTCACCACGGTGGCCGCTTCGGCCACCACGGCAAGGGCGGTCCGGGTGGCGGCTTCGGCATGGCCGGCATGGACACCGACAAGGACGGCCGCATCAGTGCCGCCGAGGCGCGTGCCCACTTCGAGAAGATGGACGTCAACAAGGACGGCTACATCGACCAGGCCGATTACAAGGCAATGGCCGAAAAGCGTCGCGCCGAGTGGTTCGCCCGGGTCGATACCGACAAGGACGGCAAGCTGAGCCAGGCCGAGCTGGACGCGGCCAAGGCGAAGTTCGGCGAGCGTCGTGGTAGTGGCGAGCGCGCCCCCGGCCAGGCGCCGGCCAAGCGCTGAGTCCTGCAGTACGAGGTCATTGCCATGCAATGACCGGGCGCCGATAGACGAACGCCCCGGCCTGGCCGGGGCGTTTCCTTTTGCATGCACCTGCCCGGTAGCGGGCGCTCAGCGCAGGAAGACATAAAGCACGGCGGCCACGACGAAGAGCGTGGTGCCGGCCACGGCGCCACGGCCGAACATGCTGCGGTAGATCCACGTCGGTCCGCTGCGCCCATGGCGCGCGGCGTCGCGGGCCAGCATCGGTCCCATTACCCGCGGCTGGATCACCAGGTACTGGTAGTTGATCACGCCCATGCCACCCAGCAGGACCGCGGCCACGTAAAGGCTATCGAGCCGGAGGGCCACCGTCGCCAGCGTGGCCATGCAGAAAACCGCGCTGCTGAAGGTCTGCAGGCGGACCAGCCTGCGCACCTGCGCCCGCTCGGTGTCGTTCCCGGCAAAGCGCAGCAGGTACAGGCCCCCCAGATAGGCGCTGGCAACGCCGATCGTCACGCAGGCCAGGGTCAAACCCAGGTGGAAGGTGTCTGAAAGATAGGCCTCGACGGCTGCACCCAGTGATCCCAGTGCGGCGCCACCGCCGGCGCTGCTGGCACCCAGTCCGCCAGCACCGAGCTTGCCGGCACCGGCACTGGCCCCGGCCATGCCGCTGCCGACGATGACCGCGTTGGCCGTGCCCGGCGCGGCGACCATCAGCAGCGAGCTGACCGTGGCCGCGAACGCCGTGCCCGGCGCGCTGCTGCGGGCGAAGGTTCCAAATCGCTGCATCAGCTCCTCGCGCACGCTGGCCCGGGCCCGCGACAGGCGTTTGCGCACGGCTGCATCACTCAGGCCCAGCAGCGCGGCAACCTGCTGCGAGCTCTGGCCCTCGCGGTAATAGAGCAGCAGGGTCTCGCGGCTGTCCTCGGGCAGCGCGGAAATGATGTCCTCGGCCACGCACTCCTCTTCCAGCCGCAACAGCCGCTGGGCGGGCGAGGGCGACGGGTCGGCGGCCATGCCGATGGCGATCTCGGCCGCTTCGCCGGTCAAGGGCCGGCGCCGGTTGGCGCGCAGCCAGTCGCGGGGCCAGGTTGCGGGTGATCTGCCGCAGCCAGGGCAGGAAGCTGGCGTGGTTGTTCAGGTGGTGCAGTTGCTGCCAGGCCTTGAGGAACACCTCCTGGGCGATGTCCTCGCTGGCCTGCACGTCGCGGGTGATGGCCAGGGCGACGGCGGTGACGGTGTTCTGGCAGCCGCTGACGATGCGGCCATAGGACTGCGTGCAGCCGCGGGCAGCGATGGGCAGTTCACGCTGCAGCAGCATCTCGAGCGGGGCACCGTTCATGGAGACTCTCCTTGCGGGGTACCTGCCATGACGTGGGCCGCGGCCGGATGTGACCGCTCAGCGTCGCGCCGGATCGGCCGGCTGGATGCGGACCCGGACTTCCTCTTCTTCCGGCTGTGGGTCAGCCTGCTGCGGAACCGTCACTGGTGCCTGCTGAGGTGCTGGCGCGGCCGGGGGCGGAGCGTTGCGGTGGCGCAGGGTCACGAACATCGCCACTGCGGCGATCACCAGCAGCAGTGCGATGCGGATGCGCCAGGCCCAGCTGCGGCCGCTGCCCTGGGCAGGCGCGTCGCGGAAGGCGAACTCGGCCGTGGGGTGGTCGCGGCGCGTGGTGTCGAGCAGCCGCGCCTGGCGCAGGATCTCGCGTGCACGCGGCTGGTCGTCGGCGTGGATCACCCACACCGCCGGGTACTTCTGCGCGTCGCCCTTGTCGAGGTAGCTGAACTGCCCCTTGCGCTTGCTGTGGTACGAGCGGCCGTTGCTGATGCGCACCTCGATACCCGCGTCGCGTAGCAGGTCGGCCACGCCCTCCACCGTTTCCACGCGTTGGCTGCTGAATACCTGGCGCATGTCAGTCCTTTGCCGGCACGGCGGTGACGGCCTCGCGGTTGTTGACGACCCGGATCAGGCCTTCCTGTGCAGTGCTGGCCACCAGCACGCCATCACGGGTGAAGAACTGGCCACGGGCCAACCCGCGCGAATCCTGCGCGCTGGGGCTGTCGAGCGAGTACAGCAGCCAGTCGTCGGCACGGAACGGGCGGTGGAACCACAGCGCGTGGTCGAGCGAGGCCATCTGCACGTGCGGCTGGTAGTAGCTGATACCGTGCGGAAAGGTGGCCGTGCCCAGCAGGTGGAAGTCCGAAGCATAGGCCAGCAGCGCCTGGTGCAGTTCCGGCCTGTCGCCGACCGGCTCGGTCAGTCGCAACCACACCTGGTGGTAGGGCGGGCGCTTGGGCGGGTTGAGTTCGTCGCGCGGGTAGACGTGGCGGAACTCGAACGGGCCGCCACGCGAGAGCCAGCGCTGCACCTTGATCGGCAGCCGTTCCAGCACGTCCTGCGGCAACGGCCGGTTCGGTTCGATGTCTTCGGGCTGCGGCACCTCGGGCATCTTGTGCTGGTGCTCGGCGCCGGTTTCGGCGTCCTGGAAGGAGGCCGCGCAGAAGAAGATCACCTTGCCGTGCTGGATCGCGGTGACCCGGCGAACCGAGAAGCTGCCGCCGTCACGGGTGCGGTCCACGTCGTAGACGATGGGGTGGTCGATATTGCCGGCACGCAGGAAGTAGGCGTGCAGCGAATGCACGTGGCGGCCGTTGTCGACCGTGGCCTGCGCGGCGGACAGCGCCTGGCCGAGCACCTGGCCACCGAACACGTACTTGGTGCCGATGTCGCGGCTCTGGCCGCGGAACAGGTTGTCCTCCAGCCGCTCCAGCGTGAGCAGGTCGATCAGTTCGGAAACAACGGGTTCGTGCTGTGCGGACAAGGGGGCAGCCTGGGGGAGTCAGGCCGCGATTATAGCGAGCGGGTCCGGGCTGCTGCGGGGCTCAGGCCTTGCCGATGCGGGCTACCAGCGCGTGCAGTGCGGCCTGTGCATCGGGCGCATACCAGGCATCGACGAAGCGCTCGATCTGGATCAGGTCCGGCTGCAGGGATTCGTGCAGCTCGGCGCGGGCGATGGCGCGGGTCAGCAGCATCGGCTGGCGCGGCAGGCGCAGCAGCGACTCCATCCACTTGATGGCACGGGCGACGACCTGCGGGCCATCGGCCAGTTCGTCGACCAGGCCGATTTCCAGGGCCCGCTCGGCGCTGACCATCTCGCCGCGGGCGAGCAGGTTGGCCGCGCGATGCGCGCCGACCGCGCGACGCATCAGGCGCTGGATGCCTTCCGGCGCGACCAGGCCGACCTGCACCTCGTTCAGGCCGATGGCATACGGCTGCGCCGGGTCCACGCTGCGCGCCATGATCCGGTAGTCGCAGCACAGCGCCAGCACGCAGCCGCCCGCCGGGGCATGGCCGGTCAGCGCGGCCACGACCGGGATCCGCGACTCGGCCAGGGTGCGCACCGCACCGAAGAACGCCTGCCAGCTGTCCAGCAGCCCGTGCTTGTCCTCGCCATGCGAGAGCAGGTGCGGCACATCCATGCCCGCGGTGAAGATGCGCTCGCTGCCGGAGATCACCAGGCCGTGCACGTCCTCGGCCATGGCGTGGTTTACCGCGGCGATCAGGGCACGGCACAGCTCGGTGTCGAGCGCGTTGACCGGCGGGCGGGCCAGGCGGAGCTCGCGGATGGGTCCGTGGTTGATCACCTCGATGCGTGTGGTCATGCTGCAGATCCTGGCTTGGGCGTAAGGACGGGCGACGATGATAACCAAACCATTCGGGCGGGTACTGTTTGCCGTGGCCGCGTGGTTGCCGCTGTCCGTGCCTGCTGCCGGAGGCACGACGCCGTGCCTGCAGATGCGCAAGGGCTGGGTGCGGCAGCCGCCGCACACGGCGATGCCGATGGCCGCCGGCTTTGGCACGCTGGTCAATCGTTGCGAGGCCGCGCAGGTGGTGGAAGGTGCCGCGAGCAGCCTGTTCGCCGAGGTGTCGCTGCATGAAACCATCAGCGACGATGGGATCAGCCGGATGCGCCCGATCGAGCGGCTGGTGGTGCCGGCCCGGGGGGAAGTGACGCTGGCGCCCGGTGGCCTGCACCTGATGCTGATGCGCGGTGGCAAGCCCCTGGTCGATGGCCAGCCGGTGCCGCTGGAACTGCGCCTGCACGACGGCACGGCGGTACCGGTCGAGATGCGCGCGGCCAGGTCCGCGCCCTGATCCAAACGGAAACGGCGGCCAGTGGCCGCCGTTCTTTTTTCAAACCGGAGTCCGGCTCAGACCGAAGCCGCGCGCACGGCGTCCGGCAGCGGGGCGCTCCTGCCGGTCTGGGTGTCGATCCACACCACCACGACGTTGCCGTCCGAATACAGCACCGACGGATCCTTCTGGTCGACGATGCGGTGGGCGATGGTGACGCTGGAGCTGCCCAGGCGCTCGACGTACAGCTCGACGGTGATGTCGTTGGGCCACACGATCGGCGCGCGGTAGTTGACGTTGGTATTGGCCACCACCGGGGCGACGCGGTCGCTCATCGACACGCCTTCCACGCCCAGCATCCAGCGCACGCGCGCTTCTTCCAGGTAGGAGATGTACTTGGAGTTGTTGACGTGGCCCATGGCGTCCATGTCGCGCCAGCGCAGGGTGATCGGCACGCGGGCCAGCAGCTTGGGGGTGTTCTCGCTCATTACTCGCTCTTGTTGCGGGTGGATTTCTTCGTGGCCTTGGTCGCCTTGGCAGCCTTGCGCGGCGGACGGGCATCGGGCTTGTTGGCCACGGCGGCCGGCTGCTCGGGCCGTGCGCTGGTGGAGGGCAGCATCTTGGCCAGGAACTGCCCGGTGTACGAATCCGGGTGCGCCGCCACTTCCTCCGGGGTGCCACTGACCAGGATGGTGCCGCCGCGATGGCCGCCTTCCGGACCCAGGTCGACGATCCAGTCGGCGGTCTTGATCACGTCCAGGTTGTGCTCGATCACCACCACGGTGTTGCCTTCGTCACGCAGCTTGTGCAGCACGCCCAGCAGCGCCTCGATGTCGTGGAAGTGCAGGCCGGTGGTCGGCTCGTCGAGGATGTACAGGGTGCGGCCGGTGTCGCGACGGCTCAGTTCCTTGGACAGCTTGACGCGCTGCGCCTCGCCGCCGGACAGCGTGGTCGCGCTCTGGCCCAGCTTGATGTAGCTCAGCCCGACGTCGACCAGGGTCTCGAGCTTGCGCGCGATCGACGGCACCGGCTCGAACAGCTTCAGTGCATCCTCGACGGTCATTTCCAGCACGTCGTTGATGTTGTAGCCCTTGTAGAGGATGTCCAGCGTCTCGCGGTTGTAGCGCTTGCCGTGGCAGACGTCGCACGGCACGTAAACGTCCGGCAGGAAGTGCATCTCGACCTTGATCAGGCCGTCGCCCTGGCAGGCTTCGCAGCGGCCGCCGCGCACGTTGAAGCTGAAGCGGCCCGGCGAGTAGCCGCGCGCGCGTGCCTCGGGCACCTGCGCGAACAGCTCGCGCAGCGGGGTGAACAGGCCGGTGTACGTAGCCGGGTTGGAGCGCGGGGTGCGACCGATCGGCGACTGGTCGATGTCCACGACCTTGTCGAACAGGTCCAGCCCGTCGATTTCCCTGTACGGGGCGACCGGGTGCGAGGAGCCGTTGATCTCGTTGGCGGCCAGCGAGAACAGGGTGTCGTTGATCAGGGTCGACTTGCCCGAGCCGGACACGCCGGTCACGCAGGTCAGCAGGCCCGAGGGAATCTCCAGGTCCACGCCCTTGAGGTTGTTGCCGCTGGCGCCGCGCAGGCGCAGGGTCATCTTCGGGTTTGGCTTGTGCCGGCGCGCCGGGATCTCGATCGCGCGCTTGCCCGACAGGTACTGGCCGGTCAGCGAGCGCGGCGATTCCAGGATGTCCTGCAGCGTGCCCTGCGCGCAGATCTCGCCGCCGTGCACGCCGGCGCCGGGTCCGATGTCCAGCACGTAGTCGGCCAGGCGGATCGCGTCCTCGTCGTGCTCGACCACGATCACCGTATTGCCGAGGTCGCGCAGGCGGGTCAGGGTGCCGAGCAGGCGCTCGTTGTCGCGCTGGTGCAGGCCGATGGACGGCTCGTCGAGCACGTACATCACGCCGACCAGGCCGGCGCCGATCTGGCTGGCCAGGCGGATGCGCTGGGCCTCGCCACCGGACAGGGTGTCGGCCTTGCGTTCCAGGGTCAGGTAATCCAGGCCGACGTCGACCAGGAAGCCCAGGCGTTCGCTGATCTCCTTGACAATCTTGGACGCGATCTCGCCGCGCCAGCCCGGCAGGCTCAGCTCGCGGAAGAACCGCAGCGCATCGTCAATCGGCAGCACCACCAGCTCGGGCAGGGCACGCTCGGCGACGAACACGTTGCGCGCGGCCTTGTTCAGGCGCGCGCCCTTGCACTCGGGGCAGGCGCGCTCGCTGATGTACTTGCCGAGTTCTTCCTGCACCGCGGCCGATTCGGTCTCGCGGTAGCGGCGCTCCAGGTTCGGGATGATGCCCTCGAAGCGGTGCTTGCGCTGGGTGCGGCCACCGGCCTCGGTGAAGTAGGTGAAGGTGATCGCCTCCTCGCCGCTGCCGTACAGCACGGCCTGCTGCACGTCGCCCGGCAGCGAGTTCCACGCCGCATCCACGTCGAACCTGTAGTGCTTGGCCAGCGAGGCGATGAGCTGGAAATAGTAGGCGTTGCGACGGTCCCAGCCGCGCACCGCGCCGGCGGCCAGCGACAGCTCCGGGTGCACCACCACGCGCGAGGGATCGAAGAATTCGGCCATGCCCAGGCCATCGCAGCCCGGACAGGCGCCCATCGGTGCGTTGAACGAGAACAGGCGCGGCTCCAGCTCCGGCAGCGAGTAGTCGCACACCGGGCAGGAATACTTGGACGAGAACAGGGCCGGCGCGGCGTCGGCATTGTCCAGCGACTGCACCGAGGCCATGCCATCGCCCAGCTTGAGCGCGGTCTCGAAGCTTTCGGCCAGGCGCTGCTTGAGGTCCTCGCGCGGGCGGAAACGGTCGATCACCGCCTCGATGGTGTGCTTGACGCGCAACGCCAGCGGCGGCACCGCATCGATCTCGTGCAGCTCGCCGTCCACGCGCACGCGCACGAAGCCCTGCGCGCGCAGCTGGTCGAACACCTGGGCGTGCTCGCCCTTGCGGTCACGGATTACCGGGGCCAGCAGCATGTAGCGCTGCTCCGGGTCCAGGGCCAGGACCTGGTCGACCATCTGGCTGACGGTCTGCGCTTCCAGCGGGTAGCCGTGGTCCGGGCAACGCGGGGTGCCGACGCGGGCATAGAGCAGGCGCAGGTAGTCGTAGATCTCGGTGATCGTGCCGACGGTCGAGCGCGGGTTGTGCGAGGTCGACTTCTGTTCGATCGAGATCGCCGGGGACAGGCCCTCGATGTGGTCCACGTCGGGCTTTTCCATCACGCTCAGGAACTGCCGGGCGTAGGCCGACAGCGATTCCACGTAGCGGCGCTGGCCCTCGGCGTAGATGGTGTCGAAGGCCAGCGACGACTTGCCCGAGCCGGACAGGCCGGTGATCACGATCAGCTTGTCGCGGGGCAGGTCGAGGTCGAGGTTCTTCAGGTTGTGCGTCCGCGCGCCGCGGATGCGGATGAAATCCATCGCCATGGGGGATCCGTTTGTAGCCGCTCTAGGCCCGGAGCGGGGGAGTGGGAGCGCCGCACGCGGCAGTCGATCAGCCTAACGAGCCACTGATCTGGGGGCAATTGCCGCGATCCCCACCGCCCTGCCGGCCCTTGTGGCGCAAAGGCCGGGCCCGGTTGGGCCGCGGTTTATCCAGAGTGCGGGGCGGGTTGACCCGGACCTGGTCGTGCCGGTAAAATCCCGCTTCTGTCCGCCCTCGACGGCGGCAGGCGACCACAATAACTACAGAGGAAGACTGGTCATGTATGCAGTTCTGGTAACCGGCGGTAAGCAGTACCGCGTGGCGCAGGGCGAAACGCTCCGCGTGGAAAAGCTCGAAGCCGAGGCCGGCAGCGAGATCAAGTTCGACAACATCCTGATGCTGGGCGACAGCGACGGCATCAAGCTGGGCGATGCGCTGAAGGGCGCCTCGGTGACCGCCAAGGTCGTGGCCCACGGCCGCGCCGACAAGGTCCGGATCATCAAGTTCCGCCGCCGCAAGCACCACATGAAGCGGCAGGGCCATCGCCAGCACTACACCGAAATCCAAATCACCGGCATCGCCGGCTAAGCTAAGGAGAATCCGTCATGGCACATAAAAAGGGCGTAGGCTCCTCGCGCAACGGTCGCGATTCCAACCCGAAGTACCTGGGCGTCAAGATCTTCGGTGGCCAGGCCATCGAGGCTGGCAACATCATCGTCCGGCAGCGCGGCACCCAGTTCCACCCGGGTTCGGGCGTTGGCCTGGGCCGCGACCACACCCTGTTCGCGCTGGTCGATGGCAAGGTCGAGTTCTCGGTCAAGGGTCCGAAGAAGCGTCGTACCGTCAGCGTGGTCGCGGAAGCCTGATTTCCGCACCCGCAGGCACCCGCCGCGCGCGGGTCTGCTGACGAAAGCCCCGCTTCGGCGGGGCTTTTCGTTGCTGCAAAACAAGATTTCCGCGGTGGTGTCGGGCCCTTTTTGGGGTGGCATCCCGCAGTCGTTACACTTGGCGTGGCGCTCGGTCGTCCGCCGATCTTCCTTCCGAAACATCCCGATAGTGGTCAGATGAAACTTGTAGACGAAGCAGAAATCCAGGTCATCGCCGGCAATGGCGGCAACGGCTGCGTCGGCTTCCGTCGCGAAAAGTTCATCCCGCTGGGCGGGCCGGACGGCGGCGACGGTGGTGCCGGCGGTAGCGTGTGGATCCGCGCCGATGAGAACCTCAATACCCTGGTGGACTTCCGCCACGACCGCATCTTCAAGGCGCAGCGTGGCGAGAACGGCATGGGCCGGCAGATGTACGGCAAGGCCGGCGAGGACCTGGTCATCACCGTGCCGGTCGGCACCGTGGTCATCAACGTCGATACCGACGAGGTGATCGGCGACCTCACCAACCATGGCGACCGCCTGCTGGTGGCCAAGGGTGGCAAGGGTGGCCTGGGCAACATGCACTTCAAGAGCTCGGTCAACCGGGCCCCGCGCCAGGCGCTGCCGGGCGAGGAAGGCGAGGAGCGCACGCTCAAGCTCGAGCTCAAGCTGCTGGCCGACGTCGGCCTGCTGGGCTTCCCCAATGCCGGCAAGAGCACCCTGATCCGCGCCGTGTCCGCGGCCACCCCCAAGGTGGCCGATTACCCGTTCACCACGCTGTACCCGAACCTGGGTGTGGTGAAGGTGGAGAACTACCGCAGCTTCGTGATTGCCGACGTCCCCGGCCTGATCGAGGGCGCGGCCGATGGCGCCGGGCTGGGTACCCAGTTCCTGCGCCACCTGCAGCGCACCCGCCTGCTGCTGCACCTCGTGGATATCTCGCCGATGGAAGGTGGCGTGGAGGGCGTGTCGCCGGTCGAGCAGGTGCGTGCGATCGAGCGCGAGCTGGAAAAGCACGATCCGGAGCTGCTGGAGAAGCCGCGCTGGCTGGTGCTGAACAAAGCCGACCTGATGTTCGAGGACGAGGCGAAGGCCGCAGCCGAGCAGGTCATTGCCGAGCTCGGCTGGACCGGTCCGTGGTACCTGGTGTCGGCGTTGGGCCGTGAAGGCACCTGGCCGATCATGAAGGACGTGATGGCCTTCTTTGACCGCCAGCGCGAGGAAGAAGCCGAGGCCCGCGACGCCGCGGGCGCCTGACCGGGGCGGGTGAGGGGCGGGCAGCCGAGACGCGGTTGCTCGCTGGTGAGGTCACTACGGGAAGCTGCAACTTCCCCCGCTGCAGCAGCAAAAAACCGGCCGTAGCCGGTTTTTTTGTGTTTCATGGTGGCTGCCCTGTTGCTCGTGAGCCCGGGAAGGGCTGGAGCTTGCCGCGCGGCGCGCTGGCCAGGTGCGGAACCGCTCGCTGGGCCTGTTCAGCGGGTCCAGTGGGCGTCTATACTGCAGGCACGCAAAAAACCCGGCCATGGCCGGGTTTTTCCGTCCGACCGGGAGCTGGCTCCCGGCGGCGCCGGATCAGGCGGCCTTGAGGGCCTTGATGCGGGCGGTGATGCGGCTCTTGTGACGCGCAGCCTTGTTCTTGTGGATCAGGCCGCGGGCGCTGAAACGGTCGAGGATCGGCTGGGCGACGGCGAAGGCGGCTTCGGCGCCGGTGGCATCGTTGGCGTCCAGGGCCTTGATCACCTTCTTGACAGCGGTGCGCAGCATCGAACGCTGAGCCGTGTTGCGCGCGTTGCGCACGACGGTCTGCTTGGCGCGCTTCTTTGCGGACTTGATATTGGCCACGTTGGTGGTTTCCTGAAAAAACGGTGTAATGGGAACAGCAGCAAGCTGGAAATTATGAGGCCTATGGAAATCTGCGTCAAGTTGAGTTGTCAAGAGGGATGGCTGTGAGCGGCAAGTTGCTGCGGTCCGCCGCTGTTTTCAGCTCCATGACCTTCCTGTCCCGCATCAGCGGGCTGGTCCGCGACCAGGTCTACGCGCAGGTTTTTGGCGCCAGTGCGGCCATGGATGCCTTCGTGGTCGCGTTCAGGATCCCGAATTTCATGCGCCGGCTCTCGGCCGAGGGCTCGTTCTCGATGGCCTTCGTCCCGGTGCTGGCCGAGTACAGGGCCCGGGGCGACCATGCCGCGGTCAAGGCCCTGGTGGACCGGGTGGCCGGGGTGCTCAGCGCCTCGCTGCTGCTGGTGACCGCGCTGGCCATCGCCGCTGCGCCATGGCTGATGCAGGTGTTCGCGCCGGGCTTCCCGGCCGGCAGCGAGCAGGCCGAGCTGGCCACGCTGATGCTGCGGATCACCTTCCCGTATGCCCTGTTCATCTCGATCGCCTCGCTGGTGGGCGGGGTGCTGAACAGCTACCAGCGGTTTG
This sequence comes from Stenotrophomonas sp. Marseille-Q4652, assembly GCF_916618915.1. Classification (NCBI taxonomy): domain Bacteria; kingdom Pseudomonadati; phylum Pseudomonadota; class Gammaproteobacteria; order Lysobacterales; family Lysobacteraceae; genus Stenotrophomonas; species Stenotrophomonas sp. Marseille-Q4652. The sequence goes on from NZ_CAKAKE010000001.1 coordinate 292,334, forward strand.
CGATCCCGGCGCTGTCGCCGATCCTGCTGAACGTGTCAATGATCGCCGCGGCGTTGTGCCTGGCGCCGCAGCTGGAGAGCTGGGGCTACGAACCGGTGCTGGCGCTGGCCTGGGGCGTATTCGCCGCCGGCATCCTGCAGCTGGCCTTCCAGTTGCCGTCGCTGGCCCGGCTGGGACTGTTGCCGCGACCGCGCTGGGACGTGGCCCACGCCGGGGTGCGCAAGATCATGAAACTGATGGTGCCGACCCTGTTCGGCTCCTCGGTGGCCCAGTTCAACCTTTTGTTCAACACCCTGGCGGCATCGCTGCTGGTGGGTGGCAGCGTGACCTGGCTGTACTACAGCGACCGCCTGCTGGAGTTCCCGCTGGGCATGTTCGGCGTGGCTATTGGCACGGTGATCCTGCCGCACCTGTCCAGCCGCCATGCCGAGGCCGACCCGGCCGGCTATTCCAGGGGCCTGGACTGGGGTTTCCGGCTGTGCCTGCTGGTCGGCGTGCCGGCCTGCCTGGGTCTGGTGCTGTGTGCCGAGCCGCTGCTGGCCACGCTGTTCCAGTACCGCAACTTCACCGCCGAGGACGTGCGCATGAGCGCGCTGAGCCTGATGGCGCAGTCGCTGGCGGTACCGGCCTTCCTGCTGGTGAAGGTGCTGGCCCCGGCGTTCTATTCGCGACAGGACACCCGCACCCCGGTCAGGGCGGCGCTGGTGTCAATCGCGGTCAACGCGGCCTGCACGCTGCTGTTCTTCGTGCTGCTGGTGGTCGTCAGCCCGACCGGGCAGGCGGCGCTGGCGGCCGCCGACGGCAACTGGCTGCGGGCGCTGAAGCTGATCCCCGGTGCCCACGCCCTGCTGGCGCTGGCGATCGCGGTGGCCGGCTGGGTCAATGCCCTGCAGCTGGCCTGGTACCTGCGCAGGGCGCGGGTCTACCAGCCGCAGCCCGGCTGGGGCCGGTTCCTGCGCCAGCTGGCGCTGGCCAGCGTGCTGATGGCTGCGGCGGTCATCGCCCTGCGCCTGCTGTGGTGGGACTGGAGCGCCTGGGCCTGGTGGGAACGCGGCTGGCGCCTGGCCCTGCTGGTCGGCACCGGCGGAGTGGTGTACGCCGCGGTGCTGCTGGCCATGGGCTACCGGCCGCGCGACCTGCGTGGCCAGTAAGGCCCCGGTCGCGGCGGCACCGCTATACTTCCCGGCTACATGTCGCAATGAACCGGCCCTGCGGGGCCGCATCCGGGTTGAATGAGCAGGCTGTTTAGAGACGTCGACGGCGGGGAGTTGTTCCCGCAGGGAAGCGTGGTCTGCATCGGCGCCTTCGATGGCCTGCATCTGGGCCACCGGGCACTGGTGCGCCACGCCGCTGCCCGTGCGCGGGCGCTTGGCCTGCCGGCGGTGGCCCTGGCGTTCGAACCGCTGCCGCGCGAATTCTTCGCCACCGGGGCCAAGCCGCCGCGACTGAGTCTGGCCCGCAACAAGGTCGCGCTGCTGCGCGAGCTGGGCATCGACTCGGTCGGCCTGCTGCGCTTTGACGGGCGCATGGCCGCCACCGCGGCCGAGGACTTCGTGCGCGACATGCTGGTGCGCCGCCTCGGCGCCCGCGAGGTCTGGATCGGCCCACAGTTCCACTTCGGCAACCGCCGCCGCGGCAACCTGGCGCTGCTGCAGGAGATGGGCGCAGGGCTGGGCTTCAGCGCCGGCGAGATCGAACCGGTGCACGTGCACGGCGAGCGTGTGTCCAGCACCCGCATCCGCGAGCTGCTGGTGGCTGGCGAGTTCGACCGCACCGCCGACCTGCTCGGACGGCCGTACACGATTGCCGGGCGGGTGGTGCGCGGCCGCCAGCTGGGCCGCACGCTGGGCTTTCCCACCGCCAACCTGCGCTTCCCCAAGACCCCGGCGCTGGCCGGGATCTACGCCACCTGGGTGCACGGCGTGTTCGAGCAGCCGTGGCCGTCGGTATCCAGCTTCGGCACCCGGCCCACGGTGGAGGGCGTCGAGCCGCTGCTCGAGGCGCACCTGTTCGACTATGCGGGCGACCTGTACGGTCGCCACATCGAAGTGGAGTTCGTCGCCAAGCTGCGCGACGAAGAGAAATTCAACGACCTGCCGGCGCTGACCGCGCAGATGCATCGCGACGCCGAGCAGGCCCGTCGCATCCTTTCAGAACACAGACTGCGAGCCACCGCGTGAGCCAGGACTACAAAGCCACCCTCAACCTGCCGGCAACCGATTTCCCGATGCGCGGCGACCTGCCCAAGCGCGAGCCGGGCATCCTGGCGCGCTGGGAGGAGCAGGGGCTGTACGCGCAGTTGCGCGCCAACGCCGAAGGCCGTCCGCTGTTCGTGCTGCACGACGGCCCGCCCTATGCCAACGGCCAGATCCACCTGGGCCACGCGGTCAACAAGATCCTCAAGGACATCATCGTCAAGTCGCGCTACCTGGCCGGCTTCGATGCGCCCTACGTGCCGGGCTGGGACTGCCACGGCCTGCCGATCGAGATCGCGGTGGAGAAGAAGTTCGGCAAGGTCGGCACCAAGCTGGACGCGGTGCAGTTCCGGCAGAAGTGCCGCGAGTACGCCGCCGAGCAGATCGAGCTGCAGCGCCGCGACTTCAAGCGCCTGGGCGTGACCGGCGACTGGGACAACCCGTACAAGACCCTGGACTTCGCCTTCGAGGCCAACGAGATCCGCGCGCTGGCCAAGATCGTGGCCAATGGCCACCTGGTGCGCGGCGCCAAGCCGGTGCACTGGTGCTTTGACTGCGGCTCGGCGCTGGCCGAGGCCGAGATCGAATACCAGGACAAGACCTCGCCGGCGATCGACGTGGCCTACGCCGCGCGCGACGGCAAGGCGCTGGCGGCCAGCTTCGGCGTGGAGCTGCCTGGCGACGTGGAAGTGGCGGTGCCGATCTGGACCACCACGCCGTGGACGCTGCCGGCCTCGCTGGCGGTGTCGCTGGGTGCCGACATCGAATACGCGCTGGTTGAAGGTCCGGCCCATGAGGGCCGCCGCCGCTGGCTGGTCCTGGCCTCGGCGCTGGCCGAGCGTTCGCTCAAGCGTTATGGCGTGGAGGAGGTGATCGTCCACGGCCACGCCCCGGGCTCGGCGCTGGAGAACCAGCTGCTGGCGCATCCGTTCTACCCGCAGCGCGACATCCCGCTGCTCAACGGCGAGCACGTGTCCGATGCCGACGGCACCGGCGCGGTGCACACCGCGCCCGGGCACGGCCAGGAAGACTTCGTGGTCAGCCAGAAGTACGGGCTGATGGACACGTACAACGCCGGCCAGGTCAATCCGGTCGACGGCCGTGGCGTGTACCTGGAATCGACCCCGCCGGCGGGCGACGTGGGACTGGCCGGGCTGCACCTGTGGAAGGCGCAGCCGCTGATCGTGGACGTGCTGCGTGCCTCCGGCGCGCTGCTGGCCTTCGCAGAGATCCAGCACAGCTACCCGCACTGCTGGCGGCACAAGACGCCGGTGGTGTTCCGCGCCACCCCGCAGTGGTTCATCTCGATGGACAAGGCCGGCCTGCGTGCCGATGCCATGGCTGCCATCGACAGCGTCGGCTGGTTCCCGGGCTGGGGCAAGGCGCGCATCAGTTCCATGGTCGACGGCCGCCCGGACTGGTGCATCAGCCGCCAGCGGACCTGGGGCGTGCCGATCGCGCTGTTCACCCATCGCCAGACCGGTGAACCGCATCCGCGCAGCGTCGAGCTGATGAACGCGGTGGCCGACCGCGTGCAGGTCGAGGGGATCGACGTGTGGTACTCGCTCGATGCCAGCGAGCTGCTGGGCGAGGAGGCCGCGCAGTACGAGAAGGTCACCGACATCCTCGACGTCTGGTTTGACTCGGGCGTGACCCATGAAGGCGTGCTGCTGGAGCGTGGCTTCGGCAAGCCGGCCGATCTGTACCTGGAAGGTTCTGACCAGCACCGCGGCTGGTTCCAGTCCTCGCTGCTGACCGGCGTGGCGATCGACCGCCATGCGCCGTACAAGCAATGCCTGACCCACGGCTTCACCGTGGACGAGCACGGTCGCAAGATGTCCAAGTCGCTGGGCAACGGTATCGAGCCGCAGGACATCATGAAGACCCTGGGCGCGGACATCCTGCGCCTGTGGATCGCCAGCGCCGACTATTCCAACGAGATGTCGCTGTCGCAGGAAATCCTCAAGCGCAATGCCGACGCCTACCGCCGCCTGCGCAACACCGCGCGCTTCCTGCTCGGCAACCTGGACGGCTTCGACCCGGCCGCGCACGCGGTGCCGCTGGACGGCATGGTCGTGCTCGACCGCTGGATCGTGCACCGCGCCTGGGAGCTGCAGGAGAAGATCAAGGCTGCCTACGACGTCTACAACATGGCCGAGATCGTCCAGCTGCTGCTGAACTTCTGCAGCGTGGACCTGGGCTCGCTGTACCTGGACGTGACCAAGGACCGCCTGTACACGATGCCGACCGATTCGCGCGGCCGGCGCTCGGCGCAGACGGCGATGTTCCACATCGCCGAGGCCTTCACCCGCTGGATCGCGCCGATCCTGACCTTCACCGCCGACGAGCTGTGGGGCTACCTGCCGGGCGGGCGCAAGGACAACGTGCTGTTCACCACCTGGTACGAGGGCCTGGCGTCAATGCCGGCCGACGCCCAGCTGTCAGCCGCTGATTTCGACCAGTTGCTGGCCGTGCGCGAGCAGGTGGCCAAGGTGCTCGAGCCGATGCGCGCCAACGGCGCCATCGGTGCCGCGCTGGAGGCGGAGATCACCATCGCCGCCAGCGAAGAGCAGGCCGTGCGCTGGCAGCCGCTGGCAGACGAGCTGCGCTTCCTGTTCATCAGCGGCGATGTGCAGGTGCGCCCGGCGACCACCGACGAGGTGTTCGTCAGCGCCCAGCCGACCAGCAAGGACAAGTGCGTGCGCTGCTGGCACTATCGTGCCGACGTCGGCAGCGTGGCCGCGCATCCGGAGCTGTGTGGCCGTTGCGCCGGCAACGTCGACGGCGCCGCCGAAGACCGGCGGTGGTTCTGATGACCGCTGCGCGTCCGCATCCCAATGCACTGGTGTGGCTGCTGCTGTCGGCAGCCGTGATCGGCCTGGACCAGTGGTCCAAGGCCTGGGTGCTGTCCAGCCTGCCCGAGTACCAGCCGGTGGTCGTCATCGAGGGCTTCTGGAACTGGTTCCGCACTTACAACACCGGCGCGGCATTCAGCTTCCTCAGCAATGCCGGTGGCTGGCAGCTGTATTTCTTCACCGCTCTGGCAGTGGGCATCAGCGGGCTGCTGGCGTTCTGGCTGTCGCGTACCGCCCGCGGTGACTGGCGCGGCGCGCTGCCGTACGCGCTCGTGATCGGCGGCGCGATCGGCAACGTGATTGACCGCCTGGTGCATGGTCACGTGGTCGACTTCATCCAGTGGCACGTCGGCGAGCATTACTGGCCGGCGTTCAACGTGGCCGACATGGCGATCGTCGGTGGCGCCATCGGCATCGCACTGTTCGGTCTGTTCGAAGGCAAGAAGGCCAAGAAAGCGGGATAATTCCCGCCTGTCCCCCCCGCATGGAACCGGCCGTAGCCGGCCGGAGCTGCTGATTTGATGGATGTCCTGCTCGCCAACCCCCGAGGCTTCTGTGCCGGCGTCGACCGTGCGATCGAGATCGTCAAGCGTGCGATCGAGACGCTGGGTGCGCCGATCTACGTGCGCCACGAGGTCGTGCACAACCGCTTCGTGGTCGATGACCTGAAGGCGCGCGGGGCGATCTTCGTCGAGGAGCTCGACGAGGTGCCGGACGGCAACACCGTGATCTTCAGCGCCCATGGCGTCTCCAAGGCGGTGCGTGCCGAGGCCGACCGCCGCGGGTTGAAGGTGTTCGATGCCACCTGTCCGCTGGTGACCAAGGTCCACCTGGAAGTCAGCCGCCACTGCCGCGCCGGCCGCGACGTGGTGCTGATCGGCCACGAAGGCCATCCGGAGGTAGAGGGCACGATGGGGCAATGGAGCCGCGAGGGCGGCACCGGCCAGATCTACCTGGTGGAAAGCGTCGAGGACGTGGACGCGCTGGTCGTGGCGCAGCCAGACAACTTCGCCTACACCACCCAGACCACGCTGTCGGTGGACGACACCCGCGCGGTGATCGAGGCGCTGCGCCGGCGCTTCCCGGCCATCCAGGGCCCGAAGAACGACGACATCTGCTACGCCACCCAGAACCGCCAGGACGCGGTGCGCGAACTGGCGCGCCGCTGTGACCTCGTGCTGGTGGTCGGCTCGCCCAACAGCTCCAACTCCAACCGTCTGGCCGAGCTGGCCCGGCGCGAGGGCGTGGAGTCCTACCTGATCGATGGCGCGCACGAGATCGATCCTTCCTGGGTGATCGGCAAGCAGCACATCGGCCTGACCGCGGGCGCCTCCGCGCCGCAGGTGCTGGTCGATGGCGTGATCGCGCGCCTGCGCGAGCTCGGCGCTGGCAGCGTGGCCGAGCTGGATGGCGAGCCCGAGTCGATGGTGTTCGCCCTGCCCAAGGAACTGCGCCTGCGCCTGGTCGATTGACCGGTATGCGGGGCAGGGCCTAGAATTCACGGCTTCGCCGGAATAGCTCAGTTGGTAGAGCGGCGCATTCGTAATGCGTAGGTCGCAGGTTCGACTCCTGTTTCCGGCACCATATTCAGACCAGCTCCGGCTGGTCTTTTTTTGCTCCGCCTCCGGCGCGCGCATCAGCCCATCGACACGCGGGAGTTTGTCTATGCAAAAGACGGGATGCGCGCGCGGTGCGGCAATATGTCGCACATCAAAACCCGCTTTTACTGCGCTGGATCATTGCCCGAGTCTTTCTAAAGATTCCTGCGCCGCCTAAAATCACGGGGCTGAATCCATGACCAAGTCATCGCTCCGCATCGGTAACCCGATGTGGGGCGATCCGCGCATGCGGATACGGTCCGGTCGTGGGTTCGGCGCCCCCTCGCAATTGGATCGACCGATGATTCCGTTGAAATCTCTTGGACGCATGCTGCGTCCGGGCCTGCTGCTTGTCATGACCGCGATCCTCGCGGGCTGCAACTCGGCCATCCTCAGCCCCAAGGGCCAGATCGGCCAGGACGAGAAGACCCTGCTCATCACGGCCACCGTGCTGATGCTGCTGGTCGTCATTCCCGTGATCGTGCTGACCCTGGCATTCGCATGGAAGTACCGCGCTTCCAACACCAAGGCCCGCTACGAGCCGACGTGGTCGCACTCCACCGCCATCGAAGTGGTGGTCTGGTCGATCCCGTGCATGATCGTGCTGGTACTGGCCGTGCTGACCTGGCGCTCCTCGCATGCGCTGGACCCGTACAAGCCGCTGGAGCATGAAAAGCCGGGCATCGAGATCGAAGCGGTTTCGCTCGACTGGAAGTGGCTGTTCATCTATCCGGAAGAGAAGGTCGCGGTCGTCAACGAACTGAAGTTCCCGGTCGATACCCCGCTGAACTTCAAGCTGACCTCCGACACGGTGATGAATGCGTTCTTCATCCCGCACCTGGGCAGTATGGTCTACTCGATGGCCGCCATGGAGACCAAGCTGCACCTGATCGCCAACGAGGAAGGTGCCTTCCCGGGGCGTTCGTCGAACTACAGCGGCAACGGCTTCTCCAAGATGCACTTCACTGCCCATTCGGTGAGCGATGCCGAGTACCAGCAGTGGCTGGGCGAGGTGCGCGCCGATGGCAAGCGCATGGACAAGGCCGCCTTCGCCGAACTGGGCGCCGAGCGCAACCATGACTGGTACCCGGTAACCTACTACGGCCAGGTCGAGGACGGCCTGTTCGACTGGGTTGTCGAGAAGCACATGGGCGACAACCACCACTTCGGCATGAAGCATGCCGCCAGGGACGGTGCCGAAGGGCACGAGGGCCATGAAGGCCACGCCGCGCATGATGCCGGCGCCGCCGAGGAAGCGGTGGAACACGCGCACACTGAAATCACTGACGAGCACGCGGCCCACCAGGGGCACGGCGTCTCGGGAGAATGACAATGTTCGGAAAACTCTCTTGGGGAGCCATTCCGCACGACCCGATCGTGATCACGACGTTGATCGCGGCCGGCATCGGCGGACTGCTGGTCCTCGCACTGATCACCAAGTTCAAGCTGTGGGGCTATCTCTGGAAGGAGTGGTTCACCTCGGTTGACCACAAGAAGATCGGCGCGATGTACCTCATCGTTGCCTTCGTCATGCTGCTGCGCGGCTTCGCCGACGCGATCATGATGCGTGTCCAGCAGGCCATTGCCGCTGGCGGTGCCGAGGGCGTGCTGCCGCCGCACCACTACGACCAGATCTTCACCGCCCACGGCGTGATCATGATCTTCTTCGTGGCGATGCCGCTGATCACCGGCCTGATGAACCTGGTCGTGCCGCTGCAGATCGGCGCGCGCGACGTGGCGTTCCCGTTCGTCAACTCGCTGAGCTTCTGGCTGTTCGTGGCCGGCGCGGCGCTGATGATGATCTCGCTGGGCGTGGGCGAATTCGCCCAGACCGGCTGGCTGGCGTTCCCGCCGCTGTCGGGCCTGGACTACAACCCGGGCGTCGGCGTGGATTACTACATCTGGGCACTGCAGGTAGCAGGCCTGGGTACAACGCTGAGCGGCATCAACTTCTTCATCACCATCCTCAAGATGCGTACCCCGGGTATGCCGCTGATGAAGATGCCGGTGTTCAGCTGGACCGCGCTGGTGACCAACCTGCTGATCGTCGCCGCCTTCCCGGTGCTGACCATCACCCTGGTGCTGCTGACCCTGGACCGTTACCTGGGCACGCACTTCTTCACCAATGACGGTGGCGGCAACGCCATGCTGTACGTCAACCTGATCTGGATCTGGGGCCATCCCGAGGTCTACATCCTGGTGCTGCCTGCGTTCGGCGTGTTCTCCGAGGTGATTGCCACCTACTCGCGCAAGAGCCTGTTCGGCTACAAGGGCATGGTGTACGCGACCGCCGCCATCGGCGTGCTGTCCTTCATCGTGTGGCTGCACCACTTCTTCACCATGGGTTCGGGCGCCAACGTCAATGCCTTCTTCGGCATCACGACGATGATCATCTCGATCCCGACCGGCGTGAAGATCTTCAACTGGCTGTTCACCATGTTCCGCGGCCGCGTGCACTTCACCACCCCGGTGATGTGGACCATCGGCTTCATGGTGACCTTCGTGATCGGCGGCATGACCGGCGTGATGCTGGCCATCCCGGCCATCGACTTCGTGCTGCACAACTCGCTGTTCCTGATCGCCCACTTCCACAACGTGATCATCGGCGGCGTGGTGTTCGGCATGTTCGCCGGGATCACCTACTGGTTCCCGAAGATGTTCGGCTTCAAGCTGGACGAAACCTGGGGCAAGCGTGCGTTCTGGGGCTGGTTCATCGGCTTCTATGTCGCCTTCATGCCGCTGTACATCCTGGGCTTCATGGGCGCCACCCGCCGCATGCAGAGCTACCCGAACCTGGAATACCAGCCGTACTTCATCGTGGCTGGCATCGGCGTGGCGATCATCGCCCTGGGCATCCTGTGCCAGGTGATCCAGATCATCGTCTCGATCCGCGACCGCAAGAAGAACGCGGACCTGACCGGCGACCCATGGGATGCCCGTACGCTGGAGTGGGAAACCTCTTCGCCGCCGGCCTTCTACAACTTCGCCGTGCTGCCGAAGGGCGAGGAGCTGGACGACTTCTGGGCGCGCAAGCAGCGTGGTGAGGCCTGGCCGAAGCCGGCGAAGTACGCCGACATCCACATGCCGCGCAACACCGGTACCGGCGTGGTGATCGGCGCCTTCAGCCTGGTGTTCGGCTTTGCGATGATCTGGCACATCTGGTGGCTGGCCATCGTCGGCCTGGTCGGCATGATCGGCACGTTCATCTACCGCACCTTCGACAAGGACGTGGACTACTACGTGCCGGCGGCCGAGGTCGAGCGCATCGAAAATGAGCATCGCCGCCACCTGGAAGCCCAGGGGCTGGTGAAGACGGAGCTGAAGGCATGAGCAATATCTCCCACACCCTGAACCACGGTTCCGCCGCGCATGCGGCGGACCATGGCCACGACCACGAGCACCACGACACCGGCGAGAACACCATCTTCGGTTTCTGGGTGTACCTGATGAGCGATCTGCTCATCTTCGCCACCCTGTTCGTGACCTTCGTGGTGCTCTCCGGTGCCACCAACGGCGGCCCGGCCGGCAAGGACCTGTTCGACCTGTCCTTCGTGGCCTGGGAAACCGCGCTGCTGCTGCTGTCCTCGCTGACCTTCGGCCTGGGCATGATCGCCATGCACCAGAAGAAGGTCGGCCTGATGTTCGGCTGGCTGGCGATTACCTGGCTGCTGGGCGCCGGCTTCATGGCCATGGAAATCTGGGAGTTCAATCACCTGATCCATAACGGCCATGGCCCGGGCCACAGCGCCTTCCTGTCGGCGTTCTTCGCCCTGGTCGGTACCCACGGCCTGCACGTGACCGCCGGCCTGCTGTGGCTGCTGGTGATGTTCGTCCAGCTCAAGCAGAACGGCCTGACCCAGACCAACAAGACCCGCATGGCGTGCCTGAGCCTGTTCTGGCACTTCCTGGACCTGGTCTGGATCGGCGTGTTCTCTGTCGTCTACCTGTCGGGAGCCCTGTAATGTCCGCACACGACAACACCCATGGCGCCGGCGGCGAAAGCCACGGCAGCGTCAAGTCCTACCTGATCGGCTTCGTGCTGGCAGCCGTGCTCACCATCATCCCGTTCTGGGTGGTGATGAGCGGCAGCATGACCGGCTTCGCCGCCGGCATGGTGATCCTGGTCGCCGGCATCCTGCAGTTGCTGGTGCACCTGGTGTTCTTCCTGCACCTGGACGGTTCCTCGTCCTCGCGCTGGAACATCAATGCCGGCCTGTTCACCTTGGTGGTCATCGGCATCATCGTTGCCGGCACCCTGTGGGTGATGTGGAACATGAACTACTTCATGATGCACTGAGCCGCTTCGCCGGTTTGAAGGAAAAGGCCGCCTCCGGGCGGCCTTTTTCTTGCCTGCGCCTCGCTGCTGGCTGCTCGACGGGAGGGCTGCGACATCCCCGTCGATGTCCGCCTGCGGCTTCGCGCATGTGCCGGGCGCAGGCACAGGCCCGGCGAGTGGATTCTGGACATGTCCACCCCATGAGCCTTGCCGCGGACGTCGCGGACCAAGGGAGTGGCGCTCTGCGCGCCCGTGGAATGCGTGCGGGTCCTGGGGAGATCGCAGCGCTGCCAGCTGCGCAGGCGCAGTGCCAGCTTACGGAATCAGCCCGGTGACGACGCGCCGTGCCCTGCCGCGTCCAGGAAGCGTGCCGCATCCATCGGCCGGCCCAGGTGGTAGCCCTGCAGGGAATCACAGCCCAGTTCGCTGAGGTAGGCCTGCTGTTCCCGGGTCTCCACGCCTTCGGCAACGATGCGCAGGTTGAGCGTGCGTCCCAGCGCGATGATCGACGACACGATCGCTGCGTCCTCGGCGCCGTGCACAAGATCGCGGACAAAGGCGCGGTCGATCTTCAGCTCGGAGGCCGGCATGCGCTTGAGGTAGAGCAGGCTGGAGTAACCGGTGCCGAAGTCGTCGATCGAGATGCGGACGCCCAGCGCGGTCAGCGCCGACAGGATCGCCAGGCTGGCATCCACGTCCTTCATAGCCGTGGTTTCGGTGATTTCCAGGGTCAGCCTGTCGGCGGGAATGCGATGGCGCTGCAGGGTGTCGGCGACCAGCCGGGGCAGTTCGCTGTCGGTGAACTGCACGGGGGAGAGATTTACCGCCATCGACCAGTGTGGGTAGCCGGCGTCATGCCAGCGGCGCAGCTGCGCGCAGGCCTGGTCCAGCACCCATTGCCCGATGGGGAGAATCAGCCGGCTGCGCTCGGCCAGCGGGATGAAGAGGTCCGGAGCCAAGAAGCCGCGCTCGGGGTGGTTCCAGCGCAACAGGGCTTCGGCGCCGGTCACCAGCGCCGGTGCGCCGGCCGCGAACTTGGGCTGGTAATGGAGGACCAGCTCCCCGCGCTGCTGGGCGCGCCGCAGGTCCTGCAGCAGGCGCAGGGCGTCGCTCGCGGCGGCTTGCATCGTCGGGGTGAAGAAGCTGTAGCCGTTACGGCCGTGCTGCTTGGCGTGGTACATCGCCGTGTCGGCGCTGGCGAGCAGGCCGTGGGCGTCCTGGGCATCCTGCGGGTAGAAGGCCACGCCGATACTGGCGCCGATGGCGATGTCCGCCTCGTCGGTGGGCATGGTCTCGGCCAGGGTGCTGCAGATCCGCTGCGCGACTTCGGCGGCGTCCTCCGGCGTATCGACCTGGGTGAGCACGATGAACTCGTCGCCACCCAGCCGCGCGATGGTGTCCTGGGCCCGCACGGCCCTGGCGATACGTCCGGCCACCAGCCTGAGGACGTGGTCGCCGAGGTGGTGGCCGTAGGCATCGTTGACCTCCTTGAAGCCATCGAGGTCGACGAACATCAGCGCGAGCAGCTGGCCATTGCGCCGGGCCTTGAGGATGGCCTGCTCCAGCCGGTCCTGCAGCAGCAGGCGGTTGGGCAGGTGGGTGAGCGGATCGTGCAGCGCGGCCTGGACCAGCTTTTCATTGGCATCGGCCAGCGATTCGCTGAGCCGCCCGGTGCGCTGGCGCATCTGCCGGTCGTAGACCGAGGCGATCAGCGCGATACCGATCGTCGCCACCGTGGCGACGATCACCACCAGGGCAAGCCAATGGCTGTCCATGCCGCCATTGCCGGCCGCGCTGCAGATGCTGCCGGCCGGAAAGTTCGCCGCCGCCATCCCGGTGAAATGCATGCCGACGATGGCCAGGCCCATCAGCAGCGAGGCCAGCAGGCGCATCGACAGGCGCGGTACCTGGCTCGTTTCCAGCCACAGCGTGATCCACAGCGCTGCAGCGGACGCAGCGATGGCGATCACGATCGAGCCGGCAAACCACAGCGGGTCGTAGTCGATGCCGGGGTCCATGCGCATTGCCGCCATGCCCAGGTAGTGCATGGTGGCGATGCCCAGGCCCATCAGCAGTGCGCCGGTGGCGAGCTGGCGGCGCCGTAGCTGCGGACGCGACACCAGCCACAGTGCATAGCCGGAGGCTGCCAGTGAAGCCAGCAGCGAATAGCCGGTGATGGCCAGGTCGTAGCCCAGCGGGATCGGCAGACGGAAGGCGAGCATGCCGATGAAGTGCATCGACCACACCCCCAGTCCCATGGCCAGCGTGCCCGCCGCCAGCCAGGCGCGGGAAACGCTTCCCTTGGTGTGGCGCACCCGCCCGGCCATGTCCAGCGCGGTATACGAGGCGAGGATGGCAACCAGGAAGGCGGCGAAGACGAGCTGGGGGTTGTAGGTGCCGGACATGCGGAAAGCCGTGTGGGTTGGAGCAACGGCTTGCAGGCTGTCAGGCAGCGTCCCGGGTGCCTGGGATCCTGCGCCATCGCGGACGGGCAGGGCCAGGGCCAGGGTGCAAAGACATGGTGGTGCACCGAATGCGCGCGGATTCTAGCAAGCGCCGACGCCAGGGCCGGGCGGGGCCCAGTTGCCTGTTCAGCAAGCGTCGTCCCGAGGGCCACCCTTTTGCTTTCGCCAGGCCGGCCGGGGATGCTTGGCGCTCTGGAAGGGGAGAATGCATGGAACGGAACCGGATGTTGGGGATGGCGGTGGCGCTGGCTGCCGCTGGGGCGATCATCGGCGCGGCGGCAGGGGGTGGTTGGCTGTGGCTGCATTACGTGTGCAAGCCGCTGACGACGGTGCTGGTGCTGTGCGCCGCGCTCTGGGCCGAGGGTGTCGTTCCGCGCTACCAGCGCTGGGTGGTGGCTGGGCTGCTGCTGTCCCTGGCCGGTGATGTGTTCCTGATGCTGCCCGGTGACTTCTTTGTGCCGGGGCTGGTGGCCTTCCTGCTGGCCCACCTCTGCTACATCGCCGCCTTCATTCCCGGGGTGCGCCTGCTGCACTCGCCCGGCATCGGCCTGGTGCTGGTTGCCTACGGCGCGGCCAACGTGCTGGCGCTGTGGCGGTATCTGGAAAATGCGCTGCGGGCGCCGGTGGTGGTCTACCTGCTGGTGCTAGCGACGATGGTGTGGGTCGCACTGGCGCGCTGGCGGCAGATGCCTGCCGGGGTTGCCGGTCGTGGCGCCGCCGGTAGTGCGGCGCTGGGCGCTGTGCTGTTCATCAGCAGCGATTCGCTGCTGGCCTGGGACCGCTTTGCCGGCGCCGTGCCACTGCCGGCACTGGGAATCCTGGCCACGTATTTCCTCGCGCAATGGTGCATTGCCCGCTCGGTCTCAGCCGGCGCGAATGCGCCGCGCTAGAGTTGTGCCCCTTCCGAGACAGGATCGATGATGGCCAAGAGCACGGGCAAGCCCCGCACCGCCTACGTGTGCAGCGAATGCGGCGCCGAGTACAGCAAGTGGCAGGGGCAGTGCACCGAGTGCGGTGTGTGGAACGTGCTCAGCGAGATCGCACTGGAAAGCCCAGCCGCGGCCAGGTCGCCGGCCTCGCGCCGCACCGGCTGGGCCGGCAAGGTCGAGGCGCCGAAGATCACCGCGCTCAAGGACGTGCAGCAGGGCGAGCATGCACGTGTCTCCACCGGCATCGGTGAGTTCGACCGCGTGCTGGGCGGCGGCCTGGTTGAAGGTGCGGTGGTGCTGGTCGGTGGCGACCCGGGCATCGGCAAGTCGACCCTGCTGCTGCAGGCGCTGGCGATGATGGCCGCGCAACTACCGGTGCTCTACGTCACCGGCGAGGAATCGCTGGCCCAGGTGGCCGGGCGCGCGGTGCGGCTGGACCTGCCGCTGGACGGCCTCAACGCACTGGCCGAGACCGGCATCGAGAACATCCTGCAGCACGCCTCGGCAGCGAAGCCGCGGCTGATCGTGGCCGACTCGGTACAGACGCTGTGGACCGAAACCCTGACCGCCGCACCCGGCTCGGTGAGCCAGGTGCGCGAGAGCGCCGCGCGGCTGGTGCGTTACGCCAAGGAGACTGGCACCGCGGTGTTCCTGGTCGGCCACGTCACCAAGGAGGGCGGCATCGCCGGGCCGCGCGTGCTCGAGCACATGGTCGATGCAGTGCTGTATTTCGAAGGCGAGAGCGGCAGCCGTTTCCGCGTGTTGCGCGCGTTCAAGAACCGCTTCGGCGCGGTCAACGAGCTGGGCGTGTTCGCGATGGGCGAGAAGGGCCTGAAGGAAGTGCCCAACCCGTCGGCGATCTTCCTGTCCGGCGGCAGCACCCGCCAGCCCGGCAGCTGCGTGATGGTCACCCGCGAAGGCACGCGCCCGCTGCTGGTGGAGGTGCAGGCGCTGGTCGATTCCTCGCCGCTGTCCAATCCGCGCCGCGTTGCCGTCGGCCTGGAACAGAACCGGCTGGCGATGCTGCTGGCGGTGCTGCATCGCCATGGCGGCGTGGTGGTCGGCGACCAGGATGTGTTCGTCAACGTGGTCGGCGGCATCCGCGTGCAGGAAACCGCGGTCGACCTGCCGGTGCTGCTGGCGGTGCTGTCCTCGCTGCAGGACCGGCCGCTGGGCGAAAAGACGATTGCCTTCGGCGAGGTCGGCCTGTCCGGCGAGATCCGCCCGGTGCCCAACGGCGAGGAACGTCTGCGCGAGGCCGCTACCCACGGCTTCAAGCGCGCCATCGTGCCCAAGGCCAATGCGCCCAAGGGCGGACAGATCAAGGGGCTGGAGATCATCGCGGTGGAGCGGCTGTCGCAGGCCATCGAAGCTGCCTGCGAATAGTGCGATCGTGTCGGGGCGCGCTTCCCTGGGCTGGTGGATTGGCGCCAGCGTTCGCCGCCGGCGTCAGCGGTTGAACACCAGCTCGATCGCGGCCTTGGAGCCGAAGAAGGCCAGCAGCAGCAGGATGCTGGCGACCAGGGTCAGGCGCACGGCCTTGAGGCCGCGCCAGCCCCAGCGCCAGCGGCCCAGCAGCAGCGTGCCGAACACCACCCACGACAGCACGCTGAGCACAGTCTTGTGCACCAGCTTCTGCGCCAGCAGGTCATCGACGAACAGCACGCCGCTGATCAGGGCCAGGGTCAGCAGGAAGAAGCCGGCGCTGATCGTGCGGAACAGCAGCGTTTCCAGTTCATTGAGCGGCGGCAGGATGCGGCTCATGCCACCGAGCCGGCGCTGGCGCAGGGCACGTTCCTGGACCCGCAGCATCAGCGCGAGCAGGGTGCCCACGGCCAGCGTGGCGTAGGCCAGCAGTGCCAGCCAGGCATGGGTGGCCAGCCGCCAGCCCAGTGCCGGGGATGGCGAATGGTCGGCGAACTGGAAGGCCAGCAGCGAGAGGGCGGCCAGCGGATAGGCCACCAGCGCCAGCGCGCCAAGCCGGCCGCGGGCGGCGACCAGGCTGGTCAGCCCGGCCATGCCCAGCCCGACCAGCGACAGCGCGGCGAAGAAATGCAGGTCCGGGCCACCCGGGGTCGAGAGCGCGATGTCGACGTGGTGCAGGCCATGGAGCGCCACGGCCAGGATGCCCGGCGCCAGCCAGCGCCAGCGCCCCTTGCCTGGATGCAGGGCGGTATGGGCCAGCAGCAGGCTGGCGACCAGGTAGGACAGGGCCGCGACGAGAACGATTGCCATCGAAGCAGTTTCGCATAGCGCGCACCCCGATGCGATGCATCCACGGGTGGCTGCGGGCCAGCGGCTATAATGCGCCGTTTCCGTCCTTTGCCCGCAGGTTGCACCGCATGTTCGAGTCCCTGACCCAGCGCCTTTCCGGCACCATCGAGCGCCTGCGCGGGCGCGGCCGCCTCACCGAGGAGAACATCCGCGAGGCCACCCGCGAGGTCCGCATCGCGCTGCTGGAGGCCGACGTCGCGCTGCCGGTGGTGCAGGCGCTGATCGAGCGCATCAAGGTGCGTGCGGTCGGCCAGGAAGTGCTCAAGTCGCTGACCCCGGGCCAGGCCCTGATCAAGGTCGTGCGCGACGAGCTGACCACGGTGATGGGTGCCCAGGCCAGCGACCTGAACCTCAACGTCCCGGCCCCTGCAATCATCCTGATGGCGGGCCTGCAGGGCGCCGGCAAGACCACCACCGTGGGCAAGCTGGCCAAGCACCTGAAGGAAAAGCGCAAGAAGAAGGTGATGGTGGTGTCGGCCGACGTCTACCGTCCGGCCGCGATCGAGCAGCTCAAGACCCTGGCCGAGCAGACCGGCGTGCTGTTCTTCCCGTCGGCGGCCGACCAGAAGCCGGTGGACATCGTCAACGCCGCCATCGCCGATGCGCGCAAGTCCTTCGTGGACGTGCTGCTGGTCGATACCGCCGGCCGCCTGGCCATCGACGAAGCGATGATGGCCGAGATCAAGGCCCTGCACGCGGCGGTCAATCCGGCCGAAACCCTGTTCGTGGTCGACTCGATGACCGGCCAGGACGCGGCCAACACCGCCAAGGCCTTCGGCGAGGCACTGCCGCTGACCGGCGTGGTGCTGACCAAGACCGACGGTGACGCCCGCGGCGGCGCCGCGCTCTCCGTGCGCTACATCACCGGCAAGCCGATCAAGTTCGTCGGTACCGGCGAGAAGGTCGACGGCCTGGACGTATTCCACCCCGACCGCGTCGCCAGCCGCATCCTGGACATGGGCGATGTGCTGTCGCTGGTCGAGCAGGTCGAGCAGCAGGTCGACAAGGACAAGGCGCAGAAGCTGGCCGAGAAGGTCGCCAAGGGCAAGAAGTTCGACCTCAACGACATGCGCGACCAGCTCGAGCAGATGCAGAACATGGGCGGCATCGGCGGCCTGATGGACAAGCTGCCGGGCCTGGGCCAGATCCCGGAGAACCTCAAGGCGCAGGTCGCCGGCAGCAAGGAAGTGCCGCGCATGATCGCCATCATCAACTCGATGACCAAGAAGGAGCGCCGCAACCCGGCCATCCTCAACGGTTCGCGTCGCGCCCGCATCGCCCGCGGCTCCGGCACCCAGCCGTCCGACGTCAACAAGCTGATGAAGCAGTACCAGCAGATGGAAAAGATGATGGGCAAGCTGGCCGGCGGCGGCATGAAGGGCCTGATGCGCAACATGAAGGGGATGATGGGCATGATGGGCGGCCGCGGCGGACTGCCGTTCCGCTGAGCCCCCGCGACGCCGCCCGGTAATGGCCGCGATGGACGCGCTGTTCTGCAACGGTCGGCCCGCCGGCGTGCCGGACCTGGCGGCGGCGCTGGTCAACTACGGCCACTTCACCTCGCTGCAGGTGCGCGCTGGCGCGGTGCAGGGCCTGGACCTGCATCTTTCGCGTCTGCGGCAGGGCAGCCTCGAGCTTTTCGGCAGCCCGCTGGACCTGGCGCAGGTCCGTAACTGGATGGCCGAGGCGCTGCGGGCGACCGGACGGGACGATGCCTCGCTGCGGGTGACCGTGTTTTCCCCCCAGTTCGATTTCCGCAACCCGCTGCGGGCGATGGCGCTCGACGTACTGGTCGCCGTCGGTGCGCCGGTGGCGATCGAGCCGCGGCCACGGCGGGTGCGTACCGCGTGCTTCCGCCGCGACACCCCGCAGATCAAGCACGTCGGCACCTTCCCGCTGTTCCAGCAGCGTCGGGCGGCGATGCGCGACGGCTTTGACGACGTGCTGTTCGTCGATGCGGAGGGGCGCATCAGCGAGGGCAGCACCTGGAACATCGTCTTCCACGACGGCAGCCAGCTGGTATGGCCGCAGGCCCCCGCGCTGCGCGGCACGGCCGAGGCGCTGCTGCGAGACGGCTGGGAGGGGCCGCAGCAGGAATACCCGGTGATGCTGGACGGGCTGGGCCGGTTCGGCGCGGCAATCGCCTGCAATGCCTCCGGGCTGTGGCCGCTGGCCAGCATCGACGGGCAGGCACTCGCGGGCTCGCAGGCCCTGTATGAGCAGGCGCGGCAGGTGCTGGATCCGGTGCCATGGGAACCGCTGGCCCCGGCCTGAGGCAGGTCTCCGGGTCGAAAGCGGGGGTGGGCTTGGAATGCGCCGTAGCCGCCGCTATAATTCGCCGCTTACCTCGCCATCCTGGCGACTGGGCAACAAAGGAAAATCCCCATGGTCAAGATTCGACTGACCCGCGGCGGCGCCAAGAAGCGTCCGTTCTACCACATCATCGTTACCGACGTCCGTAGCGCCCGCGACGGCCGCAACATCGAGCGCGTCGGCTACTACAACCCGGTCGCCCAGGGCGCCGAGCAGCGCGTGGTGCTGGACATTGCCGCTGTCGACAAGTGGGTCGCCAACGGCGCCCAGATGACCGACAAGGTCCGCAACCTGTACAAGGAAGCGGCCAAGGTCCAGGCCACCGCGGCCTGATCCTGAGGGCCACCCGCAAGGGTGGCCCGTTGGTATACGCAGATGAAAGATACCGAGCGCCGGATCCTGCTGGGCAGGGTGACCGGCGCTTTTGGTGTCCGGGGCGAGGCCAAGCTCGAGTCCTGGACCGAACCACGCACCTCGATCTTCCGCTACCAGCCGTGGATCCTGCGCAGTCCCTCCGGGCAGGAAACCGAAATGACCGGCGCCCGTGGCCGCGATTCGGGCAAGCACCTGGTGGCGACGCTGCCGTGCGTGACCGACCGCGACGTGGTCGAGGCCATGCGCGGCACCGAGATCTACGTGCCGCGCAGCGCGCTGCCGCCGCCAAGGCCGGACGAATACTACTGGGTCGATCTGGAAGGCCTGCAGGTGCAGACCGTCGAGGGCGTGTCCCTGGGCCGGGTGTCGCACCTGTTCTCCACCGGCTCCAACGACGTGATGTCCGTGGTCGGTGACCGCGAGCGGCTGGTGCCGTTCGTGCAGCCGGATTTCGTCAAGTCGGTGGATTTCGACGCCGACCTGATCGTGGTCGACTGGGACCCCGAGTTCTAGTCCCGGCCGGACGGGGGTAAGGTGCTTTCGCACTGCCGCCGACCTCCCGCACGCCTCCATGCGCATCGACGTCATCACCCTGTTTCCCGACTTCCTGGCCCAGTCCGCTGCGCTGGGCGTGGTCGGCCGTGCGCAGGAGCGCGGGCTGATGTCGCTGCACGGCTGGAATCCGCGCGATTACGCCGAGGGCAACTATCGCCGCGTCGACGACCGTCCCTTCGGCGGCGGCCCCGGCATGGTGATGCTGATCGAGCCGCTGCAGGCCTGCCTGGAGGCGGTACGCGCCGCCGACCCGCAGCCGGCACCGGTGATCTACCTCAGTCCGCAGGGCAAGCCGCTGACCCAGGCCAGGGTCCGGGAGCTGGCCGCGCTGCCGCGGATGATCCTGCTGTGCGGGCGCTACGAGGGCGTGGACGAGCGCTTCCTGGCCTCGGCGGTGGATGAGGAGATCTCCATCGGCGACTACGTGCTGTCCGGCGGCGAGCTGGGCGCGGCGGTGATCGTCGACGCAGTCACCCGGTTGCAGGAAGGTGCCCTCAACGATGCCGAATCCGCGGTGCAGGACAGCTTCGAAGGCGACGGCCTGCTCGACTGCCCCCACTACAGCCAGCCGGCCAGCCATCCGCTGGGTGACGTGCCGGACGTGCTGCGCTCGGGCAACCACGCCGCGATCGCCCGCTGGCGCCGGCAGCAGTCCCTGCTGCGCACGGCGCAGCGGCGCCCGGACCTGCTCGACGAGAGCTCCCTGTCCAAGGCCGACAAGGCCCTGCTGGCCGAGGCCCGCAAGGATCCGCGCCCCTAGCGCGGGCCCGGCGAACCCGTTAGAATTGCGGATTCCCACGGGCATGTCCGTGAGGGATCCAATAACAAACGTGTGGCGCAATCCGGCGACCGCATGAGCCCAAGCTGTCAATCGACACGCCCACCCCGAACACAATCGGTGCACCCATGAGCAAGCTGAACAAATCCATCGTCGCGGAATTCGAATCCGCCCAGATCACCCGCGAACTGCCGAAGTTCAGCCAGGGCGACACCGTCGTGGTGAACGTCAAGGTGAAGGAAGGCAACCGCGAGCGTATCCAGGCCTATGAAGGCGTGGTGATCGGCACCAAGAACGCCGGCCTGAACTCCTCGTTCACCGTCCGCAAGATCTCGCACGGCTACGGCGTCGAGCGCGTGTTCCAGACCCACAGCTCGATCATCGACTCGGTCGAAGTCAAGCGCCGCGGCAAGGTCCGCTCGGGCAAGCTGTACTACCTGCGTGGCCTGGAAGGCAAGGCTGCCCGCATCAAGGAAGACCTGGCTGCCGCTGCGCAGGCCAAGGCTGCCCGTCTGGCTGCCAAGTAATACCGACAACCCCGTTGTCAGCGACGGCCACCTTCGGGTGGCCGTTTGCGTTTGTGGCGGCTGGATTCGCCGGCCTTGTGTTTGCTGCCGCCGCGGGACACACCAGTGGCAGCGAAGCAGCGACGTAGCTGGCCGGCTCAGCGCCCGCGCGCCGGCGTTGCCGGGTGGTCCATTGTTTCCCCGGCCAGGTCCGGGGCCGGATCGGCGACCGGGGAGGGCGGGCTGGCCGGCACTTCAGCGGGCGTCGCCACCTCATGGTGCTGGGCAGGCAACATGTGCGCCTCGCGCCAGCGGCCCCAGCGGTAATAGGCCAGCGACATCAGCATTGCCAGCAGCGCGCTGACCGGGAAGCTCCACCAGATCGCATCGACGCCGAGGCTGGGCTGCAGCCAGCGGGCAAACGGCACGCGGATGCCCCACATCGTCACTGCCAGGATCAGCAACGGCACCATCACCGCACCGGTGGAGCGCACCACGCCGGACACCACGAAGTTCACCCCGAAGAACAGGAACGACCACACCGCGATGTGGTTGAGATGGCGGGCAATGTCCAGCGAGGCGCTGCCGCCGGGCAGGAACAGCGCAAGCGTCCAGCGGTCGAGCAGGATGATCGGCGCGATCAGTACACCGGTCAGCAGGAAGTTGAAGACCACGCCGTAGCGGGTGGTCGCTTCCACGCGCGGCCAGTGGCCGGCGCCCACGTTCTGCGCGGCCATGGTCGAGCACGCCGCGCCAATGGCCATTGCCGGCATCTGCACGTAGGTCCACAACTGCATCGAGGCGCCGTAGGCGGCGGCGGTGTCGGTGCCGTAGTGGTTGACCAGGCTCATCATCATGATCATCGCCAGCGAGATCAGCACCATCTGCAGGCCCATCGGCACGCCCTTGACCACCAGCGTGCGGATGATCGTCCAGTCCGGCAGGAACAGGTGCATGTCCACCCGGCCCAGCCACAGCACATGGCGCTTGTGGCGCAGGTACAGGGCCATGGCCAGCAGGGCGGTGGCCTGCGACACCAGCGTTGCCCACGCCGAGCCGGCTACGCCCCGCTCCGGCAGCGGGCCGTAGCCGAAGATCAGCAATGGGTTGAGCACGATATCCAGCCCGACCGACAGGAGCAGGAAGCGGAACGGCGTGCGTGCATCGCCGGCACCCCGCAACGCGGCGCTGAAGAAGGCGAAGGCATACAGCAGCGGCATCGCCAGGAAGATCACCCGCAGGTAGGCGTCGGCCATTTCCAGCGAGGCCTCCGGCGTGCCCATCGCCAGCAGCAGCCGGTGGGAGACGAACTGTCCGGCAATGGCGATCAGCACCGAGATCCCGATGAAGAACGTCGCGCTGGAACCCATGATCCGCCGCGCCTGGCCGATGTCGCGGGCGCCGATCGACTGGCCGATCAGGATCGAGGCGGCCATGCCGATGCCGAACACCGAACCGATCAGGAAGAACATGATGTTGTTGGCGTTGGCCGTGGCGGTGAGCGCGGCCTCGCCAAGGAAGCGGCCGACCCAGATCGCGTTGACCGAGCCATTGAGCGACTGGGCGATGTTGCCGGCAAGGATGGGTAGCGAGAACAGCAGCAGGTTGCGGCCGATCGGGCCTTCGGTGAGCGATCGGGAAGGAGCGGTGGCAGCCATGGCGTATTCAGCGGAGTGGAACGTGAACCCTAGCAGTGGCCGCGTGACATTCCGGTACTTCCTTCCTGTGCGGTCCGGCACGCGCGAGGCTAGGATCGGTTGTCGGACACGGTGCGGCCATGGTGGCCCGCCCGACACTACAGGGAGAGGTTGATGGTCAGTCGTATGGGGGTGGTGGTG
Organism: Stenotrophomonas sp. Marseille-Q4652; assembly: GCF_916618915.1. NCBI lineage: Bacteria > Pseudomonadati > Pseudomonadota > Gammaproteobacteria > Lysobacterales > Lysobacteraceae > Stenotrophomonas > Stenotrophomonas sp. Marseille-Q4652. The sequence goes on from NZ_CAKAKE010000001.1 coordinate 315,291, forward strand.
GCGATGCTGGCGCTGTCGGCGTGCGCCAGCCAGGACCGGTTGATGGACGCGGGCGTGCGGCCAGCCGACCGGCCCGATTGCCTGGTCGGCAACGATCCGCTGGATGACGGCAGCAAGGGCACGCGTTCCGCGCGCCATGAGCGCTGCAATCCGGAGCGCTCCCTGACATGGAGTAGCGAACAGTCCCGCGGCAAGCCGATGGAAGTGGATTTCAGGAAAAAGAATGACTGAAGCAGCGGACACCACCCCGGTCGCGATCCGCCTGGACGTCTGGTTGTGGGCGGCACGCTTTTTCCGTACCCGCAGCCTGGCCAAGCAGGCGGTGGAGACGGGCAAGGTCGAGGTGGACGGACAACGGCCCAAGGTCTCGCGCTCGGTGCGCATCGGCGATGCGCTGCGCATCGTGCGCGGCGATGACGTGTTCGAGGTCAGCGTGCGTGGGCTCAGCGACAGCCGCGGCCCTGCAGCGGTGGCACAGGCGTTGTACGAGGAAAGCGCGGCCTCCCGCGAAGCCCGCGAGCTGGCCCGCAAGCAGCGCATGGCCGCGCGCACCGGCTACCAGCCGCCCGAGCACAAGCCGGACAAGCGTGCGCGCCGGCTGATCCGCGCACTGGGCGACATCGACGCGCTGTAAGCAGTTTTTCGGGACACACAAGAAAGGACCGGGCCTTGCGGCCCGGTCCTTTCGTATTGCTGCCTGCGTGCGATCAGCGCAGGTCGAAGCGGTCCAGCTCCATCACCTTGACCCAGGCGGCGACGAAGTCTTTGACGAACTTCTCCGCGCCATCGGCCTGTGCGTAGACCTCGGCGAGGGCGCGCAATACCGAGTTGGAGCCGAACACCAGGTCCACGCGGGTGCCGGTGTACTTCTTGGCGCCGGTCTTGCGGTCCAGGCCGTCGAACAGGTTGCGGCCGGCCGGCTTCCACTCGGTGGCCATGTCCAGCAGGTTGACGAAGAAGTCCGTGCTCAGCGTGCCCGGACGGTCGGTCAGCACACCGGCCTTGCCGCCGTCCCAGTTGGCATCCAGCACGCGCAGGCCACCGACCAGGGCGGTCATCTCCGGTGCGGTCAGGGTCAGCAGCTGGGCCTTGTCGACCAGCAGGTGCTCGGCCGGCACCTCGGAGGCGGACTTGAGGTAGTTGCGGAAACCATCGGCGAACGGCTCCATGAAGCTGAAGGATTCGACGTCGGTCTGTTCCTGCAGCGCATCCACGCGGCCCGGGGTGAACGGCACTTCGGTCGGGAAGCCGGCCGAGGTGGCGGCCTTCTCGACGCCGACGTTGCCGGCCAGCACGATGATGTCGGCCAACGACAGGTTCGAGCCCTTCTGGATCTCCTCGAGCCTGGGCAGCACCTGCACAGCGCGCTGGTTGACCTGCCAGCCGCGCTGCGGATCCAGACGCAGGCGCGCACCGTTGGCGCCGCCCCGTTTGTCGCCGCCGCGGAAGGTCGACGCCGAGGCCCAGGCCACCGACACCAGGTCACCCACCGACAGGCCCGAGGCGGCGATCTTCGCCTTGGCCTCGGCGATGTCGGCCGGGGACGGATTGTGCAGCGGGCGCGGCAGCGGGTCCTGCCAGATCAGGTCCTCGTTGGGCACTTCCGGGCCGATGTAACGTGCCTTTGGGCCCATGTCGCGGTGGGTCAGCTTGAACCAGACACGCGCATAGGCCGTGGCGAAGGCCTGCGGGTCGTCGCGGAAGCGGCGCGAGATTTTTTCGTAGATCGGATCCACGCGCAGCGACAGGTCGGTGGTGAGCATGGTCGGCTTGCGCTTGGGCGAATCCGGGGTCGGGCCCGGAATGAACGCCTCGGCGTCCTTGGCCACCCACTGGTGCGCGCCGGCCGGCGATCGGGTCAGCTCCCACTCGAAGTCGAACAGGAACTTGAAGAAGTCGTTGCCCCACTGCGCCGGGGTGCTGGTCCAGGTCACTTCCAGGCCGGAGGTGATGGTATCGGCACCCTTGCCGGTACCGAACTTGTTGGCCCAGCCCAGCCCCTGCAGCTCGAGGTCGCCTGCTTCCGGTTCGGCACCCACGTTCTCGGCCGGGCCGGCGCCGTGGGTCTTGCCGATGGTGTGGCCACCGGCGATCAGGGCGACGGTCTCCTCGTCGTTCATGCCCATGCGCGCGAAGGTGTCGCGGATGTCATGGGCGGCCAGCAGCGGGTCGGGGTTGCCATCCGGGCCTTCCGGATTGACGTAGATCAGGCCCATCTGCGCCGCGGCCAGCGGATTCTCCAGCTTGCGGCTGTGGACCTTGCCGCCGGCATCGTCGTCGGCCGACAGCACGGCGGCCTCGCCCGGTTTGACCACGCCCTCGGAGCCATGCGCATAGCGTTCGTCGCCACCCAGCCAGGTGGTCTCGCGGCCCCAGTACACGTCCATGTCCGGTTCCCACACGTCCTCGCGGCCGCCGGAGAAGCCGAAGGTGCGGAAACCCGCCGATTCCAGCGCGACGTTGCCCGCCAGGATCATCAGGTCGGCCCAGGAGATCTTCTGGCCGTACTTCTGCTTGATCGGCCACAGCAGCCGGCGCGCCTTGTCCAGGCTGACGTTGTCCGGCCACGAGTTGAGCGGGGCGAAGCGCTGCTGGCCACGGCCGCCGCCGCCACGGCCATCACCGCTGCGATAGGTGCCGGCGCTGTGCCAGGCCATGCGGATCATCAGGCCGGCATAGCTGCCGAAGTCGGCCGGCCACCATTCCTGGGAGTTGGTCATCAGTTCCAGCAGGTCCTTCTTCAGCCCGGCGTAGTCGAGCTTCCTGAATTCCTCGCGGTAGTTGAAGTCCTTGCCGAGCGGATTGGAGCGCTCCGAATGCTGGTTGAGCAGGTCAAGGCGCAGCTGGTTCGGCCACCAGTGCTGGTTGGTGGTGCCGCCGCCGGCGGCGGCATGGGGGAACGGGCACTTGGCTTCGGTGCTCATGGGGAATTCCTTTTGACAATGGGCTTCCGGCTGGGCCGGGACCGTGTGGGGTGGAGACACCATAAGCACGGTCGATGGATCGGTAAATTTGAATTAACCGAATCAAACGATAGCTATTGCTTATCGTTTGCCGAGAAGGCCGGCGCCGAGCTTCAACAGGTCGCCGGCATCCAGCCGGCCATTGCCGTCCTGGTCGAGCAGACCGCCAAGCAGGTCGCCCATGCCGCCACCGCCCAGCCCAAGCTGGCGGCTCTCCTGGCCCAGCGTGTCGCGAAGTTCGTTGGCGTTGCCCTGCTGGGCGAAGCGCCGGGCAAGGAAGGCCATCACGATGGGCGCCAGCACCGCGAGCAGCTGCGAAGCCTTGCCGCTGTCCAGGCCGGCCTGTCGGCCCAGCACCTGGGCGGCCTGGGGCGTCTGGTTGCCGAAGACGTGGCCGAGGATGCCCGTGCCATCGCCGGCCTTGCCGGCACCGCCACCGAGCACAGTGTCCAGCAACTGGCCAAGCCCGGGCGGCGGCCGGTCCGCGGCAGGGGCGTGGTCGCGCTGCAGGGCGTTGAGCAGGGACTGGGCGCCCTGTGGGGAGCTGGCATTGCTGCCCATCGCCGCCAGCAGCAGCGGCACCGCCGTGCCAATGGCCTGGCGGGCCTGGGATTCGTCGATTCCTAGTTTCTGCGACACCGGGCCGAGGCCCTCCTGTTGCAGTTGCTCGAACAGGCTGGCGGCAAGCGAGGACGTATTCACGGCAGGCTCCTGCGGCAGGGATCGTGGAGGCGAGGATAGCGCCGTGCGCCGGCACCGGCTTCCCTGCGATGGTCGCAGCGCCTGCGGCATGCCTATGCTGTTGCGTCAGTCCAAGCCAGCCGTGATGCCGATGTCCCAGCGCGCCACCCGCCTGCTGCTCCTGCTGGACGAACTGCGACGGCGGCGAACGCCGGTGCGCGGCGCGCAACTGGCCGGACAGCTGGGGGTGAGCCTGCGCACGCTGTACCGGGATATCGACGTCCTGCGCGGGCAGGGCGCCGACATCGGCGGCGATCCCGGCGTGGGTTACCTGTTGCGTGGCGGCTTCCTGATGCCGGCGATGATGTTTTCAGCCGAGGAGCTGGAAGCGGTGGTGCTGGGCACCCGCTGGGTCGCGTCGCATGGTGATCCCGAACTGGCCGCAGCGGCCGGGAACGCACTGGATCGCATCATTGGCGTGCTGCCCGGTGCATTGCGCCTGCAGGTGGAAACCAGCGGCCTGTTCGCCCCGCTGTGGGGCGGGATACAGCCCGAGCCGTGGCTGCCGGTGCTGCGCCGCGCGATCCGCGACGGTCACGTGGTGCACATCCGCTATCGCGATGGCGAAGGCCGGGAAAGCGAGCGGCGGATCTGGCCGTTCGCAATGGCCTTCCTCGACCAGGTGCGGCTGCTCGCCGCATGGTGCGAGCAGCGCGGTGACTTCCGCCATTTCCGCGCCGACAGGATGCTCTCGCTGGCAGACACCGGCGAGTGCTATCCCGACCAGCGCCACCAGTTGCTGCGGCGATGGCAGCAGCAGCGGCTACGACAGCATGTCGAGTAACAGCCCGACCTGACCAGCACGCTGCTGACACTGGATGTCAGCAGCGTCCGGGCAGACTGGCCGCTCTTCCAGTGACCGGAGCCAACCATGAGCAAGACGCTGACCTTCTACACACACCCGCAGTCGCGTGCCCGCATCACCCGCTGGATGCTGGAGGAAACCGGATTGCCGTACGAGGAGGTGGTCCTCGATTTCGGCACCACGATGAAGTCGCCCGACTACCTCCAGCTCAATCCGATGGGCAAGGTGCCGGCGATCCGCCATGGCGACGTGGTGGTGACCGAGAACGCCGCGGTGTGTGCCTATCTGGCCGAACTGGTGCCGGAGAAGCAGCTGGCGCCACCGCCCGGCTCCCCGGAGCGCGGTGCGTATTACCGCTGGCTGTTCTTCCTCGCCGGTCCCGTGGAGGCATTGCTGACCGCCAGGCATGCCGGCGCGCTGGCTCCGGCGATGTCGGCAGGCTACGGCACCGAGGAAGACGTGCTGCGAACCCTGGAGCAGGCCGTGTCCGGACGCCAGTACCTGGCAGGCGGGCATTTCACTACAGCCGACCTGCTGATGGCCGCGTTCCTCGGCTACTACATGATGACTGGGCTGATCGAGAAGCGGCCGGCATTCGTGGAATATGCCCAACGCCATGCGCAGCGCCCGGCCGCGCTCGCGGCCAATGCGCGCGACGAGGCGCTGGCGCAGGCTCGGCAACCGGGGCAAGCCGCCAGCGCCTGAGCGGGCTGGCTCGAACGCGCTCGCATTCGCCAGCCGGAAGTGCGCAGTCGATAAGCGATTCCCGGCAGCTGACTGCTGCCGGGTGCGTCGCGCAGCCTGCGTTACAGCAGCGACTTGAGCCGGTACAGCGCCTCGAGCGCCTGCTTGGGGGTGAGCTCGTCCGGCTCGATGGCCGCCAGTGCTTCCTGTGCGGCGGAGCTGGCCTGGGCGAACAGGCCGAACTGCTGCGGTGCATCCAGCGCCTGCGGTGCGACCGAGGCAGCGTGGCTGTCGCCGCCGCGCTGCTCCAGTTCGGCGAGGCGACGCCGGGCCTGGGCCACGGTCGTTTTCGGAAGGCCGGCCAGTGCGGCTACCTGCAGGCCGAAACTGCGGTTGGCCGGGCCGTCCTTGACCGCATGCATGAACACCAGCGATTCGCCGTGCTCGACCGCGTCCAGATGCACGTTGGCGATGCCGCTGGGGCCGCCTTCGAAGCTCTCGTCGGCCAGCGCGGTCAGCTCGAAATAATGGGTGGCAAACAGCGTGTAGCAGCGGTTCTGGTAGGCGAGGTGGCGCGCGACCGCATCGGCCAGTGCCAGGCCGTCGTAGGTCGAGGTGCCGCGGCCAATCTCGTCCATCAGCACCAGCGACTGGCTGGTGGCGTGGTGCAGGATGTAGCTGGTCTCGGCCATTTCCACCATGAAGGTGGACTGGCCCTTGGCCAGGTCGTCGCCGGCGCCGATGCGGGTGAGGATGCGGTCGATCGGGCCGATCACCGCGCGGCTGGCCGGCACGAAACTGCCGATGTGGGCCAGCAGCACGATCAGCGCGTTCTGCCTCATGTAGGTGGACTTGCCGCCCATGTTCGGGCCGGTGATGACCAGCATGCGGCGGTCCGGGTGCAGGTCCAGGTCATTGGGCTCGAACGGCTGCTCGCGCACCGCTTCCACCACCGGGTGGCGGCCGCGTTCGATCTTCAGGCACGGCGCGGTTTCCAGCTCCGGCTGCGACCAGTCCAGCGCCTGCGCGCGTTCGGCGAAGGCGGCCAGCACATCCAGTTCGCTGAGCGCGGCGGCGCAGCGCTTGAGCGGTTCCAGCACTGCGCCCAGGCTGTCGAGCAGCTGCTCGTACAGCAGCTTCTCGCGGGTCAGCGAACGCTCGCGCGCGGACAGCACCTTGTCCTCGAAGCCCTTGAGCTCCTCGGTGATGTAGCGCTCGGCATTGGTCAGGGTCTGGCGGCGGGTGTAGTGCACCGGCGCCTTGTCGGCCTGACCCTTGCTGATCTCGATGTAGTAGCCGTGCACGCGGTTGTAGCCGACCTTCAGGGTCGGGATGCCGCTAGCCTCTCGCTCGCGCGCTTCCAGGTCGATCAGGAACTGGTCGGCGTGCGTGGACAGGCGGCGCAGTTCGTCGAGCTCGGCGTCGAAGCCTTCGGCGATCACGCCGCCATCGGACAGCTTCAGCGGCGGCTGCTCGGCGACCGCGCTGGCCAGCAGGCGCGCGCTGTCCTCGTGCGACCCCAGTTCGCCGCGCAGCGCGGCCAGCCGCGGCGAATCCAGCGGAGCCAGCACGTCGGCGACCGAAGGCAGCATTGCCAGGCCATCGCGCAGGGTGGAGAAGTCACGCGGGCGTGCCGAACGCAGGGCGATGCGGGTGAGGATGCGTTCGATGTCGCCCAGCGCACGGAAGGATTCGCGCAGCTCGGCATCGGCGCCGCGGTCAACCAGCGTGGCCACCGCGTGGTGGCGCTGCATCAGCACCTCGCGCAGGCGCAGCGGGCGGTGCAGCCAGCGCCGCAGCAGGCGCCCGCCCATCGGTGTCACCGTGGTATCGAGCACCCCGAGCAGGGTGTTGCGGGTGTCGCCATCCACGCGCGTGTCCAGCTCGAGGTGGCGGCGCGTGGCGGCGTTCATCGCGATCGCCTCGCCGGCGGTTTCGGTGGCGATGGCAGTCAGGTGGGGCAGGCGCTGCTTCTGCGTTTCCTCGACGTAACCCAGCAGCGCGCCGGCGGCAGCGGTGGCGCGCGGCTTGTCGTCGATGCCGAAGCCGGACAGGTCATGCAGCTTGAAGAAGGCCAGCAGCTGGCGACGGCCGCTGTCGGCATCGAACAGCCACGGCGCGCGACGGCGCACGCCGCTGCGCTGGCGCAGGAAACCTGGCCAGTCCTCCTCGTCGGGCACCAGCAGCTCGGCCGGTTCCAGTCGCGCCAGCTCGGCTTCCAGCGCGTCGTCGGTCTCGACCTCGTTGACCAGGAAGCGGCCGCCGGCCAGGTCGGCCCAGGCCAGGCCGTAACCCTGGCGGGTGCGGGCCACGGCCATCAGCAGGGTGTCGCGGCGCTCGTCCAGCAGCGCCTCGTCGGTCACCGTGCCGGGGGTGACGATGCGCACCACCTTGCGTTCGACCAGACCCTTGGACGCGGCCGGATCGCCGATCTGCTCGCAGATCGCCACCGACTCACCCAGCGCCACCAGCCGCGCCAGGTAGCCTTCGTAGGCATGCACCGGCACGCCGGCCATCGGGATCGGCGCACCGCCGGAACTGCCGCGCTGGGTCAGGGTGATGTCGAGCAGCCGCGCCGCCTTGCGGGCGTCGTCGTAGAACAGCTCGTAGAAGTCACCCATGCGGAAGAACAGCAGCAGGTCCGGATATTCGGACTTGGCCGCGAAGAACTGCTTCATCAGCGGGGTGTGCTCCGCGCCGCCCTTGGCCGGGCGCGCGTTGGTCGAATCAGTGGTCTGCAAAAGTCATCCTCGTACATAGCGACGCGCCCGGAAAAGGAGCATGGCCCGGCGCTCACCGTGGGACGGGAGACGGCCAGGCGCTACGGAAGGCGCGTGCTGCACCCCGAAGTTTAGAGGGTCTGGCGGACATGTCACGGCACATGCCGGCCTCGGTCACCACGCGGAGGCGGCGGGGGCGGGGGGTATCATCCCCATGTGCCCGCAGTCCCAGCCGGATCAATGTCCATCCCTTCCCAGCCACAGCGCGATGCCCGGCTCACGCCGAACCCGGCGGCCGCCGACGATGGCGATGCGCTGCGCTTCTGCAGCACCTGTGCGTTCTCCGATGCCTGCATGTCCGAAGGAATGGACAAGACCCGCCTGGCGGACCTGCACGTGCTGGTGGACCACGTCGGCCCGTACCACGCAGGCGACTACATCTTCCGCGCCGGCGATCCCTTCGACGCGATTGCCGCGGTGCGCGCGGGCATGGTCAAGACCTTCGTCGATGACAGCCAGGGCAACGAGCAGGTGCTCGGCTTCAGCCTGCCCGGCGAGGTGATCGGCCTCAATGCCATCCACGGCACGCGCTATCCGTGCAATGCGGTGGCGCTGGATACGGTGTACCTGTGCCGGTTCTCGTTCTCGAAGATGAGCCTGCTGGCCACGCGCACGCCCGGGCTGCAGGCGCGGCTGTTCAGCCTGCTCAGCGCGGAGATCGGCAAGATCGCCTCGCTGGCGGCCAACCACAGCACCGAGGAACGGATGGCCGCCTTCCTGCTGGACCTGTCGTCGCGTTACGCAAGGCGCGGCTTCTCGGCTACCCACTTCAACCTGGCCATGGCCCGTGCGGACATCGCCAACTACCTGCGCATGGCGCCGGAAACCGCCAGCCGGGTGCTGCGCCGGCTGTGCGATGACGGGGTGATCGCGGTACGCCAGCGCGAGATCGAACTGCTGCAGCCGCAGCGCCTGGCCGAGCTCGCCGCGCCGCGGCCGGACACGGTGCCGCCGGGCAGGGGCTGACCGGTCAGCGGCGCTCGAGCTCGCGCAGGCCCGGGGCGATTGGCAGCTCGGGCGTGGCCAGGATGATGCGGTTGCGGCCCTGCTTCTTGGCCTGGTACATCGCGCCGTCGGCGCGGGCCATCAGGCGCTCGTAATCCGGATGGCCGTCATGCAGGGCCAGGCCGATGCTCGCGGTGATCGGCAGCGCCTCGCCATCGGGCATGGCGATCGGCGACTGGGCGATGCGCGAACACAGTTCGCTGGCAATCATCAGCGCCTGCGACTCGTTGACCGACACCAGCACCACCACGAACTCCTCGCCACCGTAGCGGAACAGATAGTCGCTACCGCGCGAGTACTGGGTCAGGATCGCCGCAACGTGCTGCAGGGCACGGTCGCCGCCCTCGTGGCCATGGTGGTCGTTGATTGATTTGAAATGGTCCAGGTCCAGCAGCAGCACAGCGAAGCTTTCGCCCGTCCTGGCGGCCAGCTCGATTTCCCGGCGCAGCACGGTCGGCAGGAAACGGCGGTTGAGCAGGCTGGTCAGCGCGTCACGTCCGGCATCCAGCTCGCCCACGCGCTCGAACAGCATGCCCAGCAGGTTGCGCACCTGCGCCAGCTGGCTGCGCACCGGCTGCAGCACCGCGAAGCGCTCCGCCGGGGTGCTGGCTTCGGCGACGGTACCCAGTTCGTCGTCGATCTGCGCGATCAGCTGGCTGATGCCACGGGTCTCGCTGCTCTCGCCAAAGCTGGGAATGCCCTTGTGGGTGAACCACAGGCCGAAGTCCGACTGTGACAACGGCATGCTGGTGTTCGGCGGTGCCTGGGCCGCAACCGTGTACAGCAGGCTGTTCTCCCAGTCCAGCAGCAGCGCGCGCTGGCGTTCGCGCTCGGTGCTGACGTTCTGCATCAGCGAGAACAGGCGATAGGCGGCGTCGGTGCGTGCCGAGCGTTCCCGGGAGCTGGTGTAGGCCAGGGTCATGCCTTCCAGCGCGATGTCGATCGACGAGCTCAGGCAGGCCATGGCCGCGTACGCCACTTCCGGGGCGTGAGCCACTTCGATGATGCGCTCGGACAGGCGCTGCTTGAGGATGCGCGCGCCGCGGGTTACCAGATCCACCGGGATGCCTACCTGGGCATGCACGTCGCCGATGACGCGCTGGACAATGATCAGGTGCTCGACCTGATCCGGGGTCGCCCGCAACAACTGGTGGACCCAACGCTCCATGGCGGGCTTCAGCCGGCCGCGGACCTGGTCGTGCGACAGGAAACGGTTGGCGCGCGGGTCATCGAGCATTGCGCCATAGAAGTACGAGGCCATTTCGGCCGGGCCCTGGTCGGCCAGGGCAGCCAGCGTCTCCCGGGCAGCGGGCGGGGTGCCTTCCAGCACCGCGACCCATGCCTCCGCCAGCGGGCGGGTGGTCTCACTGGTGCTGTTTTCGTGGGAGTACATCTGGACAACCGTTCTGGAGTGGGGGCGAACAGGGAATTATCGGCGCACGCCGGGAAAACCTGAGGTTTCGGGTGCCTGTAATAGTCTACGCAGGCGGCCTTCCCTACGCTTGCTCCAGCCCCCGGAGCCGCCATGAGCCACGACCACAACCACGTCCCCACCCAGATCCGTCACGAACGCCCGCTGTGGTGGGCACTGGGCCTGACCGGCCTGTTCCTGCTGGTCGAGGTGGCCGGCGCCTTCTACACCAACAGCCTCGCGCTGCTGTCCGACGCCGCGCACATGGCCACCGACACCCTGGGCCTGACCATCGCGCTGGTCGCTGTACGCCTGAGCCGGCGTCCGGCCGATGCACGCCGCACCTACGGCTACGTGCGGCTGGAGGCACTGGGAGCCGTCGCAAACGGCGCGCTGCTGTTCCTGGTGGCAATCTACATCCTGTGGGAGGCGGTCGGACGGTTCCGCCAGCCGCAGGAGATCGCTTCGGTCGGCATGCTGCTGGTGGCGGTGTTCGGCCTGGCGGTCAACCTGGTGGCGATGCGCCTGCTGGCCGCCGGCAGCGGCGAGAGCCTCAACCTCAAGGGTGCCTACCTGGAAGTGTGGAGCGATATGCTCGGCTCGGTGGCGGTGATCATCGGCGCGCTGTTGATCCGCTGGACCGGCTGGAAGCTGATCGATCCGATCCTGGCGATCCTGATCGGGCTGTGGGTGCTGCCGCGGACCTGGATCCTGCTGCGTGAGGCCCTGAACGTGCTGCTGGAAGGCGTGCCCAAGGGCATCGAGCTGGGCCAGGTGGATGCCGCTCTGCGCGGGCATCCTGGCGTGGTCGACGTGCATGACCTGCATGTGTGGGCACTGGCTTCCAGTACCCCGGCGCTGACCGCACACGTGGTGATGGGACAGGGGCAGGATCCCGACCGCCTGCGCCGCTCGCTGGGCGAGCTGCTGCATGAGCGGTTCGGCATCGAGCATGTGACCCTGCAGGTGGAGGCTGACCACTGCGGCGACGAAGCCTGTGGCGTGGGTGCCGGCAACGGCCATGGGCATGATCACCACCACGATCATCACGATCACGATCACCACGGCCACCGGCACTGATTGTTCCGGTGGCAAAAAAGAAAAACGGAGCCTTTTGGCTCCGTTTCTTTTTGCCCTTTACCGCTGGCCTCAGGCCACCGGCTCGCGCAGGACCGGGTTGTCCCAGCCGGGACGCGGGGCGAAGCGATCGCCGTAGCGGCCCTGCAGGGTGCGCAGCTTCTCGACCAGCGCGTCGGCGCCGGTGGCGCGGATGTGCTGGATCGGGCCGCCGCGGAACGGGGCAAAGCCGGTGCCGAAGATCACGCCGGCGTCGAGCAGGTCGGCATCGCTGACCACGCCTTCGGCCAGGCAGGCCACCGCCTCGTTGAGCAGCGGCAGGATCAGGCGGTCTTCCAGATCGGCCGGAGCCTGGTAGTCCTTGGCCACTTCCGGCTTGACCGCCTTGCCGTTCTCCCACTTGTAGATGCCCTGGCCGTCCTTCTTGCCGCGCTTGTTCGGCTCCACGGTGGCCAGTGCCGCCGGGATCTGCAGGCCCAGGAACGGCGCCAGCTCCCTGCCCACGCCCGAAGCCACATCCAGGCCAACGGTGTCGAGCAGTTCGATCGGGCCCATCGGCATGCCGAACTTGACCGCGGCCCTGTCGATCACCGGGCCCGGGATGCCTTCGGCATAGCAGTTGGCCGCCTCGAGCATGTACGGGAACAGCACGCGGTTGACCAGGAAGCCGGGGGTGCCCGCCACCGGCACCGGGAACTTGCCCAGCGCCTTGCAGAACGCGGCCAGGCGGCGCTCGGTCTCCGGCGCCATGCCGTCGTGGCGGATGATCTCCACCAGCGGCATCTGCGCCACCGGGTTGAAGTAGTGCAGGCCGGCGAACTGGGCCGGACGCGCGATGTGGTCGCGCAGCTCAACCAGCGGGATCGAGGAGGTATTGGTGGTCAGCAGCGCATCGGCCTTCATCCTCGGCTCGAGCGTGGCGTACAGGTCGCGCTTGGCCTGCGGGTTTTCGATGATCGCTTCGATCACCAGGTCGGCCTCGGCCACGCCTTCGCCGGCCAGGTCGGCCTTCAGTCGCGCCGCCACGGCCGGGCGCTTGCTGTCGTCCTTGACCTTCTTGGCGAACAGCGTCTGCGCGCGTTCCATGGCCGGATCGATGAAACGCTGCTCGCGGTCCTGCAGGGTCACGTTGAAGCCCTTCAGCGCAGAAAACGCGGCGATGTCGCCGCCCATCACGCCGGCACCGACCACGTGCACGTGCCTGATGCCATGGTCACCGGCACCCAGGCCCTTCATCCGCTCGCTCAGGAAGAAGATGCGGATGAGGTTGCGCGCGGTCGGGGTGGCGGCCAGCTTGACCACGGCGCGGCGCTCGGCGTCCAGGCGCGCCTGGATGCCGCTGCCACCGGCCTTGGCCCATGTGTTGATCAGCGCGTACGGCGCCGGGTAGTGGTCCTTCCTGGCCTTGCGCGCGACCTGCTTGGCCATCTGCGGCGCAAGGATCTTGCGCGCCAGCCAGGTGTTGGTCGCCCACGCGGTGGCGCGCTGCTTGAACGGGCGGGTCGTGCCGGACAGGGCCAGGGCCACCGCGGTGTCCACCAGCACGGCCGGGGCGACAACCTTGTCGACCATGCCGATGCCGCGTGCGGCCGAGGCCGACAGGGTGCGGCCGGTCAGCATCAGGTCCATCGCAGCCGGGGCGCCGACCAGCTGCGGCAGGCGCGCGCTGCCACCCCAGCCCGGGAAGATGCCCAGCTGGGTTTCCGGCAGGCCGATGCGGGTGGAGCTGTCGTTGGACGCGACCCGGTAGCGGCAGGCCAGCGCCAGCTCGGCACCGCCGCCCAGGCAGTGGCCGTGGATCGCGGCCACGGTCGGGCAGGGCAGCTCGGACAGCTTCTGGTACACGTTCTGGCCACGACGGATCGCGTCATTGACCGTGCCCTGGCGGTCGAACTCCTGGAATTCCTTCAGGTCGGCGCCGGCGATGAAGCCCGCCGGCTTGCCCGAACGCACCACCACGCCCTTGGGCGGATCGATGCCCATGCGCTCGACCAGGTCGCCCAGTTCCAGCAGCACGTCCTGGGACATCGCATTGACCGCGCTGTTGAGGCGGTCGAGGGTGAGGACGACGACGCCGTCTTCGCGGATCTCGGCCTGCCAGTGATTCAAACGCAGCCCATCAAAGCCTGAGAGCATGGGGTTCCATCCGGTTGTGTATGGAGAAGGTCGCTATGATCGAGAGGTTGTTTCCCTGCCGTCAAATCCCAATGGTGGGGTGACGGCGTCCGCTTGGTCACACCTATTGGTAGAGGCTAGCGGAACGACGGTTAAAAGCTGGTGCGGTGCCGCCGTGACGGGGTGCTGAACTTTTCCCGGGATTGGCGGTCTCATTGCCCGACGTCGGTTGGGCTGACAGGAGTGGCGGCCCGCTATGGCCGAGGTTGATACACCGCAGGAGCTTGATCTGGAGCTGGTCCGGCGCGTGCAGCGCGGCGAGAGCGCGGCGTTCGACGTGCTGGTACGCAAGTACCAGCACCGCATCGTCGCCCTCATCGGGCGCTACATCGCCGACTGGAGTGAATGTCAGGACGTGGCCCAGGACACTTTCGTGCGCGCCTACCGCGCGATCGGGAATTTCCGTGGCGACGCCCAGTTCTATACCTGGTTGCACAGAATCGCAGTGAACACGGCCAAGAACTACCTGATGGCGCACAACCGCCGGCCCCCGACCGATGACGTGGACATCGGCGATGCCGAGCAGTTCGACGGCGGGGCGCGCCTGCGCGATACCGACACCCCCGAGCGCGAGCTGATGCGCCAGGAGCTGGAGAACACGGTGATGAAGGCGGTCAACGCGCTGCCGGAGGAGCTGCGTTCGGCCATCACCCTGCGCGAGGTGGAGGGCCTGAGCTACGACGAAATCGCACAGAAGATGGGGTGCCCGATCGGCACCGTGCGCTCGCGGATCTTTCGTGCCCGCGAGGCCATCGATGCAGAACTGCGTCCGCTGCTGGACACCGACAGCGCCACCCGCGAACGAAGCCGCATATGAGCAGGACCATGATCCCCAACGATTCCAACGGTTTGTCTTCGGACAAGTTCGATACCCACCACCGGCAACAGCTGTCTGCGTTGGTCGACGGCGAGCTGTCGGCCGACGAGGCCCGCTTCATGCTGCGCCGGCTCGAGCACGACGCGCAGCTGGGCGGCTGCCATGAACGCTGGCACATGATCGGTGACGTGATGCGCGGCCAGGCCTGCGCGCCGGCGCCGGTGGATTTCAGCGCCCGCGTGCGCCTGGCCGTTGCGGCCGAGCCGGTACCGGCTGCCACCCCGCGTCAGAGCCGTGCCGTTTCTGGCTGGATGCGCTGGAGCGGCGGTGCCGCGATCGCGGCGTCGGTGGCCGCGCTGGCGATGTTCATGGGCCGCGGGCAGATGCCGCAATCGCCGGCCGAAGCGCCGGCGCCGATGGTCGCCACCGTGGCCGACGTGCCTGCACCGGTGGCAGCCGCCAGCGTGCCTGTGCCGGTGCCGGAGCCCGTTCCGGCTCCGGCTCCCGCTCCCAGCGCCGCGGAACTGGTAGCCAGTGCCGCCCCGGCGGTTGCGGTGGCCGCGGCCACCCGTCGCCCGGAAGCCAGCCGCCGCGGCAGTGCCACCCGCAACCAGCAGGTTGCACGCGCTGCCAGCCTCCGCCAGGCCGAGGCCATCCCCGCGGTGGCAGCAGTGGCGGCCCCGGCCACGGCCCTGCCGGTGGCGCAGGACAATCCCTTTGCCAGCCTGCAGGCACCGTTGCCTGCCCGTCCGTGGCCGCGTTCGACGGTGGCAAGTGGCCTGCCGCAGGGCACGTTCAACGCTACCCTGTCCGCGCAGGAGCCCGGTTCGCCGACGTTCTATCCGTTCGAGCCCCGGCTGCCGGCCGACACCCCTTCCCACGGGACGGCACGGGGGGAGTGACCCCGCTGCCCCCCACGCTTGCGCGCGGCCCGTCCGCGGGCCCGCTCCCTTTGTTTCCTGACCAACCGGAGGTTCGCGTCCGATGACCCATAGCATCCACACCAAGGCGCTGGCCCTGCTGGCCATGACCTTGCCCCTGGTCGCCTGTGCCCAGGACAGCACGCCCACCGCCGCCAACGACCCGGCGCCGGCAGCGCGCACCGTGGCCCCGGCCCAGCCGCTGGTCAGTGGCCTGCCGGACTTCACCCAGCTGGTCGAGCAGGTGCGCCCGGGCGTGGTCAACATCGAGACCACCATCGTGCGCAACCGCCAGGTGCGCCGCTCCGGCCCGGACATGGACCAGATGCCGGAGTTCTTCCGCCGCTTCTTCGGCCCGGATTTCCCGATGCCGGGGCAGGGCGAGGACGGTGGCCCCAGCATCCGCGGCCGCGGCATGGGCTCGGGCTTCATCATTTCGGCCGACGGCTACGTGCTGACCAACCACCATGTGATCGACGGTGCCAGCGAGGTCAAGGTCCGCCTCAGCGACCGCCGCGAATACACCGCCAAGGTTGTCGGCAGCGATGCCCAGTACGACGTGGCCCTGCTCAAGGTCGATGCCAAGGGCCTGCCGACCGTGCGCGTGGGTGACTCCAACACGCTGCGGCCGGGCCAGTGGGTGGTGGCGATCGGCTCGCCGTTCGGCCTGGAACACTCGGTGACCGCCGGCATCGTCAGCGCGGTCGGCCGCAGCACCGGCGGCCAGGAACAGCGCTACGTGCCCTTCATCCAGACCGACGTGGCGATCAACCAGGGCAACTCGGGCGGCCCGCTGCTGGATACCCGCGGCCAGGTGGTCGGCATCAACTCGCAGATCTTCTCCGCCTCCGGCGGCTACATGGGCATCAGCTTCGCGATCCCGATCGACCTGGCGATGGGCGCGGTCGAGCAGATCAAGAAGACCGGCAAGGTCAGCCGCGGCCAGCTTGGCGTGGTGGTGCAGCAGGTCACCGCGCTGGAGGCCGAGTCGCTCAAGCTGCCCGATTCGCGTGGCGCGCTGGTCAACCAGCTGGTCGAGGATGGCGCCGCGGCGAAGGCCGGCGTGGAAATGGGTGATGTGATCCGTTCGGTCAACGGCAACGAGATCAACAGCTCCAGCGACCTGCCGCCCCTGATTGGCGCGCTGCCGCCGGGCAGCAGGGTCAAGCTGGGGATCCTGCGTGATGGCAGGCAGCGCGAGATCACCGTGACCCTGACCGAACTGGCCGAGGATGCGCAGCGCAGCGCCGCCCCGTCGCTGGAGGGTGCGCCAGCCAGGCCGGAGACCGGCGCCAACGCCCTGCTGGGCCTGGAAGTGGCCGAGCTGACCGCAGCCGAGCGTCGCCAGGCCGGCCTGGGTGCCGGCGAGGGCGTTCGCGTGACCAAGGTCAACGGCGCCGCTGCACGCGAGGCGCGCCTGGCTCCGGGCATGGTGATCCTGCAGGTCGGCCGCAACCCGGTCGGTACGGTGGCCGAGCTGAACCGCCAGCTGGGCGGCTACCGCAAGGGTGACGTGGTGATGCTGCTGGTCCGCTCGGGCAGCTCCAATGCCTTCGTGACCGTGAAGCTGGGCGACTGACCGGTTCTGCCGGCACCTCTCCGCGGCCGGCAGCGAGCCTCGTGCTCCTGTCGGCCGTTCATTCTGGGAGCCAGGCCGGCCGGGCGTTCCGCGCCACTGCCCCGGGCGTGCGATAATTTGCCGTTACCCTGACGACGCAGTGCCGCCGCCGCCACCTATGTCACACGATTCAATGCGGTACATCCGCAACTTCTCCATCATCGCCCACGTCGACCACGGCAAGTCCACCCTGGCTGACCGGATCATCCAGATGTGCGGCGGCCTGCAGGCCCGCGAGATGGAAGCCCAGGTGCTGGACTCCAATCCGATCGAGCGCGAGCGCGGCATCACCATCAAGTCGGCGTCGGTGTCGGTGACCTACACCGCACGCAATGGCGAAACCTACTTCCTGAACTTCATCGACACCCCCGGCCACGTCGACTTCTCCTATGAAGTCAGCCGCTCGCTGGCCGCCTGCGAGGGCGCGCTGCTGGTGGTCGATGCTGCCCAGGGCGTGGAGGCGCAGTCGGTGGCCAACTGCTACACCGCGGTGGAGCAGGGCCTGGAGGTGGTGCCGATCCTCAACAAGATCGACCTGCCGACCGCCGACATCGACCGCGCCAAGGCCGAGATCGAGGCGGTGATCGGCATCGACGCCACCGACGCGGTGGCGGTCTCGGCCAAGACCGGCCTGAACATGGAGGAGGTGCTGGAGGCGATCGTCCACCGCATCCCGCCGCCGGTGGACCGTGGCAGCAACAAGCTGCAGGCGCTGATCATCGACTCGTGGTTCGACAACTACCTGGGCGTGGTCTCGCTGGTGCGCGTGATGCAGGGCGAGATCAAGCCGGGCGACAAGATCCTGGTCATGTCCACCGGGCGCTGGCACCAGGTCGACAAGGTCGGCATCTTCACCCCCAAGCGCAAGGAGACCAAGGTCCTGCGCGCCGGCGAGGTGGGCTGGATCACCGCCTCGATCAAGGACGTCCATGGCGCCCCGGTCGGTGACACCCTGACCCTGCTGGCCGACCCGGCCCCGGAAGCCCTGCCGGGCTTCCAGGAAATGCAGCCGCGCGTGTTCGCCGGCCTGTTCCCGGTCGACGCCGAGGACTACCCGGACC
Source organism: Stenotrophomonas sp. Marseille-Q4652 (assembly GCF_916618915.1). Lineage (NCBI taxonomy): Bacteria > Pseudomonadati > Pseudomonadota > Gammaproteobacteria > Lysobacterales > Lysobacteraceae > Stenotrophomonas > Stenotrophomonas sp. Marseille-Q4652. The sequence continues at coordinate 333,348 of NZ_CAKAKE010000001.1, forward strand.
TGCGCGAGGCGCTTGAAAAGCTGCGCCTGAACGATGCGGCCCTGCGCTTCGAGCCGGAAAGCTCCGAGGCGATGGGCTTCGGCTTCCGCTGCGGCTTCCTGGGCATGCTGCACATGGAGATCGTCCAGGAGCGCCTGGAGCGCGAGTACGACCTGGACCTGATCAGCACCGCGCCGACCGTGGTCTACGAGGTGCTGCGCAGCGACGGCGAGATCATCAACATGGACAACCCGGCCAAGCTGCCGCCGGTGAGCAACGTCCAGGAGATCCGCGAGCCGATCATCCGCGCCAACATCCTCACTCCCGAGGAATACATCGGCAACATCATCAAGCTGTGCGAGGAAAAGCGCGGCGTGCAGATCGGCATCACCTACATGGCCAGCCAGGTGCAGATCAGCTACGAGCTGCCGATGGCCGAGGTGGTGCTGGACTTCTTCGACAAGCTCAAGTCGGTGTCGCGTGGTTATGCCTCGCTGGACTACCACTTCGTGCGCTTCGAGCCGGGCCCGTTCGTGCGCGTGGATGTGCTGATCAACGGCGACAAGGTCGATGCGCTGTCGCTGATTGCCCACCGCAGTCATGCCGACCGCCGTGGCCGCGAGCTGTGCGAGAAGATGAAGGACCTGATCCCGCGGCAGATGTTCGACGTGGCCATCCAGGCCGCGATCGGCTCGCAGATCATCGCCCGCACCACGGTCAAGGCGATGCGCAAGAACGTGCTGGCCAAGTGCTATGGTGGCGACGTTTCGCGCAAGAAGAAGCTGTTGGAGAAGCAGAAGGAAGGCAAGAAGCGCATGAAGCAGGTGGGCCGCGTGGAGATCCCGCAGGAAGCCTTCCTCGCCGTGCTGCAGATGGACAACAAGTAAGTCCCGGGCGGGCAGGGCACCGGTGCCGGCGTCCTGCCTCCATCCGGCGGCCTGGTACCCGTGGCAAAGGATGACGAATGAAATGGTTTGAAATCGCACTGGTGGTGCTGACCCTGGGCTCGGGCCTGGTGGTGCTGCTGGACAAGCTGGTGCTGGCCAGGCGCCGCGCCGAGCATGCCGGCCTGCTGGATTCCGAGCCGGTGCTGGTGGACTACTCGCGCGCGTTCTTCCCGGTGCTGGCCGTGGTACTGGTGCTGCGCAGCTTCGTGGCCGAGCCGTACAAGATCCCGTCCAGCTCGATGATGCCGAACCTGCTGATCGGCGACTTCATCCTGGTCAACAAGTTCTCCTACGGCTTCCGCCTGCCGATCACCAACACCAAGTTCATCCCGGTCGGCGAGCCCAAGCGCGGCGACGTGGTGGTGTTCAAGCCGCCGCATGCCCCGGACCAGAACTGGATCAAGCGCGTGGTCGGGTTGCCGGGTGACCGCATCGGCTTCCACGGCGACACGCTCTACATCAACGACGAGCCGCTGCGTTACGAGCTCATTGGCAAGTACGAGGGCAAGGGTCGCGGCCGCGACATGACCGGCTCGACCCTGCTCACCGAGGAGTTGCCGGGCCGTGCCCACACCGTGCTGGAGTGGGTGGACCGCGCCAACCCGGCCGGACAGGGTGACTGGCTGGTGCCGGAAGGCCACTATTTCGTGATGGGCGACAATCGCGACAATAGCGAGGACAGCCGCTTCTGGGTCGAGACCAACTTCCTGCCGGAGCAGAACCTGCGCGGCAAGGCGTTCCTGATCTGGCTCAATTGCGAAGACTGGTTCTGCAAGGGGAGCTTCGATCCGTCGCGTATCGGATCGGGCATCAAGTAACGACAACGCGTATCTGGGGATATCGCTATGAAGGGCAACAAACAACGTGGCATGACGCTGACCTCGTTCCTGGTAGTGCTGATCGTGGTGGCGTTCGCGCTCTACGTCGGCATGAAGCTGCTGCCGATGTACCAGGAGTACTACTCGGTGCGCACGGCACTGAAGGGGCTGGCCAACGAACCGGGCAGCGCCGACATGGATCCGTCCAAGGTGCAGGACCTGTTCTTCCGCCGCATGGACATCAATTACTCCGATCACGTGAAGCCGGAGAACGTCAAGTTCGAACGCATCGACGGCGGCTGGCGCATGAAGGTGGCCTACGAGGTCCGGCGCGAGCTGATCGGCAATCTCGACGTGGTGGGCAAGTTCGACACCTCCCAGGACCTGAAACGACGCGGTGGTGACTAAGACGTTCCAACGGGGTGACCTGATCGGCCATCCCTTCCGTGACCAGGGCCTGCTTGCACAGGCCCTGACGCACCGTAGTGCCGGTGCCCCGCACAACGAGCGGCTGGAGTTCCTCGGCGACAGCATCGTCAACATGCTGGTGGCCCAGGCGCTGTACCAGCGCTGGCCCAAGGCCGACGAGGGCGCACTGACCCGCGCTCGCGCCTCGCTGGTGTGCGAAGGGGCGCTGGCGACCATCGCCCGCACCCTGAAGCTGGGCGAGCGCCTGACCATGGGGCCGGGCGAGATGAAGTCCGGCGGCCATCGCCGCGACTCGATCCTGGCCGATGCGCTGGAAGCGGTCGTGGCCGCGATCTACCTGGATGCCGGTTTCGAGGCCTGCCGCGCGGTCGTGCTGCCGTGGTTCGAAGCCTCGCTGCAGGCGCTGCCGGCCACCGGCAAGCCGGAGAAGGACCCCAAGACCCGGTTGCAGGAATGGCTGCAGGCGCGGCAGAAGGGCCTGCCCGTTTATGAACTGGTCTCCGAAACCGGCGACGACCATGCCAAGCTTTTCCGCGTACGCTGCAGCGTGGCCGACCCGGCCGTGACCACCGAGGGCGAAGGCACCTCGCGGCGACTGGCCGAACAACAGGCGGCTGCCACCGCCATCGAGCGACTGGATTCAAAGTGAACGAGACCACCCCCCATCGTTGCGGCAGCGTTGCCGTCATCGGCCGTCCGAACGTCGGCAAGTCCACCCTGACCAATGCCCTGGTCGGCGCCAAGATCAGCATCGTCTCCAACCGGCCGCAGACCACGCGCCACCGGTTGCTGGGCATCGCCACCTTCCCGGAAGGCCAGCTGGTGCTGGTCGATACTCCCGGGCTGCACCGCCAGCAGAAGCGGGCGATGAACCGGGTGATGAACCGCGCCGCGCGGGGCTCCCTGGATGGCGTCGATGCCGGGCTGCTGGTGATCGAGGCCGGTCGCTGGGACGAGGAAGACACCCTGGCCTTCAACGTGCTGCGTGATGCCGGCATCCCGGTGGTGCTGGTGGTCAACAAGGTCGACCGGCTCAAGGACAAGGGTGCCCTGCTGCCGTTCCTGCAGCAGGTCACTGAAGGGCGCGACTTCGCCGCCGTGCACCCGATCTCCGCGCTCAAGCGCAATGGCCTGGAGCAGCTGGTCAAGGACCTGCTCAGGCTGGTGCCCGAGGCGCCGCCGATGTTCGGCGAGGACGAGATCACCGACCGCAGCCAGCGCTTCCTGGCCGGCGAACTGGTGCGTGAGCAGCTGATGCGCCAGCTTGGCGAGGAACTGCCGTACGCCACTACCGTGGAGATCGAGCGCTTTGCCGAGGACGGCAACCTGCTGCGCATCGGTGCGGTGATCTGGGTCGAGCGCGAAGGCCAGAAGGCAATCGTGATCGGCAAGGCCGGGGCGCGCCTGAAGGAAATCGGCGCCAAGTCGCGCCTGCAGATGGAACGCCTGTTCGGTGCCAAGGTCTTTCTGGAGACCTGGGTGCGCGTGCGCGAGGGCTGGTCCGACGACGAGGCCGCACTGAAGGCCTTCGGCTACGGCGAGAACTGATTCACCAGGGCCCGGCGCGCCTGATCCATGCGCATCGAGGACGAGCCGGCCTACGTGCTGCACGCCCGGGCCTGGCGCGAAACCAGCCTGCTGGTCGAGGTGCTGAGCGAGAACCACGGCCGCCTCGGCCTGCTCGCCCGCGGCGTGCACGGCCCGCGCAAGCAGCCGCTGCGCGCGGCCCTGCAGCCCTTGCAGGCGATCCGCTTCAGTGCGGTGCAACGCGGCGAACTCGCCCAACTGCGCGGTGCCGAGGCGATGGATGCCGCACCGCGCCTGGCCGGCGACAGCATGCTCGCCGGCTTCTACATAAACGAACTGCTGCTGCGGTTGGCCCCGCGCCAGGACCCGCTGCCCGAGCTGTATGACGCCTACGCCCGGGTGCGCCAGCGCCTTTCGGCCAGTGAGCCGCTGGCCTGGAGCCTGCGCCGCTTCGAGCGCGACCTGCTGGAGGCACTGGGCTTTGGCTTTGACCTGGCGCACGCGGCTGACGGCCAGCCGATCGATCCGGCGGCGCGCTACCAGCTTGATCCACTGGAAGGGCCGCGCCGCGTGCTCAGCGAACGCGCCGGCCAGCACCGCCGTGACATGGCCACCGGTGCCGCGCTGCTGGCGCTGGGCGAGGACCGCCAGCCCGGCACTGCCGACCTGGCCAGCCTGCGTCCGGTCATGCGTGCGGTACTGGCCCACCATCTGGGCGGGCGCGGCCTGAAATCCTGGGAAATGCTCGATGACCTGGCGCGGCGCCGGCAGCGGCCGGACCGCGCGCAGGATTGAGTTAGTGCAGCAGCGCGGCGACCGCCTCGCTGAACTGGTTGCGTGCCTGCATCGATCCCGGATGGTGGTGCAGCTCGCGCACCGCACGGCCCAGGCGGGCCGCCCCGACAAAACCACAGCTGGCCTGCAGGCGATGCAGCTGGCCCCGCAGCGCGGCCTCGTCCTGGCGCTGCAGCGCCGCGACCACGGCTTCGTGGGTCACCGGCAGTTCGGCCAGGAACAGTTCGCGCAGTGCCACCAGGTGGGTGCGCTGGCCGTTCAGTGCCGCCAGCGCGGCGGTTTCGTCCCAGTCGCCCAGCGGCGGCTGCCCGGCCGGCGGCGGATGGTCGTCGGCGCCACGGGCCAGCGCCCGGCGCACCGCCTTGAGCAGGGCGTCGGCGGTCATCGGCTTGACCAGGGTTTCGCCAAACCCGGCCCGGCGCAGGGATTCGCGCATTCCCGCGGTACCGTCGGCGGTGTGGGCCAGGGCCGGGACGCACGGCCAGCGCCGGCGTAGCTGCCGCAGCAGGTCGCCGCCGCTGCCGTCGGGCAGGTAGGCATCCACCAGCCACAGGTCGTAGCGGGTTTCCGCGGCCAGCCGCATGGCTTCGGCTACCGAGGCCACCGCATCCACGTTGGCCGGCAGCGACTCCAGGGTCGCCAGCAGGAAGCGCTGGCTGATCGGGTCGTCCTCCACCAGCAGCAGGCGGGGCAAGGGATCCTGTCCGGGAATCATGAGGGCTGCCTCCATGTCAGCTGTCCGGGCATCTTCAACCACGCCGGGCGCCGCTGCAACCGGGCGAGCCAAGCTCCGGTGCGCTTTCTGCGACAATAGCCGGCCATTTTTTGCCCGCAGCCTGTAGCCAAGTGGCCCGATCCCGCTCCCGCCTCGACAAGACCCCCTTCCAGACCGAAATCCTCGACCTCAGCCACGATGGCCGCGGCGTCGCCCGCCGCGACGGCGAGGGCGGCAAGGTCACCTTCGTCACCGGCGCGCTGCCGGGCGAGGTGGTGATGGCCGAGCAGACCGGCAAGAGCCGCCACTTCGACGAGGCGCGCACGGTGGAAGTGCTGCAGGCCTCGCCGCAGCGCGTGCAGCCGCGCTGTCCGCATTTCGGGGTGTGCGCCGGCTGCGTGCTGCAGCACCTGGAGGAGTCGCAGCAGATCGTGGCCAAGCAGCGCGTGCTGATGGACAACCTCGAGCGCATCGGCCACGTCAAGCCGGAAACGGTGCTGCCGCCCCTGGTCGGCGACAGCTGGGGCTACCGCCGCAAGGGCCGTTTCTCGGTGCGCCGGGTCGAGAAGAAGGACAAGACCCTGGTCGGCTTCCGCGAGCTGGATCCGCGCTTCGTCGCCGACCTGTCGCTGTGCCTGACCGTGATCCCGGAGATCGGTACCAAGGTCGCCGCGCTGTCGGCTTTCATTGAATCGCTGGAAGGCAAGCGCGACATCCCGCAGATCGAGTTCATCGGCGGCGACAGCGCGATTGCGCTGACCGTGCGCCACCTGCAGCCGCTCAGCGATGCCGACCGCCAGGCCTGGATCGACTTCGGCCAGCAGCATGGCTTTGCGATCTACCTGCAGCCCGGCGGTCTGGAGTCAGTACATGCGCTGTGGCCGGCCGAAGGCGTGGCGCTGTCGTTCCGCCTCCCGCAGTGGGACGTGGAACTGGCGTTCCGTCCGCTGGACTTCATCCAGGTCAACGCCAAGCTCAACGAGAAGATGATTGCCCACGCGCTGGAGCTGCTCGGCGCCGGCCCGGACGAGCGCGTGCTCGACCTGTTCTGCGGGCTGGGCAACTTCACCCTGCCGCTGGCGCGCACCGTGCGCGAGGTGTTGGGCGTGGAAGGCGAGGCCGGGCTGGTGGCACGTGCGCGCGAGAATGCGCAGCGCAACGGCCTGGACAACGCGCAGTTCTTCGCTGCCGACCTGACCCAGGACCAGCGCGCCACGCCGTGGATGCGCCAGGGCTTCGACAAGCTGCTGCTGGATCCGCCGCGTTCGGGCGCGATCGAAGTGCTGCAGCAGTTGCCGCTCAAGCAGTTCAACCGCATCGTCTATGTCAGCTGCCATCCGGGTTCGCTGGCCCGTGATGCGGGTTACCTGGTCAACGAGCAGGGCTTCCGCCTGGTCTCGGCCGGCGCGATGGACATGTTCCCGCACACCGCGCACGTGGAAAGCATCGCCGTCTTCGAGAAGAAGTAAGCCATGGGCATCGAGATCGAGCGCAAGTTCCTGGTCACCGGCGACGGCTGGCGCACTGCCGCGCACGAGGTGGTGCCGATGGCACAGGGCTACCTCAACGATGCCGCTTCGCTGGATGGCGGTACACAGAAGGCCTCGGTGCGGGTGCGCATCGAGGGCGACCAGGCCTTCCTCAACATCAAGTCGCGCGAGCTGGGCCACACCCGCCAGGAGTTCGATTACCCGGTGCCGGTGGCCGACGCCATGCAACTGCTCAAACTCTGCGTGGCCGGCCTGGTGGAAAAGCGCCGGCACCTGGTGCGGCACGAAGGCCACCTGTGGGAAGTCGACGAGTTCCTCGGCGACAACCTTGGCCTCGTGGTGGCGGAGATCGAACTGCAGTCGGCCGATGAAGCCTTTGCGCGGCCGGACTGGCTGGGCGCGGAAGTCACCGACCAGGCGCGCTACTACAACCTGCTGCTGGCATCGCGCCCGTACGCCAGGTGGTCGCCCGAAGAGCGTGGCTAAACACGCTCTATTCAGCGCCCGTAGCCCGTTTCTGACGAAGATTCCGGCTTCTGCGACAATGCGGCAGTGCGCCATCCCGGCGCCCCGCAATGGAGGAACCGCATGCTTGTGATCGGCGTCGCCGGCACCGAACTGACCGCCCAGGAGCGGGACTGGCTGCAGCACGACGCGGTTGCGGGCGTGATCCTGTTCAAGCGCAACTTTGCCTCGCGCGCGCAGGTGGCCGAGCTGTCAGCGGCGATCCGCGCCGCAGCGCCGCGCCCGCAGCTGGTGTGCGTGGACCAGGAAGGCGGCCGCGTGCAGCGTTTCCGCGAGGGCTATACCGAGTTGCCGCCGCTAGAAGGCTTCGGCGCGCTGTATGCAAAGGATCCCGACGCCGCGCTGGCGCTGGCCGAGCAGCATGCCTGGCTGATGGCGAGCGAGGTGCGCGCCAGCGGCGTGGACCTGAGCTTTGCCCCGGTCGTGGACCTGGGACGCGGCAACCTGGCCATCGGCAACCGCGCCTTCAGCGACGACCCGCAGGTGGTCGCCGCGTTTACCCGGGCCTACGTGCGCGGCATGCACAGTGTCGGCATGGCCGCCACGCTCAAGCATTTCCCCGGCCATGGGACGGTGCGTGAGGACACCCACGTCGACCAGGCCACCGATCCGCGCCCGCTTCAAGCGCTGCAGCGCGAGGATCTGGTTCCGTTCGCCGCCGGCATCGAGGCCGGTGCTGACGCGGTGATGATGGCCCATGTGGTTTATCCGCAGGTGGCGCCGGAACCGGCCGGCTATTCCCCGCGCTGGATCCAGATCCTGCGCCAGGAGATGGGCTTCCGCGGCGTGGTGTTCTCCGATGACATCGGCATGGCCGCCTCGTTCACCGCCGGAGGTGTCAAGGCGCGCGTGGATGCGCACCTGGATGCCGGCTGCGACGTGGTGCTGGTCTGCCACCCGGAGCTGGTGGAGGAATCGCTGCAGGCCGTGGCCCACCGCCCGCTCAACACCGCCGCCGTGCTCGGCCTGGTCGGCCGCGGCGCGCTTGGCTGGGACGGCCTGCTGGCCGACGTCCGCCATGGCGACACACAATCCCGTTTGTTCGAAAACCTTGGAAGAACCGTCTGATGCCCAACCTCACCATTGCCCAGGCCCTGGAGCAGGCCGACCTGCTGGTCGACCGCCCCACCATTGACAAGGCCATCGCGCAGATCGCCGACGCCATCGCCCGCGACTACCAGGGCGAGATCCCGGTCTTCGTTTCGATCATGAACGGCGCGATGCCGTTCGCCGGCCTGCTGGCCCTCGCCCTGGGCGAGCGCGGCCAGGACGTGCAGCTGGACTATCTGCAGGCCTCGCGCTACCACGGCGAAGCCGGCGGCCAGCTGGTGTGGAAGCACCGTCCGGTCAGCTCCCTGTTCGGACGCCGCGTGATCCTGGTCGACGACATCCTCGACGAGGGTTACACCCTGCAGGGCGTGCGCGAGTGGTGCCTGGAGCAGGGCGCCACCGACGTGCGCGTGGCCGTGCTGACGGTCAAGAAGCACGACCGCTGCATCCCGGGGGTCAAGGCCGACTATCCGGGCGTGGAGCTGCCGGACCGCTTCGTGTTCGGCTTCGGCATGGATATCGACGAGACCCTGCGCACGCTGCCGGCCATCTACGCGATGAAGCAGTAAGCCGCACCGCGCCGCGGTGGCGGCGCGTGTCGCGCAGGACGCCACGACGGTGGCAATGCCGGGACGGGGTTGATTCCCGTCCCGTGCCTTTGACATGCAACTTCCCGGGACCTGATATGGAACACATTGCCCTGGCCGTGATCGGCGGCACTGGCGTCTACAAGCTGGCCGCGCTGGACGACGTCCAGACGCACAACGTCGAAACCCGCTACGGCACGCCCTCGGGCCCGGTGCGCGTGGGCCGCCTGCTCGGCCAGAAGGTCGCCTTCCTCGCCCGCCACGGCGAGGGCCATTCGCTGCCGCCGCACAGGATCAACTACCGCGCCAACCTCGCTGCGCTGCAGCAGATCGGTGCCACCCGCGTGCTCGCGCTCAACACCGTCGGCGGCATCACCGACGACTTCGGGCCGCGGGTGCTGGCCTGCCCGGACCAGCTGATCGACTACACCTGGGGGCGCATCTCCACCCTGTGCGAGGAGCCGGGCAGCGAGGTGCTGCACGTGGATTTCGGCCACCCGTATTCGCCGGCATTCCGCAGCAAGGTGCTGGCCGCGGCGAAGGTGACCGGCGTGCGCATGGTCGACGGCGGCTGCTACGGCGCGACCCAGGGCCCGCGCCTGGAAACCATCGCCGAGATCCGGCGCATGCGCCGCGATGGCTGCGACCTGGTCGGCATGACCGGCATGCCCGAAGCGGCGCTGGCACGCGAGCTGGAGCTGGAATATGCCTGCCTGGCAATCGTCGCCAACTGGGCGGCTGGTTGCGGCAACGCAGAAGAGATCACCATGGCCGAGGTGCTGGCCAACGTGGAGGCCGCCTCGGCCGGATTGCCGGAACTGGTAGGCGAATTGGCGCGGGGGTGATTGTCAACGCGGTACAAGGTTTGCATACTCCGCCGGTACGCTTCTGCCGTACACCTTCCATTCATTCGCATAAGGTCTTGCATCAAAATGCCGAACGGTACCGTCAAGTGGTTCAACGACGCCAAGGGATTTGGCTTCATCTCACCGGAGGACGGCAGCGCCGATGTCTTCGCGCACTTCTCCGCGATCAATGCCAAGGGCTTCCGCAGCCTGCAGGAAGGCCAGCGTGTCACCTATGACGTGACCCAGGGCCCGAAGGGCGCACAGGCTTCCAATATCACGCCTGCCGAGTGATCCACGCGGCAGTGCATTGAAAACCCCGCTTCGGCGGGGTTTTTTTGTGCCCGCATGGTTGGGGTGTGCCGTTCGTGAAAGTTTCCTTGGCGCCGGTTGACGGGGGTCTCACCGCCGCTGCGGCATAAACGCTCCATCACTTTACGCAGTCGCCGATGCATCCGGCGACCCGCAGGTCCCAGGAGCGTTCCATGGTGTTGACCCCCACGATGATCGAGTCGGAAATCAGCAAGCTGCGTGGGCTGCTGCAGATCCTGCACGACGACCAGCCCGACGTGATGGAGGAGGTGTTCCGCTTCCACGTCAACAACCTCATCGGTCACGCGCCGGAAGACCAGCACCCGCGCATCCGCAGCTGTGCGGCGGAGATGCTGGAGGCCATCCGTGCGCAGCCGCGCGCCGGGGTCATCCACGGCGCTCAGTTCCAGCTGATGCCTGAGCTTGAGCTGGCGCGCACCGCCTGATCGATGTTCACGCCGGTGGCAGCGCCACGGCCAAGCCGTCGGCGCAGGCCACCATCCGTTCGCCGGGCCGCAGCAGTGGCGCCACGCCGGCGGTAAAGCGCGAGAACGCTGGCAGCACCGTCATTCCCTCGCGCAGCCAGAAGGCTGGTAGTTTTCGTCCCAGTCCTGGCAACGCAACCTGCGGGTGCAGGTGTCCGGCCAGCACATGCATGCCCGCACGCGCTCGCGGGTCGTGCCGCAGCAGGAACGGCCCGAGCGCGGCCGATTCCCCATGCACTTCCACTTCCAGTCCGGCTGCGGGCAGTTGCCGGTCATGGTTGCCGGGCACCACGTGCACCTCCAGTTGCGGATTGGATTCGCGCCAGCCCAGCCACTGCCGGTACCACGCGGCGCGGTGTACCGGGCCGTGCAGGATGTCACCGAGGATCCACAGCTCACGGCACGCCCATGTGCGGACCAGCGCATCCAGCCGCTGCAGGTCATCGCGGGTGCCCCCGGCGGGCAGGGCAATCCCCGAGCGCCGGAACACATCGGCCTTGCCCAGGTGCAGGTCGGCGATCAGCAGCGCCTGTCCGGCAGGCCAGTAGAGCGCGCGTTCGCCCAGCAGCAGCACTGGTTCACCGCCGAGTTCGATGCGCACCTCAGCGTCCATGACGCTTCTCCAGTTGCTGGGCCGCGCGCAGCACGCGGGTGCGCCAGTCCTCGTTGCTGAGCTGGCCGCGCATCCGTTCGGCCCACAGCGGAAACGCCAGTGGCGTCAGCGTGCGGGGTGCCTGCAATGACAGCGCCTGGCCTTCGATGCGCTGCAGGCACTGCCGCAGGCCCTCGAAATCCAGGCTCTCCTGCAGCACCTCGCGCTCGGCCAGTGCCAGCAGCAGATGGTGCGGGTCATGCTCACGCAGCACGTCGAACAGCAACCCGGCCGAGGCCTGCAGCTGGCGCAGCGAGCGGGGGGCACCGCCGGGCAGGTTGGGCATCAGCAGCCCGGCCACGCGGGCGATGCCGCGGAACTGGCGGCGTGCCAGCTCGCCCAGGTTGACCGCCGCGCGCAGGTCTTCGAGCAGCTCACCAGCGGACAGCAACTGCCGCCACTGTGCTTCCTCCAGCGCCTGCGGCAGGGCAGGGGACAGCACCAGCCCGTGGTCGTTGACCGCGTAGGCGATGCTGTTGCGCTGCAGCCGCGTGCAGCGCAGCGCCAGCAACGCAGCCAGCGCTTCGTGCACGTGGCGGCCGGCGAAGGGATAGACGAACAGGAACTGGCCTTCGCGGCGGCGTACGTCCTCCACCAGCAGGTGATCGCTGCCGGGTCGTGCCGAGAGCCGGTCCTGCAGCGCCAGCAAGGGTGCGAGCCAGCGCATCTCCGGGCTGTCATCGACACCGGACAGCACCGCTTCCAGTTCGCGGCCCAGTGGCATGGACAATGGCAGCTGGCCGCCCTGCCAGCGCGGCACCGCGCCTTCACCGCCACGGGCCAGGCGCACATAGGCGGTCATGTCCTGCAGTTGCACCAGCTCCAGCAGGCGCCCGGCGAACTGGAAGCGGTCGCCACGGCGCAGGCGGCTGGCGAACTGTTCCTCCACCGCGCCCAGGCTGCTGCCGCGCATGAACTGCACCCGCACGCTGCCATCGGAACTGATCGTGCCGACCGACAGGCGATGGCGCAGCGCCTGGCGGCGGTCATGCACGCGATAGACACCATCGTCATCGCGCACCACCTTGTGGAAGTCGGGGTACTGCGACAGCGCGCGGCCGCCCTGCACGATGAAATCCAGCACCGCCTGCCATTCCGCTTCGTGCAGCTGGGCAAAGGCATGGGTGCGGCGAACCTGGGCCAGCAGCTCGCCGGCCTCGAAGCCGCCAGCCAGTGCACGGCTCACCGCATGCTGGGCGAGCACGTCCAGCGACAGCGTGGGTGGCGGCCGCGATTCGACGACGTCGGCCGCCAGCGCGCGGCGCACTGCGGCGTACTCGGCCAGCTCCAGCGCGTGGCTGGGCACGCACACGACTTCGCCACCGGCACCCGGGCGATGGCGCGCACGGCCGGCGCGCTGCCGCAGCCGCGCCACGCCCTTGGGGCTGCCCAGCTGCAGTACCTGCTCGACCTCCGGAAAGTCCACGCCCAGGTCCAGGCTGCTGGTGGCGACCACGCAGCGCAGCCGCCCATTGCGCAGTCCGTCCTCGACCTGCTGGCGCAGCGCGGGATCGAGCGAGCCGTGGTGCAGCGCCAGCGTGTCGAGGTCTTCGGGCCATACCGCCGACAGCGCCTGATGCCACAGTTCGGCCTGCGAGCGGGTGTTGGTGAACAGCAGGCTGCTGCGCTCGGCCATCAGCGTCTGCAGCACCCGCTGCAGTTGCGCCAGCCCAAGGTGCCCGGCCCACGGGAAGCGATCGCCCGGCTTGGGCAACAGCGTGCGTACCTTCACCGGGCGCGGCCGCACCCCCTGCACCAGTTGCGTATCGTCGCGGCCGAGCAGCAGTACCTCGCGCGCCTGCTGCAGGTTGCCCAGCGTTGCCGACAGGCCCCACAGCTGCATCTCCGGCGCCGCGTCACGCAGCACCGCGAGGTTGAGTTGCAGCAGCACGCCGCGCTTGCTGCCGAGCAGTTCGTGCCACTCGTCCACCACCACGCAGCGCAGCTGGCGCATGCGCGGCAGGGTGTCGGGGTAGGTGAGCAGCAGGGCCAGCGATTCGGGCGTGGTCACCAGCACGTCGATGCGACCCTCGCGCGCGAGCCGGCGTTCGCGGCTGCTGGCATCGCCACTGCGCAAGCCGACCTGCCAGTCCAATCCCAGTCCCTCGATCGGTGCACGCAGCGCGCGTGCGGTGTCGCTGGCCAGCGCACGCAGCGGCGTCACCCACAGCACCTGCAGCGGGCGCACCGAGGTGGCGCGCTTGGGGCGTGGCGGCGGATCCAGCAGCGCCTGCAGCAGCGGGCCGCCGAACATCGCCAGGGTCTTGCCGCTGCCGGTGGGCGTGAGCAGCAGGCCGCTGTCGCCATCGAGGTAGTGCCGCCACATCGCACGCTGGAACGGCAGTGGACGCCAGCCACGCGTCTGGAACCAGCCCGAGAGCCGGCGCATCGCCTGCGTGCGGTTCATCGCGCCAGTGCCTGCAGCTGCGACAACGCATCGGCCTCGCTGGCCGGTTTGTCCTGGCGCCAGCGCAGGATGCGCGGGAAGCGCACGGCCACGCCGGACTTGTGCCGCTTGCTCTGGTTCACCGCTTCGAAGCCGAGTTCGAACACCTGTTCGGCGCGCACGCTGCGCACCGGCCCGAAGCGTTCCAGCGTGTTGGCGCGGATCCATCGATCCAGCGCGAGGATTTCCTTGTCGTCCAGCCCGGAATACGCCTTGGCTACCGGCACCAGGGTGTCGCCGTCCCACACGCCGAAGGTGTAGTCGGTGTACAGCGTGCTGCGCCGGCCATGACCGGCCTGGGCATACAGCAGCACCGCGTCGATGGTCAGCGGATCGATCTTCCACTTCCACCAGTCGCCACGCCGGCGGCCACTCTGGTAGACCGAGTCGCGGCGCTTGATCATCAATCCCTCTACGCCACGCTCGCGGGCCTGGTCGCGCAGCTGCGCAGCGTGTTGCCAGTCGCGTGCGTGGACCTCGGGCGAAAGCTGCACGCGCGGATCATCGAGTGCGCCGATGACCTGGGCCAGGCGCTGGCGGCGCTGCTGTAGCGGCTGCTCGCGCAGGTCTTCGCCGTCGTGTTCCAGCAGGTCGTAGGCCAGCACCCGCACCGGTGTATTGCGCAGCGTCGCTGCGCCCGGCTTGCGCCGCTGGATGCGGGTCTGCAACGCGGTGAACGCGCGCGGCGCATCGACCGCTTCGTCCCAGGCCAGCAGTTCGCCATCGAGCACGCAGCCATCGGGCAGCGCCATCGCCGCCTGTTCGATTTCCGGGAAGCGGCCATCCAGCCGCTCCTCGCCACGCGACCACAGCGCGACTTCACCGCGCCGGCGCAGCAGCTGCAGGCGGATGCCGTCCCACTTCCATTCCAGTATCCAGTCCTGGGCCGGCCCCAGCCGGTCGGTGTCGTCCTCCAGCGGTGATGCGAGGAAGAACGGATAGGGCTGCTGCCGGTCCAGTGGCTGCTCCTCGTGCGAGAGCAAGGCCTCGAGCAGGCGCGGCGAGGGCACCCATTCGCCGAGCATGCGCTGGGCGATGCGTGCGATGTCCAGGCCCGACAGCTCGGCCAGCGCCTGCTGCACCAGCCGCTGCGACACGCCTACCCGCAGCGAGCCGGTCAGCAGCTTGTTGAATACCAGCCGCTCGCCGGCCGGCAACTGTTGCCAGCCGCCGACCACCACCGCGCGGCGCACGTCCCCGGGCTGGTTGGCCACCGCCAGCAGGTGGTCCTCGATCCACTCCGCCAGCGGGCGATCCGCGCCGGCTTCGGCTGGATCGTCCAGCAGCAGGGTGAGGGTCTCGGCCAGATCGCCGACCTGGTCATAGCTGTCGTCCACCAGCCATGCCGGCAGGCCCGACTCCTCGCTGATCCACGAGCGCAGTTCGCTACTGGCGGCGATCTTGCGTCGCGCCCCGCCCACCTTGCCGCCGCTGAGCAGGTACAGCGCCCACGCCGCGTCGTGCGGACGCGCTGCACGGAAGTAGTCCACCAGTGCCGCCCGCTTGTCGCTGGTGGCGGTGCTGCGGTCCAGCCGCTGATAGAGCGAGGCGAAGGCCTTCATTCCTCGCCCCCGAAATCAGTACGGAACGCCTCGGCGGCGACCCCGCGTTCGCGCAGGAACGGAATCAGCGCGTCGGTATTGCCGTGGGTGGCGATCACCCGGCTTGCGCCGGTCTGTTCGATGGTCTGCAGCAGCGCCGGCCAGTCGGCATGGTCGGAGATCACGAAACCGCGGTCGTAATTGCGCCGGCGGCGGTTGCCGCGCAGTCGCATCCAGCCCGAGGCAAAGCCGAGCTGGTGCTTGCCGAAGCGACGCAGCCACGTCGTGCCGGCCGCCGAGGGTGGGGCAATGATCAGCTTGCCGCCCGCATCGGGTTCGCGTCCCTGCTCGGCGACGGTGTGGGTTTCCAGCATGTCGATACCGGCTTCGCGATACACCACAACGCCATTGGCTACGGCGCCGTGCAGCCAGGCCGGCGGTTCGCCCAGGCGCTGCAGTTCGGCCAGCACCCGCTGCGCCTTGCCCAGCGCGTAGCACAGCAGCACCGCGGCCTCGCCGCGTTCGCCGCACTCGCGACGCCAGTCGGCGATCTCCGCGGCGACCGCCGGCGTGTCCGGCCAGCGGTAGATAGGCAGCGCGAACGTCGCCTCGGTGATGAAGGTATCGCAGGGCACCACCTCGAACGGCGCGCAGGTCGGGTCGGGCTGGCGCTTGTAATCGCCCGAGGCCACCCAGACCTGCCGTCCATCATCAAGGCGCACCTGCGCCGAACCCAGCACGTGCCCGGCCGGGTGGAACGACACCCGCACCCCGCCCAGCTCGAAAACATGGCCGTAGTCGTGGCCCCGCACGGATACCTCGCCCAGTCGCCAGTGCAGGATTGGCAGGCTCTCCGTGCTGCAGTAATAGCTACCCATGCCACTGCGCGCGTGGTCGCCATGGCCATGGGTGATCACCGCGCGCGGCACCGGGCGCCAGGGGTCGATGTGGAAGTCGCCGGCGGGGCAATACAGCCCTTCCGGGCGCAGCACCACCAGATCGTCGTTGCGTGCCATGGGGCCACTTTCGCCGCCGGCTCGTGCACGACGTGAGAATGCGGGTGGGCCTGGGGCAGAATCGGTCCAACTCCCTGCAGGACCGCGCCATGGCCGACAGCACGCAGCATCCCCCGGCCTTCGAGACCCACGTGGTGTCCAACCAGCCGCCGCCGTTCGCAGGGCGCGACCTGTGGGCCGACGATGTCGTCCTGCGCGAAGCGTTCAGTCGCGAGGGCGGTGCGGCATTTGCCGGGCAGGTCGCCACCTACGGTGCGCTCGCCGGCGGCGAGCTGTACCGGCTGGGCTTCGACGCCAATCGCGACCGCCCACGGCTGCGCACGCATGACGCGCAGGGGCACCGCATCGACCAGGTCGAGTTCCACCCCGCGTACCACCAGCTGATGGCCGCGGCCAAGACGCACGGCGTTGCTGGCCTGTCGTGGCAGCACGCGACGCAGCCCGGTGCACACGTCGCCCGCGCCGCGCTCAGTTACCTGCACCACCAGGCCGAGGCGGGTACCAGCTGCCCACTCACCATGACCCACGCCGCGGTCGCGGTGCTGCGCCAGCATTCGGAGCTCTCCGATTGGGCGGACAAGGCGGCCGCCCCGGTCTACGACCCGCGCGATGTGCCGATTGCCGGCAAGGCCGGCATCACCCTGGGCATGGGCATGACCGAAAAGCAGGGCGGCTCGGACGTGCGCAGCAATGCCACTGTCGCCACGCCGCGGGCCGGGGACGGCAGCTACTCGCTGGTCGGGCACAAGTGGTTCTTCTCGGCGCCGATGTCCGATGGCTTCCTGGTGCTGGCGCAGGCGCCGGGTGGCTTGAGCTGCTTCCTGCTGCCGCGACGCCTGCCCGATGGTCGT
Source organism: Stenotrophomonas sp. Marseille-Q4652 (assembly GCF_916618915.1). NCBI lineage: Bacteria > Pseudomonadati > Pseudomonadota > Gammaproteobacteria > Lysobacterales > Lysobacteraceae > Stenotrophomonas > Stenotrophomonas sp. Marseille-Q4652. Next base: position 350,358 of record NZ_CAKAKE010000001.1, read on the forward strand.
CGCAACGCGTTCCACCTGATGCGGCTGAAGGACAAGCTGGGCGACTGGTCCAACGCATCGAGCGAGGTCGAGTTCTGCGGCGCGCAGGCGTGGCGGATGGGCGAGGAGGGGCGCGGCGTGGCCACCATCATGGGCATGGTGATGATGACCCGGCTGGACTGCATGCTCGGCGCCGCGGCGGAAATGCGCATGGCACTGGCCCAGGCACTGCACCACGCGCGCCACCGTCAAAGCTTCGGCAAGCGCCTGGTCGAGCACCCGCTGATGGCCAACGTACTGGCCGACCTGGCGCTGGAGTCCGAGGCCGCTACCGCGTTTGCCCTGCGCGTGGCCCGCGCGGTGGACGCCGCGCCACGCGCCCCGGTCGAGGCGGCGTTCGCCCGCATCGCCACCGCGATCGGCAAGTACTGGCTGTGCAAGCGCGTCGTACCGTTCGTCAACGAGGCGCAGGAATGCCTCGGCGGTGCCGGCTACGTGGAGGAATCGATGCTGCCGCGGCTGTACCGGCAGGCGCCGCTGAATTCGATCTGGGAGGGCAGCGGCAACATCCACTGCCTGGACGTGCTGCGCGCGCTTTCACGCGAGCCGCAGACGCTGGCTGCTTTGCGCGAGGAACTGCTGGGTGCCAGCGGGCGCCATTCGGTCTTTGATCGATTTGCCGAGACCTTGCTGGATCCGGCGGAGCAGGCGGCCTTGCACGAGGCCGGCGCGCGCCTGCTGACCGAGCGCTGGGCCTTGGCGCTGCAGGCCGCGGCGCTGCTCAGGGCTGGCAGTCCGCTTGCGGAGAGTTTCGTGACCAGCCGGCTGGCCGTCGGGAGGGGACAGGCCTTCGGCACCCTGGCCGCCGCAACGCCCTTCAACGACATCCTGCTGCGGGCGCTCCCCGCCTGAATCCGGGGCTGGCGGCGGGACTGCGACAGGTGTTTCTCTTACACACGGTGCGCGCGGCCGGGTGCCGGCAAGGAAAAACCCCACGGTCGTTCGACCGTGGGGCTCTGGAATCCAACGATCAGCGGGAATGACTCAGCGACGTTCGACTTCGTCCGCGTTCTGGCGCGCGTCGTCGGCCACATCGCGGGCCTTGTCGGCGACGTTGTCGGCGGCATTGGCGGTAGCCTCGCTGGCGTTGGCAGTTGCGCGGCGGGCAGCGACCTCGGCCTCGTCCGCGGCTTCGGCGGTAGCGTCGGCAGCGCGATCCAGCGCAGCGCGGGATTCGGCGGCAGCCTCGTCGGCGGCCTGGCGGGTGGAGGCGGCGGCGTTGTCGGCCGCCGAAGCGGCATCACGCTTGGCCTGCTCGCCGCTGGGGTTGTTGCAGGCAGCCAAGGCCAGGGTCAGGGCAGAGGCGGCCAGGGGAAACAGGATCTTCTTCATCGGGTGCTCCAGTGGCTTGGGTTGACGGTCCCAGCCTAGGCAGGACCGGATGCAGACCGTGTCAATCCAGCTGAACAGGAGGCAAAGAAAAAGCCGCTGGCAGGGCCAGCGGCTTCTTCAGACTTGCGTTGAAGCAGAACTGATTAGTTCTTGGCTTCTTCAGCAGCGTCCTTGGCCTGGTCGGCCACGTCTTCGGCAGCCTTGGCAGCGTCGGCAGCGGCGTCAGCAGCGGCGTCGGTGGCGGCGCCAGCAGCGGCGTCGGCAGCAGCGCCGGCGGTGTCGGCGGCGGTGGCAGCGGCGTCAGCGGCCTGCTGGGCAGCGTCGGCAACTTCGGTACCTTCGGCGGCAGCCTGGTCGGCGGCAGCCTGGGCTTCGGCAGCGGCTTCGGCAGCGGCTTCGTTGGCCGAAGCGGCGGCGTCAGCAGCCTGTTCCTGCTTCGAGCAGGCAGCGACGGCCAGGGCCAGGGCCAGTGCGATCAGCAGCTTGTTGATGCTCATTAGTGAATCCTCGTCGTTAGATAGGCAACGCGCTGTTGCGCGCCGGGGAACATGATGACAAGCCCAAATTTGCTGTCAAGCACATGCGCATTCAGGTTTGCGAAACAGGGGTTAATTGCTTTTAAATCAATTCAATAGCGATGGCGGTCGCTTCGCCGCCACCGATGCAGAGCGTGGCGACGCCGCGCTTGGCACCGCGGGTGCGCAAAGCATTGACCAGAGTGACCACCAGGCGTGCACCGGAGGCGCCGATCGGATGGCCCAGTGCACAGGCGCCGCCGTGGACGTTGACCTTCTCGTGCGGAATGCCCAGTTCGCGGATGGGGGCCATGGCCACCACCGCAAAGGCTTCGTTGACCTCGAACAGGTCCACGTCCTCCAGCTTCCAGCCGGTCTTTTCCAGCACCTTGTTGATGGCGCCGATGGGCGCGGTGGTGAACCATTCCGGTTCCTGCGAGCAGGTGGCATGGCCGGCGATGCGGGCCAGCGGCTGCAGGCCACGGCGGGAGGCTTCATCGGCCGAGAGCAGGACCACGGCGGCGGCGCCGTCGGAGATGCTCGAGGAGCTGGCCGCGGTCACCGTGCCGTCCTTCTTGAAGGCCGGACGCAGGGTGGGGATCTTGGCTATGTCGGACTTGCCCGGCTGCTCGTCCTGGCTGAATTCGACCTCGCCCTTGCGGGTGGCGACCTTCACCGGAACGATTTCGTCGTTGAATGCGCCATTGGCCGCGGCGGCCTGCGCGCGCCTGACCGATTCAATCGCGTAAGCGTCCTGCTCCTCACGGGTGAAGCCGAACTTGGCCACGGTGGACTCGGCGAACACGCCCATCGGCTGGCCGTCGTACGGGTTGGTCAGGCCGTCCCACGCCATGTGGTCGACGGTCTGGAAGTTGCCGTAGCGGTTGCCGGTGCGCGAGTTCGGCAGCAGGTGCGGGGCGTTGGACATCGATTCCATGCCGCCGGCCACGACGATGCTGGCCGAGCCGGCCTTGATCAGGTCATGGCCGAGCATGATCGCCTTCATGCCCGAACCGCACACCTTGTTGAGCGTGGTGCAGCCGGCGGTGGTCGGCAGGCCGGCGGCAAGCGAGGCCTGGCGCGCGGGCGCCTGGCCCAGGTTGGCCGGCAGCACACAGCCCATGATTACTTCCGACACATCGGCGGCCGGCACGCCCGACTGCTCCAGGGCGGCGCCGATGGCGGCCGCGCCCAAGGTGGTGGCCGGAACGCCGTTGAACTGGCCGAGGAAGGAGCCGATGGCGGTGCGTTTTGCTGCTGCGATGACGATGTCGGACATGTTCAATCCTGTGGATACCTTGCGGTAATTATCGAAAGATGCCGGCGCCATGCCCATTGGACCAACGGCACATATCCCGGCAGACAGCGGACCTGCGTTGCAGTATAGATGGTGGCCGGCGGCCATCCGGGCCGTCTGCACCACCGGGGATGACGGAGCGCTGTGATGAGCAAGGCAGGATTGGCGGCAAGCCTGTTGGCAACTGGCGTGGCACTGGCCCTGACGGCCTGTGGCGGAGGCGGCGGCAACACCAGGGCCGATGCCCCGCCACCCACGCCGCCGCCGTCGGCACCGCCCCCGAGTCCGCCGCCCACGCCGCCGCCGACGACGCCTCCGCCCACCACCCCGCAGCCGGCCATCGATGCGCACCTGGCGCTGACCAATGCCCGCAACACCGGCTACACCGGCGCCGGCTACCGGATCGGCGTGGTCGACTCGGGCGTCAACCGCAACCATCCCACGCTGGCCGGGCGGGTGCTGGCCAACTACAACTACGTGGATCCGCGGACGAACAACACCAGCGTCGATGACGTGGTGGGCCATGGCACCACCGTGGCCCAGCTGGCCGCCGGAGCGGCCACCGGGCAGTGGCCCGGTGGCATCGCGCCCGGGGCACGGATCCTGTCGGCACGGATCATCGCCGACAAGGCGCCGGAGGATGACGGGTCGGGTGATGGCAACGAGGTCGACGGAGCGCTTGGCCTGGCCCCGATCCATCGAGACCTGATCAATGCCGGCATGCGCATCATGAACAACTCATGGGGCGGGCTGTACTGGACCAACCCGGCGGCTACCGCCGCGATCGCCGGCGAGTACCGGCCCTTCATTGCCAACCATGACGGCCTGGTGGTGTTTGCCACCGGCAACGAATCCAAGTCCACGCCCTCGGACATGGCGGCCCTGCCCAGCCAGCCCGGCCCCAACGGCACGCGGCCGGCGGCCGACCTCGAACGAGGCTGGCTGGCGGTGGCTGCGCTGGATACGGCCAACCCCACGCAACTGGCGTCCTATTCCAATGCCTGCGGCGATGCACGCAACTACTGCCTGGTCGCGCCGGGCACCTCGATCTTCATCCACGCCGACAGCACGCCCGACGACCTCAAGTACTACTACGGCAGCGGCACCTCGTACGCCGCGCCGCTGGTATCCGGTGCCGCGGCCCTGGTCTGGGAAGCCTTTCCCTGGTTCAACAACGACCTGGTCCGGCAGACCCTGCTGGGCACGGCCACGGACCTCGGCGAACCCGGCGTGGACGCGGTGTTTGGCCACGGCCTGCTCAACGTCGGCAAGGCGGTGAAGGGACCGGGCCGGCTGGACTGGGGCAACATCACCGCCGACGTGCCGGTGCTGGCCAACAAGCCGGTGTGGGGCAACGACATCAGTGGCGCGGGCGGGATCATCAAGCGCGGCGCCGGCGGACTGGTGCTGACCGGCGACAACAGCTACCTGGGCCGGACCCGGATCGAGGAAGGCGTGCTGGTCCTGCAGGGGCAGGGCGCGCTGGCCTCGGGCGTGGACATTGCAGCCACGTCCTCGGCCGTGCTGCAGTTCCACCAGGGCGGACGCGTGCGTGGCGACGTGGCCAATGCCGGCGTCGTGGCCCTGCTCGATGCCGGGGCCCCGGGCCGGATCGACGGCAACTACGTGCAGTTGGCCAGCGGCATGTTCCTGACCCTGCTCGGGGCGCAGCCGCTGCAGGTCGGTGGCACCGCCACGCTCAATGGCGGCCAGGTCTACGTGGGGGGCGTGGTGGATGGCTACGTCACCCGACAGACCCAGCGCCTGATCGATGCCCAGGGCGGGCTGAGCGGCCAGTTCGGATCACTGGGCTGGGGCCAGCAGTTCAGCCTGCTCGAGGCCACGTTCGCCTATGACGCCAACTCGGCATGGCTGGAACTGACGCGGGTGGAGGTCAATGCCGCCGCCGCGGCGGTCGGCCTGGGTGGCAGCGCCCTGGCCTCGGCGAGCCGGCTGGAATCGGCGTTCGGCGTGCTTGATGGCATCCCGCCGGGCAGCCTGGCTGGCCTCGGGGGTGGCTTCACCGCAGCCGCCGCGCAATTGCAGCGGGTCGCGCCCGCCGCCCTCGGGGCGACGCTGGAAAGCCTGTCCGGGCAGTCGCATGCCACTGCCTCGGCGATGACCTTCGACAGCCTGGACATGGGTCGGCGGGCGCTGTCGGCCGAACTGGAGACGCGCCTGCAGGAGCGTCCGCAGGCCAGCAGCTGGATGCGCCAGCTCGGTGGTGGCGGCCGCGGAAGTTATGCCGGCAGTGGGTTCCAGCTCGATGGCTGGATGATCGGCCGCGACGCGTCGTGGGGTAGCAACGGGGCGCTGGGTTTTGCCTTCGGCGAGACCCGCGCGCTGCATTCGCCGCAGGCGCTGCTGGACCGCGGCCGCGATCGCCAGACCCAGGCCCAGCTGTATGCGGGCTGGAACATGGGCAGCGGCTACGTGCTGGGCCAGGCGGGCGCCGGCGCCTTCACCCGCGACATCGACCGCCAGCTGCTGCTGGGCAGTGAAGCCACCGGCGTGCATGCCGACTACAACGGCAGCTTCCGTACCGCGGCGGTGGAAGCCGGCTATCGCCTCGGCTCCGGCACCATGGAGCTGACGCCCTACCTCGGCGCGTCCTACGCACGGGTGGAGGGTGGTGGCTTCAGCGAGGAGGGCGGCCATGGGTTCGGCCTGCGCGCCGATGCCTGGTCGTCATCGCGCAGCCAGGCCCTGGCCGGTGTACGCGGTCGTTACCAAGGGCGCAACTGGAGCGTGGGTGGCTATGCCGAATGGCAGCAGACCCTGGCCAGCGATGGCCTGGAGCTGGCGGCCAGTTTTGTCGGCGTGGATGCGTGGACGCCGCTGCAGGGGCTGCAGCCGCAGCGGTCGGGCGGCCTGGCTGGTTTCTCGATCGATACCTGGCTGTCGCGCAACAGCCGCCTGGGCCTGGGCTACGACCAGCGCTTCGGTCCGCGCGGCAACGACGCGCTGGCGTCGCTGCGTTACTGGTACGGGTTCTGATCCTGTCGCGGGCCGGGTGCCCGCGGCATGCCCTCACTCGCCCCGCAGGCTGCCCATGCGCGGCCGGGTGCGGCCCATCGGCATCTTCAGCTTGCCGATGGACTGGATGCGCGCTTCGGCCATGCGGTCGGCCATGCGCTGCGGCGATATGTCCTCGCGCGCGGACTGCTCGAAAATGCGGCCCAGCGTGTGGTAGATGCTGCGGATCAGGCGCATCGCGCGCTCGCGGTTGTAGCCGTCGATCTCCAGCGACACGTTCATGACGCCGCCGGAATTCACCGCGTAATCGGGCGCGTGCAGGATGCCGCGGCGATGCAGTTCGTCGCCGACTTCCGGGCTGGCCAGCTGGTTGTTGGCGGTGCCGCAGATGATCTTCACCTTCAGCCGCGACAGCGCGTCCATGGTCAGCGCACCCTCGAGCGCACACGGGGCGAAGATGTCGGCCTGCACGTCGAGGATATCCTCGGGCCTGACCGCCTCGGCGCCGTATTCGCTCACCGCGCGCTGCACGAGGGACTGGTCCAGGTCGGCGACGTAGAGCCTGGCGCCACGGTCGCGCAGCAGCTTCACCAGCTCCATGCCGATGTGGCCCAGGCCCTGCACCGCGATGCTGGTCTTGCCGACTTCCTCATGGCCGAGTTTGTGCGCCATCGCGGCCATCAGGCCCTGCAGCGCGCCATAGGCAGTGAACGGGGCCGGGTCGCCGGAGCCGCCATGCACCTGGTGCACGCCGGTGACGTACTCGCTCTCCAGGTAGATGTGTTCCATGTCGTTGACGTCGGTGCCGACATCCTCGGCGGTGATGTAGCGGCCACCCAGTGCATCGACATGGCGGCCGAAGGCACGGAACAGCACCTCGGTCTTGTCGGTGCGGGGGTCGCCGATGATCACCGCCTTGCCGCCACCGACATTGAGGCCGGCAAGTGCGTTCTTGTAGGTCATCGTGCGGCTGAGATGCAGCGCATCGGCCAGCGCCTCCTCCGTGCTGGCGTAGGGACGCATGCGCACGCCGCCCAGCGCCGGGCCCAGCGTGGTGTTGTGGATGGCGATGATCGCGCGCAGTCCGGCATCGGGGTTGTGGCAGAACACGACCTGTTCGTGGCCGGAGGTGGCGAGGGTCTCGAAAAGCATGTGAGCTCCGATGGCGCGTTTTGCGGGAACGCCTGCGATGTTGCAGGGAAGCGGGCCGGAATGAGTGAAGTACGGACGTCTTGCACGTCGTGCAGGCCGCCATTCTAAGCCATTCGCCGCCGGTGCCCGTGGAGCGGCCGGAGCGGCCATCGGGAGGGCGGCGACGGGCCGGGTGTAAAGTGCCGCTCCCATCCATCGCCTGCAGGTACACGCCATGACGGCTTTCGCGTTCTATCCCATCGGCACTCCCGGCCAGCCCTGGGGCGAGGCGGAGCGCGCGCAGTGGCTGGCGCGGCAGCGGGTGCAGCGCAGCTACGTCGGCGAGGTCGTGAGCCGCATCGACGCGCTGCGCGACCGCTTCGATGTGGTGCAGTACGGCAACTTGGACTATCCCTCCGGCAGCTATCCGTTGCTGGCCATCCGCAGCCGCGACTGGAACGCGCAATTGCCGACGGCGCTGGTGACCGGCGGCGTGCATGGCTACGAAACCAGCGGCGTGCACGGTGCGCTGCAGTTCGTCGAGGACCACGGCCAGGCCTATGCCGGCCGCACCAACCTGCTGGTTGCCCCCTGCGTCAGTCCGTGGGGCTATGAGCGCATCCAGCGCTGGAACGCGCTGGCGCTCGACCCCAACCGCTCCTTCGTCGCCGACAGCCCGGCCCCGGAGTCGGCCGCGCTGATGGCACTGGTTGCCTCGGTTCAAGGTCCGTTCCTGATGCACGTGGACCTGCACGAAACCACCGATACCGACGAAAGCGAGTTCCGGCCGGCGCTGGCCGCGCGTGACGGCAAGCCCTTCGTGCCAGGTGGGATTCCCGATGGCTTCTATCTGGTCGACGACAGCGGCAACCGGCAGCCGGCGTTCCAGCAGGCGGTGATCACCGCGGTCGAGCAGGTCACCCATATCGCCCCGGCTGATAACGAAGGCCAGATCATTGGCTCGCCGGTGGTCGCCCATGGCGTCATCGAGTACCCGCTCAAGGCGCTGGGCCTGTGTGCCAGCGTCAGCGGCGCGCGCTACACGACCACTACCGAGGTCTATCCCGACAGCCCGTCGGCCACGCCGGAGCAGTGCAACCAGGCGCAGGTGGCCGCGGTGCGCGCTGGCCTGGACTACGCGCTCGCCCATCCCTGAGACCCACGCATCGTGCTGCCGGCGTTCCTCCCGGCATGACCGTTGGCGGTAGCCGGGCAGGGGGTGAAGTGGGTGACAATCGGTGATCGCTCAGAAGGATTGCCTGCCGATGCCCGCTTCTCCCGCGTTGTTCCGCCGTCCCGGCCTGGTGGCCCAGATCGTCATCGGCCTGGTGGCCGGCATCGTGCTGGCGCTGCTGTCGCCGCGCGCCGGTGCCGCCGTTGGCCTGCTGGGCACGATCTTCGTGTCCGCGCTGAAGGCGGTGGCCCCGGTCCTGGTGCTGGTGCTGGTCGCTGCATCGGTCGCAACCCACCGCCATGGCGAGAAGACCGGGATCAAACCGGTGCTGGCGTTGTACCTGGTCGGCACCGTCCTGGCCGCGCTGATCGGCGTGGCGGCCAGCTTCATGTTCCCCACCGTGCTGGACCTGCGCGCGCCGGCCGAAGCCAGCCTCGCCCCGCCCGGGGGGATTGGCGAGGTGCTGCGGACGCTGGTGCTGAAGATCTTCGACAACCCGGTCAACGCGCTGGTGCAGGGCAACTACATCGGCTTGCTGGCATGGGGCGCGGGCCTGGGCTTTGCGCTGCGCCATGCCACCGAGGGCACCCGCCAGGCACTGGCTGACCTGGCCACCGCGATCACCTGGCTGGTTCGGCTGGTGATCCGGCTGGCGCCGTTGGGCGTATTCGGCATCGTCGCCTCGGTGCTGGCCGAATCCGGCCTCGGCGCGTTGCAGGCCTACGCGCAGCTGCTGGGCGTGCTGGTCGGGGCGATGCTGTTCGTGGCCCTGGTTGCCAATCCGCTGATCGTGTTCGCAGTCACCCGGCGCAACCCGTATCCGCTGGTGCTGACCTGCCTGCGCGAAAGCGGCATCACCGCTTTCTTCACCCGCTCATCGGCGGCCAACATCCCGGTCAACCTCGAGCTGTGCCGAAAGCTCGGCTTGGACGAGGAAACCTATTCGATCGCGATCCCGCTCGGCGCCACGATCAACATGGCCGGCGCGGCGATCACCATCTCGGTGCTGAGCCTGGCCGCGGTGCATACCCTTGGCATCCCGGTGGACCTGCCCACGGCACTGCTGCTGAGCGTGGTGGCGGCCATCGGCGCCTGCGGTGCCTCCGGCGTGCCGGGCGGCTCGCTGCTGCTGATCCCGCTGGCCTGCGGCCTGTTCGGCATCAGCGATGACATCGCCATGCAGGTGGTGGCCATCGGCTTCATCGTCGGCGTGGTGCAGGACTCGGCCGAGACCGCGCTCAATTCCTCCACCGACGTGGTGTTCGTGGCGGCGGTCAGCCGCCGCGAGGCCGACAGGGCCAGCGCCGGTTGAGCCTCAACGGCGCCGGCGCACCAGCGTCGACGCCGCCTCCAGTACGGCCCTGGTGAGCAGGCCCATGCTGTTGACCTCGCCCTTCCAGTGCTGCCAGTACAGCGGCACGTCTTCCCAGACCCGCTGCTTGACGTAGACCAGCCGGCCGCTTTCCAGATGCCGGCGCACCAGCGGCAACGGGTTCATGGTCCAGCCCAGCCCACCGAGGTTGGCCTGCACGAAGGCGCGGGTGGAGGGAATCCACCAGGTCGGCGCGTTGAGCGGCTGCTCGCTGCCGGCCAGCCGCCGCGCGTGGCGGGCCTGCAGGTCGTCCTTGCGGTTGAACACCAGCACCGGCGCCTGCGCGAGCGACTGCGCATTGACCCCGCGGGCAAAGTGCCGGGCATGGAACTCCGGCGTGCAGGTGGCCACGTAGCGGATGCTGCCCAGCGGATGGATCTGGCAGCCCTGCACCGGCTCGGACAGCGTGGTCACCGCACCCAGCACCGCGCCCTGGCGCAGCAGCGCCACGGTGTGGTCCTGGTCCTCGGTATGCAGGTCCAGCGTCGTGCCGGTGGAGTGCGAGAAGCGGATCGCCGCTTCCGGGAACCAGGTCTCCAGGCTGTCGTGGTTCACCGCCACCGGAATACTGGCGCGCGGCAGGTCCTCCTCTGCCACGCCCATGCGGTGCAGCGCGTCGTGCTCGAGCAGGGCCATCTGTTCGGCCAGCTGCACCAGCACCCGGCCCTCGGCGGTGGCCTCGGCCGGGGTCGAGCGTTTGACCAGCAGGTGGCCCACGCGCTCCTCCAGCGCCTTGATCCTTTGCGATACCGCCGAGGCGGTGACGTTGAGCGATTGCGCGGCGCGCTCGAATCCGCCTTCGCGGACGACGGCGGCAAGCGCGCGGAGCTGGGCGTGGTCAAGGCGCATTCTTAAGTTCTGCTAAAGATACTTAAAGAAGTTTAGATCAACTTCTTGATGCTGCAGTGCCACAATGCGCTCATCCCCGACGCCGTGGAGTCTCCCGGCGCCCTCGTTACACCAGGTATCCCCATGTTTTCCGCACTTACCAGCAATGCCGGCCTGGGCGCGTGGCTCAGTGGCGCCGGTGTTGGCATCGGCCTGTTCGCCATCGTCGGCGCGCAGAGCGCCTTCATCCTGCGCCAAGGCATCATGCGCCAGCACGTGTTTGCCGTGATCGGCACCTGCGCGGCGATCGATGCCACCTTCATCTTTGCCAGCGTGGCCGGCCTGCGCACGATCACCGACAACCTGCCGTGGCTGACCACGGTGCTGCTGTGGGGGGGCGTGGCGTTCCTGGCGTGGTACGCGCTGCAGTCTGCGCGTCGCGCGATGAGCGGCGGCGGTGGACTGCATGTGGACGACAACGCCGAGTCCTCGCGCCGTGCGGCGATGATGGCCGCGGCGGGCTTTTCCATCATCAATCCGCATTTCTGGCTGGACATGATGGTGATCGGCTCGATCGCCGAGAACTTCGGCAATGCGCGGATGAGCTTTGCCGCTGGCGTGGTTACCGCCAGCTTCCTGTGGCTGACGGCGCAGGGCCTGGGGGCGCGCCTGCTGGCGCCGCTGTTCACCCGGCCCGGCACGTGGCGGGTGCTCGACGGCACCATCGCCGTGCTGCTGAGCGTGCTGGCCCTGACCCTGGCGATCCGCGGGGTCAACTGACCCCGCTCAGGCCCTGCCGCGCAGGGCCAGGTTCAGCTGGTCGATCTGGATGGCCCAGTCGGCGTCCTCGACCCATTCCTCGCGCAGCAGGTCGGCCTGGGCCGCGGTCCAGAACGGCGCATCGGCCAGCCGCACGGTTTCGGGCAGCGGCGAATGCCGGGCGATGAAGGCGCGGATGCTGGCCTCGTCGGACGGCAGGCCGAGCTGGGCGAACAACTGGTGGAACGGGTGCAGCGGCATTTCCATGGTGGGGGCTCCTGTCGTTCTGTGCCGGGCCGCACCCGGCAATCCAAGGGGTCAACGGCGCTGGGCGAACAACCATTCCCACATCGCCGCATCGCGGTAGGCCGGATCCCAGGCATTGTGCCCGACACCCGTGTATTCGGTGTAACGGAAATCGGCGCCGATCTCCCTGGCTGCCTGCAGCAGGCGACGGTCGTCTTCGGGCGGAACCAGCGGGTCGTCGGCGCCGTGGAAGCTCCACACCGGCACATGCCGTAGCCGCTGCGCCACCACCTTCCACGGCTCGGCCTCGCCAGCCACCTGTTCGACGAACAGCGTCGGCCGCTCGGCACGCGGCGCATGCAGGGCGCCGCAGACCGGCACCAGCGCAGCAAACCGCTGCGGGTGGAGCAGGGCGGTTTCCCACGTGCCATAGCCGCCCATCGACATGCCGGTCAGGTAGGTGCGGTCGCGGTCGCCGCCGAATTCATCACTGGCCGCTTCCAGCGCCGCCATTGCCATGGTCACGTTGCGGCCCAGCCATTCCTCGCCTTCCGGCGCCTGCGGCAGCACCACCAGGGCGGGGAAGGTACGGGCGTTTGCCAGCAGGTATGGCCCCAGGCCGACACTGAGCTGGCGGCGGCCATCGCTGCCGCGCTCACCGGAACCGTGCAGGAACAGCACGACGGGCCTGGGCGCCTTGGCCTGGCCGGCGGGCACGAACACCTGGTAACGCCAGGTGCGTCCATCCAGTTCCAGCTGGCGCTCGACGAAACCGCCGCGAGCGGAGCCCGGCGCGGGGCCGGGCAGTGCGGCGCAGGCGGTCAGCAGGGGCAGCATCAGGGCAAGCAGCATCCGCATCGTCGTTTCCGGCATCGAAGATGGGCGGAGGATAGTGCGCGCGCCGTCCACGGCGGGTGCAAGCGCGTGGCCGCCGCAGCGGGCTTGCTGTCAGAATCCGCTGTCCCCGGTCCTTTGTGGAATGGCAATGCGGAAATGCTGCGCGCTGGTGCTGTCGGGCCTGTTCCTGGTGCTTGCTGCCTGTGCGCAGCCGCCGCGCGGTGCGTGGACCGATGAGGCCGGGGCCGGCCGCTATGTGTTTGGTGACGATGGCCAGGTCAGCATCAGCCTGGCCGGTGCCCAGCATCAGGGCCGCTACACCCGCCAGGACGAGCGGGTGCGCATCGAGCTGGCCACGGGCTCGGTGCTGGAGTTCCAGCTGCAGGACGACGGCAGCCTGCTGGGCCCGATGGGCGTTCGACTGCGTCCGGTGGACGAGTGACCCTGGCCGGCGGCGACACCGGCCGACAGCCCTTCAGTCCTGTCTCCTGCAGCCGATACCGACGGCGGTCCCCTGCATGAATCCTCCGAGCCTCCCGATGGTGCCCTTGCTTGCCGCATTGACTGCTGCCGCCATGGCGATCCTGGTGTTCGTCGTGTCGCGCGCCGCACGCCGGCACGACTCGACCGAAGAAAAGGTGCGGCCCAGCCGTTCACGCTGGTCCGGCGATCCGGTTGCCGCAAAGGCGGTGACTTCGGCTTTTGATCCAGCGGTGCTGGCCGATGTCCGCGGCCGGCTGCTGGCGATGGCGCTGGAGGCCGCCCAGCCACATGCTGCGGAGGAACAGGTCGCGCATGACGAGGCCGCCGCCGGTGCCGGTGCCGTGCTGGCGCGGCTGGACCTGTCACCACGCTACACGCCGCGTCGCCCGCACCTGCTGCCGCAGCTGGTGCAGACGGTGAACGATGCCGATTCCTCGGCCCGCGAGATCGCCGGAATCATTGCCCAGGACCCGGTGCTGGTCGGTAACCTGCTGCGCATCGCCAACAGTCCGCTGTACCGCCTGCAGGCGCGCCCGGTGGAAAGCATCGAACGTGCGGTGACCCTGCTGGGCACCGACGGCATCCGCCAGATCATTTCCGCCGCGCTGGTGCAGCCGGTGATGAAGCTCGGCGGCAGCGCCTTCCCGCAGTTCCAGTCGGTGGTGTGGGAGCACTCGCTGCTGGCCGGCGCCGCAGCGGCCGACCATGCCCGCGCGATCGGCCGCGAGGACGGACTGCCGGCCCAGTTGCTGGCGCTGCTGCATGGCCTGGCCGGGGTCGTGGTGGTGCAGGTACTGCTGGACGAATACGAGCGTCGTCCTGGCCTGGTGCCCTCGGCCACGGTGGCACGCGCACTGCTGCAACAGTGGGTGCCGGTCACCGCAGAACGCATTGCCGAGCGCTGGGCGCTGCCCGATCCGCTGCGCGACGCACTGCGCGCGGCTGTCGACGGCAGTGGCAGTTCGGTCTCGCTGGCGCGCTCGCTGGAGTTCGGCCAGGTGGCGGCCACGCTCACCCTCCAGTGCCGTCGCGGCGAGCTGGAGGAATCCGAAGCACTGGCCATCCTTGGCGCGCGCGAATCGCAGTCCCACGCCACGCAGTGGATCTGGCGCCGGCTGCGTGCCTCGGAGCAGGACGCAGCCTGACCGGCGCCTACAGTTGCGATTCGATCGGCAGCCAGCCCAGCAGCCACACCATCGAACGCATGCCCCAGCCGGTATCCGGCTCGGTATCGAGCACGGTTGGCGGTTCGGCATCGCGGTCGAGCCAGCGCAGGTGGCCTTCCCCGTCCAGGAACACCCAGTAGCTCTGGGCGGGGTCGGCGAGGTGCAGGTATTCCTCGACCAGCCGGCGGCCGATCTCCGGGTCATCGAAGATCACGCCCATCTCGGTGTTGAGGTAGACCGAGCGCGGGTCCAGGTTGAACGAGCCGACGAAGCCGCGGCGGTCGTCGACCACGAAGGCCTTGGTATGCAGGCTGGCGCCGCTGCTGCCGAACACGCCGGCGCGGTCCACCTTGCCCTGGGCCTTGAGCTCGTACAGCTTCACGCCTGACCTGAGCAGGTCCTCGCGGTAGCGCTTGTAGCCGCTGTGCACCGCGGCCACGTCATTGGCGGCCAGCGAGTTGGTGATGATGCCGACGTTGACGCCGCGCTGGACCATGCGGGAAAACGCCTCGCTGCCGGCATCGCCGGGCACGAAATAGGGCGAGATCAGCAGCGCCTTGCGCTGGGCCGAACGCAGTTCCTCGCCCAGCTGCTGCACCAGCCACTGCGATTCGTTGTCCTGCCCCTTTTTCAGCGGCGGGTCGGAGACGATGGCGACGCGGTCGCTCCAGGTCAACGGCATCTCGCGGGCCAGGTACTGGCCGATCGACGGCGAGCGCGCCACCCGAGCGAGGAAGACCCTGGCGCCGGGCTGCTGGCTCAGCCGCCTGCTGCCCTCCACCAGTTTTTGCATCTCCGTCGGGGTGTGGTGCACCAGCGTGCCGATCGGCACCGCCGCGGCGCTGTTCCAGAAACGGTCGAAGATGATCGAGGCCTGCTCCACGGCCGGGCCGGCAACCAGCAGGTCGAGATCGCGGAAGTTGACGTCGTTGCGGGCGTCGAAATACTCCTCGCCGATGTTGCGTCCGCCCACCACGGCGACGCGACCGTCGGCGATCCACGCCTTGTTGTGCATGCGGTAGTTGATGCTGAAGATCCGCTGCACCATCTCCACCAGCCGCCACAGGCCCTCGCGGTTGCGGAACGGGTTGTAGACGCGCAGCTCGATGTTGGGATGGGCATCAAGCGCGGCCAGCTGCAGGTCCATCCGCTTGGTGTTCATGTCATCGAGCAGGATGCGCACGCGCACGCCGCGCTCGGCCGCGGCGTGGATCTCACGGGCCAGCAGGTGGCCGGTAAGGTCGTTCTTCCACATGTAGTACTGCAGGTCCAGGCTGCGCCCGGCGTCGCGCGCGGTGACCGCGCGCACGGCAAAGGCATCCACGCCGGTGGAGACGAAGCCGATGCCGGATTTGCCGGGATGCCGGGCCAGTTCCGGAGCCAGCGCCCGGTCGATGGCGGTCTGCGCCGGCTGCACCGGCAGCGCATGTCCGGGCTGGCCCATCGATTGCGGGGTCAGGTGGTCGGCCAGCAGCAGGCCGCTGGTCACCAGCACGAACAGGACCAACAGTACGAACAGCAGGCAGCGCAGCAGGCGGCGCATGGGGTTCTCCAGGAAGAATGGCGACATCCTACCCAAGGCCTGATGACGCAGGCGCCACGGCGCTCAGAAGCGGCCGTCGCCCAGGTAACGCCACTGGCCTTCGGGCATCTTGCTCAGGCCGATGCGGCCGATGCGCAGGCGGCGGAGGCCAGTGGCCTCCAGCCCGGCCTGGCGGCACATGTCCTGCAGCTGGCCCGGCTGCACGTCCTTGATCGCAAAGCGCAGGCGGTTCTCGCTCTGCCAGCTGACCTTGCACGGCGGCAGCGTGCGGCCGCGGTAGGCCAGGCCATGGGCCAGCCTGCTCAGCGCCCACGGACTGGCTGTGCCCTGGACCTCGACCACGAATTCCTGTTCCAGCCCCGGCAGGTCTTCCTGCAGCAGCCGGCGCACGCGCCAGTCCTGGCTGAATACCACCAGCCCGCTGGCCATGTCCTCCAGCGGGGCGAGGGCTACGAGACGCTGGAAATGCCGGTGCAACGGGCGGACGCCGGTCTCGTCGGTCGCGGCGCGCCGGTCCGGCTCCAGCAGGGCGGCGGTGGCCGCCGCATCGATGCCGGCAGGCTTGTGCAGCAGCAACGTGGCCGGCTCGGCGGCTTCGGCGCTGGCCTCCGGGTCGAGTTTCACCGTCTCGGTGGTGACCATGGTCTGCGGGGCTTCGACGATCTGGCCGTCCACGCTGACCCAGCCGCCCTCGATGTACTGCCGGGCCTCGGCGCGCGAACAGCCGAGCAGTTCGACCAGGCGCTTGTCCAGGCGGGTGGGGTGGGTCATCGGAACACTCCTTGCGGCGGGGGGCGAGTTTAGCCCCCTCCGGGCACGGGCGGGCCGATTGCGTTACGCCCATGGCTGGCGCGTAATCGGCCGGTGTCGTCCCGCCGGGGAAAGCGGGACGGCGCGGGGAGAAGGTCCATCCACAGTGCCCGCGCAGCGCCGTCGCCGGCGGCGTGGCCGCGGGCCGGACAGGGGAGAGATCGTGAGCCAGAACGCCTTGATCGCCGTGACCACCGATGCCATCCGCGGCCTGCTGCAGGCCGCCGTGGGTGAGGCGGCACGGATAACGCTGAGCCATCCGGCGCAGTCGCGCGAAGGCGGTGACGCCCTCGGCCTGCAGTTGCTGCGCATCGGCCTGCCGCCGATGATGCGTTCGGTGCCGGTGATCGGTGCCGACGGCCGCCGCCTGCACGCGGTGCAGAACCTGCAGCTGGACTACCTGGTCGACCCGCGGACGTCCGATCCGCTGCAGGGCCAGCACCTGCTGGGCTGTGCGCTGGCCGCGCAGGCGCGGCAGCCCTCGCTGGACGTGCCGGTATTGACGCCGCTGCTGTCACGCCCGGACCTGCTGCAGAGCCTGCTGCCGGCCGTGCTGGGCATTACCCTGCGCGCGCTGGAGCTGCCGCTAGTGGAGCAGGCCTCGCTGTGGTCGGCGTTGGGTGCACCGGCCCACGCGGCGCTGTTCTGGCGCGCCGAGGTGACCTGGCAGGCGCAGTAGCGCTCAGCGCCCGCTGCAGTCCAAGTGGGTCAGGTACAGGCGCAGGTCGAATTCGAGCTGGTGGTAGTCCGGTTCCATGTGCCGGCACAGCTGGTAGAAGGCCTTGTTGTGGTCAGCCTCCTTCAGGTGCGCCAGCTCGTGCACCACGATCATCCTCAGGAACGCGGCCGGGGCGTCGCGGAACACGCTGGCGATGCGGATCTCGCGGCTGGCCTTGAGCCGGCTGCCCTGCACGCGGGACACCGTGGTGTGGGTACCCAGCGCATGCTTGAGCACCTGCAGGCGGTTGTCGTAGAGCACCTTGCCCAGCGGCGCGGACTGGCGCAGGTAGCGGTCCTTCAGGTCCTGCACGTAGTCATACAGCTGGCGGTCGTTGCGCACCGCGTGCGGCTCGGGATGGCGCTGCTGGATCACCGCGCCCAGCTGGTCCTGCTCGATCAGGATGCGCACCTTGTCCAGCACGTGCGGTGGATAGCCACCCAGGTACTTCAGTGCTTGCATCGGCTCGGTGGGGACGTCGCGGGAAGGGGCCAGTATGATGACATCCCGGCAACAACCCACGTACGCACATGGCCAAGGCCAACCCCCTCCAGGAACAACTGCTCAAGGCCGGTCTGGTCAAGAAGTCCGCCGTGGCCCAGGTCGCGCGCGAGCAGGTCAAGGCCGCCCACGCCAAGGGCCCGAAGGGGCCGAGCCAGAGCCAGATCGAGGCCGAGCGCGCCCGCGCCGAGAAGGCCGAGCGTGACCGCCAGATCGCCGCCGAGCGCAACGCCCAGCGCCGTGCCGCCGAACTGCGCGCCCAGGCCCGGCAGATCATCAACGACAAGCGCGTGCCGCTGACCGGCGAGGTGGAATACCGCTTCGAGCACGGTGGGGCGATCCGCACCCTGCTGATAACCGAGGCATTGCGCAAGCAGGTGATCGACGCGGCCCTGGTGGTCGTGGTCCACGGTGACGGCTACGCGCTGCTGCCGCGCGCGGCTGCGGTCAAGGTGCGTGAGCGCGACGAAAGCCTGGTCGCGCTGGACAACGCCGCGCGTGACTACGTCGAACCGTCCACCGGCAATGCCGAGGACGACGCCTACTACGCGCAGTTCCAGGTGCCCGACGACCTGGTCTGGTAAGCGTTTGGCGGGGCTTGCAGACCCGCGTTTTCTTTAATCGGATATGGCTATTGCTGGCATCCGATCATTCGATTTCCCAGCGGCGTCCTGAATGGGAATCCTTGCAGCCCTCGCAAGGAGTCCCTTCATGAAGAAAAGCCCCCTGTTCCTCGCGCTTGCCCTGGCAGGCGCCGCGCTGGCCAACACTGTCGTTGCCGGCAACCTGACCCGCGACAACGGCGCCCTGGTCGGCGACAACCAGAACTCGCAGACCGCCGGGGCCAACGGCCCGGTCCTGCTGCAGGACGTGCACCTGATCCAGAAGCTGCAGCGCTTCGACCGCGAGCGCATCCCCGAGCGCGTGGTCCACGCCCGTGGCACCGGCGCCTATGGCGTGTTCACCGCCTCGGAAGACCTGTCCGAGCTGACCCAGGCCTCGCTGTTCACCGCCGGCAAGCAGACGCCGGTGTTCGTCCGCTTCTCCTCGGTGGTGCACGGCAACCACAGCCCGGAAACCCTGCGTGACCCGCGCGGTTTCGCGGTCAAGTTCTACACCGAGCAGGGCAACTGGGACCTGGTCGGCAACAACTTCCCGACCTTCTTCATCCGTGATGCCATCAAGTTCCCCGACATGGTCCACGCCTTCAAGCCGGACCCGGACAAGAACTACGGCACCAACAAGACCCTGTTCGACTTCTTCCAGCACGTGCCGGAAGCGACCCGTACCCTGACCCTGCTGTTCTCCAACGAGGGCACCCCGGCCAGCTACCGCGAGATGGACGGCTCCTCGGTCCACGCCTACAAGCTGGTCGATGGCGAGGGCAAGTTCCGCTACGTCAAGTTCACCTGGAAGAGCCAGCAGGGCGTGCGCAACCACGACCCGAAGCAGGCCGAAATGGTGCAGGGCAAGGACTTCAACCACATGTCGCGCGACCTGATCGAAGCGATCAACGCCGGCAAGTTCCCCAAGTGGGACCTGTACCTGCAGGTGCTGGAAGCCGACCAGCTGGCCAGGTTCGAGTTCGATCCGCTGGACGCCACCAAGATCTGGCCGGAATCGCTGGTTCCGGCCCGCAAGATCGGCACGATGGAGTTGAACCGCAACCCGGCCAACATCTTCCAGGAAACCGAGCAGGTCGCGATGGCCCCGGCCAACACCATTCCGGGCATCGAGCCGTCGGAAGACCGCCTGCTGCAGGGCCGCGTGTTCTCCTACGCCGACACCCAGATGTACCGCCTGGGCGCCAACCACATGCAGCTGCCGATCAACCGTCCGCTGGTCAAGATCAACTCGAACAACCAGAACGGCGCGATGAACGTTGGTGCGCGCAGCGGTGAAGTGAACTACGAGCCGAGCAGCAACCAGCCGCGACCGCAGGTGCCCACCGCCCGCTACAGCAACCTGCCGCTGGAAGGCGTCACCCAGCAGCGCAAGATCGCCCGCGAGCAGAACTTCAAGCAGGCCGGCGAGCTGTTCCGCAGCTATGACAAGAAGATGCAGGCCGACCTGATCCAGTCGCTGGGTTCAGCGCTGAGTGAGGCCGACGATGCGGCCAGGTACGCCATGCTGTCGTACTTCTACAAGGCCGATGCCAGGTACGGCGAAGGCCTGACCCGCGTGGCCAAGGGCGATCTGGCCCGCGTCCGTGAACTGGCTTCCAGGCTGGTCGACTGATGTCTCCCGGCCGGGCGGCTGCACGCCGCCCGGTCCGGACTGTCGTGAGGAAACGAGATGAAGCGAACCTTTGCCCTGGTGTTGTCCGCCCTGCTGGGCCTGGCCAGCCTGCCGGCCCTGGCCGCCGACACCGTTGCGTCCGATCCGGTGGCGCTGCGCCAGCAGCTGGACACCTATCTTTTCGATGCTGCACGCGCGGGCGACACCGCGATGCTGGCCGAGTTCATCGCCAGCGGCTATGACCTCAATCGCCAGGACGCCAAGGGCTATACCGCCCTGATCCTGGCCGCCTACAACGGCCGCAAGGCCGCGGTGACCCAGCTGCTCCAGGCCGGCGCCGATCCCT
The DNA here is from genome assembly GCF_916618915.1 of Stenotrophomonas sp. Marseille-Q4652. Taxonomy (NCBI): domain Bacteria; kingdom Pseudomonadati; phylum Pseudomonadota; class Gammaproteobacteria; order Lysobacterales; family Lysobacteraceae; genus Stenotrophomonas; species Stenotrophomonas sp. Marseille-Q4652. The sequence goes on from NZ_CAKAKE010000001.1 coordinate 370,669, forward strand.
GCGTGGAAGACAAGCGCGGCAACACCGCCTTGCTGGGCGCGATCTTCAAGGGCGAGATCACGATCTCGCGCCAGCTGATGGCGGCCGAGTGCGCGACCAACCACCGCAACCATGCCGGCCAGACCCCGGCGATGTACGCGGTGCTGTTCCAGCGTGCCGAGATCCTGGAGGAGCTGCGCAAGCGCGGCGCCGACATGGACGCGCGCGATGCAGCCGGCAACAGCGTGCAGTCGCTGGCCCGCGGCGAGTTCGCCCAGCCATCGCGCTGAGCCTGCTTCCAATGAATGGGTGACACGGCACCGGCGACGGTGCCGTTGTCATGTCAGGCCGTCGCCAGCGTTGCGCCGGGCCGGGTGCAGGCGCGCAGCTCGGCCTGGAGGTGGGCGAAGGCGCGCCACTCCATGGCCTGCAGCAGCGCCACCTGCGCAGGCGGCAGGCCCTCGGTGAGCGTGGCGGCGCCGAAGTCGCTGAGCACCACGTCGCCGCCGTGCAGATCCCACAGCAGGTTGTGGGCGTACAGGTCGCCATGCACCACGCCGCGGGCGTGCAGGTGGGTGACCGCCGCATGGACCTGGGCGAGCAGGTGTTCGGCCTGGGCGGGCGAAAGGTGGAAACCGGCTGGATAGACATCGCGGGTGCAGCTGTCCAGGTCCGGAGGCCCGGCCAGTGCGACGAAGCTGTCGGGCAGCAGTGGCAGGGCCGTGGCCAGGCCGGCATCGGCGCGGCCATCCACCCGCGCCAGCGGGGTCAGCAACTGCGGGTGGCTGCCCGCACGCAGGCCGGCGGCCAGTTCGCTGGCCGGCGTGCCGTCGCTGGTCTGGGCGGCCTTGAACAGTTTCAGCGCGACGGGCTGGCCGCTGTGGCGATGGCGCGCGCGATGGATGCGGCCGCTGGCGCCTTCACCCAGCAGTTCGCCCGGCTCCAGTGCGTCCATCGGCCACGCGCTTGCCTCCGCATCCTGCAGCGCGTGTGTCTCGGCAGCGGCGGTGAGCGGATTGCCTGCGAGCGCCAGCCAGCACAGCGCCGGCAGCGCGAACAATGACGGCGGGATCGCCTCGAAGCGGTTGCCGGCCAGGCGCACCAGTTCCAGTTGCGTGCAACCGGACAGATCCGGCAGTTCCTCAAGCTCGTTGCAGGAGAGCATCAGCTTCTGCAGGCGCGGGCGCTGGCCCAGCGCAGCGGGCAGGTTGCGGATGTGGTTGCCGGTGAGGATCAGCCAGCGTAGAGCCGGCGGCAGGCTGTCGGCGGGCACCTCGCTGATGGCGCAGGCCTTGAAGCCGACCATTTCCAGCGCCGGGCACTGGCCCAGCACGGGCGGCAGGCGGGTGAACGGGTTGTCCGAGGCAAACAGCACGCGCAACCGGGTGAAGCGGTGCAGGTCGTCGGGCAACGCGCTGAGCGCATTGCCGGACAGGTCGAGCAGTTCCAGCGTGTCGGCCAGCTCGAACAACTGCCGGGGAAATTCGCCCAGTCCGAGGTGGGTGAGGCGCACCTGCGTGGCGCCGGCCAGCGCGCCGCGCTCGAGGTCATCAAGGGTATGCATGGGCGCGCAGTGTAGCGGTGTGCGCCTGCCACTTTGCAGCGAGGCACAATGCAGGAGCAGCAGCCAGCGCATTGACCAAGGGTTCACAGCGGCGGGTGCAGCGTGGCAACGTGGTGTCGTGGAGGCGAGGCAATGGCAACGGGTTGGGCAGGTGATGGTGCGGTCCAGGACCAGATCGACGCGACGGTCGACGATGCGATCAAGCGGGCGCGCAGCAGGCTGCCGTCCGGACCGAGCCTGGAGTACTGCGAGGAATGCGGCGAACTGATCCCCGAAGCGCGCCGCAAGGCCGTGCCGGGCGTGCGCCTGTGCATTGCCTGCCAGCAGGCGCTGGACGAGGAAGACGGACCATCAGCCGGTTACAACCGCCGCGGCAGCAAGGACAGCCAGCTGCGCTGACCGACTGCTCAGTGTGGGCGCGTATCCACGTGGAAGCTCGCCGCGTGCCGGTGCATGGTGCGCAGCCACCACAGCCCGGCCGCCAGCGCCAGCACGCCACCGACCAGGCCGATGTGGCGCAGGCCGACGTGCAGGCTGACCTGGCTGCCGATCAGCGCACCGGCGCCGATGCCGATGTTGAAGATGCCCGAAAACAGCGACATCGCCACGTCGGTGGCGTCCGAGGCCAGGTGCAGCACCTTGGACTGCATGGACAGTGCCACGCAGATCATCGCCACGCCCCACACCGAGGCCAGCGCAGCCAGCGCCCAGGCACTGCCGGCGGCCGGTGCAAGCAGCAGCAGGCACAACGCCAGCGCCGCGATCGAGACCAGCAGGAAGCCGCGCGGCCAGCGCAGGCCCAGGCGCGAGAACAACATGCTGCCGACCAGACCCATGCCGCCGAACAACAGCAGCACCAGCGTGGTGACGTGGCTGCTGAAACCGGCCACCTGCTGCACGAACGGCTCGATGTAGCTGTAGGCGGTGAACTGCGCGGAGATCACCACCGCCACCAGCAGGTACAGGCCAGTCAATGCCGGGCGGCGGAACAGGACGGGCAGGCTCGACAGCGAACCGGCGTTCTGGCTCGGCAGCGGCGGCAGCAGGCGCGCCAGCACTGCCATCACCAGCAGCGCGACCGCGCCGATGCCCAGCATCGAGGTGCGCCAGTCCATTACCTCGCCGATCACCCGGCCCAGCGGGATGCCCAGCACCATCGCCATCGAGGTGCCGGTGGCCAGCAGGCCGAGTGCCTGCGGGCGCTTGCCCTGTGGCGCCACGCGCACCGCCAGCGAGGCGGTGATCGACCAGAACACCGCGTGCGCCAGCGCGATGCCGATGCGGCTGGCGATCAGCACCGGGAAGCTCCACGCCACCGCCGAAAGTCCGTGGCTGAGCACGAACAGCACGAACACGCCGAGCAGCAGCCGGCGCCGGTCCATGTTCCGGGTCAGCAGCATGCACGGCAGCGAGGTAAGCGCCACGACCCACGCATAGATCGTCAGCATCAGCCCGACATGCTCCACCGGCATGCCGAAGCTGGCACCAATGCCGCTGAGCAGCCCCACCGGCACGAATTCGCTGGTGTTGAAGATGAAGGCGCCCAGCGCCAGTGCGACCACGCTCAGCCAGCGCTGGCGGTCGTCACGCGTGGGGGAGTCGGGAATCGCGGAAGGCGCGCCAGCCGCCGGGGACGGGCACGTGGTGTCGTGGGAAGGCATGGGCAGGAGACTGCAGGGTGGGGAATCCCGCATGTGCGGGTGCAGCAATTCTGCCACGCCGGGCCGGTGGGGTAGTGAAACACTGCAGTGCGGTGCTCGCGCCGGTCAACCGGCTGGCACTGCTGCGACGACGGGGCCGGGATGCAGCATCTGCCGGTGCGTAGTGGTTTCGCCGATGACCTCGAAGCCGTTGCGGCGGTAAAGCCCCATTGCTGGGTTGACCTTCAGCACCTGCAGCCACACCGGCCTGCCGGGATTGCGGGCGAGCACCGCCTGCAGGAGGGCTCCGCCCATGCCGCGACGCTGCCAGGCAGGCAACAGGGCCAGCGACAGCAGGCGGACCGGGTCATTGTCCTCGTCGAGTACCAGCATTCCAACCGTTTGCCCGTCCAGTCGCAGGGTCCAGGTGAGCCGCGGCTGGAAGCCGGCAGCGAAGCGGGCTGCCTGGTCCACCTCGTCCCAGCCCCAGGTCGCCTCCACATGGTTACGCATCGCCGCGCGGTGTACCTGCCAGCAGGCATCCCGGTCCCCATCGCTGGCCGGGTGCAGCTGCAGCTGCGTGCCGGGCAGTTGCCACGGCGCGCGCGGGTCGGCGTCGGGGATCAACCATCCCCCTGCACGTCGCCGGCCACGGCCGTGCTCGGCCCCCAGCGTCGCGTTGCGCGCTGGAAGAACAGGCTGTTGGGAATCTGCACCAGGTTGTTGCCGGTGCCGCTGGTTTCCTCCAGCGTCGAATAGATCAGGTTGACGTCGATGACGCGGCCCTTGAAGCCGGGCTTCTCGCCGTTCTCGACCAGCTCGATGGTGTCGCCGATGCGGAACGGCCGCGTAGTGAAGATCAACAGCGTGCAGAAGATGTTGGACAGCACGCTCCATGCGGCGAAGAACGCCACCGCGCCGACCGCGGCAAAGCCGGTGAACGCCGTCCACAGCACGGTGGCCGACACACCCAGCTGGTCCAGGATCAGCACCAGCGAGGTGGTCCAGATCAGGAAGTTGGAGAGCCGCCGCGCGGCGATCTCAAGTTGCAGCGGCAGCGTGTAGTGGCGGCCGAGGCGCGCCAGCAGGTGCCTGGCAAGCAGCCGCATCAGCCAGGCGACGGCGAGGATCGCCATGATGTTCAACATGACCTGGAGGGTGCCAATCCACTGGTGCATCCAGGAAGGGAGGTATTGCTCGACCACGCACGATCTCCTTGCGATGCCGCGATTCGCTGAAGGGGCGGCGAGCGCAACGGTACCGGCAGGCAAGCATGGGGATCAATGCACGTGCTGGCGCGGCCCGTGCCGCCGGGGACGCAGGTGCGAGCAGGACATGTTGTGCCCCGCAAAACAGACACGGCGCCAGATCGGCGCCGAGCCAAAGGATGAAGGCCGCAGCGTTGCTCCGGCCGACACCCGGGCATTACTCGCTGATCTTCTTCAGCGTATTGGTATTGCCGAGCACTTCGATCTTGCCGCCTGCCTTGCGGAAGGCGGTCAGGTCGGCGGCAATGCGTTCGCGGCTCAGGCCGGAGCCGGACTGCTTGCGATCATTGCGGTCGACACGGGGCTGGCTCTTCAGTGACGAACGGGGCATGGAACCTCCTAGCGGTACTGGTCAGGGGAACACCGCGCTGCATCTGGTCCAGGTACTCATTGCGGACCTCGCGGCAATAGGGGCCGCCCATGGCGAACTGGCGGCAGATTGCGGGACGCTGCTCGTAGATCGTGCAGCGCAGGTGCAGGTTGTCCACGGCGACGCACCAGCCTTCCTCGTTGCGTGCCATCACGTGCAGGCCATCATCGTTGTATTCGGTGAGGTGGCCGGGAATGCGGTCCTCGGGCATCAGCACCACGGTCAGGCGGCAGCACACGGCATCGCAGCGGCTGCACGCGGTAGCGGGCGCGGGCCTCGGGGCGGCTGCGGCAGTGGCGGTGTGGGACTGTCCCACCGGCGGCCTCCTGGAAAGCGTGGGGCTCCGCGCTGGCGGAACCGGGCGTCTCGAGAGACGAAGCGACAGTCACTGCCGAAAGGGCAGCGGACCGAGACGGGGAAGATGCGGGAAAGGACGCAGCAAAGGCGCAGTAGCGCCGGGTGCGTGACGTGGAAACGGTCCGACCATACAGGACCGGGCGTAATTACTTGTTAATCGGGGGGCGAGGGTCAGCCCGCCGCAGCCAGCGCCAGACCCTGCACCACGCCGAAGGACGGGACGCCGTGGACCACGCGTGCACCCGGGAAGGCCCGCGCCACGGCGTCCTGGATGTAGCCGGCACGCGACATGCCGCCGGTCAGGAAAACCGCGTCCGGATCATGGCCGATGTCCTGGCGTACCTGCTGCAGCAGGGCGGCCAGTTCGCCAAGGTAGCCGGCTGCGGCCTCGGCCAGGCGCGGGGCGCTGGTTTCCACCTGCAGGTCGCGCTCGATGAAATCCAGCACGCTGGTGTGGGTCGGTTCGCTGCTCAATGCGATCTTGCAGCGTTCGACCTCGCGATACAGGCGCGCGGTGTTGCCGGTGTCCTGCAGTGCCTGCAGGCGGGTATCGAACGGTGCCGGTACCTCGTCATAGCGGTGCAGGCGGAATTCACGCTGGCGCGGCATGTCCTGGACCATGGCCGCCTCGACGTAATGGTGCGCGGGCACGCGGGTGATCCCGCGGCCGAACAGCGGCATGTAGCCGGCCAGGCTCAGCGCCAGGTCGATGTCGGTACCGCCGCGGGCAATACCCCAGGCACGATGGATCTTCGGTTGGCCGCTGCCGCCGACCTGGGCGTGGGCGACGTCGGTGGTGCCGCCGCCGATGTCCACGATCACCGCCTCGTGCGGCTGCGCGCTGCCGGCGTGGTAGTGCATGGCCGCGGCGGCCGGTTCCTCGAGGAACTCGATCTGGTCGAAGCCGGCGGCAATCGCCGCGCCGTGCAGGATCTCCAGCGCCTGTGCGTTGCCGGCCTCGCCGATCGAGCTGCGGAACTGCACCGGGCGACCCAGCACCGCGCTGCGCACCGGCACCTGCAGCTGCTGCGAGGCAGTCAGGCGAATGTGCTCGAGGATGTGGGTGGCGATGCCGGTGATGGTCTGCCGGGCGCGGGGATGCAGGTTGTAGCCGAGCATCGACTTTGGGCTCTGCACCAGGTTGCCCTCGTTCTCCTCGAAGTAGGCTTCCAGCGCCTCGTCGCCGTACACCGCATTCTGCAGCAGGGTGGTGGAGGACAGCGGCTCGCGCATGCGCTCTTCCATCCATTGCCGGCGCACGACGCGGATCGCGTCGCGGCGCAGCTGCTCGGCAGCGCGTTCCTGGCCGGCGGCACGGGCGTCGCGGCGGGCCGATTCCATCAGTTCGGCGACCTGGTGTTCCAGCGCCGGAGTCAGCTCGAAATCGGCCGGATCACGCATCACCTCCGGGAAGTACACCGTGGTGCGGAACTGCAGCGCCTCGCCGAAGCGGATCGGCATGACCGCACCGTCGACGACCGTCGCGGCGGCGGAGTTGCTGGTACCAAAGTCGATTCCGAGTTTCATGGTGCGGGCAGTGCAGGGGGGGCGCGCACTGTGGGCCAGTGCGCGCGCCGGTGCAAGCCGCGGGCCGCGGTGCGGCTAGTTGACCGGGTACACCGCCGCGACGGTGCACCAGGCGCCACCGGTGAGGATGCCGCCCGGCCGCGCGGTGCGGCCCAGCAGGTTGCCACCCGGATCCAGGGTTTCCTGCACGGCAACCACGCGGTCGCCCGGATTGCCGCAGATCACGCCCACGTCCATGCCGGACTGGAACTGCAACGGCGGGCTGGAGGTAAGCATGGGGCAACTGCCGGCCAGCTCGATCGCATAGACGCGGTTGCCGGCATTGCGGCTGGGCGAGACCTGCACCTGCAGCCCGTAGGGCGTTTCGTTCCAGCTGCGCATGTGGGTAGGGTTGAAGCAGTAGTCGGCGGTGCCGGCAAAGGCGCGTGCGTAACGGCGGCTGCGGTCGGTGCCGCTGCTGGCGGTTACCGTCACCGGGGCCAGCGTGTTGCGGTCATGGCCGGCGGCGCGCCGCGCATGGCGGGCGTATTCGCGGCTGTCGATCTCCTCCACGGCGGACACCGGGCAGCGCAGGCTTTCACCCTGGACGCTTTCGTTCGGTCCACCGCATGCCCAGCCCGCCGGCGCAACCAGCAGCGGCGAGGCTTCGGCGGCGATGCCGGGGCAACCCCCGACGAACTGCAGGCGGTAGAACCGCTGCGCGCTGGCAACCACGACCGAGGCCTCATCGCCCTGGTACATGCCGGTGATCTCCCGCGCATCCAGGCAGTGCGGAGCGGGCGGGATACGTGCCGGTATTTCCTGCGCGGCGGCGACAGGAGCGAGCAGGGCCAGTGACAGGCCGAGGGCAAGGGGGCGCGGGGTAGGCATGGGCAATCCTTCCGTGGGAAGGGAGCATCTATACCCCGATCCGCCGGCGGGTGTTGGGCCGGGGGCAGTCTTCACGCCGGTTAGAATGGCGGTTTTCCAAGGAGTCAGCAGATGTCCAGCGCCCCCGCCTGCCCCCAGTGTGGCCTCGAGAACACCTACGCCGATGGCGCGCTGTGGATCTGCGCCGATTGCGGCCACGAGTGGGCCGCCGGTGACGCCACCGGGGGCGAGGCACTGGTCGTGCGCGACAGCAACGGCAATGTGCTGGTTGCCGGTGACACCGTCACCGTGATCAAGGACCTCAAGGTCAAGGGCTCGTCGATCCCGCTCAAGCAGGGCACGGTGATCCGCAACATCCGCCTGGTCGAGGACGATGCCGAGCACATCGAAGGCAACTCGGACAAGATCAAGGGCCTGGTGCTGAAGACCTGCTTCCTGCGCAAGGCGTGACCGGCCGCCGGCCCATGACGGGCCGGTGACGCGTCAGTGCTGGGCGGTGCGCCTGCCCAGCCGGCGCAGGCTGTCGAGCTTGTCCTGGTAGCGGCCCTTGGTTTCGCTGCTCTGGGCCATGCGTTCGGCCAGCTGCAGTTCGCGCTCGGCGTTGCGGTCATTGCCGACCAGGAAATAACTGCGGGCCAGGCCGAAGTGGAACTGGTGGGCACTGGGATACAGCTCCACTGCGCGCCGGTAATGGCGGATGGCGGCGCTGTAGTCGCCCCTGTCCTCGGACTGGTTGCCGAGCATGAAGTGGTAGAACGGATCGCGCTGGCGCACCTTCTCCATGCGGGCGGCCAGCTGCGCAGCGCGCGCGTACTCGCCGCGACGCTTGTGCAGTGCAGTGGCATTGGCCAGTGCGGCCGGGTTCTTCGGGTCGATGGACAGCGCGGTCTGGTAATGGCGCACCGCGTCCTCGTCGTTGCCCAGGCGCGAATGCAGCACGCCCAGGTTGTTCCAGGTGGAGGTGAAGCGTGGCTCCAGGCTCAGCGCCATCGCGTAGTGGGCCTTGGCGGCCTCCACTTTCTCCATCGCCATCAGCTCGGCGCCGCGGTTGTTGTAGAAGTGGGCCAGGGCACGGATGTCGCTGATCGGGCGCGGCCCGCGGCGGTCGTAGAGCACGTTGCGGTCCAGGTCCACGGTGCCCTTGCGGCCGGCGACGTCCAGGCCGACGTTGACGTGGCCGGCGTTGTAGATCAGTCCCTTGTCCTGGTACCAGGTCACCACCTGGCGAACTTCCTGCACGCGTGCATCCAGCCCGGCCTCGCGCGCCAGGGCGACGAACAGCAGGGTGAAGGACAGGCAGTTGGCGCGACGCGTGGCGAAGGTTTCGGCCACAGTCTGCGTGGCCTCGGCGTCGTACTCCAGCTCCAGCCCTCCGGGCAGCAGGACCATTTCCACCAACCGGTACAGGCGCTGCTCGGGCGAGCGCACCGGGGTGATGCGTTCGTGCAGCATCTGCTTGAGGGCCGGCGGAATCGCCATCACCTGTTCCGGGGCCGGGGTGGCTGGTTCCGGCAATACCGGCGCGGATGGCGGCGGGGCCAGCGTCGTGGCGGCCAGGAAGGCCAGTGCGCTCAATCCGATCATGGCAGGCACCTCGCAGGGGGCGGCATCCCCGTCGGACCGAGTGTATGCCCGTGCGGGGCGGATGTGGATTGAGGAATTTCATCCACACCCGGTGTGGATCAGCGCCGGACAAACATGTGGATAACCCGCCGCAGCCCGCATCGGGCAAGGCCCTTCCAATGGCTGGTCAAAAAATGACCAGGTCGGGAATCGTGGCCCGCAACCCGGCGGGCCGGGGAGGAGAGTGGTCTGGTAGTATCCGCGGCCTTCGATACATGCCCGTGCACGGCTGTGGGTCCATCGCCGCGACCCGCGTTTCCATGAACAAGCCACTTCCTTCCGCCACTGCGCAGATGTTGCTGGGATTCGGCGACGACATCCCCACCGAGCGCCTGTTCTTCGCGGTGATGCCCGATGCGCATACCGCTGCCCGCATCATCGAACTGGCCGCGGGGCTGTGCGAGGAACACGGGCTGGTGGGCAAGCTGCTGCATCGCGATCGCCTGCACGTGACCCTGCACCATGTCGGCGATTTCGCCGGGATCCCGCCGGCCCTGCTGGCGCGGGTGCAGCAGGCTGCCGGGCGGGTGAGGATGCCCGCCTTCGAGGTGTGCTTCGACCAGGTAGGCAGTTTTGCCGGACGCCGGCAGAACCCATTCGTGCTGCGTGGCGAATCGGGCGTGGAGCACCTGCATTCATTGCAGCAGGCGCTCGCCCGCTCCCTGCAGGGCGTGGGTGGCAAGCCTGGGCATGCGTTCACCCCGCACATGACCCTGTTGTACGACCAGCGCCACCTGCCGCTGCAGCCGGTGCAGCCGCTGCGCTGGCACGTGGGCGAGTTCCTGCTGGTCCGCAGCTTCCTCGGCCAGACCCGTTACCAGCTGGAAGGGCGCTGGCAGCTGGGCTGAGCGCTTGCGCCGCCCGCGTGCGCTGGCAAGATGGCCGGCATGCCTGATGCTCCGCTGATCCTTCCCGCCGCGCAGCTGGCCGAACTGGGGGCCGCCTACGCCGATCCACCGCGGGCGTATCACAACTTTGGTCACGTGCAGGCACTGCTGCGCCACTTCGACGAGGTTGCGGCCGGCCCCGGCTGGCAGCAGCCGCGCGAGGTCTACCTGGCCATCCTCTACCACGACGCGATCTACCAGGCCGGGCGCAGCGACAACGAGGAACGTTCGGCGCAACTGGCCGCGCGGGCCATCGCCCAGTGGCTGCCCGATCACGCCATCGACAGCGAACGGGTCATCGAACTGATCCGCCTGACCGCCCGCCACGGCCAGCTGCGGCCCCAGGACGTGGATGCCGAGGCCGCGTTGTTCCTGGATTGCGACATGGCGATCCTCGCCGCGCCGGCCGATGTGTTTGATGCCTACGACCGCGGCATCGCCGAGGAGTACCGGGGCAAGGTCCCGGGGCTGCTGTTCCGGATCAACCGCCGCCGCTTCCTCAAGGGCGTGCTCGCCCAGCCGCGGATCTTTCTCAGCGACTTCTTCCACGCGCGCTGCGATGCGGCGGCACGGGCCAACCTGCGCCGTGCCACAGGCTGAGCAACGGCCCTGCGCACGGGCGCTCCGGGCCTGCCGGCTACAATGACGGTCCTTCCAACTGGCCGGCGCGCTCCGGTGCAATGACTACGATCCTGCCTCCCGATCCGGACCCGCGGCCGCTGCCGCCCGAAGAGCCGGGCCCCAACGAGTGCTGTGGCAGTGGCTGCCCGCTGTGCGTGCTGGACCTCTATGCCGAGGAACTGCAGCGTTACCGGCACGCGCTGGCCGAGTGGAAGCGGCGGCATCCGGAAAGCGAGTAGGACCAGCTCGGGACGGGAAGGTCCGCACCATCACTGGAAAACCGCGATGTCCGAACGCCTTCCCGATCCTGCCGCGCCGTGGACAACCGCCAATGGCACCGGGCGACTGCCGCTCGCCTTCGGTCTCGCACTGCTCTCATACGCGATGTTTGGCGCGCTGGTCATTGCGCTGCAATTCGCGCGCACCGATCTGGACTGGATGCACGCCACGCTGAGCCTGTACCTGCATGGCCCCTGGGGACTGTTGCTGCGCAGTGCGTACTGCCTGCTGGCCCTGGCCATCGTGCTGATGGCCACTGCGGTGTACCGCAGCCAGCCGCGGTCCCTGCGCAGCGCCGCGCCGGTGTTGTTGTTCAGCGCTGCCGCGGTTGGTCTGGCCGGTGTGGCGGTGGGCGACAGCTACCTGCCCGAGCAGGCGCCGCTGCTGGCGCCCCTGGTCCATGGGCTGTCAGCACAGACCGCCTTCCTCTGCGTCACCGTGGCGATGCTGCTGCAGGCCTCGCTCTTCCGCGCCGATCCGGCCTGGGCGCCCCTCCACGCCCGCAGCTGGTGGCTGGCGTGGTGCGTGTTTGCGGCGCTGTGGGCCAATGTGCTGTGGCGCGAGCTGCCGCGCGGTGGCAGCCAGAAGCTGGTGATCGCCGGAGTGCTGGCCTGGCTGGTGATGGTGGCGTGGCAGGGATGCAGGCGGGTGCCGCAACCGGTCGCGGCAGGTCACAATGCAGGCATCCCAACCCACAGGAAGCAGCCTGATGATCGAGCGCTTTGACACCGGTCCGCGCATGTCGGAGATGACCATCCACAACCGCGTGGCCTACCTGGCCGGGCAGGTGCCCGAGGACACCAGCGTCGACATCGTTGGCCAGACCGAACAGGTACTCAAGGCGATCGACGAGCTGCTGGCGCTGGCGGTGACCGACAAGAGCAACATCCTGCGCGCGGAGATCTTCCTGGCGGACATGGCCGATTTCGCCGGCATGAACCAGGCGTGGGATGCATGGGTGCCGCGCGGCGCTACCCCGGCACGCGCCACCGTGGAAGCCAGGCTCGCCAACCCGGAATGGAAGGTGGAGATCGTGGTGACCGCGGCGGTTCCCTGAGCGGCATCCGCACCTCCAGATGCGCACAGCCCCCGCGTTGGCGGGGGCTTTTCATTTCAGGCGACGCTGCGGGGCGCTCACAAGGCCTGCCGTGCATCCTGACAAAGCCAGTCAGTGGCCGTGGTGGCCCTGATGCGATTTCCCCGGGGGATAGCCCCGCAATTGCGGGTAGCGTGCGTTCTGTTCGCTGGTCAGCAGGTCGCGCTGCTCGATGTGGGCGGCCAGGTGTGCATGGCGCAGGGATGCTTCCAGTGCAGCGATCCTGTCGAGCTGTGCCTTCAGTGTCGCCGCATCCACGTGCCCGTAGCGGAACATCATTTCCAGCTTTTCCTCGGCAGCCACCAGGTCGGTCCCCAGGGCAATCGCCTGCTGTTGCATGCGGGCGCGGAGTGCGGTGGTGGCCTCGCGCTGGGCAGGCGTCAACTCCAGCGCATCAGCCAGTTCAAGCACGTGCAGCGGGCCGGGGTAGCCGTTGAGCTCCGCGGCTTTGCATAGCCCAGGCCCTTGCCGGCCACCAGGCCTTCGATACGGTCCGGAGACAGCGACCTGATGCTCCGGCCATTTCCGCCGGCGTAGGGCGGCATGGGTTCTGCCGCGCCCGCCACGGGGCAGGCGAGCAGCGCGGACACAGCAAGCACCAGGGTGTGCAACTTCATCAGGCAAGTCCTGCAGGCAAGGGGGCAGGCGAAAAGTGTGCCGGACGAGGCCGGAGTCTGCGCGCGAGCGCTCAGGCGGGCTTGAGCTCGATGCAGTCCACCGGGCAGGGCGGGATGCACAGCTCGCAGCCGGTGCACAGATCCGCCAGCACGGTGTGCATGTACTTGGCGCCGCCAATGATCGCGTCCACCGGACAGACCTGGATGCACTTGGTGCAGCCGATGCAGTCGGCCTCGACGATCACCGCCACCTGCGCTGCCTTGTGCTCGCCACGGCTGCGATCGAACGGAATCGCCGGCACGCCCAGCACATGGGCCAATGTGCGGGCACCGGCATCACCGCCGGGCGGGCAGTGGTCCACGCCGGCCTCGCCACGGGCCATGGCCTCGGCATACGGGCGGCAACCGTCGAAGCCACACTGGCCGCACTGGGTCTGCGGCAGCAGGCGGTCGAGGCGTTCGACGAGTGGAGGGGCAACGGACATCGGCAGGCTCGGGGACAACAGGGCGGCATTATCGCAGCCGCGCAGGTGCCGGCCTAACCGGATATGGCGGGTAGCCGGCGTGCACCGCAAGCTGGGCAGGGCGTGGCAGCATGGCGGCCTCCCCTGCCTGGCCTCTCCATGAGCGATCTGCGTCCGACCCGCGACGGCGTGCCCGCGAGCCGCATCCAGCTGCCGGACGGGCCATGGCGCACCGTGTTCGAGGCGCTGTGCGCGTTGTTTCCGTCCATTGATGGGGAAACCTGGGCGCGACGGTTCGAGCGCGGCCGGGTGCTCGATGCCCACGGACGGCCGCTGACGCTGGATGCGGGGTACCGGCTGGGGGACACGGTGCATTACTTCCGAGAGGTGGTGGACGAGCAGGTGATCCCGTTCGCCGAGACCCTCATCCATGCCGACGAGGACATCGTGGTGGCCTGCAAGCCGCACTTCCTGCCCGTGGTGCCGGCCGGCGCCTACGTGCGCCAGAACCTGCTGGCACGGCTGACCGAGCGGCTGCACAACCCGCATCTGGTGCCGCTGCACCGCATTGATCGCGACACCGCCGGGCTGGTGCTGTTCTCGGCCAATCCCGCCACCCGCGGGCAATACCAGGCGCTGTTCCGCGAACGCCGCATCACCAAGGAATACCTGGCCGTCGCCGCGCCGCTGCCGCATCTGGCATTCCCGCATGTGCACCGCAGCCGGCTGGTGCCGGGCGAGCCGTTCTTCCGCATGGCCGAAGCTGCCGGCGAGCCGAACAGCGAAACGCTGGTCGACGTGGTCCATCGCGGCGCCGAGTACTGGACCTACCGGCTGCAACCCATCACCGGGCGCAAGCACCAGCTGCGCGTGCACATGGCCGCGCTGGGCGCGCCGCTGCTGCATGACCGCTGCTATCCGCAGTTGCTGGAGCCGGCGGCGGATGATCCAGAGCGGCCTTTGCAACTGCTGGCCTGGAAGCTGGCTTTCGTGGACCCGCTGAGCGGCCAGGAGCGGCGATTCGAGTCGACCAGGTCCCTGACGCTCGATCGCGGCCCTGTCACCGACTGATCAGGACACCAGCTTGCCGCGATACCAGCGCTCGTGCGCCAGCGCGAGCATCGGCTTGTCCTCGCGGCTGTCGCCGTAGGCGTGGATCCGCAGGTACTTGTCCAGCTCGAACAGGCGGCGGATGTGGGCCACCTTGCGTGGGCCGCAGTCGGCATCGGCGTAGCGACCGGTGAGGCGGCCGTCGACCACTTCCAGCCGGTTGCAGACCATCTGCACGCCAAGCTCTCCGCACCAGCGCTGCAGGTACAGGTCGATAGAGGCGGAAACGACCGCCACGGTGTGACCCTGCGCCTTGTGCCAGTGGATCTGCTCGAGCATCTGCGGCCGCACCATCGCCGGCAGGTGTTCGCGGGCGTAGTCGCGTGCCAGCTGGGCGATCTCGCCGGCATGGCGGCCGGTGAACACCTGGGCGGTCACCCGCCGGCGGATGCGTTCGGCCGAAATCAGCTTCAGCCGGTAGGCCAGTAGCCACGGGCCGACCCGCCACCAGGCCTGCGCGCGCTGTTCCGGCGTGGCCACCCGGCGCAGGAAACGGCCATAGGTGTCGCAGGTGGTGATGGTGTGGTCGAAGTCGAACAGCGCCAGTTCCATGGCGGCTCCGGAAGAGGGCGCGGACAGGCCGCGCCCGGTGCCATCAGCGGACCGGCATGCCGGCCGCTGCACCCTCGTCGGCATCCAGCAGCGCCAGCGCGCCGCCGTCGAAGCCGGCCGACAGGATCATCCCTTCGCTGATGCCGAAGCGCATCTTGCGCGGGGCCAGGTTGGCGATGAACACCACGCTGCGGCCGACCAGCTTTTCCGGCTCGCCGTAGGAGGCGCGGATGCCGGAGAAGATCTGGCGCTCGCCCAGGTCACCAGCGTCGAGCTTGAAGCGCAGCAGCTTGTCCGAGCCTTCGACGAAGCCGCACTCCAGCACCTTGCCGATGCGCAGGTCGAGCTTGGCGAAGTCGTCGATGCCGATGTACTGCGGCGCGTCGCCTTCGGCCTTCGCCGCCGGGGCCGCCTCGGTCTTGGCCGGCTCGGCAGCCTGCTTCTCGGTCTTGGTGTCGGCGGCCGGGGCAGCAGCGGTCAGGGTGTCCTTGGAGGCGTCGGTCATGGCGTCGATCAGCTTGGTATCGATACGGGTGAACAGCGCCTGGTAGGGCGCGATGGCGTGGGCGGTGAGTGGCTGGTCCAGGTCGGACCACGCATTCACCTGTGCGTTTAGGAAGGTCTCGGCCGCGGCGGTGGTGCGCGGCATCACCGGCTTGAGCGCGGCGGCCAGCACGCGGAACAGGTTCAGGCCCTGGGTGCAGACGGCCTGCAGCTCGGCGTCGCTGCCTTCCTGCTTGGCGATCACCCACGGCTTGGTATCGTCGATGTACTTGTTGGCCTCGTCGGCCAGGGCCATGGTCAGGCGGATCGCCGCGGCCGGGTCGTTGCGCTCGTAGGCCTCGCGGATCGGCGCCAGCGCGGCGACGAAACGGTCGTATTGCGCCGCATCGGGCAGGGTGGCGGCGAGCTGGCCATCGAAGCGCTTGGTGATGAAGCCGGCCGCGCGGCTGGCCAGGTTGACGAACTTGCCCACGATGTCCGAGTTCACGCGGGCGACGAAATCGGACAGGTTCAGGTCGAGGTCGTCGACGCCGCCGCTGCTCTTGGCCGCAAAGTAGTAGCGCAGGGCTTCCGGTTCCAGACCCACATCGAGGAAGGTGCGTGCCTTGACGAAGGTTCCGCGCGACTTGCTCATCTTCGCCCCGTCCACGGTCAGGTAGCCGTTGACGTGCAGCTTGGTGGGCACAAGCAGTTCGGTGCCATGCAGAACCGACGGCCAGAACAGGCCGTGGAAATTGACGATGTCCTTGCCGATGAAGTGGTGCAGCTCATTTCCACTGTCCTTGTGCAGGAAGGCAGCAAAATCTTCGCCGGTCTTCACGCACAGGTTCTTGAAGCTGGACAGGTAGCCGATTGGCGCGTCCAGCCACACGTAGAAGTACTTGCCCGGCGCGCCGGGGATCTCGAAGCCGAAGTACGGCGCGTCGCGGGAGATGTCCCAGGCGCGCAGGCCACCCTCGGCGTCCAGCCATTCGGCCAGCTTGGCCTTCACGCCGGGCAGGGCGACGTCCTGCGCCAGCCAGCCGCGCAGGAATTCCTCGAAGTGCCCGACCTCGAAGAAGTAATGCTCCGAGTCGCGCATTTCCGGGGTGGCGCCGGAAATCACCGAGCGCGGCTCGATCAGTTCGGTCGGGCCGTAGGTGGCGCCGCACACCTCGCAGTTGTCGCCGTACTGGTCCGGCGACTTGCACTTGGGGCAGGTGCCCTTGATGTAGCGGTCGGGCAGGAACATGCCCTTGGCCGGGTCGTAGAACTGGGCCACCGAACGGCGCGAGATGTGGCCGGCGGCGTCCAGGCGGCGGTACAGCTCCTCGGTCAGCTCGCGGTTGGCCGCCGAGTTGGTCGAGTCGTAGTGGTCGAAGTCCACGCCAAAGGCAGCGAAGTCGGCCTCGTGGCTGGCCTGGATGCCGGCAATGTAGGCCTCCGGGGTGAGCCCGGCCTTCTCGGCGCCGAGCATGATCGGGGTGCCGTGGGTGTCGTCGGCGCAGACGTACCAGACCTTCCCGCCCATCAGCCGCCGCGCGCGGACCCAGATGTCGGCCTGGATGTAGCCGACCAGGTGGCCGAGGTGGAGCGGGCCGTTGGCATACGGCAGGGCGTTGGTGACGAGAGCGCTACGGGTCATGGCCGTTCGTGATTCGGGGGACCGGCGATTATCGCACGCCCTCCCGGGGCGGCCAGCGCGGGGCCGGAAACAAAGGACCCGGCCAGTGGCCGGGTCCGGGATGTTGCATGGAGCGGGTCGCTCAGAGGCGTTCCCACACCTGGGTCTTGCAGATGAAGGCCACGCAGCCGGAAACCTCCAGCTTCTTGCCGCCTTCGATCAGCGCCATCTTGGAGTTGTAGACCTTGCCCTCGTCGGGCTTGAGGATCTTGCCGCCTTTCCACTTGCCGGCACCGTCGGCCTGCATGCCGCGGATGATCTCCATGCCGGTGATCGGCTTGTTCTTGCGGTCATCGCTGCACTTGTCGCAGGTCGGGTTCGGCCTGGACGGGTTCAGCAGCTCGACGATCTTGCCGTTGAGCTGGCCGTTGCCGGCGCGGCTGATCTCGACGATGGACTTGGCGCGGCCGGTGTCCGGGTCGATCTGGCGCCAGCGGCCTTCGGCGCTGGTGTTGTCGGCGTGGACGCTGCCAATGGCGGCCAGGCCCAGCGGCAGGGCCAGCAACAGGGTCTTGAAGCTCTTGCGCATGTTCCCCTCCCAGGGATTTCGTTGGACCCGGCGCAGGGCCGGGGATGGCCCGACTTTATACCCATTCGGCCGGGTACGGAATCCGCCCGGAGGCAGTGGAAACTGTACCCGTCAGGCTGGGTGCAGGAGTGCGTCAACGGTTTCGTACAGTTCCAGCGGCAGCTCGTCCGGATCGGCAAGGAAGGTGAAGCGATGTCCGGTGTACTCGTCCACGCGCACCGGCTCGGTAGCCACGCCATTGGCGTGCAGGTGGGCGATGCTCGCATCGAGGTCCTCGACGCGGAACGCGAGGTGGCGCAGGCCGCGCGCTTCCGGGCGGCTCGGGCGCGGTGGCGGGGCGGGGAAGGAAAACAGTTCGATCTGGCTGCCATCGGGCAGGGCCAGGTCGAGCTTCCACGAGTCGCGCTGCGCCCGGTAATGCTCGGCGAGCACGCGCAGGCCGAGGATGCGGGTGTAGAAGTCCTTCGAGCGCGCGTAGTCCGAGACGATCAGGGCGACGTGGTGGATGCCGGCCAGCCCCGCGCTCATTGCAGGACATCCAGCCAGCGTTGGGCGATGCGCAGCGCGGTGGGATAGGGCTCCGGATCGTTGCGGTTGGTCAGCACGATCACCGTGAGCCGCTGGTCGGGATAGCGCAGGATCACGTTGCGGAAGCCGATGCTCTCGCCACTGTGCCATTGCGCCTTGCCATTGAGCCGCCAGCCAAAGCCATAGGACGGCACATCGGGCTCCGGCGTCGGCGTGGACGGGGAGAACATCTGGCGCAGCGAGGCGCGTGAAAGCAGACGTCCGTCGTACAGCGCCGCGTCCCAGCGGGCCAGGTCATCGAGCGAGGAGTAGATGCCGCCATCACCGAGCACGGCGCTGGTGGTGCTCTGGTCGGTGCGCTGCCAGCGGCCGTCGACGAGGCTGTGGCCGTAGGCGCGATGCGCCACCTCATCCACGCCGTCCTGGTGGGCGACGGTGCCGGTCATGCCAAGCGGCTGGAAGATGCGCCGCTGCAGGAAGCTGGCGAAATCCATGCCCGAGGCCTGGGCGACCACCAGCGCCAGCAATGCATAGCCGCTGTTGCTGTAGCGGTACTGGCTGCCGGGTGCGAAGTAGGTGCGGTCCTCGCGCTGCAGCAGTTGCAGGACGTCGCTGTCGTGCACCTGGCGGGTGTCGGCCGGGTCCATCAGGTCTTCGTAGTCGAGCAGGCCGCTGGTGTGGCTGAGCAGGTGGCGCAGCGTGACCGCCTCCGCGGCCGCTGGCAGGCCGGGCAGCCAGCGTTTGAGTGGATCATCGATCGACAGCCTGCCGTCCTCGGCCAGCAGCAGGATGGCCGCGGCGGTGAACTGCTTGCTGACCGAGGCCAGGCGGAAGTTGGTCTGTGGCGTTACCGCGGTGGCCTGTTCCAGTTCGGCCAGCCCGTAGCCGCGGCGGAACACCGGCTTGCCCTCGTGCAGGACCAGCACCGCCGCACCGGGCACCTGGCCGTCGTAGTCGCGCATCAGTGCGTCGATGCCTGGATCTGGCGGTGCCAGTTGCGGCGAGGCCAGCGCGGCTCCGGCAGTGCAGGACAGCAACAGGACCATCAGGCGGGCACAGGTCCGGAGCATCGTGGCGTCCTCGGGTCAGGGGCGGGACTGGCTGGCGATCCAGCGTTCGATCTTGGCCTGCAGGATATCCAGCGGCAACGAACCATCGCGCAGCACTTCGTCGTGGAAGGCGCGCACGTCGAAACGCTCGCCCAGCGCCTGCTCGGCGGCCGCACGCAGTTCGAGGAACTTCAGCTCACCGGCGCGGTTGGCCAGCGCCTGGCCCGGCTCGGCCAGCGAGCGCTCGACGTCGGCCTCGGCCGTCGCCGGTTCCAGGCCACCGACCCGCACCAGGTAGTCGACGGCCTGCTTGCGGCTCCAGCCCTGGGCATGCAGGCCGGTATCGGCGGCCATCCGGGCGGCACGCGACAACGCGGCCTGCAGGTAGGCGATGCGTGCGTGGGGATCGTCGTACACGCCCAATTCCAGCCCCAGCGATTCGGCGTACAGCCCCCAGCCTTCGACGAAGGCTACGTCGCCGCCGAGGTGGCGGAAGCGCGGCAGCTTGTCCAGCCCCTGCTGCAAGCCCAGCTGCACGTGGTGACCGGGCAGGGCCTCATGCACGAACTGCATCGGCACCGCCCAGCGCTTGCGCGCGGCCAGGTCGCTGGTGTTGACGTAGAGCACGCCGGGCGCACCGTCGGACAATGGCTGCTGGTAGGAGATCGCCGGCGCGGTGGCCGCGCGTGCGGCATCCATGGCCTGTACCTGCAGCGGTGCCCCGGGCAGGGTGCCGATCAGGATTGGCAGGCCGGCGCGTACCTTGTCATGGACCTGGCGGTAGTCGGCCAGCAGCGCTTCGGCACTGCTGGAGCGGAACTGCCTGTCATTGCGCATGTTGCGCAGCAGCTTCTCCGGCGAGCCACGCAGTCTGGCCTGCTTCATCTCCGCCACGATCCGTGCCTGCAGCTCCTCCACCTGAGCCACCGCGGCGGCATGCAGCTCTGCAGGCGCCTGCGTGGTTGAGGTCGCCTGGCGCAGGTGATGCGCGTACCAGGCCTGGCCGTTGGGCAATGTCGACAGTCCATCGCCATTGCGCGCGGCCGGCAGGTAGGCCGTGGCGATGAAGCCGCGCAGCGAGCGGTACGCGGGCATGATCCGGTTCTCGATCATGCGCTTGTACTCGGCGGTGAGCCGAGCGCGGTCTTCTTCCGAGAAATCCTCCGGCATGTTCCGGATCGGCATCCAGAACAGGCTTTCTTCCGCGGTTGGGCGGATCACCGCGTCCAGCTGCGGCAGCACCTTCTCCATCACCACCCGGGGCTGCACCACGCCCGCGGCAATGCCCTGGCGCATGTTGTCGATGGCCTGGTCGAACAGTACGGGGATGCCAACCGAGCGGCGCGACCAGTTCTCGTAATCCTTCACCGTGGCGAACGGTTGCGGGCCGGCACCGGAGCCAAGTACCGCCATGATGCTGGCGACATTGGAGTACTGGCTGATCGGCATCATCCAGCTGGGAAACTTCTCCGCTTCCAGCGCCAGGCGTGCATCACGCACGAACAGCTCGTAGCTGAGCAGGTCCTGGCCGGTGAGGCCCTGCGGACCGATGGCCTCCACCTTGCCCAGCCACTCCACGGTGAAGTCATGCGACTGCTGGCGGAACGCCGCAGACAGGAAGTTGGGGAGCTCGCCGTTGTGGCGGCCATCGCCCTGGAAGGTCGCCTTGAGCGGGTTCAGCCGCATCGAAGCGTCCCAGTACTGCTCGTAAAGCCGGTTCAGCTGTGCGGCGCGGTCCTGGCTTGCCGGCGCCTTGGGCGCGGCGCTGCGCACCTGCGTGGCGGCCGGGCGCTTGGCCTTCTTCCTGGTGGCCGCATCGGCCGGCAGTGCGATGGACAGGCCCAGCAACGCGGCGATGGCGAACGCCAGGGCGGTCGACAAACGGTGGGACATCGGCAATTCCACGGGAACACGAAGCGGGGAGAGTGCCCGATAACACCGGATACGACCACCCGCCGCAGGTGTCAGCGCGTAATGCCGGGTTCACCTGTCGCGGAGAACACCCCGTCCCGGAAAATCGGTCAGTCCGCGGCGGCCTGCAGGCGCAACTGCTGTGCCGGTTCGGCACCGAGATAGGCGGTGATGGCCCGGCGCATCAGGTACAGCAGCGGGATCAGCGCGACGGCGAACATCAGCTTGTAGGCGTAGTTCACCGTGCTCACCGCCAGGAACAGCGAGGTCGGCCACTGCTGCGGGCCGAGCACGAAGGCGATCCAGATCACCACGAAGCTGTCCACCAGCTGCGAGACCGCGGTCGAACCGGTCGCGCGCAGCCACACCATGCGTTCGCCGGTGGCGCGGCGGATGCGGTGGAACACCGCCACGTCGATCAGCTGGCCGACCATGAACGCGACCAGCGAGCCGGCAATCGTCCACATGCCCTGGCCGAACACCGCGGCGAACGCGGCCTGGTAATCGGGCACGCCTTCAGCCCGCATCGCGGTGACCCACCAGCTGGCCGGCACCAGCGCGATCGCGGCAAAGGCGAACAGGAAGCCGTAGCTGATCAGCACCGCGGCCAGCCACGAGATGAAGCGCACGCCACGCTTGCCGAAGAACTCATTGATGGTGTCGGTCATCACGAACACCACCGGCCACAGCAAGGTGCCCGCGGTGAAGCTGAGCGAGCCTGTCTGGCCGAACAGGTTCCAGTTCAGCGGCGCGATGCCGAGGGTGTCCTCCAGGGCGAAGATCTTGACGCCGATCAGCTCGGCCAGCACCGCGTTGGCGCAGAAGAACGCGGCCAGCACGATGAACAGCAGGACCGCCCGATCCTGCAGCGGCCGCGGGGTCACCTCAGCGCTCACCGGCGCGGGTGAAGGGCATCGTGTCCGGCGCCACCGCGCCGCCGGAGATGATGAAGCCCATCGCCTGGTCCACGGTCCAGTCGGTGGGAGTGAGCAGTTCCACCGGCACGATTTCGAGGTAACCCGAGGTCGGGTTGGGCGTGGTCGGCACGTATACCGCGGCCAGCTCGCGGCCGGTGCCGGCCTCCTGGATCACCCGCGTTACCAGGCCGACCGACTTCATCTCCCGGTGCGGGAAGTCGATCAGCACCACGCGCTGGGTGCTGCCGGGCTTGGTCTGCAGGATGTCCAGCAGCTTGCGCGCGCTGTCATAGATGATGCTGGCCAGCGGAATGCGGCGGATGATCGCGCCGAACCAGCGCAGCAGTTGCTGGCCGATCACGCGACGGCTCAGTGCGCCCACCGCCAGGACCACCAGCACGGTGGCGAACACGCCGAACACCGCCTGCACCCACTCGGCCTTTACCCAGCCCAGGTAATGCGGGAAGGACGCGGCCATCTGGTGCGAGAGCGGGATCACCAGCGGGCTGCTGATGTCCGACAGCAGCCCGAACACGAACTTGACCACGACCCAGGTCAGCCAGATCGGAAGCAGGGTCAGCAGGCCGGTGAGGAAGAGTTTCTGCACCGAGGTGCGCGGGAAGGTGTCGGAAGCCATGCGCTATTGTAGCCGGCGGCTGGAGGCGACCAGGACGGGCGCCGGCCAAGGGGGAAGGGAATGAAGGCACTGGTATGGATTGCAAAGGGACTGGCAGCCGTGGCGGCGCTGGTCGTGCTGGTCTGGGGGATTTCCAGGGCGCTGCCGGTACCGGCCGAACACCGCCAGGCGCGCGCGCTGCTCGAGGCCGATCCCGGCTTCACCGGCCGCAATGGTTTTGCCGCACTGTGGTTCCTGCCCTACGAGGGCATTCCGGAAGATCGCCATGCCGAGCTGCTGGCCCGGGATGTGGCCGCCCAGCAGGAGATCGTGGCCAGGCGTGTGGCTGCGCAGCAGGCCGGTCAGGAAACCGACCTGCCGGTGCCGCCGCCGAGCGTGGCCGCCGGCCTCTGGCCGCGTGTGGATATCCGCGCCAGGCCCGCCTGCGGACTCGCTGAGCTGGACTGCCTGGACAAGGTGCGCACGGCACCGCAGGACTATGCGAAGGCGCTTGAAGACCAGCAGGGGCTGCTGGCACGTATCGCCGCGCTGGGCGATTACGACTACGTGCAATCGCCGCTTCCGCAGGACACTAGTACGCCGCTTCCCGAGCTGCAGGTCCTGGCCCGCGCGTACACCGCACACGCGCTGGCGCATGCACAGGGTCGCAGCGACGAGGCGCTGGTCGGGCTGTGCCGTTCTGTGGTGACCGGCCGGATGCTGATGTCGCGCAGTGATTCGCTCGTACTGGCGATGATGGGCTCCAGCCTGGTACATGCCAGTTCCCGCTTGTTCTCGCAGGTGCTGGCCGAACTGCCCGCGGACCACCCACTGCCGGCTGGTTGCAGTGATGCGTTCGCACTACCGGCGCCAGCCGAACTGAGTGCCTGCAACGCGATGCGCGGCGAGTACCGGATGGTCACCAGCATATGGCCGACGCTGAGGCGCGAGGACAAGCGCGGCGTCTGGCTACTGCTGGACGAGGACAAGAGCATTGGCCGCCAGGCCTGGGTGCTGGCTCCGGCCTGCACTGAGCAGGCCGCCGCTGCGCTGGCGCAGGACGCGCCACCGCCGCCCGCGCCGCAGATCAATGCCTCGCCGTGGACGCTGCGCTGCGCGGCAAATACCGTCGGCTGCATCGTTACCTCGATCGCCGGACCGGCCTATACCGATTACCCGGCACGGCTGCAGGACGCCGGCGCCCAGCTGCGGCTGGTGTCCATCCTGCTGTGGCTGCGCGGGCAGCCGGGCGATGGCGACGTCGCGGCACGGCTGGCCGGCCTGCCCGGACCGCTGCGCTCGCCCTCAAGGGCAGTGTCGGTCAGTGCCGACGGACGCTGGCTGGAGATGCCGGCCTACAGCAGCCGCGAGGCGACGAAACCGCAGGTGGCGTTGCCACTGCAGCCGAGCGACGCGGCCGCCGGCGCGCATTGATCAGCCGGCCGGGATGCGTGCGGCTGGCTTGAGCCGCACGTAGACCTGCTTGCGCACGCGGGCCACCACTTCGCCCTTGGCGTCGGTGATGTCGTTCTCGAACCAGTGCAGCACCTTGCCGCCATCGGCGGCCCTGGCCCGCAGCTCGTCCAGCGTGGCCTCGTCCAGATGGAACGACGTACCGACCGTGCCCTTGCCGGGTTTGACGAACTCGATCTCGGCGGCCTTGTCCCAGACGAAATACCTGTTGCCCAGGTTGCGCAGGACCGAGAACATCCAGAACGGGTCGGTCATCGCAAACAGGCTGCCGCCGAAGTGGGTGCCGACATAGTTGCGGTTCCACGGGCGCATGCGCAGTTCGACGTCGATGTCACGGAAATCCCGTGACACCTTGGTCACATGGATGCCAGCGAGCAGGAACGGTGGCCACAGGTTGATGCCGTGGCGGAACAGCGTTGGATTCATGCGTGGGAAAGAGCGGAAAGGCAGGCGCGAAGCTTAGCATTCGGGCCCGTATGGTTGGGCCGGCGACGCTGACTGCGCCACGTAACCATCGCCTCCCAGTGCGCGTGCATTTTCCAGCGCGGCCGTGGCCGCCATCAGCACCTGCCGCGGCGCGGCCGGCCCGTCTTCCACCGCCACCACACCGGCGCTGAGCGTGCACACGGGGCGCAGGTCTGCCTGCAGGTCCTGGATCAGCTGGACCGCCCCATCGCGACCGGTCCCGGGCAGCACCAGGCCAAAGCGGCCCTGGCCGAGATGGGCCGCCACGTCGCGCGGCCGCCGCGCGTGCCGGCCGATGGCCGCGCCCGTGGCCTGCAGGATCGCGGCGTCGGCCGCGGTGGCGCCGTCCAGTGCCAGCATCGCGACCCCCAGTGGCTCGCCCCGGCGCAGCGCCACGGGCAGGGCATGGGCAAGCGCGCGTTCAAACCGGCCGGCATTGACCAGCCCGGTCCGGCCGTCACGCTCGCGCAGGTGCCAAAGCTGCAGGCCGGTCGTCAGGGCCCGACCCAGCAGCAGGAGAGTGATGGCCAGCAGGGCCGCGGCCGGCGCGAACCAGTAGCCGGCCGCGGCCAGTGCCACGGCCAGCGCGATCGGCAGCAGGCTTGCGAGGGCGGTGGCCGCCCAGCGCCAGCGAAGGCGAATGCAGCCCGCCGCAGCCACCAGCAGCGGCAGTACGACACCCACCGCGGCGATGACCAGCGGCGGCAGCGGGATCAGGAAACTGCCCTGCTGCAGCCTCGCGGCAGCCATAACATGGAATTCGGCCGGGCTGATCCGCTGCCCGGTGCCTATGACGACCGGCGTGGCCAGGGAGGGCGCGGTCGCGCCTATCACCAGCGGGCGGCCGCGCAGTTGCCCGGCCGCTACGCGCCCGGCGAGGACATCGTGGTAGCTGTAGCGCGGCATGTCGGTGGTGACCAGCCGCGGCAGCAGTACCGGATGGCACCCCTGCCAAACGTAGGGCGACTCCGCCAGGGTGGCGGGTGCGGTGGGGGGCGATATGCCGGCCAGCAGCGCGGACAGCGCGGGCCACTCGCTGTTGGCCGGGCCGGCGCGCAGCAACAGGGACCGGGTACGCCCGTCGTCATCGGATGCGATGCCGGCATGGCCCAGGGCCGCGGCTGCGATGGCGAACGCCGGCAGCGGTGCGCGGTGGGCCGACAGGCCCGGCGTGTCGGTGGTCGGCACCACCGGCAGCAGCACCGCGCCGTGGCGGCGGATGGCAGCGGCCAGCTGTGCGTCGCCCGCGGGATCGCTGGAACCTGGTGCAGACAGATCCAGCTCGAGGGCGACCCGACCGGAGCCGGCGGCGCGCAGCTGGTCGAGCAGCCGCGCGTGCGTGCCGCGTGGCCATGGCCACGGGCCCAGGGCCTGCAGGCTGGCCTCGTCGATGGCGATCAGTGCCGTGCCGGGTTGGGCCGATGCGGCAGGGGCAATGGCCAACCGGTCGAACAGCCAGCGATCCGCTGCATGCAGCAGGCCGGCGTATCCGGCCCAAGAAGTGGTCAGGCCCAGCGCGAAGGCCAGCAGGATCCAGTACAGGCACCTCGGGCGCCGGTACATCGGTCAGGCAGGAGCATGTGGAAGGACGCGAGCCGACGATGCGGCGGGAATGCCCGCGGCCGCCCCGGAGGGCGGCAGGGAAGACGCTGTGTTCACCGGCAAGGACATGGCAGTGCAGGGCAGCGGTGGAGCGCCGAGTCTAGGCCGGGCGGGGCGCCGCGGCCAGCGGGCAAGGGATTGCCCGGCGGCTCAGAACAGGACCGCCGACATGCGGCGGCGGTAGCGGCCGACCAGATCCTCGTCCTCGATCACGCGGAAGGCATCGATCAGGGCCTTGCGCGGCAGGCCATCCTGGAAGCCGCGGTCACGCTGCAGCATCGCCAGGAACTGCTCCAGCGCGGCCTCGTCCTCACCGGCGAGCAGGTGGTGCACGCCGAGCAGGTGGCGGGCCTGCAGGTCGTTGCCATCGGCGGCCACCCGTTGCGCCAGCACGTCGGCGGCCGGCGCATCCTGCAGCGCGCTGGCGAAATCCAGACGGGCGCGGGCACGGATCGCGCGATCGTCGGTA
Organism: Stenotrophomonas sp. Marseille-Q4652; assembly: GCF_916618915.1. Classification (NCBI taxonomy): domain Bacteria; kingdom Pseudomonadati; phylum Pseudomonadota; class Gammaproteobacteria; order Lysobacterales; family Lysobacteraceae; genus Stenotrophomonas; species Stenotrophomonas sp. Marseille-Q4652. The sequence continues at coordinate 397,219 of NZ_CAKAKE010000001.1, forward strand.
GCCAGGTTGGCCGGCAGCGCTTCGATCAGCTGCGCGGCTTCGGTGGTGGCGCCGGTACGCAGCAGGGCCAGGGCGAGGTCGAGCTTGAGCTCTTCCTTGTCCGGCTCGGCGCTGATGGCCTCGCGCAGCGCGGCGACTTCGGCCTGCGGATCCAGCGGCAGCGCTTCGGCCTCGGCGGCCTCGACCGCGGCGGCTGCGGGCTCGATGCCGTGCTGCTTCAGGAACTCACGCAGCTGGCCTTCCGGGATCACGCCGGGGAAGCCGTCCACCAGCTGGCCGCCCTTGATCAGGAACACGGTCGGCACCGAGCGGATCTGGAAGGCCGCGGCGATCTGCTGCTCGCGGTCCACGTCCACCTTGGCCAGCTCGAACGCGCCGTTGTACTCGCCGGCCAGCTTTTCCAGGATCGGTCCCAGCGTCTTGCACGGCCCGCACCAGGTGGCCCAGAAGTCGACCAGCACCGGCACCTGCAGCGATTTCTGCAGGACCTCGGCCTCGAAGGTCTCGGTGGTGGCGTCGAATACGTGGGCAAGCTCGGTCATGGTCGCGGGTTCTGCAGGCAGGAATCCCCTGTATGGTGCCAGACCCCGCCACTCTCAACCCGCCCGTGCCCGGTGATCAGGGACAATGGCGGCTGTTCCGGCAGGGCCGGATTTGCCGGAGGAATCATGTCGATCGATCGTGCGGGCCGCTGGGCCGGAGTGGCTGCGGCCCCGCTGTGGACCGCGGCGGTGCTGGGATTCGGCGCCGCGCTGCCGGGCTTTGAACAGGCGCTGCATCCGCTGGCCCTGCTGGGAGCCTCCGGCGTGCCCAATGCGATGGCCTTCAACCTGCTCGCCTTCCTGTTGCCGGCGCTGCTGGCCGGGTGGGTGGCGTTGATCCTGTTGCGACGCGTGGCCGCCGAGCCGCGCTGGAGCCTGCGCATTGGCGCGCAGCTGGTGCTGCTGTCGGTGCTGGCGTTCGCCGCCATGGGCCTGCTGCCGCTGGACAGCAGTGACCTGGAGAACCGCGCCAGCCAGCTGCATGCCAGCGCGTGGATGCTGTGGGTGGTGGCCTTCGTCCCCGGCAGCCTGCTGTTGGCAACCGGCGGTCGGGGCGACTGGCGTGCCTTGGCCCGACTGAGCCTGCTGTGCGGCCTGGGCGTGGCCGGCGGTGCCTTCGTGTTGGCCGCGCTGGTGCCGGTGGCGCTCGCCCAGCGGCTGGCATTTGCGGCCTGGCTGCTGTGGCTGGCGGCCGCGCCCTGGGCCTGGCCCGCCCGCGGTGCCGACCGGCGACCGGGGTGACACCGGCGCGGAATCCGTGCCGGCCGTCGCAACTCGTTGCTGGGGGCAAAGCGGGTTTCCCTGCCGGATCAGTGACATGGAGCCGGGGCGCCGGCACGGCCCGGGATCGATTGGAGCCGCTTGATGCACTGCGGTACCCTGTGCTGCTTTGCCGCCGCCCTAGTGTTCCATGTCCAGCGTCGAACCCAATATCTACGACCCGCAGCAGGTTGAATCGGCCGCCCAGAAGTTCTGGGATAACGCCCGTGCCTTCGAGGTCGACGAGACCTCCGACAAGCCCAAGTTCTACTGCCTGTCGATGCTCCCGTACCCGTCCGGTGCGCTGCACATGGGCCACGTGCGCAACTACACCATCGGTGACGTGATCAGCCGCTACAAGCGGATGACCGGCCACAACGTGCTGCAGCCGATGGGCTGGGACGCCTTCGGCCTGCCGGCCGAGAACGCGGCGATCAAGAACAAGACCGCCCCGGCCAAGTGGACCTACAAGAACATCGACCACATGCGCAGCCAGCTCAAATCGCTGGGTTACGCCATTGACTGGTCGCGCGAGTTCGCCACCTGCACGCCGGACTACTACGTCCACGAGCAGCGCATGTTCACCCGGCTGATGCGCAAGGGCCTGGCATACCGCCGCAACGCGGTGGTGAACTGGGATCCGGTGGACAACACCGTGCTGGCCAACGAGCAGGTCATCGACGGCCGCGGCTGGCGGTCGGGCGCGCTGGTGGAGAAGCGCGAGATCCCGCAGTGGTTCCTGCGCATCACCGACTATGCCCAGGAACTGCTGGACGGCCTGGACGAGCTCGATGGCTGGCCGGAATCGGTCAAGACCATGCAGCGCAACTGGATCGGCCGCTCCGAAGGCCTGGAGATCGAGTTCCAGGTGCGCGATGCCGCCGGCAGTGCGCTGGACCCGCTGCGCGTGTTCACCACCCGTCCGGATACCCTGATGGGCGTGAGCTTTGTTTCCATCGCCGGCGAGCACCCGCTGGCCCTGCACGCGGCGAAGAACAATCCGGCGCTGGCCGCGCTGCTGGCCGAGCTCAAGCAGGGCGGCGTGTCCGAGGCCGAGCTGGAGACCCAGGAAAAGCGCGGCATGGATACCGGCCTGAAGGCCGTGCATCCGGTCACCGGCGAGCAGGTGCCGGTGTGGGTCGCCAACTTCGTCCTGATGGGCTACGGCACCGGCGCGGTCATGGCCGTCCCCGCGCACGACCAGCGCGATTTCGAATTCGCCAGCAAGTACAGCCTGCCCAAGAAGCAGGTCATCGTGCTGAAGGATCCTCGCAACGACGAGGAGCGCAGCTGGACCCCGGACGAGTGGAAGGACTGGTACGGCGACAAGACCCGCCAGATCGAGCTCATCAACTCGGCCGAGTTTGACGGCCTGGACTTCCAGGGTGCCTTCGAGGCACTGGCCGAGCGCTTCGAGCGCAAGGGCCAGGGCCAGCGCCGCGTCAACTACCGCCTGCGCGACTGGGGCGTGAGCCGCCAGCGCTACTGGGGTTGCCCGATCCCGGTGATCTACTGCAAGAGCTGTGGCGCGGTGCCGGTGCCCGAGGACCAGCTGCCGGTGCTGCTGCCGGAGGACGTGGTGCTGGAAGGCACCGGTTCGCCGATCAAGGCTGACCCGGAATGGCGCAAGTGCAAGTGCCCCGAGTGCGGCGCTGACGCCGAGCGCGAGACCGACACCTTCGACACCTTCATGGAGTCGAGCTGGTACTACGCCCGCTACACCTCGCCGGGTGCGCGCGAGGCCGTGGACAAGCGCGGCAACTACTGGCTGCCGGTGGACCAGTACATCGGCGGCATCGAGCACGCGATCCTGCACCTGATGTACTTCCGCTTCTTCCACAAGCTGCTGCGCGACGCCCGCATGGTCGACAGCAACGAGCCGGCGAAGAACCTGCTGTGCCAGGGCATGGTCATCGCCGAGACCTTCTACCGTCCCAACCCGGACGGTTCCAAGGACTGGTTCAACCCGGCCGACGTGGACGTGGTGCGCGACGAGCGCGGCCGCATCACCGGCGCCACCCTGCGCAGCGACGGTGCGCCGGTGGTGATCGGTGGCACCGAGAAGATGTCCAAGTCCAAGAACAATGGCGTGGATCCGCAGGCGATGGTCGCCAAGTACGGCGCCGACACCGTGCGCCTGTTCTCGATGTTCGCCGCGCCGCCGGAACAGTCGCTGGAGTGGAACGAGGCCGGCGTGGATGGCATGGCGCGATTCCTGCGCCGCCTGTGGTCGCAGGTGCACAGGCACGCCGCCGATGGTGCCGCACCGGCACTGGACGTGGCCGCGCTGGACGCCGGGCAGAAGGCGATCCGCCGCAAGACCCACGAGACCATCGGCAAGGTCGGTGACGACTACGGCCGCCGCCACAGCTTCAACACCGCCATCGCCGCGGTGATGGAACTGCTCAACACCCTGGCCAAGTTCGACGACGCCAGTGAGCAGGGCCGTGCGGTGCGCCAGGAGGCCCTGCAGGCTGCGGTGCTGCTGCTCAACCCGATCACCCCGCATGCCTGCCATGCGCTGTGGCAGGTGCTGGGCCACGGCGAGACGCTGCTGGAAGACCAGCCGTTCCCGCAGGTCGACAGCAGCGCGCTGGTGCGTGATGCCATCACCCTGGCGGTGCAGGTCAACGGCAAGCTGCGCGGCACGATCGAAGTGGCCGCCGATGCGACCCGCGAGCAGATCGAAGCCCTGGGCCTGGCCGAACCGAACGCGGCCAAGTTCCTGGAAGGACTGACCGTGCGCAAGGTCATCATCGTGCCGGGCAAGATCGTCAACATCGTGGCGGCCTGAGCCACCGGTGCGGCCGGGTGACCGGCCGCAGCGATACCGCAGGCGCAGCCATGGCTGCGCCTGCGGCATTTCCGGGGTGCGCTCCTTGCCGGCATGTCGCGGTGCCCACGCGGTCTTGCGCCGCGCTCACGCGGCCCCGGCGATGATGCTCCGGCTATTGCCGCCCCCTTCCTGCTCCGCCAGACTGTTCCCATGACCCGATTCCTGCTTGCCATCGCCCTTGCCGCCGGCCTGTCCGGCTGCGGTTTCCACCTGCGCAACTCGTTGACCCTGCCGGCGGACACGCCCGCGGTGATGGTCCAGTCCTCGACCCGTTACAGCGAACTGGTGAAGCTGCTCGAACGCGGCCTCCGTGCCTCAGGTGCGGAAGTGGCCTCCGCCGACGACAAGGTGGAAGGCGCTGCCCGCCTGCAGATCCGTTCCGAACGCTGGGGCGACCTGCCCATCGCCATCGATGCGCAGGGCCGTGCACAGGAATACAGCCTGCGCTACGCCACGGTATTCGTGTTCCATCGCGCCGACGGCAGCGTGCTGGTGCCCGAGCAGGTCATCGAGCTGTCGCGCGACTACATTTCCCAGCCGGTCGACGTGACCGGTACCACGACCGAGCGCGAGATCCTGGCTGATGAACTGCGCCGCGAGATGTCAGCCTCGATCCTGCGTCGCATCGACAGCGTGATCCGCGCGCAGATCGAACATGGCACCGCCCCGGCCTCGGCGGGTTCCAGCGCTACCCCGGCGCAGGAGCCGGAACAGGTCCAGGACGGTGGCTGAGCGTCTGCCGGTACTGGCCGCCAGCCGATGCCGGCCGGCCTGACGATGGAACTGCGTCCGGAACAGCTCAGCAGCCAGGTGGCCTCGCAGCCGCTGGCCCCGGTGTACCTGGTGGCGGGGCCGGAAATGCTGCGCGTGCTCGAGGCTGCCGATGCGGTGCGCGCCCGCGCCCGCGCCGAGGGCATCAGCGAGCGCGAGGTGTTCGACGCCGATGGTCGTGATTTCGACTGGAACCAGCTCGACTCCAGCTTCAATGCGCCCAGCCTGTTCAGTGCCCGCCGCCTGGTCGAGGTGCGCCTGCCCAGTGGCAAGCCGGGCAAGGAAGGATCCGAGGTCATCAGCAACTTCTGCGCGCGTCCCCCGTCTGACGTGGTCCTGCTGATCACCGCCGGCGAGTGGAGCAAGGCGCACCAGACCAAGTGGTTCGACGCGGTGGCCAAGGCCGGCGTGGTTTCCATCGCCTGGGCGATCAAGCCGCACGAGCTGTCGGACTGGATCGACCGCCGCCTGCGCGGCAAGGGCCTGCGCGCCGATCCCGCCGCGGTACAACGCCTGGCCGAGCGGGTGGAAGGCAACCTGCTGGCCGCCGCCCAGGAAATCGACAAGCTCGCCCTGCTGGCCGAAGGCAAGGCGCTGGACGTGGCGACGATGGAGTCGCTGGTCGCCGATGCCGCCCGTTATGACGTGTTCCGCCTGGCCGAAGCCGCGTTCTCCGGCCAGCCGGGCGCGGTGATGCGCATGCTCGCCGGCCTGCGTGCCGAGGGCGAGGCGGTAGCGGCACTGATGCCCATCGTCGTGCGCGAACTGCTGCTTACCGCCGGACTGGCGCGGGTCCACGCCCGCGGCGGCAACCTGGCCGCGGAGATGAAGGGCAAGGGCATCTGGGAGGCACGGCAGGCGCCGTTCAAGCGCGCGCTGCAGCGCCATCCCGAAGCGCGTCGCTGGGAGCGCTTCGTCGCCGAGGCCTCGCGCGTGGACCGCATCGCCAAGGGCCGGCTGGAAGGCGATGCGTGGCTGGCGCTGGAGCGCCTGCTGGTAGCCGTGGCCGAGCCGCGCGCGGTACGCCTGCTGGCCCGCGCCAACGCCTGATCTTCGCCGAGTCGACCATGGCCCACGGCACCGACGCGCTGATGCTGTTCTACGGCGGCACTTTCGATCCCGTGCACCTGGGCCACCTGGCGATCGCCCGCGGCGCCCGCGATGCGCTGCAGGTTCCGGTGCGGTTGATGCCCGCGGCCGATCCGCCACATCGCGCGCCGCCCGGCGCCGATGCCGGGCAGCGGGCGCGGATGCTGGCGCTGGCCATTGCCGGCGAGGCCGGCCTGCTGCTGGATGATCGCGAGCTGCAGCGCGCCGCCCGCGATCCGGGTGTGCCCTCGTGGACGGTGGATACCCTGCTGGAGCTGCGCGCCATGGTCGGCGCGGAGCAGTCCCTGGCGCTGCTGCTGGGCGCCGACAGCCTGCTCGGGCTGCCGTCCTGGCATCGCTGGGAGGAGCTGTTCGCGCTCACCCATTTCGTGGTCGCCGACCGCCCGGGCAGCGAGCTGGGCGCGGCGCTGCCGCCGGCGCTGGCCCGGCGCCTGCAACCGGCGTGGACGCAGGAGCCCCGGGATCTCGCATGCAGCCCGGCCGGCTGCGTATGGCGTCTGGAACAGCCGCTGCGGACCGAATCGGCAACCGAGGTCCGCCGCCGCATAGGCGCTGGCGGCGACTGGCGGTCGCTGCTGCCAGCCGCGGTGGCCGACTACATCGCCGACCAGCGTCTGTATGGCTTCCAGGCTACGTGAACGCCGAACGGCCTGTCTTTCCTTATAATTGGCGCCAAATTCAGCGAGTTTTTCCTTTGATTACCGAAGCCCACGTCATCAAGACCCAACTCCCCAGCCCACCGCCGTCGGTGCCGGCCCTCCTGGCCTCCGTGCACGGCGCACTGGACGAACTCAAGGCCAAGGACCCCGTCGAGATCGATGTGCGCGGCAAGTCCAGCGTCGCCGATTTCCTGGTGGTGGTGTCCGGTACTTCCAGCCGCCACGTCAAGGCGATTGCCGACGAAGTGGTGAAGTTCGCCAAGAACCTGGGCGTGATGCCGCTGGGCGTGGAAGGCGAGCGCGAGGCCGAGTGGGTGCTGGTGGACCTGGGCGACGTGATCGTCCACGTCATGCTGCCGCGCGTGCGCGAGTTCTATGCGCTCGAGCGACTGTGGACGGTGGGCGACCAGCCGCCGTCGATCGAAGACGAGCCGGCCGCGGGCTGAGCCCGGCGGTCTTAGCGACAACGGCGCCCGAGGGCGCCGTTGTTGTTTCCAGCATCACCGCCGCGGAGGCAGGCACCATGAAGGCCAAACTGATCGCCACCGGCGAACGCGCCCCGTCCTGGGTGGCGCAGGGATTTTCCGAGTACCAGAAGCGGCTGTCGCACTGGCTGCCGCTGGAGCTGGTCGAGATCGAGCCCGGCCTGCGCGGCAAGGGGCGTGATCCCAGGCGCGCCATCGAGGACGAGGGACGCCGGGTGCTGGCGGCACTGCCCAAGAATGCCTACGTGGTGGCGCTGGACGTGCCGGGCCGCCAGCTCAGTTCCGAGCAACTGGCGCAGCGGCTGGAGCACTGGCGCAGCCAGGGGCGTGACCTGGCGTTCCTGATCGGGGGCCCGGAAGGACATTCGCCCGAGGTCTCGGCACTGGCTGACGAGAAATGGTCGATCGGGCCGTTGACCCTGCCGCACATGCTGGTGCGGCTGGTGGTGGCCGAACAGCTGTACCGCGCCGCCGCGATGCTGGCCAACCACCCTTACCACCGCGCCTGAGCCGCGCCGGCAGGGCAGGGGCGCATGACGCCCCTGCCCATGTGTTTACTGCAGCGAGAAATCCACCGGCACCAGGCCTACGGCCTGCACCGCGCGGCCGCCATCGGTGGCGGGCTGGAACTTCCACTGGCGCAGCACCTGGATGCGGGCAGCCAGGTCGAGCGAGCGATGGCCGCTGCTGCGCTCGATGTCCACCCGCAGCGGTGAACCGTCCACATCCACCAGCACCTTGAGCACCACCGTGCCCTGCTGGCCGGCGCGCAGGGCGGCGGCTGGATATGCCGGTGCCGGCGCGCGCAGGTAACGCAGCTGCACTCCGCTTGCCGGGACGTCCATGGCCGGGCCCGCCGGGGCGACGTCGATGCCGGGGACCGCGGTTTCCTCGGCCGGCTCCGAAATCTTCGCCTCCACGGCAAACACCGGGACCGCGGGTGCCTCGATCTGGACCGGTGCCAGTGCGGGCGCCGGCGGAACCACGGGTGCGACGACCGGTGCGATCTGCCGGGGCGGGGGCGGGGTGGTCACGACGACGTCCGGAATCACCCAGCGCACCTCGGTGCGTGCCGGATCCACCGGCAACGGCGTTCTCGAAAGGGGAACCAGCAGCAAACCTGCGGCGAGCACGTGCAGGGCGATGGCCGTACTCATGGCGAGCACGCGGGCGGGATCGAAGCGTTGCGGACTGGCGTAGGGCTGCGTGCGAACCATGATCCACCTCCATGACGGACAGTTGGTGACGGCAACGTGGGAAGCAGCGGACGGGCCTGATGGCGATCCCGCCGTGCCATCCCACTGCGCCAGCGCGAGGTGGTCTGCACAAGCTTGACTGGCCAGTCCAGTCAGCTGGGAGAAAGCTCCCCGACTGCCCCAGCTGCACGCGCGCTCTTTCATCTGAGCCGCATACCGGCTCCGCGAATCGTCACCAGGCATGGATGTTCCATCCTGCAGGGCAATGCGGGAAAAGCGTTGGCGACTAACTTCTCCGCAAAAATCAACCGCTTGCCGGTTCTATTGGGCTGCCGCCGGGCGGCTGCTCAGTCTTTGGTCCAATTGCAATCGTGAAAACCTGGTGTTTTTCGCGGAAAAGGCTCGTTATATTCCGGTTAACCCGGTCCTTGTTCATTTTCCAGCAAGCTTTGCCTGGTGCCGGGGGCAGTCGATCCAGATCTACCCCTTCAAACGACTTGAGAGAGGTTGGTGCTGTGACGAAGACGAAGAACTCCCTTGGTGTGAAAAGTATCAAGCGCAGCATGCTCAGCCTGGCGCTGGGCATGTGCATTGCCGGTTCCGCATGGGCTGCCGACCCGGGCAGCCTGCGCATCAGCATCAACGGTGCCGACGGCAGGCCTGTCGCCGGTGCCGAGGTCAGGGTCAGCTCGCCTGACAGCCTGGTCAGCAAGAGCGGCGTCACCGGTGCCGACGGCACGGTGCGCCTGCAGGGCCTGGATCCGGCCACCAACTACACCGTGCAGATCTCGGCAGATGGCTACAACGAGTACACCGCTTCCAACGTGGCGGTCGTCTCCGGCCGCAACCTTAGCCTGGGCTACAACCTCGGCGGCGGCAGTTCCAGTGCTAACGCGACCAATCTGGATGCCGTGCTCGTCACTGGCTCCTCGCTGGCCGCCATCGACACCACCTCCGCCACCGTCGGCTCCACGCTGACCCTGGAGATGGTGGAATCGCTGCCGACCGGCCGTAACTACCAGAGCTACCTGCAGCTGGTCCCGGGCGTGAAGCCCAGCGCCGGCGGCAACCCGTCCTCCAAGTCCGGCGTCAATTACAGCGACATCGGCGGCGCCGCGGGTACCTCGAGCGACAACATCTACCTGATCGACGGCGTCGACGTCACCGACAGCAACACCGGTACCTTTGGCGCGAACTTCAACTCGGAGATCATCCAGGAGCAGCAGGTCATCACTGGTGGCGTGCCGGCCGAATATGCGGGTGGGTCGGGCTTGATCTCCAAGGTCATCACCAAGTCCGGTAGCGACGAGTGGCACGGCTCGCTCAACTACTACCTGCAGAACGACAGCCTGGTGAACAAGGACAAGCACGACGAGTCCGGCGGCTTCTCCACCTATGACACCGCCTTTACCCTGGGTGGCCCGATCATCAAGGAGAAGCTTTGGTTCTTCGCGTCCTACCAGAAGAAGTACCGCGAGGACGACGTGCTCGACCCGAGCACGGGCGAGGCGATGCGCTCGGTCGACAACGACGGTCGCTACGCGTTCTTCAAGACCACCTGGCAGATCACCGAGAATGATCGCCTGGCCGCGACCTTCTTCAACGACCCGACCGAGATCAGCGGTTCGCGCGTTGCCACGACCCTCAACAACCGCGACTTCGCGCGCAAGCAGGGCGGTGACAACTACAAGCTCGAATACACCCGTGACTGGGGTCCGCTGCTGCTGAACGTCTATGGCTTCCGCCACGAGGGCGAGCTGAGCGACATCCCGGCCAAGCAGGACGTTTCGCTCAACAATGTCGCCTTCTTCAACTCGCCGGCGACCCTAGCGCAGCGTAGCCAGGGTGGCGGCGGCACCGCTCTGATCACCGAGCGCAACCGCGACGAGTACGGCCTGAGCCTGGAATACTACCTGGACACCTCCTGGGGTACGCACACGATCAAGGGCGGCTTCTCCTACTCGGAGAACGAGTACTTCGAGGATTCGTTGATCACCGGTCCGGACAAGGCGCGCTATGCGTCGATCGCCGCGGCCAATGCGGGCGTCACCCTGGGCCAGTTCTTCGGTCCGGGGTGGTCCGGCACCCGCTCCATCTCCAGCAGTGACTACTCGCGCCTGATCAACGACACCGGCCGTCCGGGTGTGGGCAACTCGACCGCAGCCGACCGCGCCTACTTCCTGAGCGTGGTGGACCGAAATGGCGATGGCGTGGTCTCGGTGGACGAACTTAATGCCTACCAGTTCACCAGCACGGCGGGCAACCCGACCGGCCAGGTCAACAACTACCGCATCGTCGAGGCCACGGCCGCGCCGTTCTCGGTGTTCACCAAGGGCCGCACCGCGTACCTGCAGGACACCTGGACCATCAACCAGTGGACGGTCAACGCCGGTGTCCGTGCCGAGGAGTGGACCCACTCCGACTCCAAGGGCGGGCAGTCGGCCAAGTTCGACTGGGAATTCGCCCCGCGCCTGAGCGTGGTGTATGACCTGTTCGGCGACGGCCGCTCCAAGGTGTTCGGCTTCTTCGGTCGTTACTACGATCCGATCCGCACCAACATGGCCGACTTCGCAGGCAACCTCACCGGTCCGGAGCTGCACGAGCAGATCTTCATCGGTGACCGCTGGCTCACCTTCCGCGTCCGCGGCGGCGAGAAGACCCCCGATGCACTGTTCGCACCGTCCACCAAGACCCCGTATACCGACGAGTTCATGCTGGGTGCCTCGCACACCATCGGTACCGACCTCAGCCTGTCGGTGACCTACACCCGTCGCGACACCAAGGACATCCTGGAGGACTACGACCTGGCGCTGTACTCCGACCCGACCGTGCCAGTCGGCTCGCATGGCGTGGCCCACCCGGGTTCGATGTTCTACCTGCCGTACTCGTATTTCGGCTACGACGGGGCGCCGAACTCGAACTACGTGATCGGTACCCTGGCCGGCGGCAAACGTGAGTACCAGGGCCTGGAAGTCACCCTGCAGAAGTACAAGAGCAACAACTGGCAGGGCATGCTGTCCTACACCTACAACGACGCCCACGGCAACACCAACTCCGACTCCAACGCGGACTTCCAGGGTGACTGGCTGGCCATCGACCCGCGTGCTCCCAACATGTGGGGACGCCAGCCGGGCAACATTGAGCACCAGTTCAAGGCCTGGGGCTCGTACGAGTTCGATTTCGGCCTCGAGCTGAGCGCGGTGTTCAACTGGAACAGCGGCATCATCTACAGCCGCTCGCAGCTGATCTCCGGACGCTACCTGCCGGTGATGGGTGACGAGTACGAGTACGACGGCATCTATGACACGTGGGTGCTGCCGAACAGCATCGGCGCCGAAACCGGTCCGTCGTACTACACGCTGGATGTGCGCGCGAAGTACGTCAAGGAGCTGCCGGTTGGCCAGCTGGAGTTCTTCGTCGACATCTTCAATGTGCTGAACAAGCAGTCGGCCACCAGCCACATGGCCCTGGTCGACGGCAATGGCGTGTATGACTTCGGCCAGCCCAACGACTGGGTCGAGCCGCGTCGTGCCTACCTGGGCGTGCGTTACTCGTTCTGAGCCGCAGGGTGCCCTGTCGCAAAAGACCGGCGCCTTCGGGCGCCGGTCCTTTTTCCGGGTGGCTATACGTCGGCAGCGTCGCGTGCCGCACCCGGGCAGAAGGCCCGGACAGGCAGGGGCGGACAATGCCGCCCGCCGCGGGTTCAACGGCCCAGTTCGAACACCACGTCCAGGCTCACCGACAGCGTGGTTTCGCCCGGCGCCACCGGCGTGGATTCGAGACGGTCCGCCTTGGCCATGGCCATCACCGGGACCGGATGGAAGCCGCCGCCACCGCCTTCGGAAATGCTGACGATGCGGCGCACGCGCAGGCCCAGCGACCTGGCATAGGTCTCGGCACGGGCCTGGGCCTTCTTCAGGGCTGCCACACGGGCTTCATCCTGCACCGGCTCCGGGTCATCGATCTGGAAGCTGGGGCCATTGATCTGGTTGGCGCCCTGCGCGGCAAGTACGTCGAGCACCTGGCCCAGTCTGGCGATGTCGCGGACCTTCACGTTGACCGTATTGCTGGCCTGGTAGCCGGTGATCTTCGGTGCCTCGTTCTCGGCGTAGCGGTACTGCGGGTTGAGGTTGATGCCGCTGGTCTGCACGTCGCGCTCGGCGATGCCGGCCTTGCGGATCGCGGCCACCACCCTCGCCATCTGCTCTGCGTTCTGGCGCATGGCGGCGTTGCCGTCGGCGGCCTGGGTGACCACGCCGGCCGACAGCGTGGCCACGTCCGGCACGCGGCTGGCCTCGGCCTGGGCGGAGACGTTCAACAAGGTGGCGTCGGCGGCAATGCCAACGGCGGGCGCCGTGGTCTGCGCGTGGGCGGCCACGGCAGCTCCCAGGGCAAGGGACAGGGCGAACAGCACGGGGGTGATGGATCGGCGGCGCATGGTGGCTCCTTGGTGTGCGCGGGAAGAGTGTTGCCGCACGGATGAACACTTGGTGAGGCGCGCCGGCTTTTGTGGTCTCCGCGCCCCCGCGTCAACCATCCAGCCAGCCGCCGCGGGTTATCCTTCCGCGATGCTCTATCTTGCCTCCCGCTCTCCCCGAAGACACGAACTGCTGGCACGCCTTGGCGTGCCGTTTGCCCCGCTCGATCCGCAGGTGGAGGAGGTGCGCGGCCCACAGGAATCCGCCCTCGACTACGTGCGCCGCGTGGCCACCGAAAAGGCCCGGGCCGGCCTCGCACTGGTTGCCGCCGAGCCGGACGCGGTGGTGCTGGGTTCGGACACCGAAGTGGTGCTGGACGAGCGCGTGTTCGGCAAGCCGGCCGACGCCGACGATGCCGCGGCAATGCTGCGTACCCTGTCAGGCCGCACCCACCAGGTGATCACCGTCGTCGCGCTGGCGGCCCATGGCCGCACCGAGTCGGTGACGGTGGAATCGCAGGTGGCCTTCGAGGAGCTGGACGAGGCCGACATCACCGCCTACGTCGCTACCGGCGAGCCGATGGGCAAGGCCGGAGCCTATGCGATCCAGGGCGGCGCCGAGCGCCATATCCGCCATCTGGCCGGCAGCTATTCCGGCGTGATGGGGTTGCCGCTGCAGCAGACCGCGCAGTTGCTGCGCCAGTTCGGCCTGCTGCCGGGCACCACCGAGCCAGGACATCCGCCGGCAACGGCTGCAATGCACAGGGGAACATGAGCGTCATGTCCGAAGAGATCCTGGTCAATGTCACCCCCCGCGAGACGCGCGTTGCGGTGATCGAGAACGGAATGCTGCAGGAGCTGCACATCGAGCGCGGCTGGCGCCGTGGCGTGGTGGGCAACATCTACAAGGGCAGGGTGCAGCGGGTGATGCCCGGTATGCAGGCGGCCTTCGTCGAGGTCGGGCTGGAGCGTGCTGCGTTCCTGCACGCCAACGACGTCGTGCGGCCGGCGCCGGTCACCAGCGACGATGCCGATTCGGCCCTGCCGCTGCCCTCGACCACGCCGATCGTCGAGCTGCTGCGTGACGGCCAGGACATCGTGGTGCAGGTGGTCAAGGATCCGATCGGCAGCAAGGGCGCGCGCCTGACCACGCAGATCTCGATCCCGTCGCGCTACCTGGTGCTGTTGCCGCAGTCGCGGATGATCGGCGTGTCGGCGCGGATCGAGGACGAGGCCGAGCGCCAGCGCCTGAAGACCCTGGTGGCCGACCTGGCCGCCAGCCACGGCGGCTACGGCTACATCATCCGCACCAATGCCGAGGGCCAGCCGGCCGAAGCCATTGCCGAGGACATCGCCTACCTGTCGCGGGTGTGGAACGTGGTCGAGCGCCGCGGCCGCGAGGCGCCGTCGTGCAGCATCATCTACGAGGACCTGAGCCTGCCGCTGCGTTCGGTGCGCGACCTGATCCGCAAGGACGTGGACAAGGTCAAGGTCGATTCCAAGGAGACGTTTGGCCAGCTGCAGGCCTTCGTCAACAAGTACATGCCGGTGCTGGCCGAGAAGCTGGAGCTGTACACCGGCGACCGCCCGATCTTCGACATGTACGGCGTGGAGGACGAGATCGGCCGTGCGCTGGACAAGCAGGTGCCACTCAAGTCCGGCGGCTACCTGGTCATCGACCAGACCGAGGCGATGACCACGATCGACGTCAACACCGGCTCGTTCCTGGGCCAGCGCAACCTCGAGGAAACGGTGTACCGCACCAATCTGGAGGCCGCCCAGGCGGTGGCGCGGCAGCTGCGCCTGCGCAACCTCGGCGGCATCATCATCATCGACTTCATCGACATGGATGACGCCGAGCACCGCCGCCAGGTGCTGCGCACGCTGGAGAAGGCGCTGGCGCGCGACCACGCCAAGACCACGGTGTACGAGTTCTCGCCGCTGGGCCTGGTGGAAATGACCCGCAAGCGCACCGTCGAGAGCCTGGAGCGGCAGTTGTCCGAGCCATGCCCGGAATGCAGTGGCCGCGGTTCGATCAAGACCGCCGAGACGGTGACCTACGAGATCTTCCGCGAGATCACCCGCGCCGTGCGCCAGTTCGATGCCGCGCGCCTGCTGGTGATCGCCTCGTCCAAGGTGGTGGCGCGCATCACCGACGAGGAGTCGACCGCGGTGGCCGAGCTGGAGGAATTCCTCGGCAAGAGCATCCGCTTCCAGGCCGACGAGCAGTACCTGCAGGAACAGTTCGATGTGGTCCTGCTCTGACCTCATCCGGTGCCCGGTCGCGGGCGCTGGTGTCCCTTCCGGCTCGGCTTGATGCAGACCCCGCCGCGCCGTCGCCTGCGCCTGCTGCGCCGCTATGCGTTCTACGCGCTGGCGGTGGCCCTGGTCTGCGTGGCGCTGGTGGTCGGCGCGATCAGCCAGCTGCTGCCGCTGGTCGAACAGCATCCGGACAAGGTCGCCGCCTGGCTCAGTGACCGCGCCGGCCAGCCGGTGCGTTTTGACGACGTGGAAACAGCTTGGACCCGGCGTGGCCCACTGCTGCGGTTGGACGGGCTGCACATCGGCCGGGGCGAGGGCGTGCGCATCGGCCAGGCCGAGGTGCTGGTGTCGCTTTACACCGGGCTGTGGCCAGGCAGCTCGTTCACCGAGCTGCGCCTGCGCGGGCTGTCGCTGACGCTGGAGCGGGCCGGGGATGGCCGCTGGTCGGTGCGCGGCCTGCCCGGTGGTGGCGGTGGTGATCCGCTGGACACCCTGCGCAACCTGGGCGAGCTGCAGGTCATCGATGGCCGCTTGACCGTCGATGCGCCGTCGCTCGGCGTGCAGACCGAAGTGCCGCGGCTGGACCTGCGCGTGCGCGTGGACGGACAGCACCTGCGCGCCGGCGCGCGCGGCTGGATCGATGCTGGCGCGCCGCCGCTGGTCGCCACCTTGGACTTCGACCGGCAGGCAGGGGATGGCCTGGCCTGGGTCGCGGCCGAACCGGCGGACCTGGCCGCGTGGTCGCAGCTGCTGCAGTTCGCTGGCGTGCGCGTGCAGGCCGGCAAGGGCGATGTGCGCAGCTGGGTGCAGCTGCGCGACCACCGGGTCGTGGCCATCACCACCGACGCGGACCTGCGCGGAGTGCGGCTGGCCGGCACGCCGCTGGAAAAAGGCGCGGACGCGCCGCTGGAAACCTTCGACACCCTGCAGTTGCGCGCGCGCTGGCTGCACACCGCCGAGGGCTGGCGGCTGGATGCACCGCGCCTGTGGCTGGGCTGGGAGGGCGGCGAGCAGCAGCTGGACGGCCTGCTGCTGGCCGGCGGCGAGCGTTTCGCCCTGGCCGGCGAACAGCTGGACCTGACGCCACTGCTGCGCGTGGCCAGCCTCAGCGACCGGATCGACGCCGGCACCCGCCGCTGGTTGCGCCAGGCCCAGCCGCAGCTGCGTTTTTCGCGGGTGCAGGTCGGTGGCCTGCGCGGCGGTGCGCTGCGTGGCAGTGGCGACTTGGACGAGATGGCCTTCGCCCCGGTGGGCGGGGCGCCGGGCCTGTCGGGGTTGCGAGGGCATTTCGAGGGCGATGGCGAGGCGGTCGAGCTGACCCTGCGCCCGGACAGCACCCTGGCGTTCGACTGGCCCGGCGGTTTTGGCGAGGTGCATGAGATCCGACTTGCTGGACGCCTGGTCGGCTGGCGCGAGGGCGAGGGCTGGCGCCTGGGTACGCCGGCGATGCGCGTGCAGGGCTCCAACTACGCCGCCGACCTGCGCGGCGGGGTCTGGTTCCAGGGCGATGGGACCCGGCCGTGGCTGGACCTGGCCGCCGAACTGGACGACGTGCCGATGGTCGCGGCCAAGCGCTTCTGGGTGCGCTCGAAGATGAGCCAGGCCGCGATCGACTGGCTCGATGCCGCGCTGGTGGATGGCCAAGTGCGTAACGGTCGCGGACTGGTGTCCGGGGACCTCGATGACTGGCCGTTCGACGGCAACAACGGCCGCTTCGAGGCCAGCGGCCATATCGACCAGGGCGCGATCCGCTTCCAGCAGGAATGGCCGGTAATGGAGCAGATGCAGGCCGACATCGCCTTCATCGCCAACGGCTTCACCATCCGCGGCCGTGGTGACCTGGCCGGCGTGCCGGTGGAGCGCTTCGAGGCCGGCATCCCCGACTTCGGCGAGTCGCGGCTGCGGGTAACCGCCGACAGCCGCGCTGATGCCGCGCAGCTGCTGGCGATGCTCAGGCAGAGCCCGCTGCGCGAGGACCATGCCGACACCTTCGACAACCTGGTTGCCAGTGGACCGACGCGGGTCAGCTTCGACCTGCAGCAGCCGCTGCATGCCGAGGACGGCCCGGGCCGGTTGTCCGGCGAGGTCGAGCTGCGCGGCGCGCGGCTGGTCGACAAGCGCTGGGACCTGCGTACCGATGCGGTGCGCGGCATCGCCCGTTACAGCGAGGGCGGTTTCGCCGCGCCGGAGCTGGCGGTGCGCATGAACGACCACGACGGCGTGCTGGCACTGCGCGCCGGGGCGCATGTCGAAGACCCGGGCAATGTGTTCGAGGCACGCCTGTCGGCGATGCTGGATGCACGGACCCTGCTTCAGCGCGCACCGGAACTGTCCTGGCTGCAGCCACGCATCGACGGCATCTCGCGCTGGACCGTGGGCGTGGACGTGCCGCGCACGGCACCGGGCGTGGCCGTGGATCCGCCCAGCGAGCTGCGCCTGCGCTCGGACCTGGTCGGCACCGCGCTGCTGCTGCCCGCGCCGCTGGACAAGCCCGCCGGCGAGGCGCTGCCGACCACGGTCAGCGCCAGCCTGCCGCTGGGCAGCGGCCGCGTGGACGTGGCGTTCGGCAAGCGCCTTGCCCTGGCTGCACAGGGTCGACAGGGCCGTACCGGCGTACAGGTCACGCTGGGTGACGACGAGGTCGATCGCCCACCGCCGGCCGATGGGCTGGTGGTCACCGGCCGCACCGGCAGCCTGGATGCACTGGAATGGATTGGCCTGGCGCGCGGAGCGGCAGACGGGCCGGAGAGCGCGGACAGCACGGCCAGCACGGCCAGCACGGCCAGCAGCGACTCGCTGGCCCTGCGCCAGGTCGACGTGCAGGCCGCGCAGCTGCTGCTGGCCGGCGGCATGTTTGCCGACACCCGGCTGCAACTGCGGCCGCGCCGCGATGCGGTGACGGTGCAGCTCGATGGCCCATCGCTGGCCGGCGAGCTGGAGGTACCCAACGCCGATGGCGGCACCATCGTCGGCAAGCTGGACCGCGTGCACTGGAAGATGGCGCCGACCGCTGCGGCGCTGGTGGGTGAGCCCGCGGCGCCTGCCAGCGAGGCAACCGATCCGGCCAAGGTGCCGCCGCTGTCGCTGGTGGTGGATGATCTGCGTTTCGGGACCGCCCAGCTCGGCGGTGCCGCGTTGCGTACGCGTCAGTTGCGTGACGGGCTGGAGGTCGAGCAGCTGCAGCTGCGCGCGCCGCGCCAGGCCATCGACATCACCGGCCAATGGCGTGGCACCGGCGACCAGGCCAGTACCCGCCTGCACGCGTCGGTGACCAGCGAGGATCTTGGGCAACTGCTGCAGAGCCTTGATTACGGCGGCCAGCTGCGTGGCGGGCAGGGCACCCTGGAGCTGGAGGCCCGCTGGCCCGGTGGCCCGGGCAGCTTCGCCCTGGCCGAACTGCAGGGCTCGCTGGCGCTGCAGGCCCGCAATGGCCAGCTGCTGGAAGTGGAGCCCGGGGCCGGGCGCGTGTTGGGCCTGCTGAGCGTGGCCCAGCTGCCGCGCCGGCTGATGCTGGATTTCCGCGACTTCTTCTCGCGCGGCTTTGCCTTCAACCAGATCGAGGGCCGGGTGCAGTTCGGTCAGGGCACGGCGCGTACCGAGGGCGTCAGCATCGAAAGCCCGGCCGCCGACCTGCTGATCAGCGGCCAGACCGACCTGCGCACCCAGCAGTTCGACCAGACCATCGACGTCAACCCGCGCTCGGGCAACCTGCTGACCGTGGTCGGCGCGGTGGCGGGTGGTCCGGTCGGCGCGGCCGTGGGTGCCGCTGCCAACGCCGTGCTGTCCAAGCCGCTGGGCGGAATCGGCGCGCGCACCTATCACGTCACCGGGCCGTGGAAGGATCCGAAGGTCGAGGTGATCGAACGCAACACCCCCGCGGCGCCGCCGCCGGCCAGTCCGCGTGGAAAGCCCGTCGTCTCGCCGCCCGGCGCGAACCCGGACACACTGCCTTCCCCGGCCCCGGGCCAAGCTTGAACGCCGTTCGCTTGCGATCGGCGCCCCCATCCCCACTTCCAGAGCCATGACCGACACCGCCCTCAGCCTTGCCCAGTCCCGCCTGCTGCTTCCCGCGGGCCTGGACGACCATCTCCTGGAACGCACCTTCGGCACCCTGCTGGGCCCGGGCATCGATTTCGGCGACCTGTACTTCCAGCATTCGCGGCGCGAGAGCTGGAGCATGGAGGACGGCATCGTCAAGGACGGCGCCCATTCCATCGAACAGGGCGTGGGCGTGCGCGCCATTGCCGGTGAGAAGACCGGCTTTTCCTATTCCGATGACATCCACCCCGACGCGCTGCGCGTGGCCGCGCAGTCGGCGCGTGCGATCTCCCGCGACGGCGGCGCACGGGACGCGCGCTCGCTGGTCCGCGGCAACGGGCGCGCGCTGTACCCGGCCATCGATCCGGTCGACAGCCTCGGCAACGAGGCCAAGGTGGAGATGCTCAAGCGCCTGGACCGCTTCCTGCGCGCGGCCGACCCGCGGGTGCAGCAGGTGATGGTCAGCCTGTCCGGCGGCGTGGACACCGTGCTGGTGGCGCGCAGCGACGGCGTGCTCGCCGCCGACGTACGCCCGCTGGTGCGCCTGAACGTGCAGGTGCTGGTCGAGCAGAACGGCCGCCGCGAGTCGGGTTATGCCGGTGGCGGTGGCCGCTACGACTACGCCGAACTGTTCGCCGGTGACCGCCCGGAAGCCTTCGCCCGCGAGGCGTTGCGCCAGGCGCTGGTCAACCTCGAGGCGATCCCGGCGCCGGCCGGGGTGATGCCGGTGGTACTGGGCCCGGGCTGGCCCGGCGTGCTGCTGCACGAGGCCGTCGGCCACGGGCTGGAGGGCGATTTCAACCGCAAGGGCACCAGTGTCTACGCCGGCCGCATCGGCGAGCGCGTGGCCTCGCCCGGGGTGACCATCGTCGACGACGGCACGCTCGACGGCCGCCGTGGTTCGCTCAACATCGACGACGAGGGCACGCCGACCCAGTGCACCACCCTGATCGAGGACGGCATCCTGGTCGGCTACATGCAGGACACCCTCAACGCCCGGCTGATGGGCGTGGCGCCGACCGGCAACGGCCGCCGCGAATCGTTCGCGCACCTGACCATGCCGCGCATGACCAACACCTACATGCGGGCCGGCCAGCACGATCCGCAGGAAATGATCCGTTCGGTGAAGAAGGGCCTGTACGCGGTCAACTTCGGCGGCGGCCAGGTCGACATCACCAGCGGCAAGTACGTGTTCTCGGCCACCGAGGCCTACCTGATCGAGGACGGCCGGATCACCGCGCCGGTGAAGGGCGCGACCCTGATCGGCAACGGCCCGGAAACCATGCAGAAGGTGCGCATGGTCGGCAACGACCTGGCGCTGGACGAGGGCGTGGGCATCTGCGGCAAGGACGGGCAGAGCGTGCCGGTGGGCGTGGGCCAGCCGTCGTTGCTGATCGACGGCCTCACCGTGGGTGGTACCCAGGCCTGAGCGTGATGCCGTCAGTGGCACCCGCGTGCTGGATGGCCGGCATTTGCCGGCCGCGACAGTGGGAAGGGCGCGGCGCCGGGGCGCCGCACCGCTCAGTCGTTTTCTTCCTCGTCGAAGTCCTCGTCCGCGTCGGACGCGACATCGCCGCCGACCTGCGCCGGCAGCATCAGCCCGCGCAGCACCTGGTAGATCTCGCGGTACGCGCGCGGCGGCTTGTTCCTGGCCTTCTCGGCCCGGGCGTTGCGCACCAGCGTGCGCAGCTGCTGGCGGTCGGCCTGCGGGTATTCCTCGAGGAGCTCGCCCAGCGCGGCGTCGCCTTCGGCCAGCAGGCGCTCGCGCCAGCGTTCGATGCGATGCATGATCGCCACCTCGCGTCGCGAGGTCTCGCTGTTGGCGCTGAGCGCGTCGCGGATCGCCTCCAGGGTCGAGTCCTCTTCCCGGCGCATCTGCTTGGCCAGGAAGGCCAGCTGCCGCTTGCGCGCGCCGTGCGAGGTGATGCGCTTGCTGGACTCGATGTGTCCCAGCAGGTCCTCGGGGATCGGCAGCCGGGCCAGCTGGGCCGGGGTCAGGTCCACCAGCTGTTCGCCCAGCGCCAGGATCTCCAGCGCCTCGCGCCGGTTCTGGCTGCGGCTTTCGCCAAGGAATTCACCGGTTTCTTCGTCGCGTCCGCGCATCGTCCTTCCAATTCGATCTATCGCCCCGCCACGCGGGGTCACAACGTCCACAGGATAAAGCATTGAACGCCATCACCCCTGAAACCCGGGCCAGCGACGACAGCCTGCAGCGGCTGGAGAACCTGGCCGGCATCTCCCAGCGCCTGCTCGAGCGTGCCCGGGCCATGGGCGCCACCCAGGCCGAAGTCAGCTGCAGCGAGGAGCGTGGGCTGGAGGTCAACGTGCGCCTGGGCGAGGTGGAGACCGTGGAATCCACCCACGACCGCGGCATTGCGGTGACCGTGTACTTCGGCCAGCGCAAGGGCAGCGCCAGCACTGCCGACCTGCAGGAATCCAGCCTGGAGGCCACCGTCGCCCAGGCCTGCGCGATCGCCCGCCATACCGAGGACGACCCGGCCGCCGGCCTGGCCGATCCGGAACTGATGGCCACCGGGTTCCCCGACCTGGACCTCTGGCACCCGTGGCAGCTCGGCGCCGACGAGGCGATCGACCTGGCGCTGGCCTGCGAGGCCGCCGGGCGCGATGCCGATCCGCGCATCAGCAATTCCGACGGCGCTTCGGTCGGCACCAGCCAGAGCCTGTCGGTCTACGCCAACTCGCACGGCTTCATCGGCCGCGACCGCGGCAGCCATCACTCCATCGGCTGCGCGCTGATCGGTGGGCAGGGCGATGGCATGCAGCGCGACGGCTGGTACTCCAGCGCGTTGGCCCGCGAGGACCTGCAGGACGCCGCGCAGATCGGCCGCACCGCCGCCGAGCGCACGCTGGCGCGCCTGCAGCCGCGCTCGCTGCCCACCGGCGAGGTGCCGGTGCTGTTCGCCAGCGAGGTCGCCCGTTCGCTGATCGGCCACCTGCTGTCGGCCGTGTCTGGCGGCTCGCTGTACCGCCGGGCCAGCTTCCTGCTCGACAGCGCCGGCACGGCGCTGTTCCCGTCGTGGTTCAACATCGACGAGCTGCCGCTGCTGCGCCGTGGCCTGCGCTCGTCCGCCTTCGATGGCGAGGGCGTGGCCACGCGCAATTCGGCGCTGGTCAGCGACGGCGTGCTGCAGCGTTACATCCTTGGCAGCTACTCGGCGCGCAAGCTGGGCCTGCAGACCACGGCCAATGCCGGCGGCGTGCACAACCTGCAGGTCAGCGCCAATGCCGGCGACCGCGCCTCGCTGGTGGCCGGGATGGGACGCGGCCTGCTGGTCACCGAACTGATGGGGCAGGGCGTCAATGGCGTCACCGGCGACTACTCGCGTGGTGCCGGTGGTTTCTGGGTGGAGAACGGACAGATCGCCTATCCGGTGGACGGCATCACCATCGCTGGCAATCTCAGGCAGATGTTCGCCTCGATCGAGGCGGTGGGCAGCGACGTGGATCCGCGTTCGCACGTGCGTACCGGTTCCATCCTGGTCGGCAGGATGACCGTCGCAGGCGAAGATTGACGTATTCTTAACTGGTTGCGTCGTGCGGGGGGACCGGCGGCGCAACGTCCACCAAGACTACGATCCAGCCATCAGGGGAGTACCGTGAGCGAATTTGAAAACAGCACCGCACCGCAGGACCAGCGCACCATGGCGCTGGTGGCCCATATCCTTGGCATCTTCACCTGGGTCGTCGGTGCCCTGATCGTCTGGCTGATCAACAAGGATGATGCCGGCAAGGGTTTCGTCGTCGACCAGGCCAAGGAAGCGCTGAACTTCCAGATCACCATGGGCATCGCGTTCATCGCGACGATGATCCTGGTCATCATCAGCTTCGGCCTGCTGTTCTTCCTGCCGGGCCTGCTGGGTATCGTCAACCTGGTGTTCTGCATCATCGCCGCGGTCAAGGCCAACAATGGCGAGACCTATCGCTATCCGTTCGCGCTGCGCCTGATCAAGTAAGCGTCGGCAGCAGCGACACGCAAAAAGGCCCGGGATTCCCGGACCTTTTTGGTTTGTTTCGGTCGTGCCGGCTCAGTGGCTGCGCTCGACTGCCAGTCGCGCCAGTGCCTGCAGCGCGGAGGCGCGCTCGCCGAAGGGCTGCAGTTCACCGGCCATGCGCGTGGTCAGCTGCGCCAGGTAGGCCTTGGCTTCGTGCATGCCGAGCAGGGCCGGGAAGGTCGACTTGTCCTGCGCACTGTCCTTGCCGGCGGTCTTGCCGAGCTGGTCGGAACTGGCTTCCACGTCGAGGATGTCGTCGCGCACCTGGAATGCCAGGCCCAGGGTGGCGGCGAAGCGGTCCAGTCGTTGCAGCGTGGCTTCGTCCGCACCTCCGCACAGCGCGCCCATGCGCACCGCCGCACGGATCAGTGCGCCGGTCTTGAGCGCATGCATGCGTTCGAGGTCGGCCAGCGGCTGCTGTTGGCCGGTGGCGTCGATGTCCAGTGCCTGGCCGCCGCACATGCCGGCCGCGCCGGAGGCATCGGCCAGGGTCTGCAGGCAGGCCACGCGCAGTTCGGCCGCAGCCGGCATCGATGCCAGCAGCGAGAACGCAGCGGCCTGGAGCGCATCGGCGGCGAGGAT
The DNA here is from genome assembly GCF_916618915.1 of Stenotrophomonas sp. Marseille-Q4652. Lineage (NCBI taxonomy): Bacteria > Pseudomonadati > Pseudomonadota > Gammaproteobacteria > Lysobacterales > Lysobacteraceae > Stenotrophomonas > Stenotrophomonas sp. Marseille-Q4652. The sequence continues at coordinate 420,889 of NZ_CAKAKE010000001.1, forward strand.
GGCGGTGGCTTCGTCGTAGGCCACGTGGACCGTCGGGCGGCCGCGACGCAGCTCGTCGTCGTCCATCGCCGGCAGGTCGTCATGCACCAGCGAATAGGCGTGGATCATTTCCACCGCGGCGGCCGGGGCATCCAGCAGGGCCTCGTCGGCGCCCAGCAGGTTGCCGGCGGCATAGGCCAGCAGCGGGCGCATGCGCTTGCCGCCGCCGAGCGTGGCGTAGCGCATGGCCTGGTGCAGCCTCAGCGGCGCAACGGTAGCCGCCGGCAAGGCGGCATCGAGCTGGCGTTCGGTGCGCTCGCGCCAGTGCCCGAACAGGGCCTCAGTCGTCATTGCCAAGGCTGTCGAACGGCTCGGACTTGTCCGGCTGGGCGGGATCGGTGAGCAGGCGCACGCGCAGTTCGGCCTGTTCCAGCGCCTGCTGGCACTGGCGGTAGAGGCCGACGCCGCGTTCGTAGGCGCTGAGCGACTGCTCCAGGCTCAGGTCGCCGGCTTCCATCTTCTCGACCAGTTGCTCCAGTTCCTCGAGCGAGCGCTCGAACTGGGCGACCGGGGAGGTTTCGGGTTTTGACTTGGACATGCCCGGAAGTGTGAGCGGCAGGCCCGGCAGGGTCAATCGCAGGACGTGGCGGTTTGCCAGTGCAGGCGTGCGCCGTGGCGTTGCAGCCAGTCGTGCAGGCGCGCGGAAATGATGCGGTTACCTGCGGCCAGCACCTCTTCGCCGTCACAGAGCAGCGGCATCGCGGTGCGCAGCCAGGGCGGGAGCTCGGCCTGCTGCAGCAGATCCTTCAGCGCATGCGAATGCGACCGGCCGGGGAGGGTGATGCGCTCGCCGCCACGGCGCGCACGCACCTGCAGCGGGTGCTCGAAACCGGGGCTGCCCTCCAGTTGCAACTGGCCGCCGCCGGGCAGGGCCAGTGGCTCGTGGCCATCCCAGGTGATGTTCCAGTGCGGTGGCAACGGCGCCGGGGCCGGTAATGCATGCAGCTGGTCGCGCCAGCGCCGGACTTCGGCCCGGCCCCAGCGGAAGGCGGCCTGGCGGTCGTGTCCGGCCGGCAGCAGCTCCTGCTCGATGACGCGCAGGCCGTTGGCTGGCAGTGGCGGCAGGCCGCGGTGGCGGACCCAGGCACGCAGCACGCCAGCACGTCGTTCGGTGGGCAAGGACAGCAGGGCGGGCAGCGAGAGGGCGTCGCCGGCCAGGCACTGCGCCAGGTCCCGGTCGTGCTGTGTGGCGAGCTGCGCGGCGGCCTCGCCGGCCAGGGTCGCGCTGCGTGCCAATGCCTGTGCAGCATGCGGCCAGCGCTTGGCCACGAGAGGCATCACCTGCAGGCGCAGGAAGTTGCGGTCGGCCGTGTCCTCGGCGTTGCTCGGATCCTCGATCCATTCCAGTCCGTGGGCTCTGGCGTAGTCGTGCAGGCCGCTGCGCGGGACCGGCAGCAGCGGCCGCCACAGCATGCCGGCCGCGAACGGTCGCAGCGACCGCATCGCGGCAAGACCGTCGACGCCGGAGCCGCGCAGGGCGCGCAGCAGGAAGGTTTCGGCCTGGTCGTCCAGGTGATGGGCCAGCGCCAGCCATTCGTCCCGGGCCAGTGCCTCGGCAAAGGCGGCATGACGGGCGCTGCGGGCGGCCGCTTCCGGACCGCTGCCCGTGTCATCGGGAACCCGCACGCGCACCACATGCAACGGCACGTGCAGCGCCTGGCAGAGTTCTTCGCAATGAGCGGCCCAGGCATCGGCCTGCGGCTGCAGGCCATGGTGGACGTGGATGGCCCGAAGGCCCCTGGCGCGCTGCGCGGGATCAGCGGCCAGCAGGTGCAGCAGGGCGGTGGAGTCGAGCCCGCCGCTGAAGCCGACCAGCACCGCGGTGTTGCAGGCGGGCTGGAGCGGGACCGGGGCTGGCGGGTTCATGCGCCCGCTACCGCCAAGCAGCGCCGTGCGGGTCGCCGCCTGGCATGGATGTGGTGCTGGCGCGCAGCCGGGCTCACGGTGTGGCGCTGCGCTCGAACCTTGCCGGGGTGGGCAGTTCCACCGGCACACCCTGGTCATCGCAGGTGCCGGCCTGGCACAGGCGTTGGCGCAGGCGCGGGGTGGCCTGCACGATCAGGTGGAAGATGGTGTTCTGCTCCATCGTGCCGCGCACCGCCTTGCTGCCCGGGCCAACGGCCCAGATGCCGACATCCTCGCCGCCGTGGGATTCACTGCGCGCAGGGACCAGCGCCTCCTGCATGTAGTCCACGTGCTCGGTGTCGACGTCGGTGAGGTCCGGGCGGCCATGCGCGGCCTCGAACCGGCGGGCGATGTGCGGGAAGGTCTTGGGACCGGCCGGCTGGCGGTCGCTGGCGCCGGTGTAGCCCGGCCCATTGGCGTAGCTGAGCGTGGTGTAGGGCAGGCCCATCCCGTCGAGGGCCAACGCCAGCCCGCCGGTGCGGTCCTCGCCACCCTTGTCCCTGACCTTGCCCAGGATCGGGTTGCCACGCGCCGGATAGCCGACGAAGTTGAGGGTGTGCGAATGGTCGGCGGTGACGATGATCAGCGTGTCCTCGGCCGAGGTCGCTTCCACCGCCGCGCGCACCGCATCGGACAGGGCCACGGTGTCGCTGAGCGCACGTGAGGCATTGCCGCTGTGGTTGGCGTGGTCGATGCGCGCACCCTCGACCATCAGCACGTAACCCTCGCCGTGGCGAGAGAGGTTGGCGATCGCGGTGCGGGTCAGCTCGGCCAGGCTGGGCTCGCCGGCGCCGTCGCGCGCGCGGTCGTGCTCGTACTGCATGTGGTCCGGCTCGAACAGGCCCAGCAGGGCCGGGGCATCGGCCGCGGCCTTGAGCTGGTCGGCGTTCCAGACGTAGGCGCCCTGCGGATGCGCGCGCAGCCATTCGGCGATCAGGTTGCGGCCATCCTGGCGGATGCCGGTCATGTCGGCGTATTCCGGATCGCGCTCCTGCTCGGGGGTGAACTGGCCACGGCCGCCACCGAGCGCGACCAGCGGGCCGCGTCCGTAGCGCGCGGTAGCCAGCAGTTGCTGGGCGATGTCCACGCAGCCGGCGGCGCGGGCGGCCTCGGGCACGTTGGTGTCGTTTTCCCAGTTGCGGTCCGGTACGTGGGCGTAGGTGGCCGCCGGGGTGGCATGGGTGAGCCGTGCGGTGGAAATGATGCCGGTGGCCATGCCGGCGCTGTCGGCCAGCTGCAGCCAGGTCAACAGCCCCTTGCCGCGGCTGTCATTGCAGTCGTTGCGGATACCGGCGCTGACGCCAATGGCACCCATGTGGGTCTTCACCCCGGTGGTGATGGCGGTCATGGTGCCGGCCGAGTCCGGGGTCTGCGAATCGGTGTTGTAGGTCTTGCTGAAGGCCGTGGCCGGGAAGCGCTCCCAGGACAGCAGGTTCTCCTCGCCCGGGCCGCCGTTGCGCTGGCCCTCCAGGATGCGCGCGGCCGCCACGGTGGTCAGGCTCATGCCATCACCCAGGAACAGGATCACGTTCTTCGCCCTGCCGGCCATTGCGCCATTGGCGGCGGCCTTGGCCGCGCCGTTGCGGTACCACCACTGCGGGGTCTCGCCCTGCGGGCGCGCGATGGCCGGAACCTCGACGTGGAGCCCGGTTTCCCGGGCGGTCGGCGGATCGAGAGGGGACGTGGTGGCGCAGGCGCCGAGCAGCAGGGTGGTGGCGCAGGCCAGGGCGGTGGTGCGGAGCATGGGGAGGAACGGCTCAGGACAAACGGAAGCGCCCATTATGACAACTGCCAAGGGTTGCGCCGGTGACACGCTGTTTCCCCGGGCCGAACTCGTGGCGCAACCATGCGTGCGTTATCGTTTGCAGTCCGAAATTCCCTGGGTTCCCGACATCATGAAGCTGGTCTCCGCGTGGTTGCGCATCCCGTTCTGGCAACGCGTGGTGGGCGGTTTCGTGCTCGGCGCCCTGGCCGGCTGGCTGATGGGGCCTGCGGCGGAAACCTGGTTCGGCCCGCTGGGTGATCTGTACGTCACCCTGATCAAGATGATCGCGGTGCCGCTGGTGTTCTTCGCGGTGATCAACGCCATTGCCTCGCTGCACGGCCAGAAGTCGATCGTCGCCCTGGGCGGGCGCACCTTCCTGTGGTTCCTGGTTACCGCCGCGCTGGCAGTGGCGGTGGGCCTGGCGGTCGGCACGGTGATGCAGCCGGGTACCGGAAACCTCAGCCTCAGCGTGGACAGTGCCTATACCCCGCGCGATGTGCCCAGCGTGGCCAAGGTGCTGATGGACGTGGTGCCGTCCAACGTGTTCTATGCGCTGGCCGGCATCGGCACCCGCGTCAACGCCGCCGGCGAGACCGTGCTGGCGGCCGGCCGTGGTTCGATCCTGCCGGTGATCTTCTTCGCCGCGCTGCTCGGCTTTGCCATGGTCAAGCTCGGCGAGAAGGTGGCCGAGGCGCGCAAGCTGGCCGGGCAGATGAGCGAGATCATGATCCAGGTCACCCGCTTCGTGCTGGAGATGACCCCGATCGGTACCTTCGGCCTGATCGCCGGCCTGGTCGGCAGCTATGGCTTCGGCAAGCTGTTGCCACTGGGCAACTTCGTGCTGGCGCTGTACGTGGCCTGTGCGCTGCACATCGTCATCGTCTATGGCGGCCTGCTGCTGGCCCATGGCCTGAATCCGCTGAAGTTCTTCCGCGGCGCCGCACCGGGCATGCAGGTGGCCTTCGTCAGCTCGTCGAGCTTTGCGTCGATGCCGGTGGCGATGCGTTCTATCACCGACAACCTGGGCGTCAACAAGGATTACGCCTCGTTCGCCGTGCCGCTGGGCGCGAGCATCAAGATGGACGGCTGCGGTGCGATCTATCCGGCGCTGTGCGCGGTGTTCATCGCCCAGTACACCGGCGTGCCGCTGAGTCCGGAGCAGTACGTGGTGGTGATGATCGCCTCGGTGCTGGGCAGCTTTGGCACCGCGGGCGTGCCGGGCACGGCGGTGGTGATGGCCACGGTGGTGCTGAGCGCGGCGGGCCTGCCGCTGGAAGCCATCGGCTACCTATACGCCATCGACCGCATCCTGGACATGATGCGCACGATGACCAACGTCACCGGGCAGATGCTGGTGCCAGTGCTGGTCGCGCGCGAGACCGGCCTGCTCGACAGGCAGCTCTACGAGACCGCTGCCGTGCGCATGGGCGTGGATGCCGACGTGGATGCCGGCAAGGGCTGAGTCGGCCCGACATGATCGGTTCCGCTTCCACCCATGGCAGGAGCGGAGGGTGAGCCGGTCGTGCAGCCGGGTGTAACAACCTGTTACCCACTGCTGTAGCGCAGCTGTTACACCCCACGTAGGGCCCGGTGTTGCTGGCCGGGCGACTTGTCCGGCAGTCCGTGGCGGCTATACGGGCGCTTTGCCTGTTACAGGACCAGTCCGTCCGGCTTGCGTTGCTGTGCTGCAAGTTGCTGTTTTAGTTAAAGAAAAATAGTTGGCACGGTTGCTGCGATGTACCCCGGGCATTGTCATCGGGAACACCGCAATGGATCGCAGGCACCACCATCCGCTCCTGCTGCTGGGATTGCTGGCCACCGCCACCATCCCGTCCGCCTTTGCGTCAGGCGCCCGCCAGGGCGTGCATCCCCGCCCCGGCGAGATGGTCCTTCTGCGCGATGTCTCCGCCCGCCATGCCTACCGTCCGGCGCCGCCGGGAATCGCGCTGATCGCCGATCCCACGCCGACCCGCGAGGTCGCTTCGGCACTGGGAACTGGCGGGATGGACGAGCTGAGCGACGCGGACTATGCCGCGATGGGCTCGGGCCTGGCGGGCGCGCCGCAGGCGTCGCAGCAGACCGTGGTCGAACAGGTCACCGGCAGTGCGGTGAACGGCACCCTCGGGCGAGTGACCGGCGCCAACGGCGTGCTCTCCGGCGGACAGCTCGGCCGGATGATCGGCGGCCCGATGGGGGCGGTGGGAGGAGCCACGCGTGGCATTGGCGACCAGGTGCGTGGCGCACTGGCGCAATTCCCGCTGCAAGGTGCCCCTGCCGCTGGCGGTCCGGGGAACTGACGGCCATGGTCCGGCGTGCTGCACATCTGCTTGGAGGCCTGGCGCTGGCAATCGCCTGCGCCGGGGCCGCCCATGCCGGTGGGGACGAGTACGCCGCCATGCTCGGCTACCTTGTCGACAGCCGCATCGATGGGCGTGCGCTGTCCGGGGCCGAGGGCCGCATAGCGGTGAACATGGCCGCCGGCGACCTCAACAAACAGGCCAACCTGCACGCGATGGCAGCAGGTGGGGCCGCCTCGGCGCAGGCCAGCGCCAGGCAGGACACGCGGGGCGACCGCTACGACCTTCCGATGCATGCGAGCGCCACGATCGGCGGCAATGCATTGGTCGGCGCGAGCGGCATAGCCTCCATCAACCAGGCCAGCGGCAGTGGCAACGCAGAGACGAACCTCGTCACTGCCACGCTGGCCCAACAGGGCATACGCGAAACGGACGAAGCGGCCTTGGCCTCCTTCGGTTCCATCGCGTCGGCAGGGGGGCAGGATGCCGGCGGGCCAGTCCCGCCGGGAACCCGCAGGGTAGGCGTTGAAGCCTCCGCCCTGCGTGGTTTCGAAGGTGTGCTGCAACTCAATCAGATCGCGGGATCAGGCAACGCCACGGACAACCAGCTGAGCATTTCCGTGCAGACCGTCCCGTGAGAAAGCGTCACTTCAACCACCCGATAGTGATTCCAGAGAGGGCAACATGAACGCGAACATCAGGAAGACCGCAATTGCCATGGCCGTGGCCGCCGTCGCCGCCAGCCCCGCCGCTTTCGCCCAGGACGACCCCAACGAAAGCATCGACATCAACCACAACCACATCGTGGTGGAGGACTGGGACATCACCATTGATGACACCCGCAACTACACCACCAATACCGTCGTGCTGGACGACACCACCACCAATACCACGGTGCTGGACGACACCACGACCAACACCACGATCAACGATACGACCAATACCACTACCAATACCAACACCACGACCAACGAGCTGACCAACACCGAGACCAACACCACGGTCAACGACGTCAACACCGCGCTCAACGCCGAAGCGAACCTGTTGCTCAACGCCGAGGCGAACCTGCTGCTGAATGCCGAAGCGAACATCAACTTCGACGGCAACTACAGCGAGGACATCAGCAACACCGAGGTGACCGAGTCGTATGACGGTTCGTACAACGCCGTCAGCAACACCGAGGTCTCCGAGTCGTATACCGGCACCTGGAGCAACGAGGTCTACGAGAACATCGAGCGTACCGAAGTGGTGAACTCGGACATCCGCAAGGAAGGCAACGAGCACCAGGTCGCGGTATCGCTGAAGAAGGATCTGTCGCTGACCTCGGACATCAACTTCTCGGGCGACCCGGAAATCACCGGTTCCATCGATCTGGATTCGGCCGCGATTGCAATCGTCGACAACCGCCAGACCATCACCGGCAACAGCGGCGACAACAGCCTGCTGAGCAATGACGCCTCGATTGCCGATGACGTCGGCTCCACCGCGTCGGGCAACATGGGCTTCAACGTCGCCGCCGGTGACAACAATGCCCAGGACAACGCCGCGGCCCTGTCGGCTGCAGACGCGTCCTTCAGCTTCGGCATGGCCGACGCCGAGGTCTTCGTCAACCAGGTCGGCGCGCAGAACGAGACCATCAACAGCGGCGTGACCAATGCCGCCAGCCTGGGTGGCAACGCGTTCAGTGGGGCCACCGGCAACATCGGCGTGAACATTGCCTCGGGCAACAACAACGCGCAGAAGAACGCGCTGACCGCCTCGGTGGCCACCAGCGCCTATGCCACCTCGAGCATAAGCTCCAACCAGATCTCCTCGGGTAACACGGTGTCCAACGCCGGTTACGAGGAAGAGCGCACCAGCACCATCGACGTGGCCCTGTCCGGCACCGTCAGCGGCAGCCTGGGTGGCGAGGGTGGCCAGGTCGTGGGTAGCTACAGCGGCCGTGGCAACTCCTACCAGCAGTCCAACTTCTATCCGGACACCTACGACAACGGCAACAACCATCCGAATGGCGACCGTATCGGTCATGACGACTGGGACAACGAAGCGCAGGGTGCCGTCGCCAATCCGTACCGTCCGGGCGTGGGCGGCATGGCGTGGGATACCGACGAGGAAGGCGACCTGGTCCTGGAGCTGGGCAACGTCGACCTGCTGGCAGAGCTGAGCGGCGAAGTGACCCAGGTGCAGTACGTGGTGGTCGATGCGACCAACACTGCCAGCCTGTCGGGCAGCGCCTTCTCGGCGGCCTCCGGCAACATCGGCGTCAACGTCGCCTCCGGCACCGGCAACCTGCAGGCCAACAGCCTGGCCCTGGCCGTGGCGCAGCCGTCCACCGGCGGCGGTGGCGGCGGCAACGGCGAGTAAGCGTGGCCGGTATTCCGGATTCCACGCGTTAAAAGCGCAACAAACCCGGTCATCCGCCAATGGCCGGGTCCCCGGAGCCCCCCGTCCCTCTCCCCCTGGGGCGGGGGCTCCAACCTGCGATGGAGCCGCCGTGTCGATGATCCGCCCCGTGCCGTGGCTGTACCTGTGCCTGCTGTTGCTGCTGATGTTTCCGTCCAGGGCCGCCGACGTACGTTTCAGTGCCGTCCTGCCCAACGGCGCAATGCTCACCCACAGCGTGGAGAGCATGCGCGAGCGCCGCTTCCGAAACCTGGTCCGGCAGCACACCGATTACAGCTGTGGCGCCGCGGCGCTGGCCACCATCCTTCGCTACGCCTACCACCTGGAAGCGGACGAGGCGACGGTGATCGAAGGGATGATGGGCGTGTCGGACCCGGTACTGGTCCAGCAGCGCGGCTTCTCCCTGCTGGACATCAAGCGCTACGTCGAATCGCTGGGCATGCGCGGACGTGGTTACCGGATCAACGAGGAGCGGCTGCGGTCGTTGCGGGTCCCCGGGCTGGTACTGATGGACGTGCGCGGCTTCCGCCACTTCGTGGTGCTCAAACAGGTCCGCGACGAGATGGTCGAGGTGGGTGATCCGATCCTCGGCAACCGCGTCGTCCCGCTCAACGAGTTCCTCGAGGCCTGGCCGTCGCGCGCGGTATTCGTCGTCATCGGCAGTGACTTCGACCGCAACACGGCCCTGCTGCAACCCAGCGAACGACCCAGCGCACGGGCGCTGGCCGCACGCCAGGGGCGCGGTCCCATCAGCGATGCCGAACTGGTCGATTTTGGTTTCACCCATGCCGACCTGTTCTAGGAGCGTGACCATGAACATCCGTCTTTCTTCCAGTGGCCTGGCGCTTGCGCTGGCACTGGCCATCCCCGCCGCGGCAGCGCAGGAGCAGGCACGGCTGGGCAAGGGCGTCACCGAGATTCCCGACCCCGAACTCAACCTGATGCGGGGCCGTTACACCGTGGGTGGCAATGCGGTGGCCTGGTTCGGCGTCACCATGGTGTCGCAGTGGCAGACACAGACCGGGCAGACCCTGCAGGGGTCGCTGGCGCTGGGGATGGACTTCAGCCGCGGTGGCACCCCGAAGGTGAGCTTCACCCCCAGCGTCAACATCACCGAGGCCAACGCCGCGATGCCGGAAACCAGCGGCCGCAGCGTGGACGGCAGTGGCCTTCAGAACGTCGCCGGCATGACCCAGAGCGTGCAGGTCGCCGGGGATCGCAACACGGCCAGCAACGTCACCCTGCTCACCATCCGCGATGGCGGCGAGGTGCCGCAGGGCAGCGGCGTGGTGGCCGGCGACGCCGTCGCGCGGCAGGGCAATGCCAGCGCCAGCGCGGGGTTCGACGGCAGCGCGGCCAACCTGCTGCTGCAGATCGACGGCCATGGGGCGGTCCAGCAATGGATGCGCTCGGGCAGCGTGGGCCAGAGCATCCAGCTGACAGCCGATGGCCAGCGCGCCAGCAACCGGCTGCAGATCGACCTGGTACGCAGTCCGCTGGCGGAGAACACGCCGCTGGCACAGCACGTCTCCCAGGCCATCACCCTGGGACGCGGGATCGGGGGCGGTCCTGGCGGCTGAGCCCCGGCAACAACAACCATGCGAGGGAACACGCAAATGAAGGTACTGGCGATGGCGGCGCTGGTGGGCCTGTCTCTGGGATCGTCCAAGGTGCTGGCGCAGCAACAGGCTGCCGGCACCAGCGAGGCGGAGATGAAGGCGCTGATGGCCCAGCTTGAGGCGCTCAAGGCAAGTTATGCGCAGGAGGTGCGCCGGCTGCGCGAACTGGACATGCAGGTCCAGGCGATGCAGGCGCGCATCAGCGGACGCGCGGCGGCGGCTGCACCGCCGCCACAGACACCGGCAACCCCGCCGCCTCCGGCCGAGGGCTACGCCAGCAGCGCGGCCGAAGCCGAGGAGGCCAAGGAGGCCGCGCGTCGCAGCGTCGACGACGTCAAGCAGCAGCAGGCGGCGCTGTTCAACCGCAAGCTGATCATCGAGAACAGCCTCAACTACGCGCGCTACGACCGAAAGCAACTGACGCTCAATGGCTTCCTCGCGCTGGATGCGATCTTCCTGGGCAACATCGCCATCGAGAACGTCGAGTCCGACTCGCTGACCTACAACCTCGCCGCGCGCTGGGGAATCAATCCGCGGCTGACGCTCAACGTCGACGTTCCCTACCTCGCCCGCAAGACGATCTACCAGAAGGGCGGGGCAGGGGGCTCGGCCGCGGCCATCGCGCAGGAGGAGACCAGCGGGCATGGTCTGGGCGACATCACCGTCAGCGCCAACTACAAGCTGTTGTCCGAGCACCGCTGGCTGCCGGAAACCGTGCTGACCGTCGGCGTCACCGCGCCCACCGGTCGCGAACCCTACGGCCTGGACTGGCGGGTGCTGGAGCGGGACGACGATGACTTCATCCGTTTCGCCGTGCCGGCCGAGCAGCCCACCGGCAACGGACTGTGGCAGGCCAACGTCGGCCTGTCGTTCGTGAAGACCGCGGACCCGGCGATCCTGTTCGCCAATGTCGGCTACGTGCGCTCGTTCGAGCGCAGCTTCGACGACATCGATTCCAACCCCGACACCGTCAACCCGGGCGACGTGCGGCTGGGTGATGCCTACTATTTCGGTGCCGGCGTGGCCTTCGCCTTCAACGAGCGCACCAGCCTGAGCATTTCCTTCAGCGACAAGCTCAGCGCGCGTGCGTCCACGCGCTACCGCAACGGGCAGTGGATGAAGGTGATCGGCAGCGACGCCAATGCCGGCACGCTCAATCTGGGCGTGACCTATGCGCTGACCTCCAAGTCCACCTTCGTCAGCATGCTCGGCATCGGCCTGACCCCGGACGCTCCGGACTTCACCCTGGCCTTCAAGCTTCCCTACAGCCTGTGACGCACGCCAGCGCGTGGAAGCTTCAGCGCAACTGCTGGAGCTCCACGCGGTGCTTGCGGCACAGCCGGTACACCGTGACGCGCGACACCCGCATCCGCCGGGCGCAGGCGCTGACGTTGTACTGGCTCTGCTGCAGGCAGTGGATCAGCGCATCGCGTTCGGCCTGCATCCGCACCAGGTCCAGCACGCCGGCCGAGGCCGCGCTGTCTCCCAGTTCCATGTCCGCGCAGCTGATCAGCTCGCCTTCGGCGAGGATGGCCGCGCGCTGCACGCGGTTGAGCAGCTCGCGCACGTTGCCCGGCCACGGGAAGGCTTCCATCGCCTCGAGCGCCGGCCGGCTGAATCCGCGTGCGCGGGTACGGTGGCGTTCGCGGAAGGTCTTCAGGAAATGGGTCGCCAGCAGCGCGATGTCGCCGGGGCGATCGCGCAGTGCCGGCATCGGCAGGCGCAGCACGTTGAGCCGGTAATACAGGTCGCGGCGGAACCGGCCCTGCTCGACGGCCTGTTCCAGGTCCACGTGGGTGGCCGCCAGCACGCGCACGTCCACCTTCACCGGGGTGCTGCTGCCGATGCGCTCCACCGTGCCTTCCTGCAGCACGCGCAGCAGGTTGGTCTGCACGTCCAGCGGCAGGTCGCCGATCTCGTCCAGGAACACGGTGCCGCCATTGGCCGTCTCGAACAGGCCCAGCCGGCGCGTACTGGCACCGGTGAACGCGCCGCGTTCATGGCCGAACAGTTCGGACTGGACCAGGGTGGAGGGGATGGCGCCGCAGTTGATCGCGATGAAGGCGCGGTCCGCACGCGGTGAAAGCTCGTGGATCGCGTGGGCGGTGACTTCCTTGCCGGTGCCGGTTTCGCCGGTGATCAGTACAGGCAGGTCGACCGGGGCGAACTTCCGGATCGAGGCACGCATGGCCAGCATCGGCGGGCTCTGGCCGATCAGGCCCTGCAGTCCGCCGGCATGCGGCATTTCCTCGCCGCCCAGCCGCTGCAGGCATTCCGCCAGGGCGCCCGGGTCTGCCTGCGGATCCACGTGGTCGCTGCACGCCTCAAGCAGCCGCTGCACGCGCGGATCCTCCCGGTCGGTGCGGGCGTCGCTCAGCGCCACCAGCGCCATGTGCCGGTGGTCATCGAGCAATGCCTGTATCGCGTCCAGGCAGGCTGGACTGCGCCCACGCAGGTCGACCAGGCCGACCACCAGGTCATCGCCGCGCAGGCCGATGCCGGGTTGTTCCCCTGCCGCGACCTCCCGGATCTGCCAGCCTCCGGCGGCCAGCTGGGCGCGCTCATGGGCCTGCGGGCGTCCAAACCAGATGACACAACGCTTCGGAAACGCGGGTATTGCTGCCATGCGCGTGCACCACTCCGTCATGCGCGGGCGGAGCGCAATAGCCAGACGAATCCCGGTCGTGCCGCCCCACGCCGGGTTCAGCCCCGCACGAGGCCCCGGCAACGGAAGCCGGCCCGTACGGGTAATCCTTGCTCCGGAGAGCAGAAGGGAGAACGCGGCACCCGGGAGGAACCGGCCACCGCCGCGGCGTGGATGCGCGCGCCGTGCCTGTCACTCAGGGGTCACAGGTGGTCCGTGGCTTTTCGCGGGCAACAAAAAAGGCCGCGGTCGATGCCGCGGCCTTCTGTATCCACGCTGCTGTCTGTCAGAGATCCAGACGGCGGGCCTGCATGAACTTGCCGCCCCAGTAGCCGCTGAGCAGCGAGTCGGTGCGCACGTCCTTGCCACTGCTCGGCGCATGCAGGAACTGGCCATCGCCGACATAGATGCCGACGTGGTCGACGCGGCCCTTGCGGCCGAAGAACACCAGGTCACCAGCGGCCAGGGCGGCACGGTCCTTGATCAGTTCGGCGTCGGCCTTGACCGCCATCTCGCGCGACACGCGCGGCAGTTCGATGCCCAGCGCGGTGCGGAACACATAGCCGACCAGTCCGCTGCAGTCGAAACCGCCGTCCGGCGAGTTGCCGCCCCAACGGTACGGGGTGCCGATCAGGGTCATGGCGCGGCGCAGGACGCTCTGGACCTTGCCGTCGTTGCCCGCACCGGTGGTGGCCACCTTGCCCTGGGAGACGTCGTAGTTGGCCAGCAGGCGGCTGAGGTCGCCGGCGAACATCGCCGAGCGGTCCATCAGCGGAATGGTGTCGTTGGCTGCCAGGTGCGGCAGCAGGGCGGCCAGGGTGGCGGTGGCAGCGGCATCGGCCTTGCTGCGCGGCGCCTCGGCCCTGGCGGCGGGCTTTGCGACTTCGGCTGCCGGGGCAGCGGTCGCGGGGTCGGCGGGCGCCTCCTGGGCCATCAGGGGCGCAGAAACGCCAAGGGCCAGGAGGAGGAAGAAGCGGTGGGCGGCTCGCAAGGGAGCGGCTGTCTGGCCTTTACACATCAGGTCGTCAGTCGTCACGCGGCGGTCACAAAAAGAAGCGATGGGCGATGATGCCGTGGACGCGCTGTGAAAGGGTACAAATTTCGTTAAATATTCGTTACGCCTATTGTGACGATTGTCCCAGTCAATGCAATACCCGCCGTGCACCGCTGTAATGGTCCCGCCAGTAGGGCCCGTCCAGATGGTCCAGGCGGACCGTTCCGCCGGTGCTGGGGGCATGGACGAACCGGCCCTCACCTACATAAATGCCGACATGCCAGACCTGGCCACGGCTGCCGAAGAACACCAGGTCGCCCGTGGCCAGCTTGCCGGGGGCGAGCCGGGGACCCTGCATGGCCGCCAGTTCGCTGGAGCTGCGCGGCAGGCGCAGGTCGAGCATGTCCCGGTAGACGTAATTGACCAGTCCGCTGCAGTCGAATCCCGAGTCGGGGGTGTTGCCGCCATAGCGATAGGGGGTGCCGACCAGCCCCAGCGCGCGCATCAGCACGGCATTGGCCGCGGCGGGATCGGCAGGGGTAACGGCGGGCCAGTGGCCGCTGGCCGGCGGGGGCGTGGATTTCACCGAGGGTGCCGGGCCGCCGCAGCCAGCCAGCACCAGGATCACGGCCGCCGCGGCCAGCAGGCGCGGGCGCAAGGGGGGGACAACTGGCGTGATATGCATGTAGCCGGGATAATGCGCGACCTCGGAAGGTCGCCATGATGGCGGCGTACCCGGCGGCCGACAAGCCGTCCTACCGTCTGCCGTCGGGCAGCCCCAGCACAGAGTTTCCAATGAAGATCGAAAAAGACCGCGTCGTCCGTTTCCACTACACCGTTTCCGAAGTCGGCCAGGAGCCGATCGAGAGCTCGAAGGATCGTGAGCCGCTGGCGATCCTGATCGGCCACGGCAACATCATCCCGGGCCTGGAAAACGCCATGATGGACAAGGCCGCCGGCGAGAGCTTCGGCGTGGACGTGACCGCGGCCGAAGCCTACGGCGAGCGTCGCGAGGGCCTGACCCAGCGCGTGCCGAAGAAGCACTTCGGCAACACCCGCCTGCAGGTGGGCAGCCAGGTGATCCTGCAGACCAACTTCGGCCCGCGCGCGGTGACCGTGCAGAAGATCGGCATGAGCGTGGTCGACGTCGACCTGAACCACCCGATGGCCGGCAAGGACCTGCACTTCGACGTTGAAATCGTCGAAGTCCGCGAGGCCAGCGAGGAAGAAATCCAGCACGGCCACGTGCACGGCGACGGTGGCCACCACCACTGATACGCCCCGGCCCCAGTGCCAGGAACGGCCCGATTCGTCGGGCCGTTTTCGTTTCCGGCCGCCGCCCGGCGGCGTGCTCTAATCGCCGCTTCCCACAGATCCCGTCGCCGTGAGCCACTCCCTCCCATTGCAGCCGCTGGCAGCCGCGCAGCGCATCACCACGCTGGACGTGCTTCGGGGCTTTGCCCTGTTCGGCATCCTGCTGATGAACATCGAGACCTTCGTGGGTCCTTTCGAGCTGGCGCAGGGGATCAATCCGCAGTGGCAGGGCCTGGATCGCTGGGCCGACGCGCTGGTGTTCGTACTGGTGCAGGGCAAGTTCTTCACCCTGTTCTCGCTGCTGTTCGGCATGGGCTTTGCCGTGATGTCGCAGCGCGCCGAGGCGGCGGGGCAGGCGTTCACCCCGATGTACCTGCGCCGCAGCCTGACCCTGCTGCTCATCGGCCTGCTGCATGTATCGCTGGTCTGGTCGGGCGACATCCTGGTCAGCTACGCGCTGCTGGCACTGATGCTGCCGGCCTTCCGCGAGGCGCCCCGCAGCTGGTTGCCGGCGTTGGGCACGGCCTGTTACCTGGCGGCAGTAGTGCTGCTGGTGGTGGTGTTCGCGGCCATGGGACTGATGGGCGACGGTGGCAAGGCGGAGATGCTGGCCAGGGTGCAGGACGGCATCGAGGCGCAGCGCCAGATCTATGGACATGGCAGCTGGACGCAGGCCGTCGGCCTGCGCCTGCGTGAATTCGGGGCCGCGCTGGGCGGATTGCCGGTCGTCGGTCCGGAGGTGTTCGGCATGTTCCTGTTGGGTGCGTGGTTCGTGCACAGCGGGGCGATTGCCGACCCGGCCGCGCATCCGCGCCTCCATGCCGGCCTGCGCTGGATCGCACTGCCGCTGGGGCTGGCGGTGATGCTGTGGGTTGCCTGGTGGCAGCCGTGGCAGGAGCCCGGGACCTTCGACACCCGCATGGGCATCGCCGCGGCCGTGGGAGCGGTGGCCGGCGCGGTGATGTCGCTGGGTTACCTGGGTTGGGTGGTGCGGTGGCGCGGCTGCCTGGGCTGGCTGGCGCCGGCCGGGCGCATGGCACTGACCAACTACGTCATGCAGTCGTTGGTGTGCACCTTTGTCTTCTATGGCTATGGCCTGGGCGGCTACGAACAGCTGGGCCGGGCATGGCAGCTGGTGTTCGCGCTGGCGCTGTTCGCGCTGCAGGTGTGGCTGAGCACGATCTGGCTGCGCCATTTCCAGTTCGGCCCGCTGGAGTGGCTGTGGCGCGCGGCAACCTACGGACGCTGGCCGCCATTGCGCCGACGGGAGCTGGCGGCGGCATAGACTGTGGCGGTGAACTCCCCCCACGACGACGTCCTGATCATCGGTGCCGGTGCGGTGGGCCTGGCGACGGCACTGGCGCTGTCCGAGGCTGGTCGCAGCGTGCGCTTGCTCGATGCCGGGCGGGTGGGCGGCGGCACCTCGCATGGCAACTGCGGCACCATCACGCCCAGCCACGCGCCACCGCTGGCCGGCCCGGGTGTGCTGCTGCGCGCATTGCGCTGGACGCTGTCACCGCAGGCACCGCTGTACATCCCGCCGCGGCTGGATCCGCAGCTATGGGACTGGCTTGCCCACTTCGCCGCGCGCTGCAACCGGCGCGACTGGCTGCATAGCACGCGCGGCCGGGCGGCGCTGCTCAATGATTCGCGCCAGCGCCTGGCCGACTGGGTACGGCGTTACCAGCTGGACTGCGAATTTGGCGAGGAGGGCCTGGATTACGTGTTCCGCGAGCAGCGCAACTTCGAGCTGCATGCCGCCGAGTGCGAGGCGCTGGCGCAGCTGGACATTCCCACCGGGATCATCAGCGGCCGCGATTACGAACGGCAGGAACCGGCATTCCGGCCGGGCGTGGTTGGCGCGATCCGCTTCCCGGGTGATGCGCGCCTGCGCCCGGACCGCTACACCGCCGAACTGGCGCGCGTCCTGCGCGCCCGCGGCGTGGTCATCGAGGAGCATTGCCAGGTGCGGGGCCTGCACGCCGATGCGGACGGGGCCAGCGTGGAAACCGATCGCGGCCGCTTCCGTGGGCGCGAACTGCTGCTGGCCGCCGGGCCATGGTCGCCGCAGCTGGCCGACAAGCTCGGACTGCGCGTGCCGATCCAGGCCGGCAAGGGTTACTCGATCACCTACGCGCGTCCGTCGCTGGTGCCCTCGCGCCCGGTGGTGCTGAAGGACCGCTCGGTGTTCGCCATTGCCTGGGACGGTGCGATGCGGCTGGGCGGGACGATGGAGTTCTCCGGCCAGGACGCGCGCCTCAACGAGGGCCGCCTCGCGGCGCTGGAGCTGGCGGCCGCGCAGTACCTGCAGCAGCCGCCGGGCGGGGTGCAGGAACGCTGGTATGGCTGGCGGCCGATGACCTGGGACGACATGCCGGTGCTGGGCCGTTCGCCACTGCATCCTCACGTCTGGATCGCGGCAGGCCATGGCATGCTCGGGATCAGCATGAGTTGTGGAACGGGACAGATGATGGCCGACCTCATTACCGGGCAGGCGCCTGCGATCGATCCGGCGCCGTACCGGCTGGAGCGTTTCCAGTGAGCAGCGCAGGCCAGGGCTTCGACTACGACCTGGTCGTGCTGGGTGGCGGTTCCGGTGGCCTGGCCACCGCGATCCGCGCCAGCGAGCACGGTGCCCGCGTTGCGCTGCTGGAGCCGGACGAGCTGGGCGGCACCTGCGTCAACCTGGGCTGCGTGCCGAAGAAGGCGATGTGGCTGGCCGCGGAGATGGCGCACCGGATCACGCTGGCCGCGGGCATGGGCTTCGACGTGCCGGCACGTCCGGCGCTGTCGTGGCCGGAACTGGTGGTGCATCGCCAGCGCTACATCACCGGCATCCATCGCAGCTACCTCAAGCGCCTGGACGAGCGGGGCGTGGTGCGCGTGCCAAGCAAAGGCACCCTGGTCGATGCACATACCGTGGAGTGCAGCGATGGCGTGCGCATGAGCGCGGCGCATATCGTCATTGCCACCGGGGCGCACCCGCTTCGGCCGGAATTCCCGGGCGCTGGGCTGGCCCGGGTCTCGGATGATTTTTTCGCGTTGCGTGAAGCGCCCGCACGGGTGGCCGTGGTCGGCGGCGGCTATATCGCCGTCGAACTGGCCTGCCTGCTGCAGGCGCTGGGCAGCCAGGTCAGCCTGCTGGTGCGCGGTAAGCGCCTGCTCGAGCGCTTCGATGCCGAGCTGGCCAGCCTGCTGGTCGAGCACCTGCGCCAGCAGGGCGTAAAGGTGCATTTCGGTTACCGCCTGCGCGAACTGCGTCGCGACGGCGACACGATCCGGGCCTACGGCCACGACGCACCGGGCGACGGCATCTATGACGAGGTGTTCCTTGCTACCGGCCGTCGGCCGAACAGTGCCGGGCTGGGGCTGGAGGCGCTGGGCATCGAAATCGGTGACAAGGACGAGGTGGTGGTGGACGGATTCCAGACTACGGCCGTGCCCAGCGTGCATGCCGTGGGCGATGTCGCCGGCAAGGTCGGCCTGACCCCGGTGGCGGTCGCCACCGGTCGCCACCTGGCCGATCGCCTGTTTGGCGGCAGGGAAGGGGCGAAGATGGATTTCGACAACGTGCCCAGCGTAGTGTTCTCGCATCCGCCGCTGGGCCAGGTGGGCATGAGCGAGGAGGACGCGCGCAAGGCCCATGAACAGGTGAGCGTCTACCACAGCCGCTTCCGGCCGATGCTGCAGGCGCTGGCCGACAGCAACCAGCGCAGCGTGTTCAAGCTGGTCTGCGCCGGCGAGGATGAGCGGGTAGTGGGCATACACCTGCTCGGCGAAGGTGCCGACGAGATACTGCAGGGCTTTGCGGTGGCGCTGAAGATGGGCGTGACCAAGCGACAGCTCGACGAGACGGTGGCGATCCACCCGACCTCGGCCGAGGAAATGGTGTTGATGCGCTGAGCGCAGCGCAGCGCGGCGATGACTGGCTATGCTGCGCGCCCCGCCCGCATCTGCCGCCATGAAACGAGCCACTGCCTCCCGCAATCATCAGACCAGGGCTGCGCCGGTCGATCCGGCGACGATGCGCGAGCGGATCCTGGCCGCCATCAACGCGATCCCGCATGGGCAGGTGCTGGGCTATGGCGAGGTCGCAGCGCGCGCCGGACTGCCCGGACGCGCGCGGCTGGTCGCGCGCCTGCTCGCCAACAACGATGAACCGCAACTGCCGTGGCACCGCGTGCTGCGCAGTGATGGCCGCATCGCGTTGCCGGAAGGCTCCTCCGGCTGGCACGAGCAAACACAGCGGCTGCGCGCCGAGGGCGTGGTGGTCGAGAACGGCCGGGTGAAGAAGCCGGCGCCGCCGCGCGACCTCGATGCCGCCGTGTGGGGGCCGGGCTAGGCGCTGCGGCTATCATGGGCGCAGTTCCAATGGATGCCCCCATGTTCCCCCGACTGCCTACCGTCACCAAGACGCTGCTGATCGCCAACATCGTGCTGTTCGTGCTGCAGCAGCCGTTCCTGCTCGGCAACACGCTCGCGCCCTTCATGCTGTGGCCGATCGACAGCTATGGCTTCAGCCAGTTCCAGCCGTGGCAGCTGCTGACCTACGGGTTCCTGCATGGCAGCTTCGGCCACCTGTTCTTCAACATGCTCGCGCTCTTCATGTTCGGCGCGGCGCTGGAACAGACCTGGGGCGAGAAGCGTTTCCTGACCTACTACCTGGTCTGCGTCGGCGGTGCCGGCCTGTGCCAGTTGCTGGTGGCGGCGATGATGGGCGGTGGCGCGCCGGTGCTGGGCGCGTCCGGCGGCGTGTTCGGCCTGCTGATGGCCTACGGCATGCTGTTCCCCAACCAGCGGGTGATGCTGATGTTCCCGCCGATTCCGATGAAGGCGCGCACCTTCGTCATCGTGTTCGGCGTGATGGAACTGGTGCTGGGCATGACCGGCTGGCAGCCGGGCGTGGCCCATTTCGCCCACCTGGGCGGCATGCTGTTCGGCTGGCTGCTGATCCGCTACTGGCGCGGGCAGCCGCCGTTCAACCGTCCCGGTGGCCGCCGTCCCAACCACCTGCGACGGGTGAAGTGATCCCGCCGGGCGTCATGGCCCGGACATGAAAAAGGCGCGGAACTCCGCGCCTTTTTCGTTGCCGCCAGGATCCGGCGTCAGCGCCAGACCTTGATCTGCTCGGCGTCGGTGCGCTGCATCGGCTGGCCCGGCTTGCAGCTGAAGCTGGCGGCGAAGCCCGGGAGGTTGGCGAGCGGGCCGTTGGTGCGCCAGATGCCCGGCGCGTGGATGTCCGAGGCCAGGCGCTGCACCGCCTCGTTGGCCGAGAGCTGCTGCGCCCACAGACCGGCCCAGGCATTGAAGAAGCCCTGGCGATCGGCCGGCTTGGCCGCCGGCTCGGCGGCGGCGTACGCCTCCCATGCGATCTCGACACCGGCCAGGTCGGCCAGGTTCTCCTCGCGGGTCAGCGCGCCGTTGACCTTGGCACCCTTGACGCCGGGGAAATCGTAGGCGGCGTACTGGCCGACGATGCGGTTGCCAAGCTGGGTCCATGCGGCGCGGTCGGCGTCACTCCACCAGTTGCGCAGTTCGCCACGGGCATCGACCTGCGCGCCCTTGGCATCGATGGCGCGGGTGATCTCGTGGGCGACCAGTGCACCGAAGGAGCCGTACTTCTGCGCGGTGCTGGCAGTGCCGGTGAAGATCGGTGGCTGCAGTGCGGCGGCGGTGACGATCAGGCGGTTCTGCGCCAGGTCGTAGGCCACCGCCGGCTGCTGTGGCAGCACGTCCCAGCGACGGTCGGCATTGCCCTTGCCGATGCGCTTCATTTCCTCGCGGTGGCGCCAGGTCGAGGCGATCAGCATGTTGCCGCCGAAGCTGCCGCGGCCCATCGGCTGCACGCTGTAGTCGAGGTCACGCCTGGGCGCACCCACTTCGATCTTCAGTGCCGCCAGCTTGGCTTCGGCCTCGGCCTTGGCCTCCGCACCCAGCCAGCTGCTGCGCCTGACCGCATCGATCTGGGCCTGGCGCACCTTGTCGGTGATGGCCTCGGCCTGGCGGCGGTCGGCCGCGGTCAGGTGGGTGGCGGTGTACTCACGTCCCAGCATCGGGCCAGCCGCGACATTGATCGCATCCAGCACCTGTTCCCAGCGCGCCGGGGCGAGGGCCTGTCCGCGCAGCAGGCGGCCGCGGAACTCGAACTCGGCATCGCGGTAGGCCTTGGACAGGTACGGGGCCATCGCATCACCCACGCGCCAGCGCAGGTAGGCCTTCCAGTCATCGGGCTTGACCTTGGTGACCATGCCGTCCAGCGCCTGGAACAGGGCCGGGTTGGCCAGCGACACCAGGTCGTCATTGACGCCCTGGGCCTTGAGGAAGGCGTCCAGCTGCAGATTCTTGTAGCGGCCGGTCAGTTCCTTGGTCGGCAGCGGGGCGTAGTTGTTGAAGGGGTTGTTGATGCCCACCAGCGGCTGCGCCTGGCGGGCGATCTGGGTTTCCAGTGCGATCACCGCGGCCGACTCGGCATCGAGCTTGCTGGCGGCAGTGCCGGTCAGCGCCAGGATCTGCTTTACATAGTTGCGGTAGTGGCCCATCAGCGCGACGGTGCCGGCGTCGGTGCGGGTGTAGAAGGCCGGGTCGGGCAGGCCCAGCCCACCCTGGGTGAAGTAGCCGATGTGGCGGTCCAGCGCCTTCAGGTCCACGTCGGGGCTGAAGTTGAACGCCACCGGGATGCCGACCTGGTGCAGTGCCGCGATCGAGGCCGGCACGTCCTTGGCCTTCCGGATCGCGTTGATGCGCGAGAGCAGCGGGGCGATGGGGTTGGAGCCATCGGCTTCCACCGCCGCCTCGTCCAGGCCGCTGGCCCAGAAGTCGCCCAGCAGCTTCTGCACGTTGCCCTGCGGGCTGGCCATGGCCGAGTCCAGCAACTGGCGCTGCTGCAGGCGGGTGCGCTCGGCCAGCTGGCCCAGCGCGGTCACCGCGCCGGTCTGCGGCACCGGATTGGCCTTGAGCCAGGCAGCGTTGGCGACGTCATGGAAGTTGCTGCAGGCCGGACTCACCGCCGGGGCGGCCGCTTTCTTCTTCGTTGCCGCGTCGGCGTGGGGAGTGGCCAGCACCGCCAGGCCAAAGCCCAGCGCGAGGGAAAGGGGACGTAGGTTGGGCATGTGTCGCAAATCCACCGGGGATTAAAGTCGGCGGAGTTTAACAAGCACCATTTGTGCAGGCGTTGAGCCCGCGTGAGGGCCCATGCGCCGGGCATCGCGACGCGTGCGGCCTTGCTGCCAATACCGGAAAACAGCAAGGCCCGGACATGCCGGGCCTTGCCTTGGATCACATCGGCAGTGACTGGCTTACCAGATCACGACCTGCTGTTCACCCTCACGGACCATCGGAGTACCCGCCTTGCACTGGAACGCCGCGGCGAAAGCCGGCAGGTTCGACGGCGCACCCATTGCGCGGAACTGCGCCGGGGCGTGCGGATCGGTGGCCAGGCGGACCTTGGCGTTCTCGGGGGTGTACTTGGTACGCCACACGGTGGCCCAGTTGGCAAAGAAGCGCTGGTCGCCACTCATGCCGTCGATTGCCGGGACTTCCTTGCCTTCGGTGGCCATCTTGTAGGCGTCGTACGCGGTAGCCAGGCCGCCCAGGTCGGCAATGTTCTCGCCCAGGGTCAGCTGGCCGTTCACGTTCTGCTCGCCGACCTTGTACTGGTTGAACTGGTTGACCAGCTTGCCGGTCAGCCCGCTGAAGCCCTTGGCGTCCGCTTCGCTCCACCAGTTCTCGAAGTTGCCCGAGGGGCCGAAGCGGCTGCCCTGGTCGTCGAAGCCGTGGGTCATCTCGTGGCCGATCACCGCGCCGATGCCGCCGTAGTTCAGGGCGTCGTCGGCGTTCGGGTCGAAGAACGGCGGCTGCAGGATCGCGGCCGGGAACACGATCTCGTTGGCCAGCGGGTTGTAGTAGGCGTTGACCGTCTGCGGGGTCATGCCCCACTCGGTCTTGTCCACCGGCTTGCCGATCTTGGACAGCGCGAACTTGTAGTTGAACTCGTTGGCGGCGCGCACGTTGCCCAGGTAGCTGTCGCGGCTGGTGGTCAGGCCGCTGAAGTCACGCCACTTGTCCGGGTAACCGATCTTCGGGGTGAAGGTAGCCAGCTTGGCCAGCGCCTTTTCCTTGGTCTCGTCGCTCATCCACGCCAGGTTCTGGATGCGGTTCTTCAGCGCGGCGCTGAGGTTGTCCACCAGCACTTCCATCTTGGCCTTGGCTTCGGGCGAGAAGGCGACCTTGACGTACAGCTGGCCGAACGCCTCGCCGGCGCCGCCCTCGATGGTGCCGAGCACGCGCTTCCAGCGCGGCTTGATTTCCTTCTGGCCGTTGAGGGTCTTGCCGTAGAAGTTGTAGTTCTCCTCGACGAAGGCATCGGCCAGGTACGGCGAGGCCGAATCAACGGTGTGGAAGCGCAGGTAGGCGCGCCACACCGACGGATCGGTGTCGGCCAGGGCCTTGCTCACTTCCTGGTGGAAGGACGGCATGGCCAGCGAGAACTTGTCCGGCGCAACGATGCCCTGGGCCTCGAAGAAGCGGGTCCAGCTGAAGTTCGGGGTCAGCTTGTCGGCCTCGGCCGGGGTTACCGGGTTGTAGTACAGCGAGACGTCACGCGACAGCTCGACGCTGGACTTGGAAGCCTTGGCCAGGCGGGTCTCGAACTTGACGACCTCGGCCGCCTGCTTGCCAGCCTCGTCGGCAGCCACCCCGGACAGCTCCAGCACCTTGGCCACGTGCGCCTGGTAGGCCTTGAGCTTGTCGGCCTTGTCGGCGTCGAAGTAGTAGGTCTTGTCCGGCAGGCCCAGGCCGCCCTGCATGGCGTAGGCCATGTTCATGGAGGAGTTCTTGAAGTCCGCTTCCGGGCCGAAGCCGAACACGAAGCCTTCGCCCTTGGCCGCGCTGGTGCGCAGGTAGTCGGCGATGGCGTCCTTGTCCTGCAGGCCGTCGATCGCGGCAAGGTCGGCCTTCAGCGGCTCCAGGCCCTGGGCGTTGACCTTGGCCTCGTCCATGCCGGTGGCCCACAGGTCACCAACGATCTTCTCGATACCGGTGGCGTTCTCGATCTTCGCGACCTGCTCGACCAGCTGGTGCTGCACGGCAACCGAGCGCTCGTCGAGGATGGTGAAGGCGCCCCAACTGGTACGGTCGCCCGGGATTTCATTGGCCGCCAGCCACTTGCTGTTGACGTGGCCGCCGAAGTCGGTGCATGCGTCGATGTTCGGATCCAGGTCCGAGACGTGGAAGGCGTTGTAGGCCGGCAGCTTGCTCTCGTCCAGGCTCAGCGCATTGGCTTCGGCCGGGGCCTGGGTGGCGACGTCCGCGCTCGCGGTCTCGTCCTTCTTGCAGCCGACCAGCGCGGCACCGATGGCCATGGTCAGCAGGAGAATCTGGGGTTTGCGGATCATTTCAGGTGGCCTCCAGGCCGGTGACATGCACGGGGAGCCCCGCCAGGCGGGACCGGTGCGCAGACGATACGCCCTGTGCGGCTGGCGCAGGGGTGTAGAAGGTCATGGCCGGCCGCGGTGCTGCTATACAGCGGGCATGGGAACGACATCGGTGGTGCAGTGGGACGCGGTCATCGTCGGCGGTGGCCACAACGGACTGGTGTGTGCGGCCTATCTGGCGCGGGCCGGGCAGCGGGTGCTCGTACTGGAGCGCCGCGAGGTGGTCGGCGGCGCCGCGGTGACCGAGGAATTCCATCCTGGTTTCCGCAATTCGGTCGCCTCGTACACGGTGTCGCTGTTGCAGCCACAGGTCATTGCCGACCTGGACCTGCATGGCCACGGCCTGCGCATCGTGCCGCGCCGGATCAACAATTTCCTGCCGCTGCCCGATGGCCAGTACCTGCTGGCCGGCGCTGGCCTGACCGGCGGGCAGGTGGCCAGGTTTTCCGCCCGCGATGCCGAGCGCCTGCCGGCCTACGAACAGCGGCTGGAGATATTTGCCGACGTGCTGCGCGCGCTGGCGCTGCAGCCGCCGCCCAATGTCACTGACGGCGGCTGGTGGCAGGCTCTGCCCGAACTGCTGCGCGCGGGCCGGCTCGGGCGCGAGCTGCACGCACTGTCACCGGCATTGCGCCAGGAACTGCTGGACCTTTTCACCATCTCCGCGGCCGAGTACCTGGACCGCTGGTTCGAAAGCGCGCCGATCAAGGCGCTGTTCGGCTTCGATGGGATCGTCGGCAACTACGCCAGTCCGTATGCGCCCGGCACGGCCTACGTGCTGCTGCACCACGTGTTCGGTGAGAGCAACGGGGTCAAGGGCGCGTGGGGTCATGCGATCGGCGGCATGGGCGCGATCACCCAGGCAATGGCGAAAGCGGCAACCGCGGCGGGCGCGGTGATCCGCACCGGACAAGGCGTGACGCGCATCGTGGTCGAAGGTGGCCGCGCCGTTGGCGTGGAGACGACCGGCGGCGAGATGGTCCGTGCGCGCACGGTGGTCGCCAACGTCAATCCGAAACTGCTGTACCAGCGCCTGCTGGCGCCGGAGCACGTACCCGAAGCGACGCGTTCCCGGATGGAGAACTGGCGCTGTGGTTCGGGCACGTTCCGCATGAACATGGCACTGTCACGGCTGCCGGACTTCAGCGTGCTGCCGGGGCAGGGCGACCATCTCACCGCCGGCATCATCATCGCCCCGGATCTGGACTACATGGATCGCGCCTGGCGCGATGCACGCGAGCATGGCTGGTCACGCGAACCGGTGGTGGAGATGCTCATCCCCAGCACGCTGGACGCTTCGCTGGCGCCGCCCGGCCAGCACGTGGCCAGCCTGTTCTGCCAGCATGTCGCCCCGGAACTACCGGGCGGACGCAACTGGGACGACCATCGCGAGGAAGTGGCCGACCTGATGATCGCCACGGTGGACCGGCATGCGCCGGGTTTTGCCGCCTCGGTACTGGGGCGGCAGGTGCTCAGCCCACTGGACCTGGAGCGCACCTTCGGCCTGGTCGGCGGCGACATCTTCCACGGCGCGCTGAGCCTCAACCAGCTGTTCAGCGCCCGGCCGATGCTTGGCCAGGCCGGCTACCGCGGCGCGATCCCCGGGCTTTACCTGTGCGGGTCGGGCACCCATCCCGGGGGCGGCGTCACCGGAGCGCCGGGCCACAACGCCGCGGCAGTCGTGCTGAAGGACATCGGCCGCCAGCGGCGGCCGATGGGGTAGGGCGTCAGGGCTTGGAATCCAGCCGGGGCATTGCGTCCTCGGTCTTCGGTTCCTCGGCATCGATCATAGGAGCTACCTCGGGGATGCGGCTGTCCAGTTCCGGCTGCGGCACCTGGGTAAGCTCACCCACATCAACCTTGGCAATGCGCGGCTCCTTCCATATTTCGTCGTGCCACTGTAGGTATTTTTCCGGGTTCCAGTAACGTTCGTCGTAGAACTTCGAGCCATCGATCGACATGCCCTCGCCGTCGGGACCTGGGACGTAGATCCTGAGGTTGCCCACCGTACCCAGGCGGCTGCCGGTCATGCGCGTGCGCTCGCGTCGCAATACCGTGGCTAGCCGTGGCTTGGCCGCGTCATCGCCGTACTGTGCGTAAATTGCCTGTCCTTCCTCCAGCGCGCGCACGCGCTGTCCTTCATCCAGGCGTGACCAGTAGCGTTCGCGGAGTCCAGTGAAACCCTTGTAACCACGCTCGGCTGCCAAGTCCATCCAGGCGTAGGCCAGGACCGGGTCGGCACTGGTGCCTTGGCCGTTCCACAGCATTTCGGCGACCATGCCCTGCGACGGTTTGTCGGCGTAGTAGGCGGCCCGCTTGAAGAAGTCGAATGCCTCGTTGAGCTTGCCATCTCGCATGCGCTCCATGCCAAGCAGGCGGTAGCGCAGGTCAGGATGGCTGGAGAGAAAGCCGGCGGTGGACATGATCGGATCGCGCGTTGGATCCGGCGGCGCCTTGCCCGGCTCGGCTGCACTGGCGATGGAAGCGGTCGCGATGCTGGTCAGCAAGAGACCTGCCGCCGGCCCTGACTTCACTGTCATAGTTTTTCCTTAAAGGCGCGGCCCCGGGTGGGCCGCTGTACTTGCAAGGGTTGCAGGCCCGGATCCCCGAAGCACCTGCCATCAGTTGGGCTGATGGCAGGTGGAGGGCACCTCAGGGCTTCTGGCCGATGTGCCGGTTGAAGAACTCCAGCATTTCGCTGTACAGCTTGAGGCGGGCTTCGTCGCCATAGAAGCCGTGCATCTCACCTGGCTGGATGATCATGCCTTCGGGCTTGTTGCCAGCCGCGATCAGCGCCTTGCTCATCAACTCGGTCTGCTCGGGGACGGCGCGGGCGTCGCGGGCACCGGCGGCCAGATAGACCGGGATTTTCACTTCGGCGGCGCGCTGGGCAGGAGAGGCGCGATTCCAGTCAGCCTTGTTGGTGCCGTGGGTGCGGCGCAGGTAACGCAAGCCCGAATCACGCTGGGGGATATCACCCTTGGTGAAAAGCATGCCCACGTCGTAGACGCCGACGTAGCCGAAGGCACACTTGAACAGCCCGGGCTCGCGGATTGGCGCCATCAGCGAGGAATAACCACCAAAGCTGCCGCCGTAGATGCAGATGCGTTCCCGGTCGGCATAGCCGTTGTTGATCACCCAGTGGGTGGCATCGAGAATGTCATTCTGGATGCCTTGGTCCCACTGCTGGTGACCGGCATCCTGGAACGCCTTGCCGTAGCCGCCCGAGCCCCGAAAGTTGATCTGCAAAGTGGCGTAACCACGGCTGGCAAAGAGTTGTGCCTCGGGATTGAACGACCAGTCATCGCGCGGACCGATCGGGCCACCGTGCGGGTTGACGATCAACGGCAGGTTCCTGCCCTCGGAGCCGTGGGGAAGCGTCAGGTAGGCGTGGATCAGCTGGCCGTCGCGCGCGGTGAAGGTAAACGGCTTGGTGCTGGCCATCTTGCCGGGATCAATCTGCGGCTTGCGTGCCAGCAGTGGCCGCGCCTTGCCGCTGTCACGGTCGAACAGGTATAGCTGGCCCGGATTGCGGTCACTCATCACCGAGACCAGGATCTTCCGACCGTCCTGGGTGTAGCTGGCGAAATCAACCTTCTGGCCATCAAATGCGGCTGCCAGCGAGGCGTACAGGGCTGCGTCCGGGTGTTCCTCGTCGATCAGGGTGACCTTTGGAGCTCCGGCCTCGGTGACGGCACCAATCAATGTTGAGGCGTCGGTGGACCAGATCAGCTGCGTTACCTCGGCGACCGGATCGCTGAAGAGAGGGGTGAACTCGCCGGTCGCCGTGTTGAGGGTGCCAAGCGAGGCAGGTGCCTTGTTGTCATTGAGATAGGCGTAGACCGTGCCGTTCTCGGTGGTCCGCTCCACCGTCAGGTGCTTGCCGTCGGTCTTGGAGGAATTGACCAGGGTCCAGTTCTGGCCATCGCGGCGGTACAGTTCGCTGCGTTCGTCGTACTGGCCCGATTCGTCGCGGCTGGAGGAGCAGATCGCAAAGCGCGGCTGCTTGTCGGCGTCCAGGGTGATGCTGCAGTTTTCCTTCGGCGCGCGGCCCATCGAGGTGCGGCGGCCGTTGAACACGTCCAGCTTCACCAGCTCGGTGCCGACGCCTTCGGAAGAGCGCGCACTGGTCGCCTGCATGATCACGAAGTTGTCGTCGTCACGCAGGGTGTCCACTAGCGAGAAGTGCTCGTTGCCGACTGCCTTGCTGGCCTGCGTCGCGTCACGGGTACCGTAGAAGATCAGTGGGCGCGGCTGGCTGCCATCGGCGTTCACCGCAAACCATTCGCCGGTGCTGAAAGGCTGTGCGTAGCCGCCCATCTTCTTGATGGCGGTGAACATGAGGCGCTCCGGGCTGACCCAGTAGAAGCCGCCGATGCTCTTCTTGTCGGGCAGCTGATTGATCTTCAGCGGGCTCATGTCAGTGGTGCGGAAAACCACCAGTACGTCCTGCTCGCCCTTGTCCACGGTCATGGCCAGATAGCGGCCATCGGGCGAGATCTTCGCAGTGCCGTACGCGGGACGACCCACGAAGTCGCTGATCGGCTGTTCGGTTGCGGCGATGGCCTGGGGCGTGAGTACGGCCAGGCACAGCAGTAGTTTGCTGCGGAATTTCATGTGTGCTCCTTGCGTTGTTCTGTATTGGCAGGGGCAGCGGCCGGTGCGCCGGCTGGAAGGGCGGCGGCACCACGTCCCTGCGAACGAGAGAAAGCCCGGCGTTGCCGGGCTTTCTCCTTGTTGCAGATCTACTCGAACGATCAGAACTTGTAGTTCAGTTCCGCCGAGATCTGACGGCCCACAGCCGAATAGGCGCGCCAGAAGTACGGGTACGAGTTGTAGGTGTCATCATTGCCACCGGCCTTGTCGAACACGTTGACCACCTGGATGCCCACCGAGGCCTTGTTGGTGATCTTCTTGTTCACCGTCAGGTTCCAGGTGAAGTACGGCGCAACGCGATCGGTCTCGGCCCAGTTCGGCAGCGAGCCGGCGCGGGTGCCGTAGATCGAGGCGCTCCAGTCGTCCTTGCTCCAGGAAGAGTTCAGGGTGACCTTGCTGCGGTAGTTGAAGTACTGCATGTGGTCGCGGACGTTGACCAGCTCACTGTCCGGCAGGTCACGCTCTTCCAGCTTCAGTACGTGGGTGTACTTCATGCCGAAGCCGAAGCGGCCCCAGCGGTCGGTGTCGAACTTGTAGTCCAGTGCGGCGTCGATGCCCGAGGTGCGCATCATGGCCTGGTTGAACGGAACCGACAGCTTCTCGGTGACCTTGTTGGTGCCCAAGTCGGTGGTGTCGCGGGTAATCAGGCCGGTAAAGTACTGGCACGCGCCCGAGTTGCCGTCCACCGCGGTGCCATCAATGGTCTGGCCCAGGATGCAGTCTGCTTCGTTGCGGAACAGGTAGTCGCTGTCGATGTCGGCAACGGCACCTTCCAGCTTGATGTTGTAGTAGTCAACGGTCAGCGACAGGTCGTCGATGATGTCCCACACCAAGCCGACGGTGAACGACTTGCCAGTCTCTTCTTCCAACTCACGGCTGCCCTGGCGGGTGCTGAACACCTGGTAGTAGTAGTCGGTGTTGCCGGTGCAGGCGCTGGCCTTCGGATCCAGGCCCGCCTGGCGGCAGCGCAGCTGGTCGACGATGTACGAGTACGAGCCCGACGGGCCGGCGAACACGTAGTGCATGTCCGGGGCGCGGAAGCTGGTGGAGTAGTTGCCGCGCAGCAGCAGGCTGTCGAACGGACGCCATTCCAGGCCCGCCGACCAGGTGCTCGCGCCGTCGACGTTGGTGACGTCGTCGTACTTGTCGAAGCGACCAGCGACGCTCGCCTTCAGCGAATCGAAGATCGGGATGCTGAGCTCCAAGCCCGCAGCGTAACGGTCACGCTCGCCACCACCGCCGGTGGCGGTCAGGTTGTAGATCTTGTCCGCGCCAGTGTAGGTCACGGTGGAGCGGATGTCCGGATCCAGGGTGTATTCCTGGGTCGCGGCTTCCACGACCAGCGCCGCGCTCAGCGGGCCGGCCGGCAGGTCGAACAGGTCACCGCTGATGGTGAAGCTGCCGGTGGTGTTCTTCGACGAGCCGCTGTTGCGGACGTTGGTGATCAGCGAGTTGTAGACGTCCGGGGTCATTGGGCTGAACAGGCGATCCACGTTGAAGTTGTGGATGGCGTAGCTGCCCTGGTTGCCCAGCTTCGGTCCCAGGAAGTAGTCGTTGATCTTGTTCGTCAGGAAGCGGGGACGGCTGGTGTCGTAGTCGAACTTGGAGTGCGAGACACTGGCATCCCAGTCGAAGCGGTCGGCGATGATGCCGCGTACGCCACCGACGACGTTGATCGAGGTTTCGTCATAGACGGTCGCCTGCGGGCCACCCACTTCTTCAGGGGTGAAGATGCGCTGGGCCTGCACGTAACCCAGGGCCGGGTCGTAGACGTAGCCGGTCTGCCAGAACTGGGTCGAGCTGTAGCCCTTGTTGGTGCTGTCGGTCACCAGCGCCTGGGCGTAGGCCTGCAGGCCGTTGGAGAAGTCGTAGGTGCCGGCGATGTAGCCGGAGACCTTGTCGAAGGCGTTCTGCACCGACTGGGTCGCCGGGTAGCCAAAGTAACCGCAGCGGTTCGGCGTAGCGTTGTTCACGCTGGCCGAGCTGTTGTACGGGCTGAATTCCGGCGAGGTCGCGGCGCAGGCTTCGTTGAGGTTCTTGACCGAGTTATTGATGCTGCCGTCGGCGCCCTTCCACACGTACTGCGAGCCGGTGTTGCGGTACAGGTACACGCCGCTGGTCGCGGTGGCGAACTCAGGCTTGCCCTTGAAGTCGGGGTTGTCGTAGTAGGAGTCCATGAAGTCGCGCTGCGACGCCAGGATCTCTTCGCGGTTCAGGTACTCGGCCGCGTAGGTCACGCTCCAGTTGTCACCGCTCTTGCCGCCAGTGAACTGGAACAGGCCGGTGTCGCCGCCGCCACGGGTGGTGGTGCCGGCACGGACCTTGATGGAATTACCGTCGTAGTTGCTCTTGGTGATGATGTTCACCACGCCGGCCACGGCGTCGGAGCCGTAAATGGCCGATGCGCCACCGGTCAGGACTTCGATGCGCTCGACCGCAGCGCCCGGGATGCTGCTCAGGCTGACGGCGTTGGAGCGGCTGTTGTACGGCTGCGGGTAGTCCGCCATGCGCTTGCCGTTGATCAGGATCAGGGTGTAACCCGGACCCATGCCGCGCATGTTCAGGAACTGGGCGTTCGGGGTAAAGCCGCTCTGGGTCAGTTCGTTCTGCACGTCGCCGGTGATCTGGCTCAGCGTGGTGAGCGCCTCATAGACGGTGTTGAAGCCTTCCTTCTCGATGTCGGCGGCGGTCAGCACAACGACCGGGGTCGGACCTTCCACGTCGGTGCGCTTGATGCGCGAGCCGGTGACGGTGACCTTGTCGAGGGTGGTGGCGCGTTCGGCCGAAGCGGTGCCGGTCTGGGCGCTGGCGTCCTGCGCGAATGCGGCCGGCGCACTCATCGCGGCCAGCAGGGCGCTGGTCAGAACGGTACGCTTGAATGTGGTTTTGCGAGTCACTTTGGAGAATCCCCTGAATTGGCTAGGATGACAGTTGCTACCGGGCCGGGAACGTCCCGGGAACGGGGAGAGGGCTGAACGGCAGCTGGCTGTGGAGTGAACGTAACATGACTTTAACGACTGGTGCACACTTTCCCAGCAACTTCTGCACAAATTTTTTATAAATAGGCTTGGTCCCACTGAGCCGATAGATGTAACTGGAGACGTGCGCCACCGGTGTACCTTGGCCTGGGCACCTGATCGCAGTGGTCAGGGATACGGGAGCAGGGCGGCCAGCCAGCTGTTCCGCTAGCGGCTGCTACCATTTCCGGCTCCCCATGATGGTTGTAGCCATGTCCCAGCCAACGCCGCGGGTGCCTGCCCGCGCAGTCCAGAACGGGCTGTCTCCGCATCCCCGCATCCGCAACGTCATTGCCGTCGCCTCGGGCAAGGGCGGAGTGGGCAAGTCCACCACGGCGGTCAACCTGGCCGTGGCCTTGGCCGGTCAGGGCGCGCGGGTCGGCGTGCTGGACGCGGACATCTACGGTCCCAGCGTGCCGGCGATGCTCGGCCTGGAGGGACGCCCCGAGAGTCCGGACAACAAGTCGATCGAGCCGATGCGTGCGTTCGGCGTAGAGACCATGTCCATCGGCTTCCTGATCGAGCAGGACACCCCGATGATCTGGCGTGGCCCGATGGCGACCTCGGCGCTGATGCAGCTGTTCAATGACACGCTGTGGGGTGACCTGGACTACCTGCTGATCGATCTCCCGCCAGGCACCGGCGACATCCAGCTGACCCTGTCGCAGAAGATCCCGGTGGCCGGTGCGGTGGTGGTGACCACCCCGCAGGACATCGCCACGCTCGATGCGCGCAAGGCGGTGAAGATGTTCGAGAAGGTCGAGGTGCCGGTGCTGGGCATCGTCGAGAACATGGCCGTGCATACCTGCTCGGGCTGCGGCAAGGTCGAGCACCTGTTCGGCGAGGGCGGTGGCCGGCGCATGGCCGAGCAGTACGGCGTGCCGCTGCTGGGCTCGCTGCCACTGGAGATCGGCATCCGCGAACAGGGCGATGCCGGCACCCCGATCGTGGCCGCCGCGCCGGAGTCGCCGGCAGCGCAGGCGTACCTGTCCGCGGCGCAGCGGCTGGTCGAGGAACTGGGCAAGCGGCCGCGGGCCTCGATCCCGATCAGCGCCAGCCTGCTCTGACGCCGCCCCGTCGTCGCATGCCGGCGTTCCACCGGCAGCGCGGCGCCCGGGCTGTCGGCTAGAATCCGGGGCCCGATGCGCGCCGCCAGCCGGCTGGCGCGCCTTCGGCCCCGACCTTCCGTTTTTTCAGGACCCGTGAATGAGCATCAAGAGCGACCGCTGGATCCGCCGCATGTCCGAACAGCCCAACGGCATGATCGAGCCGTTCGAACCGGGCCAGGTGAAGCAGGTCGACGGCAAGCGCATCGTCAGCTACGGCACTTCCAGCTACGGCTACGACGTGCGCTGCTCGCGCGAGTTCAAGGTGTTCACCAACATCAACTCCACCATCGTCGACCCGAAGAACTTCGATCCGGGCAGCTTCGTCGACATCGTGGGTGATGAGTGCATCATCCCGCCCAATTCGTTCGCGCTGGCACGCACGGTGGAATACTTCCGCATCCCGCGCGACACCCTGGTGGTGTGCCTGGGCAAGAGCACCTACGCCCGCTGCGGGATCATCGTCAACGTGACCCCGCTGGAGCCGGAGTGGGAGGGCCACGTGACGCTGGAGTTCTCCAACACCACGCCGCTGCCGGCGCGCATCTACGCCAACGAGGGCGTGGCGCAGATGCTGTTCTTCCAGTCCGATGCCGACGACATCTGCGAGACCTCGTACCGGGACCGCGGCGGCAAGTACCAGGGCCAGACCGGGGTTACCCTGCCGCGGACCTGACCGTCGCTATTGGTCACGCAAAGAAAAAGGCGCGGATGTCCGCGCCTTTTTCGTTCCAGCAATGTCCGTTACTTGCGCCCGAACAGCAGGCCAATGCCCACGGCCACCAGCAGCGCCGGCCACCACGTGGCGAAAATGCTGCCGATGTTGCCGTTGATCCAGCCCAGGTTCTTTGCCAGGAAAAACAGGCCGACGATGATCAGGATCAGGGCGGCAAACAGGTTGGAACGCATCGGCTTGCGGTGTCCGTGGTGGATGGGGGGCTTATCGTAGCCGCTGGCGCCAGATTTCGACACGCTCGGCCAGCACCTCCGGATCGAAACGCTGTGCCGGTCCCGTTCCCCACACCGGGCCCGGCCAGGCGGCATCGCCTTCGCGGCGGCCGACGATGTGGATATGCAACTGCGGCACGATGTTGCCCAGCGCGCCGATGTTGAGCTTGGTCACGCCGGGCTTCTGCTTGAGGTGGCGGGAGATCTGGTTGATCTCGGCCAGCAGCAGGCGCTGCTGGTCGCCATTGAGGTCGATCCACTCGCTGGCCCCGGACACGCGCGGCACCAGCACGATCCACGGGAAGCGGTCGTCATTCATCAGGCGGATCTGCGACAACGGGCCGTCGGCAATCAGCACGCTGTCGGTGGCAAGGCGGGAATCCAGTTCGAACTCGTTCGTCACTGCTTCGGTCATCGCAGGTTCTCGCTGAGGAAGGTCAGGGTGCGCTCTCGTGCCAGCCGTGCGCTGGGCTCGTGGTAGTGGGGGTCCCCGGCGCGGTTGAACGCGTGCCCGGCCGGGTACTCGAACAGCTGCATCTGCGGCAGCCGCTCGCGGTGCTGCTGTACCGCCTCGGCCGGGATGCTGGGATCCTCGCTGCCGAAGTGGAACATCACGGGAGCCTTTGGCGTCTCGCCGAGGAAAGCGGTATTGCGCGCGCCGTAGTAACTGACCGAGGGCAGCCCCAGGCGGACGGCGGCCAGCAGGGCGATCGTGCCGCCCCAGCAGTAGCCGACCGTGCCGACCTTGCCGGCGGGGGCCAGCACCCGCGCGGCGGCGGCGACGATGTCCAGTGCCGCGTCGGTGCCCAGCGCCTGCACCAGCTCGCGGCCGCGGACCAGGCCGGCGTCGTCGTAGTCCAGCTCGACGTCACGCTCGACCAGGTCGA
This sequence comes from Stenotrophomonas sp. Marseille-Q4652, assembly GCF_916618915.1. NCBI lineage: Bacteria > Pseudomonadati > Pseudomonadota > Gammaproteobacteria > Lysobacterales > Lysobacteraceae > Stenotrophomonas > Stenotrophomonas sp. Marseille-Q4652. The sequence goes on from NZ_CAKAKE010000001.1 coordinate 455,914, forward strand.
AGAAGGCCGGTGCCAGCACCTCGAAGCCAGCCCCGGCAAAGCCGTCGGCCACGGCGCGGATATGTGCATTGGCGCCGAACACCTCCTGGATTACCACCAGTGCGGCCCGGGGCGGGGTGGCCGGGGTGGCGTGCCAGGCGGCAACCTGGCCGCGTTCGGTTTCCAGCGTAGTCCAGTGGCCCATGGCTTTTCTCCTGAACAGGGCCCGACATTATCAGACGATGACCATGAGGGGATCGTTGGGCCAGCAGGGCCGCCCGCGCCGGTATAATCGGCCGGCTTCCGGCCCCCGGTCATTCCGATCCCCGGCCCCCAGAACCGCATACCCCATGTCCCAGCTGAACCCCAAAGTCGGCTTCGTCAGCCTTGGCTGTCCGAAGGCGTTGGTCGATTCCGAACGCATCCTCACCCAGCTGCGGGTGGAGGGCTACGACATCGTGCCGTCCTACGATGCCGCCGACGTGGTGGTGGTCAACACCTGTGGCTTCATCGATTCGGCCGTGGCTGAGTCGCTGGATGCCATCGGCGAGGCGATGAACGAGAACGGCAAGGTCATCGTCACCGGCTGCCTGGGCAAGAAGTCGGAAATGATCCGCGAGCAGTACCCGGACGTGCTGTCGGTGTCCGGCCCGCAGGATTACACCAGCGTGATGGAGGCCGTGCATGCGGCCATCCCGCCGCGGCACAACCCCTTCGTGGACCTGGTGCCGGACTACGGCATCAAGCTGACCCCGCGCCACTACGCCTACCTGAAGATTTCCGAAGGATGCAACCACCGCTGCAGCTTCTGCATCATCCCCTCGATGCGCGGCGACCTGGTGTCGCGCCCGGTCGAGGACGTGCTGCGCGAGGCCGAGCGGTTGGTCAAGGGCGGCGTGCGCGAGCTGCTGGTCGTCTCGCAGGACACCTCGGCTTACGGCGTGGACCGCAGGTACGCCCCGGGCACCTGGCGCGGCAAGGAATACGCCACGCGCATGAAGGCGCTGTGCGAGGGGCTGAGCGAGCTCGACGCGTGGACCCGCCTGCACTACGTCTATCCGTACCCACACGTGGATGACGTCGTGCCGTTGATGGCCGAGGGCAGGATCCTTCCCTACCTGGATATTCCGTTCCAGCACGCCAGCCCGCGCATCCTGAAGCTGATGAAGCGCCCGGGTGCGGTGGACAAGACCCTGGAGCGCGTGCTGCGCTGGCGCGAGATCTGTCCGGACATCACCGTGCGTTCGACCTTCATCGTCGGCTTCCCCGGCGAGACCGACGCCGAGTTCGAGGCGATGCTCGACTTCCTTGATGCCGCGCAGCTGGATCGCGTCGGCGCGTTCGCCTATTCGCCGGTGGAAGGGGCAGCGGCCAACGCGCTGCCCGACCCGGTGCCGGAAGCGGTCAAGCAGGAACGCCTGGCCCGCTTCATGGAGAAGCAGGCGCAGATTTCCGCCGCCAAGCTCGAGGCAAAGATCGGCAGCGTGCAGCAGTGCCTGGTCGACGTGATCGAGGACGGCATCGCCGTGGCCCGCTCCAAGGCCGATGCGCCGGAGATCGACGGCCTGGTGCACATCCAGAACGCCGAGGAGATGAAGCTGCAGGCCGGCCAGTTCGTCGACGTGGAAATCACCGACAGCGACGAACATGACCTGTTCGGCGATGCGCTGCCTGCCACGGCTCCGGCCAGCCGCAAGCTGGACCTGGCCGTCCTCTGATCGCAGATGCCGGATGCAGGGTCAGGGCGGCAGCAAGTCGCGCCGCCACGACGCTTCGTTCCGCCCTCCCGCGGCGAGGTTGATCCGGCCTGCTATGCGCATCCGCTGCTGGCGCCATACGCGTGCTGGCATGAGTTGCTGGCGGGGCCGCAATGGCCTGCGGTCGTGGCCCTCGACGCTGCGTTGTCCATCACCGGCAAGCAGCTGGTCGAGCAGGACCATGCGCTGCTGGCTGATGGCCTCCACTACGAGCAGCGCATTGCCGCCGGGCGTATTGCCACCCGTCCGTGCAACTGGCATGACCTGTTCAACGCGCTGGCGTGGGCGCGCTACCCCGCGCTCAAGCACGCGCTCAACGCTCGCCAGTGCAGCGATATCGACCGCGTCGGGCCGCGCCGGCGCACTGCCGCGCAGCAGGCGCTGACCCAGTTCGACGAGAGTGGGCTGGTCGTGCGCGTGGCCGATACCGGCCTGCTGGCAGCCTGGGATGCACACGACTGGCAGCAGCTGTTCGTGTTGCGTGCGCAGGCATGGCGCGACAGCGCGATTTCGGTGGCTGCGGCGTTCGGCCATGCACTGCTTGAGCAGGTGCTGGTGCCGGGGCGGTTGCTGGTCGGCAAGTGCCTGGTGGTCGTGGCCGGTGACGATGCCGCCGCGCTCGAGATCGCAGCCGAGGCGATCCGTTCCGGCAAGGCGTTGAACGCGGCCTCGGAACTGCGGCCGCTGCCGCTGGCCGGTATCCCCGGCTGGCATCCGCGGCAGGATGCGGGCTTTTATGCCGGGCAGGATTACTTCCGGCCGCTGCGCGAGGGACGGACCTATCCGCCGCCGCTGCGATGATCAGGAGTCGTAGCGAACGTCGATGATGCAGAAGCCGGTGCGGCCGCCCGGCAGCTCGACCTCGAACTCGTCGTCGATGCGCTTCTTCAGCAGGGCCCGGGCCAGCGGCGAGTCGATGCTGATCCAGCCCTTGCCGGCATCGGTCTCGTCGGGGCCGACGATGCGGTACAGGTGGGTTTCGCCGCTGTCCACGTTCTCCAGCTCGACCCGTGCGCCGAAGAACACCGCCTGCGGATCGGACGGCGCGGTATCGACCACGCGCAGCGCTTCCAGCCGCTTGCTCAGGTAGCGCACGCGGCGGTCGATCTCGCCCAGCTGCTTCTTGCGGTAGGTGTACTCCGCGTTCTCCGAGCGATCGCCCTCCGCCGCCGCCGCGGCCAGCGCCTTGACCACTTCCGGCCGGCGCACGCGCCACAGCTCGTCCAGCTCGGCCTTGAGCCGGGCATGGCCTTCGGCGGTGATCAGCGCGGTACTTTTTTCGGCAGGGGGACGCCAGCGGCTCATGGATCGACAGGCAACATCAAGGGAACGGAATGGTAGCCGCGCCGGCTTGCACGGGGCCAGCCGATCCCCGAAGCTGCGCGCAGTCTCGACACGGATGTCCACGCATGCTGATCCTCCCGCTGCACAAGCCGCTGACGCTGGCCAACCTGCCGGTGGCCACGCTGCTGCTGGTGATGGCCAACGTGCTGGTGTTCTTCGGCTGGCAGGGCGGTGACGAAGCCCGGCTGCAGGCCGCGCAGCGCCATTACGTGCAGTCAGGCCTGGGCGCACACGAGGTCGATGCCTATCTGCGCTACCTGCGGGCAGATGGCCAGACCCGGGAAGCCGACGAACTGGCGCGGCTCGATCCCGCCACGCGCGTGCAGGCGGTGGGTACCCGTACGCTGACCGACGTGCGTTTCCAGCAGGCGCTGCGTGAGGGGGCGCTGTTCCAGGGCGAGGTCGACCGGCGAGCATGGCAGTCGCTGCGGCCGGCCTACGATCGCCAGCTCGATGAGGTATTCACCCTGCGCCACATGCTGCGCAGTTCGGAATGGTCGCCGTCGCGGATGTTCTCCGCGGCCTTCCTGCACGCCAACCTGGGCCACCTGCTCGGCAACATGCTGTTCCTGGTGGTGCTCGGCCTGCTGCTGGAAGGTGCGGTCGGGCCTTGGCGCCTGTTGCTCGTTTACGGGCTGGGGGCGCTGGGTTCCAGCGCGGCCAGCCTGTTGTGGCGCTGGGGAGAGGCCGGTGGCGGCCTGGGCGCTTCCGGCGCGGTGGCGGCGATGATGGGCGCGTTCTGCGTGGTCTGGGGGCGGAATCCGGTGCGCTTCTTCTACTGGGTCGGCGTCTGGTTCGACTACGTCCGCACGCCGGCGATCTGGCTGCTGCCGGCGTGGCTGGGCTGGGAGATCTACAACCTGCTGGCCAACAGGCACCTGGGCGTGGGCTTCGATGCGCACGCCGGCGGACTGCTCTGTGGTGCTGCGCTCGGCGCGGTACTGGTGCTGACCCGGCAGGTGCGCAACGACTACATGCAGCCCGAGCCCGGCGAGGTGGTCGATGACCGCTGGGAGCGTGCGCAGCGCCACCTCGGGCGCATGGAAAACCGCGAGGCCGAGGAGCTGCTGGCTGCGCTGGCGGACGAACAGCCTCACCGCGCCGACGTGGCGATGGCGCGCCATCGCGCCGCGGCCAACGGCGGCAGGCGCCTGGCCGCCCGGCAACATGCGCTGCAGGTACTGCGGATGCCCGCACACGATGGCGAGACCCGGCGACTGCAGGCTGAAGCCGCCGGCGTGCTGGCCGGCACCCAGCCTCCGCTGGATGTCGACGAAGCCAGTCTGGTGCTGGACACCTGGCTGGCTCTGGGGCGTCTTGAGGAAGCCGAAGCCCTGCTGCTCCAGGGCGCGGAGGTGCTGCCGCGCGAGACGCAGGCCCGGCAGTGGTTCCGGCTGGCCCTGCAGCACGGTGAGCAGAGCCGGGTCGAGTGCCAGTACCGCCTGCTGCAGTCGCTGATCGAACGTTTTCCCGAGCTGCCGCAGGCCGGCAAGGCGCGTTTCCTGCTCGAGCAGGGTTGAGTCGCGGCTGATTCCCCGGCAGGAAGTGCGCCCGCTGCCTTGCAAGGCAGCGGGCGGGGCCATCAGCCGACCGGGGCCTGGATCGCCTTCAGTGCAGCCTTCAGCCGGCGTTGCTGCTCCTCATCCTCGCAGCGCTGCAGCGCCTGCTCCAGCAGTCGCGCAGCCTCGGCGTCACGGCCATGGCGTTCGGAGAGGATCAGCGCGGCCTGCAGTGCCCATTGCGGAGCCTCGGCCGCACGCGGCCACGCCCGCAGCATCGCCCGGAGGGCATCGCTGGCGAGCTGGAACTGGCCGCCAAGGCGCGCACGTTCGGCCAGTTGCATCGCGTACTCGGGCTGGGCCGGGGTGAAGTCCGGATCGGCATCCAGTGCTTCGCGCAGCAGTGCCAGCGCCTTGCGGTCCTGCTTTTCGGTAACCAGGCGGGAGATGTACTGGCGGGTGTGTTCGCGCAGCTCGTCGGGGCGGTCGGCCGTGCGCAGCAGGCGCTGGTAGAGCTCGTGCACGGGCAGGCCGACCGCACGCGAACGTACCGCGCTGCGCAGCACCTGCAGGGCTTCGACCGGATGCCCGTCGCGCACGAACTTCCCCGCCTCGTCCAGCAGCCCCTGGTCCGGATCGAAATGCGACAACGCTTCGGGCGCACCTTCCGGTTCGAAGCCCAGCACCTCGTGGTACTGGTAGACGAGGTAGCCCATCAGGTGGAAGGCGGCGAACAGGCCCCAGATGGTGAAGAAGGTCAGCGCCACGTCGCCGAGGATCGGCGGCAACCACCGGTGTACCCACTCACCCGCCTTCAGTGCGCTGGCCTGGATCACGAACAGCAGCGCGAATGCGGCCAGGTAGGGCGCGCCGATGCGGCCGGCCAGGGTGAGCGAGGTGACCGGGTTGGCAGCCTTGCGCAGGCTGCCATCCATCGCCAGCGAGATAACGCAGCCCGGCTGCAGGAATACCACCAAGGCCAGCGCGGCTATCGCTGCGACTGGCCCCAGGAAGGCGGCGACCAGTCCGACGAAGAAGCCCATCAGCAGGACCAGTGCGATCAGCCGGTACACCGTGCCATCGCTGGAACCCAGGGTGTGCTCGGGCGACTCCATGCGCCCGTTGGCGGTCTCGCGCAGGATCTCGAAGGCGTAGCGGTACACCGCCAGCCAGGTGACCAGTACCAACAGCCAGCCGATGCCCGGGAGCAACCCGGTGAGGGTGCACAGGGTGAGCGCCACCAGCGAGTACAGCGCCGGCCCGCGCACCGGATACAGGGTGATGGCGCGAAGCCGCTGCCAGAATGGTTCGGGCGCGGCCGGTGGCCGCAGCTGCGTGCGCTGGTGTACTGCCATGGTTTCCCCCCCTTGGTCGATGCCCGATTGTGCGGGCATCGCCAAGGGCGCGGCAATGTGCCGCTCAGCGGCGGCCGAAGATCCCGCCGAGGATGCCGCGCACGATCTGGTTGCCGATCTGCGAGCCGTACTTCTTGCCGGTCTTGCCCATCACCGACTCGCCGATCGAACCGCCGATGTTGCGGCCGATCTGCGCGCCGACGTTGCGGGTGGTCTGCTTGGCGACCGACTCGACCACGCCCTGGCGGCGGCCGTTGCCGAACATCAGGTCGCGGAACGCCTTGCCCAGCCCGCCGGATTCCTCGCCCTTCGCCGCCGGCGCATTGGCTTCGGCGGCGAGCTGCTGCGCACGCGCGGCCAGCATCTCTGCGGCCGATTCGCGGTTGACCGCGGTGTCGTAACGCACGCCGACCGGGCTGCCGGAACGTACCTGTGCGCGCTCGGTCTCGGTGATCGAGCCCATCCGGCAGCGCGGCGGGGCAATCATGGTCTCCTGCACCGGCGAGGGCACGCCCTTGTCCTGCAGGGTGGAGACCAGCGCCATGCCGGTGCCCAGCTGCGAGAGCTTGGCGGCCACGTCCAGCTTCGGATTGGGTACGAAGGTCTGCGCGGCGGTGCGCACCGCCTTCTGGTCGCGCGGGGTGTAGGCGCGCAGCGCATGCTGCACGCGGTTGCCGAGCTGGCCGAGGATATTGGCCGGGATGTCGTCGGGGAACTGCGAGCAGAAGTACACGCCCACGCCCTTGGAGCGGATCAGCCGCACCACCTGCTCGATCCGCTGCACCAGCGCCGGCGGCGCGTCGTCGAACAGCAGGTGGGCCTCGTCGAAGATGAAGACCAGCTTGGGCTTCTCCAGGTCGCCCACTTCCGGCAGGGTCTCGAACAGCTCGCTCAGCAGCCACAGCAGGAAGGTGGAATACAGGCGCGGCTTGAGGATCAGCTGGGCGGCGGCGAGGATGCCGATCACGCCGCGGCCGTCATGGTTGACGCGCATGATGTCGGCCAGCTCCAGCGCCGGCTCGCCGAAGAAGCGCTCGCCGCCGTCCTGCGACAGGCGCAGCAGCGCGCGCTGGATCGCCGCCACGGTCTGCGCACTGACCAGGCCGTACTCGACCGAGATCTGCTTGCGCTCGGCGGCGGCCAGGTTGAGCAGGGCGCGCAGGTCGTCAAGGTCCAGCAACAGCAGGCCGCGGTCGTCGGCCAGCTTGAATACGATGTCCAGCACGCCGGCCTGGGTGTCATTGAGTTCGAGGATGCGGGCCAGCAGGGTCGGGCCCATCTCGCTGACCGTGGTGCGCACCGGATGGCCAAGCTGGCCGTACAGGTCCCAGAAGATGGTCGGGCTGGCCGACGGTGCGTAGTCGGATACACCGATTTCGGCCGCACGTTGCAGCAGCTTGTCGCCGCCGTCGCCGGCTACCGCCAGTCCGGCCACGTCGCCCTTCACGTCGGCCAGGAACACCGGCACGCCGATCCGCGAGAAGCCTTCGGCCAGGGTCATCAGGGTGACGGTCTTGCCGGTACCGGTGGCGCCGGCGACCAGCCCGTGGCGGTTGCCGAAGCGGGGAAGCAGGGTGACCGCGACGTCGTCGGTGATGCCTTTGCCGAGCAGGATGGGATCCATTGATGGGCTCTTGGTGAGGTGGCCGGATTCTAACGAGCGACTGTATCGCGGTGCTGGCGTCCTTGCCCGTGGCGCGAGGGGAGGGCTACCCTGCCGGTTCTTCCGAGCATGTTGTGGCTGATGTCCCTTTCCTTCCTGATTGCCCGCAGCTGGCCGGTCCTGGTTGCCGCCTCGCTGCTGTCCGCGGCCCCGGCCGCCCACGCACAGCGCGTCTCGGCGCGAGACCGCGAGAAGATCGAAGCCCTCGAGCAGCGGATGGCCGCCGCCGAAAAGCGTTTCACCGAGGCCCAGCTGCTGGTCGCCAACGCCGACCCCAAGGGCACTGCCGAAGCCGATGCCGCACTGGAGGACATGGAAGACGTCATCAGCGCCTGCATCGCCCAGCGCGGCTGCCAGGTCGGCAGCCTGCTGGTGACCTACAAGCGGCTGCTCAAGCGTGACACCGACGGCGTGGCTGCGGCCGATGAGGGCGAGGAAGGGCGGCCGCTGGAGGCCGACCCGGATCACGTCGCCCCGCTGGAAGCCGACGTGCCGGAGGCCGCGCGCGCCGCGGCCCTGCTCAACGACCATCGCCACGCCTTCGACGAGATGGTCGAGTACAACCCGGCCGTCCAGGCCGGCATCCGCCGCTGGCTGACCGACATGCGCCCGGCGCTGCTGACCAGCTACGAGAACTACATGAACCTGCGCCCGGTGATGTGGCCGGAGTGGGAGAAGCGCGGCCTGCCCGAGGCGCTGCTGTTCGGGATCATGGCCAAGGAATCCAACGGCCGCGTGCATGCCAGCTCGCGCGCCGGTGCCGCTGGCCTGATGCAATTCATGCCGGCCACCGGTCGCCGCTTTGGCCTGGGTCCGGACGGCACCGGCTTTGACACCCGCTTCGATCCGCGCAGCGCGGCCGAGGGCAGTGCGGCCTACATGAACGAGCGCATGGCCCAGCTCAACCGCAACATCGAGATGGCGCTGGCGGCCTACAACGGCGGCGAGGGCCGCGCCGCACGTGTGTTCCGCGACAGCGGCGGCCAGAGCTTCTGGACCGACTTCGTCTACAACCAGTTCCCCGGCGAAACCAAGGACTACGTGCCGATGGTGATCGCCGCGGCCTGGATCTTCCTGCACCCGCAGCAGTACGGCGTGGAGTTCCCGAAGATCAACGCGCAGCCGGCGACGATCAGGCTGGCCAAGTCGACCACGATCTACGAACTGACCATCTGCCTGGGCAGCGCCGGTACCCGCGACGGCCACATGCGCGCGCTGCGCAACCTCAACCCGCGTTACGAGGCCGACGGCTGGATCCCGGCCGGCACGGTGATCAATGCCACCACCCGCATCGCCGGCCTGTACAACCGCTACTGCGTTTCCGGTCCGCGCGCGGACCTGGCCCGCACCCTGATCACCGCCGACCTCAATGCCGCGATCAAGCGTCCGCAGGCCTCGGCCTACAGCGGCGTCGTGGCGGTGGGCGACATGCAGTCGATGGCCGGCAACGCCGCAGCCACGCCTGCTCCGGCAAGGCCTGCGCCGCGTCCGGCCCCGCGCCCGGCGCCCCTGCGCAGCTACAAGGTGGTCAAGGGCGACACCCTGGGCCGCATTGCCTCCAAGTTCGAGTGCTCGGTCCCTGAACTGGCCCGCGCCAACGGCCTGCGTGCACCGGCCTATGCGCTCAAGCTGGGCCAGAGCCTGAAGCTGGAAGGCTGCAGGAAGCGCTGAGCCTCACTTGGCTGGCAAGCAAAGGCCGCCTTCGGGCGGCCTTTGTCGTTGCGGCGTATCGCAGCAGTGGATGCAGAAAGGCCGCCATCCGGCGGCCTTTTCTGGTCCTTCAATGGCGGCGCTTACTTCAACCGCGCCAGTGCCTGGCCCAGTTTCACCGGGCCTTCGGCCACCAGGCCGGACTCGAGCTCGGCCACGCCCGGCGGCAGCAGTACGACCACGGTGGAGCCGTAGTTGAAGCGCGCCATCTCGGCAAAGCGCTGCAGGGTGATGCCCTGGCCGCGGTAGTCCTTGCGGGTGATGCCGTCGCCGTAGGCCGGGATTTCCTCGCCGCCCCACACCGTTTCCACGCCGGACACCAGCAGCGCGCCGACCATCACCTGCACCATCGGGCCGAATTCGGTATCGAAATGGCAGACCAGGCGCTCGTTGCGCGCGAACAGGCGCGGCACCTTCGCCACCGCGGCCGGGCCCACGCTGAAAAGGCGGCCCGGTACGTGCACGGTTTCGCGCAGGGTGCCGGTAAAGGGCATGTGCACCCGGTGGTAATCGCGCGGGGACAGATAGATGGTGGCGAACAGGCCATCGCAGAACACCTTGGCGTCCTCCGCATCGCCCAGCAGCTCGGCAGCGGTGAACGACTGGCCCTTGGCCTGGAAGATGCGGCCACCCTCGATCGTGCCCAGTTGGCTGATCCGCCCGTCGGCGGGCATCAGCAGCGCGCGCGGATCGGGGTCGGCCACGCGTGCGCCTTCCTTCAGCGCACGGGTGAAGAAGCGGTTGAAGCTGGTGTAGCTGCGCGGGTCCGGGTCCAGAGCCTCCTCCAGGTCCACGCCGAACTTGCGGGTGACGGTGTCGATCAGCCAGCGCGAGACCCGCGGGTTCTCCGAATACGCCAGGTTGCGCGCCATCGACGACAGCAGGCGGTGGGGCAGGGCGTAGGTCAGCAGGGTGGTCAGGCTCATGGGGCGGTGTTCTCGGTCAGCTGCAGCAGGTCGGCGGCAATCGCGGCCGGGTCGAAGGGCGGGCGGATCAGTCCGGCCAGCCGGCCATCGGGGTCGAGCACGGCGATGCTGGAGGAATGGTCCATCGTGTAGTCGTCGGGGTTCTCGTCGAAATGCCTGCCCTCGACCTTCTGGAACACGAAGCCCAGCGAGGTGGCGAACTTCTCCAGCGAGGGGATGTCGCCGGTGGCGGCCAGTGTGTGCCTGTGGAAGGCATGGGCGTACTCACCCAGCCGGGCCGGGGTGTCGCGCTCGGGGTCTACCGAGACCAGCACCACCCGCGGGCGGATGCCGTCCGGCAGCGTTTCCCACTGCTTCTGCGCGGCGGCCAGCTGCGCCAGGGTGGTCGGGCACACGTCCGGGCAGGCGGTGAAACCCAGGAACACCAGGGTCCAGTGGCCCTTGAGCTCGCCGGGGATCAGGCGCGTGCCGTCGGACTGGCCCAGGCTGAAGTCGGGCAGTTCGCGCGGCTGCGGGTAGAAGGTGATGGCGCGGGCGCTGCGCCCGCCGCCGTCGCGGTCGAAGAATTTCTTGCCGGCCATCAGGCCGAGCCCGGCGGCGAGGGCGACAAGCAGGATCAGGGCCGTCGTACGGTTGAACATGTAGCCAGTGTTCCAGGTGGGCGGGCCGCGGAGCGGCCGGGCGGACGATGGCATCGCTGGCGGGCGACTGCCGGTGGCGTCGCGGCGAGGTTTCGCCTGCAACGAACGCTCAATATACCGGGCCGCCCCCTATAATCGGGGGCCTTGTCTGCACTACAGCTATTGTCATGACTGCCGAAGCGGCTGCCGAACTCCACACGATCATTGACCTGATCCGCTACGGCACCAGCCGTTTCAACGAAGCCGGACTCACCTTCGGCCACAGTTACGACAACGCGCTGGACGAGGCCACCCAGCTGGTCCTGCACAGCCTGCACCTGCCGCATGACCTTGGCCCGGCCTACGGCCAGGCCCGCGTGCTGCGCCCGGAGAAGGAAAAGGTGCTGGCGCTTTTCGAGCGCCGCATCAACGAGCGTGTGCCGGCGGCCTACCTGACCGGTGAGGCCTGGTTCGCCGGGCTGAGCTTCAAGAGCGACAGCCGTGCCCTGGTGCCGCGTTCGCCGATCGCCGAACTGATCCTGGGCGGTTTCGAGCCGTGGCTGGCCGGTCGTGACGTGAGCCGCGCGTTGGACCTGTGCACCGGCTCGGGCTGCATTGCCATCGCGATGGGTCACTACTACCCGAACTGGCAGGTCGACGGCAGCGACATCAACGATGCCGCGCTGAGCCTGGCCCACGAGAACAGGGAGCGCCTGCTGGCGCACAACGTCGAGATCATCAAGTCCGACCTGTTCGCCGGGCTGGAGGGTCGGGTCTACGACCTGATCGTGACCAACCCGCCGTACGTGACCAACCAGGAGACCGACGAGCTGCCGGACGAGTACCGCCACGAGCCGGAACTGGCGCTGCGCGCCGGTGATGATGGCCTGGACCTGGTGCTCAAGATCCTGCGCGACGCTCCGGACCACCTGAGCGAGGATGGCCTGCTGATCTGCGAGGTCGGTGATTCGGAGCAGCACGTCAACGCGCTGCTGCCGGAACTGGATCTGGCCTGGATCGAGTTCAAGGTCGGCCAGATGGGCATCTTCGCGGTCGAGGCGGCCGAACTGCGCCGCCACCACGCACGGATCTCGGAGCTGGCCGCGCAGCGATGAGCTCCAACAGTTTCGGCAAGCTGCTCACCGTCACCACCTTCGGCGAATCGCATGGTCCGGCGATCGGCTGCGTGGTCGATGGCTGCCCGCCGGGACTGGAGATCGCGCCGGAGGAGTTCGCCCACGACCTGCAGCGCCGGGCCACCGGCAAGTCGCGCCACACCTCGGCGCGACGCGAGGCCGACGAGGTCGAGATCCTGTCCGGCGTCTACGAGGGCCGCACCACCGGTACGCCGATCGCCCTGCTGATCCGCAACACCGACCAGCGCAGCAAGGACTACAGCGCCATCGCCGCGCAGTTCCGTCCCGGCCACGCCGACTACAGCTACTGGCAGAAGTACGGCATCCGCGACCCTCGCGGTGGCGGGCGTTCCTCGGCGCGCGAGACCACCATGCGCGTAGCCGCCGGCGTGATCGCCAAGAAGTGGCTGAAGCAGCGCTTCGGGGTCACCGTGCGCGGCTACCTGTCGCAACTGGGCAGCATCACCCCGGACGGTCTTGACTGGGATGCTGTCGAGGACAACCCGTTCTTCTGGCCCGATGCCGCGCAGGTGCCGGAGCTGGAAAGCTACATGGACGCGCTGCGCAAGTCCGGCGATTCAGTCGGCGCGCGCGTCAACGTGGTCGCCGATGGCGTGCCGCCGGGCTGGGGCGAGCCGATCTACGGCAAGCTCGACGGCGAGCTTGCCGCGGCGCTGATGAGCATCAACGCGGTCAAGGGCGTGGAGATCGGCGACGGCTTTGCCAGCGCTGCCCAGCTCGGCACCGAGCACCGCGACCTGATCACCCCTGACGGTTTCCTGTCCAACCATGCCGGCGGCATCCTCGGTGGCATTTCCACCGGCCAGCAGGTCACCGCCTCGATCGTGCTCAAGCCGACCTCGTCGCTGCGCCTGCCCGGTGCCACGGTCGATACCGCCGGCCATCCCGTCGACGTGATCACCACCGGCCGCCACGATCCCTGCGTGGGCATCCGCGCTACCCCGATCGCCGAGGCCATGGTCGCCCTGGTGCTGATGGACCAGGCATTGCGCCATCGCGCGCAGTGCGGTGATGTCGGCACCGTCACGCCGCGCATCCCGGGCAGTGTCGATGGCTGAAGCCCGGCCCCGCGTCTGGGTATCGCAGCCGCTGTTCGACGACATCGTCGACCGGTTGCAGCAGTACTTCGAGGTGGTCGCCGCGACCGAGGTCACCGCGTACACACCGGAGGCCATCGCCGCGCAGCTGCGTGATGTCGATGGCGCCGTGGTCACCCTCAACGAACGCATCGGCACGGCCGAGATCGCCGGCGCCCCGCGCCTGCGTGCCATCGCCAATGTCGGCGTGGGCTACAGCAACCTGGACATCGCTGCGCTCGGCGATGCCGGCATCCTCGCAACCAACACGCCCGACGTGCTGACCGGGACCACCGCCGACCTCGGCTTTGCCCTGCTGATGGCCGCGGCGCGGCGCATCACCGAATCCGAACGCTGGCTGCGCGAAGGGCAGTGGGGGCAGTGGTCGTTCTCGACCATGCTCGGCGCCGACGTGCACGGCAGCACCCTGGGCATCCTCGGCATGGGCCGGATCGGGCAGGGCATCGCCCGCCGTGGCCACCATGGCTTTGGCATGCGCGTGCTCTACCACAACCGCTCGCGCCTGCCGCAACCGGTCGAAAGGGAGCTGGGCGCACAGTGGGTCAGCTTCGAGGACCTGCTGGCCCAGGCCGACCACCTGGTCACGGTGCTGCCCTACAGCGCCGACACCCACCACATCATCGACGCCGCCGCGCTGGCGCGGATGAAGTCCACGGCGACGCTGGTCAACATCGCCCGCGGTGGCATCGTCGACGAGCTCGCGCTGGCCGATGCACTGGCCAATGGCCGCCTGGCCGCGGCCGGGCTGGACGTGTACGAGGGCGAGCCGGCGGTGCGCCCGGAACTGCTGGCGCTGCGCAACGTGGTGCTGACCCCGCACATCGGCAGCGCGTCGCTGGCCACGCGCCGGGCAATGGTGACGCTGGCCGTGGACAACCTGATCGCCGCGCTCGGCCACGGCCCGCAGGCGGGTCGTCCGTCGTCCCCGGTCAACGCCGACGCCGTTGCCGCGGCCGCCATGAAAAAAACCGCCGGCTGCAAACGATAGGGAACCTCCTTCGCCCGTGACCGGAGGTTCCCCGAACCCAGCGTGCAGAGCGTTCCCACTTCAGAATTCCAGCGAGAAACCCCCATGAGCAATGCAACCCGTTCCTTCCATGTCGCTGTCGTCGGTGCCACCGGTGCGGTCGGCCAGACCATGCTGTCCATCCTCGCCGAGCGCGGCTTCCCGGTCGGCAAGCTGAGCGTGCTGGCCTCGGCCCGTTCGGCCGGCAACCAGATCGAGTTCGACGGCGGCAAGATCACCGTCGAGGACCTGGCCACCTTCGACCCGGCCGGCGTGGACATCGTGCTGTTTTCGGCCGGTGGCGATATTTCGAAGGAATACGCGCCGAAGTTCGCCGCCGCCGGTGCGGTGGTGATCGACAACTCCTCGGCCTTCCGCTACGACGATGACGTGCCGCTGGTGGTCTCCGAGGTCAACCCGGACGCGGCGAAGAACCGTCCGCGCGGCATCATCGCCAACCCGAACTGCTCGACCATGCAGCTGATGCCGGTGCTGGCGCCGATCCACCGCGAGGCCGGCATCGAGCGCATCAACATCGCCACCTACCAGTCGGTCTCCGGCGCCGGCCAGACGGGTATGGAGGAACTGGGCAGGCAGACCGCACAGTTGCTCGGCTTCCAGCCCGCCGAGGCGAAGAAGTTCCCGGTGCAGATCGCCTTCAACCTGATCCCGCACATCGACGAATTCCAGGACAACGGCTACACCAAGGAAGAGATGAAGCTGGTGTGGGAGACCCGCAAGATCCTCGGCGACGACTCCATCCTGGTGAACCCCACTGCGGTGCGCGTGCCGGTGTTCTACGGCCACTCCGAGGCGGTGCACATCGAGACCCGGCAGAAGATCAGCGTCGAGCGCGTGCGCGAGCTGCTGGCCGCCGCGCCGGGCGTGGAAGTGGTCGACGAGCGCACCGCCGGCGGGTACCCGACCCCGGTCACCCACGCCTCGGGTAACGATCCGGTCTATGTCGGCCGCCTGCGCGAGGACATCTCGCACCCGCGTGGTCTGGACATGTGGGTGGTGGCCGACAACATCCGCAAGGGTGCCGCGCTCAACGCCGTGCAGCTGGCCGAGCTGGTCGCCGCCGGCGGCTGAGCCCACACCGGGCCCGTTGCCACCTTGCTGCAGCGGGCCCGGCGGTATTCGCAGCGCGGCGCAGCCGGTATATTTGCCGGCATGAAAAACAGGGGCAAGGACGCGATGCGTCCCTTAAAGGGCATCCTCGCCATCGCACTGACGCTGTGCAGCAGCGCGGCGATGGCCCTGGGTCTGGGCGACATCCGCGTGCTTTCCCGCCCGGGACAGCCGCTGGTGGCCGAAATCCCGGTGATCTCCAGCGACCCGGGCGAGCTTGAGAATGCCCGCGTCGGCCTGGCATCGGCGGCCACCTTCGCCCGTGTCGGCCTGGAGCGACCGCAGGGGCTGGTGAGCGAGCTGCAGTTCGAGTTCGCGCAGAACGCGCAGGGCCGGGCCGTCATCCGCGTGACCAGCAGGGCGCCGGTCCAGGTGCAGGCACTGAGCTTCCTGATCGAGGTCGACTGGGGCAAGGGCCGGCTGGTGCGCGAGTACTCCGCGCTGGTCGATGCACCCAACACCGCCGCGGCCATTGCCGAGCCGGCGATCGAGGCGCCGCAGGCCGCGCTGCCCAACACCATCATCCGTGACCCCGAGCCGCTGCCGCTGGACGAGGCGCCGGCTCCCGCTCCGGCACCCGTTGCTCCGGCACCGCAGATCGCACCGGCACCGGTTCCGGTTGCGCCGGTGGCTGCCGCATCCGCGCCGCGCCCGGCTGCGGGTGGCCAGGAGCTGGCACCGGTGCAGCGCGGACAGACCCTATCGCAGATTGCCGGCGAGCTGTCGCGTGGCAGCGGCTACTCGGTCAACCAGACCATGGTCGCGCTGATGCGCGCCAACCCGGAGGCCTTCATCCGCGGCAACGTCAACCTGCTCAAGCAGGGCGCGGTGCTGCGTACGCCGCGCCAGGACGAGCTGGCCCAGGTCAACGCGGCCGAAGCGGCGGCCATCGTCCGCGAGCAGGCCGCGCAGTGGCGCCAGGCGCGAGCGCCTGTGCCGCAGCCGGCCGAAGCGGGCACTGCCCCGGCATCTGCGCCGGTCACGGCTGCCGCGGCCGCACCGGCGGCCACTGATGCACGACTGGAAATCGCCCCGGCCGTGGGCGATACGGCACAGAACGCGGGAACGACGACCGGCCTGGCGGCCGGTGGCGAGGGTGACATGCTGGCAAACGAACAACTGCGACAGGCCAAGGAAGACCTGGCTACCCGCGACGCCGAACTGCAGGAGTTGCGCGACCGCGTGGCCGAACTGGAGAAGCTGCAGCAGCAGCAGCAGGCGCTGATCGCGATGAAGGACAGTGACCTGGCCGCCGCGCAGCAGCGCCTGGCGCAGTCGCCGCAGAACAACGAAGCCGGCCTGCCGGCATGGTTGTGGGGCGGCGTGGTCCTGCTCGCCGTCGGTGGCGTGGCCTGGCTGCTGTCGCGCCGTCGCAAGCCCTCGCCGCTGCCGCCGCTGTCGCGCCATGGCCTGGACAGCGCCGCGCTGGCCGCGGCGATGCCGGAAGGCCGCAACGAGCCGGTCGAGGTGCCGACGCTGGAAGAGCGCGACGAGGACGTTGCCGCCAGCCAGTACGACGAGCAGGTGGCCGAGGCCCCGTTCGTCGCGCCGGTGGACGAGGTGGTCGAAGAGACCGTCGAGGAATCCGCACCGGTGGAGATCCCTGGTTTCGAGGTCGAGCCGGAAACCATCGAGGACCAGGCCTGGCGTGACGCCGATCCGGCCCGGATCGCACCGCTCAATCCCGCTCCTGCCGGCCGCGAGCGTCTGGAACTGGCGATCGCCTACATGGACCTGGGCGATGCCGAAACCGCGCGCACCCTGCTGCAGGAAGTGGCGATGGGCGGTGACGAGCAGGCGCGTGCCGAGGCGATCGAGCTGCTTGGCCGCCTGTGAGCGGCGCGGCTGACATGACTGACCCCCGCGAGCGACGGATCGACTACGTCGAGTTCGCCTCGTCCGACCCGGCGGCCAGCCGCCGCTTCTTCGAACAGGTTTTCGGCTGGCAATTCGAGGACTACGGTCCGGACTACGTCGCCTTCGATGATGGCCGCCTGCAGGGCGGATTCTTCCGCGGGCAGCCGCAGCAGGCCGGCGCCGGCGCACCGTTGCTGGTGCTGTATGCCGATGAGCTGGAGCCGGTGCAGCAGGCGATCCTCGCCAACGGCGGCCAGCTGCTGAAGCCGGTGTTTTCCTTTCCCGGCGGCAGCCGGTTCCATTTCGCCGAGCCCGGCGGCAACGAGCTGGCCGTGTGGTCCATGCGCGACGCCGCGTGAGCCGGGCGCGCCGGTGGCAACAATTCCGAGGTTGAGACATGCGTTACGCGCTGGGCGTGGAATATGACGGCAGCGACTTCAAGGGTTGGCAGCAGCTGGGCGAGAGCGGTTGCGCCAGCGTGCAGGCCACGCTGCAGGACGCGCTGTCCTCGGTGGCCAATGCCCCGGTCAGCGTGGTCTGCGCCGGGCGTACCGATGCCGGCGTCCACGGCGAATGCCAGGTGGTGCACTTCGACAGCGACGTCGCGCGTGATCCGCGCGGCTGGATGCTGGGTACCACCACGCGCCTGCCGCCGTCGGTGGCGGTGCGCTGGTGCGTGCCGGTGGCCGATGACTTCCATGCACGCTTCTCGGCAAGGGCGCGGCGCTATCGCTACCGGCTGCTCAACCGCCAGGTACGTCCGGCGCTGTACCGGCAGACGCTGAGCTGGGAGCGCCGTCCGCTGGACACCGATGCCATGCACGAAGCAGCGCAGGTACTCATCGGCGAGAACGACTTCAGCGCTTTCCGCAGCGTGCAGTGCCAGGCGCTGCATGCACGGCGCGAGCTGCAGTCGATCTCGGTACGGCGTCATGGCGAGGTGGTCGAGATCCAGGTGCAGGCCAATGCATTCCTTCATCACATGGTGCGCAATATCGTCGGCTCGCTGATTCCGGTGGGGGCCGGCGAACAACCGGTGAGCTGGATCAGCGAACTGCTTGCAGGGCGCGATCGCAACGTTGCCGGCCCCACCGCGCCGCCGCAGGGGCTGGTCTTCGTCGGTCCCCTGTATCCCGATAACTGGCACCTGCCTGCCGAGGTCACCCTATGACGCGCAATCTCTATCGCACGCGCATCAAGTTCTGCGGCATGACGCGCGCCGGCGATATCCGCCTGGCCGGCGAACTGGGCGTGGATGCGGTCGGTTTCATCTTCGCCAAGGGCAGCCCGCGCCGAGTGGCCCCGGCCGAGGCGCGCGCGATGCGCCAGGCCACCGCGCCGATGGTCGACGTGGTCGCGCTGTTCCGGAACAACCCACGCGAGGAAGTACGCGAGGTATTGCGCACCGTACGACCAACCCTGCTGCAGTTCCACGGCGAGGAAGACGAGGCGTTCTGTCGTGGCTTCAATCTTCCGTACCTGAAGGCCATCCCGATGGGGGGCGAGCCGATGAGTGCACGCTCGCTGCAGCTGGCCTATCCCACCTCGGCCGGCTTCCTGTTCGACAGCCATGCGCCGGGCGCCCAGGGCGGCACCGGCGTCGCCTTCGACTGGTCGCAACTGCCAACCGGCCTGCATCGCCCGTTCCTGCTCGCAGGTGGCCTGCACCCCGAGAACGTGTTCGACGCGGTGACCTCGGTGCTGCCGTGGGGCGTGGATGTGTCCAGCGGCATCGAATCCGAGCCGGGGATCAAGGACGGGTACAGGATGCGCAAGTTCGTCGAGGAAGTGCGCAGGGCCGACTGCCACGAGATGTCCTGACGCCGGCCACGCCCGCGATTATCAGTTCCGCAGCTGGTCCCGTAGCCAGCGGGCCAGCGCATCGATGCGTGGATCGGAGCGGCCGGCGCTGCGGCACAGCACCCACTGCCCACCGGTCTCGGTGAAGCCCCACGGGGCGACCAGCCGGCCGTGGACCAGGTCGTCGGCCACCAGGGGCTCTGGCGCGATGGCGATGCCGATTCCGGCCACGGCGGCTTCAAGCAGGTAATAAAGGTGTTCAAAGACGGTGCCGTAGTGCAGCCGTGCCGGCTCCAGCCCCTGTGCGCTTGCCCATGTCGGCCAGGCCTGGGGGCGCGAGGCGGTGTGCAGCAGCGGCTGTGACAGCAGGGCCTGCGGATCGTCGCCGGGCAGGGTGGCGGCCAGGGCCGGGGCCATGACCGGGCCGATTTGCTCGGTACCCAGTGCGTCCACCTGCCAGCCGGCCGGCCACGGGCCCTGGTCGATCAACAGCGCCGCGTCCACGCCATCGAGCGAGGCGCGGCTGTCGCCTTCCTGGGCGGACAGGTGCAGGGTCAGCCCGGGCAGGTCGCGCTGCAGCGCAGGCAGGCGCGGGATCATCCAGCGGGCGAGCAGGCTGCCGGGGCAGCCGAGCACCAGTGCCTCGTTTCGCGCGGGCTGGCGCAGTTGCGCCACCGCGCCGCGGATCCGCTCGAACGCCTCGCCCGCGGCCTGCTGCAGGTGCCGGCCTGCCGCGGTCGGGCGGATGCCGCGGCCATCGCGCTCGAACAGGTCCAGCCCCAGCTCCTCCTCGAGCAGCCGCAGTTGCCGGCTTACCGCGCCGTGGGTGACGTGCAGCTCGGCCGCCGCCGCGCTCACGCTCTGCAGGCGCGCAGCTGCCTCGAAAGTGCGCAGCGCGTTGAGCGAGGGGAGGGTGCGGACAGTTTTCATGTGATTTTTTGTAACATGATTGTGCAGACTTTATCGATTTTCCTGCCGGAACGTGTGCGTTAAGGTGACGGCCTGAATTCATTGGCGCGCTTCCATGTCCTCTCCCGTCCCCGATTTCCACGCTTTCCCCGACGCCTCCGGACACTTCGGTCGGTACGGCGGCAGCTTCGTTGCCGAGACCCTGATCGGGCCGCTGCAGGAACTGGCCGCCGCCTATGACGCAGCGCGGGTCGATCCGGCCTTCCAGCAGGCCTATGACAAGGACCTGGCCCACTACGTTGGCCGGCCGAGCCCGATCTACCACGCGCAGCGGCTAAGCCGCGAGGTCGGTGGCGCGCAGATCCTGCTCAAGCGCGAGGACCTGAACCACACCGGCGCGCACAAGATCAACAACACCATCGGCCAGGCGCTGCTGGCCGCGCGGATGGGCAAGAAGCGGATCATTGCCGAGACCGGTGCCGGCCAGCATGGCGTCGCCTCGGCCACGGTCGCCGCGCGCCTGGGCCTGGAGTGCGTGGTCTACATGGGTGCCACCGACATCGAGCGGCAGAAGATCAACGTCTACCGGATGAAGCTGCTCGGCGCCACGGTGGTGCCGGTGACCAGTGGTTCGGCGACGCTGAAGGACGCGCTCAACGAGGCCATGCGCGACTGGGTGACCAATATCGCCGACACCTTCTACATCATCGGCACCGTCGCCGGCCCGGACCCGTATCCGCGCATGGTGCGCGACTTCAATGCGATCGTCGGCCGCGAGGCGCGCGAGCAGATGCTGGCCGAGTACGGCCGCCTGCCCGATACGATCACCGCCTGCGTGGGCGGTGGCTCCAATGCGATCGGCCTGTTCCATGCCTTCCTCAACGACCCGGGCGTGGCGATCTACGGCGCCGAGGCGGCCGGTGACGGCATCCACACCGGCCGCCATGCGGCCTCGATCAGCGCCGGCCGCCCGGGCGTACTCCACGGCAACCGCACCTATGTTTTGTGCGATGACGACGGCCAGATCACCGAGACCCATTCGATCTCCGCCGGCCTGGACTACCCCGGCGTCGGCCCCGAGCACGCTTTCCTGTCCGACAGCGGCCGCGCCACCTACGTCGGCATCACCGACGAGGAGGCGCTGGAGGCCTTCCACCGCCTGACCCGGGTCGAGGGCATCCTGCCGGCGCTCGAATCGAGCCATGCGGTGGCCCAGGCGATCAAGCTGGCGCGGACGATGTCGCCCGACCAGATCGTGCTGTGCAACCTGTCCGGCCGTGGCGACAAGGACGTGCACACCATCGCCGGCCGCGAGGGCATCAGCCTGTGAGCGCCGCATCCGCTGTTCCGGGTAACGCCATGACCGCACCGCGCATCGATGCCGCCTTCGCCCGCCTCAAGGCCGAAGGCCGCAAGGCCCTGATTCCTTTCATTACCGCCGGCGACCCGTCGCTGGAGGCCACGGTGCCGGTGATGCACGCACTGGTCGCCGCCGGCGCCGATGTGATCGAGCTGGGCGTGCCGTTCTCCGACCCGATGGCCGACGGCCCGACGATCCAGCGCAGCTCGGAGCGCGCGCTGGCCCGTGGTGCCGGCATGCGCTACGTGCTTGAGGCCGTGGCCCAGTTTCGCCTTGCCGACACCACCACCCCGGTGGTGCTGATGGGCTACCTCAACCCGGTCGAGATCCGCGGCGCTGAAGGCTTTGCCAGCGCCGCCGCCGAGGCGGGCGTGGACGGCGTGCTCCTGGTTGACCTGCCGCCGGAAGAAGCCGGCGACCTGCGTGCCGCGTTTGCCGCGCGCCAGCTCGCGCTGGTGCTGCTCGCCTCGCCGACCACGCCGGAAGCTCGCGTGGCCCGGCTGTGCAGTGACGCTGCCGGCTACCTCTACTACGTCAGCTTCAATGGCGTGACCGGTGCCAGCGACCTGCTGGACATGGACGCTGCCGGCCAGCGCCTGCGCCACCTGCGCCAGGCGGCCAGTGTGCCGGTGGTCGCCGGTTTTGGCATCAGGGATGCGGCTACCGCGGCGGCGATGGCGGTCGATGCCGACGGCGTGGTGGTGGGCAGTGCGCTGGTGGCCGAACTGGCCCGGGCCAGCGGCGTGGACGATGCGGCGCAGCGCGCCGGCGCCTTCCTGTGGCCCCTGCGCGAGGCGCTAGATCGCGGCTGAACCCCTTGCCGGAGCGGCGGCGGTAGCGTTTTCCATTCGCTACCGTCGGTTTCATGCGCCGCGCTAGACTGTCCCCTTGTCGCGGCCCCGGGGCCGCCCTGAACGGAACCGTCACCCCGCATGAGTTGGCTCAGCAAGTTGATGCCTTCGGGCATCCGCACCGAAAACACTCCCAGCAAGAAGCGCAGCGTCCCCGAAGGTCTGTGGGAAAAGTGCAGCAATTGCGGCGCGGCGTTGTACCGGCCGGAGCTGGAAGAAAACCTGGAGGTGTGCCCCAAGTGCGACCACCACATGCCGATCCGAGCCCGTGCCCGCCTGGCCTCCCTGCTGGACGAGGGCAGCATGGTCGAGATCGGCGCCCGCTTGGGGCCGACGGACGTGCTCAAGTTCAAGGACCAGAAGCGCTACGGCGAGCGCATCAAGTCCTCGCAGAAGAACACCGGTGAATATGACGCTCTGGTGGCCATGCGGGGCGAGCTCCAAGGTCGCGCGCTGGTCGTCGCCTCGTTCGACTTCGCCTTCATGGGAGGATCGATGGGTTCGGTGGTCGGCGAGCGCTTCGCCCTGGCGGCCGAAACCGCGCTGGAGCTGGGCTGCCCGTTCGTGTGCTTTTCCGCCAGTGGTGGCGCGCGCATGCAGGAAGGCCTGCTGTCGCTGATGCAGATGGCCAAGACCTCGGCCGCGCTGGGCAAGCTGCGCGAAGCCGGCCTGCCGTACATCTCGGTGCTGACCCATCCGACCACCGGTGGCGTGTCGGCCTCGTTCGCGATGCTGGGCGACATCAACATCGCCGAGCCCAAGGCGCTGATCGGCTTCGCCGGTCCGCGTGTGATCGAGCAGACCGTGCGCGAGAAGCTGCCCGAAGGCTTCCAGCGTTCGGAGTTCCTGCTCGAGCACGGTGCCATCGACCAGATCTGCGACCGCCGCCAGATGCGCGATCGCCTTGCCTCGCTGCTGGCCATGATGATGCGCCAGGAGCGCCCGTCCGCGCAGGCGGTCGCCTGATGTCCGCGCGCAGGTACTTCGGGACCGACGGCATCCGTGGCCGGGTCGGACAGGGGCCCATTTCCGCCGATTTCGTGCTGCGCCTGGGCAACGCCCTGGGCCGCGTGCTGCTGCAGCGCTCCGCCGGCCGTCGGCCGGTGGTGGTGATCGGCAAGGACACCCGCATTTCCGGCTACATGTTCGAGGCCGCGCTGGAAGCCGGGCTGGTTGCCGCCGGTACCGACGTGCAGCTGCTCGGGCCGATGCCGACCCCGGCGGTGGCGTTTTTGACCCGCACCCTCGGTGCCGACGCCGGTATCGTCATCAGCGCCTCGCACAACCCGCACTACGACAACGGCATCAAGTTCTTCTCGGCCGAAGGCGAAAAGCTCGACGACGCGACCGAGCTGGCGCTGGAAGCTGCGCTGGACGCGCCGTTCTCCACGGTCGAATCCGAGCGCCTGGGCAAGGCCATGCGCACCCGTGATGCCATTGGCCGCTACATCGAATTCTGCAAGGCCAGCGTGCCGCGGGGCTTCCACCTGCGCGGGACGAAGGTGGTGCTGGACTGTGCGCATGGCGCCACGTACCACATCGCCCCGCTGCTGTTCCGCGAGCTGGGTGCCGAGGTCATCGCCATCGGTGCCGAGCCCAACGGCGTGAACATCAACGACGGCGTCGGCTCGATGCATGTCGCCAACTTGGCGGCCAAGGTACGGGAGACCGGCGCGGACCTGGGTATCGCCTTCGACGGCGACGGCGACCGCGTGCTGATGGCCGACGACCAGGGCCGGCCGGTGGATGGCGACGGCCTGCTGTACGTGCTGGCCCATGCGTGGAAGGCGTCCGGCCGCCTGCGCGGTCCGGTGGTCGGTACGCTGATGACCAACTACGGTTTCGAGCAGGCCATGGGCGCGGCGCAGATCCAGTTCGTGCGGGCAAAGGTCGGCGACCGTTATGTGCACCAGGCGTTGGTGGAAGGTGGCGGCGTGCTGGGTGGCGAGGCCTCCGGGCACCTGTTGTGCCTGGACCGCGCCACCACCGGCGATGCCATCGTCAGCGCGCTGCAGGTGCTGGACGTGCTGCAGGCCAGCGGTCGCAGCCTGCGCCAGGCGCTGGAGGGCTTGGTCATGGTCCCGCAGAGCACGGTCAACGTGCGCCTGACCGGCGATGCCAAGGCCGTGGTCGGCTCGGACGCCGTGCAGGCGGCGCTGGCGGCTGCGCAGTCGGCCGTGCAGGGGCGGGGAAGGGCGTTCCTGCGGCCTTCCGGCACCGAGCCGGTGGTCCGCGTGACGGTTGAGGCCGACAGCCGTGAGCTGGTCGATTCGACCCTGCAGACCCTGGCTGACGCGGTCCGCGCCGCGGCAGCCTGATCCAGTCGGGCGGTCAATTCGGAGGCGGTGGCCAGGAGGCCGTCGCTTAGCGCCAATCCGCCCGTTCCGCAATGACTTCGGTCGGCCCGGGTTGGGTCTTGTTGGTGGATAATTGCCGCCCCTCCCCAACCGGGCGCGCCGCGCCTGTGCCCCTCCGGGCATCCACTCCGAGCCAGACATGACTGCACGTATTCCCACCCTGGACATCACCCGCTTCGACACCGACCGCGAAGCGTTCGTCGCCGAGCTGGGCGCCGCCTATCGCCAGTGGGGTTTTGCCGGCATCAGCAACCATGGCATCAGCCAGGAACTGATAGACAACGCCTACGCCGCCTTCCGCAAGTTCTACGCGTTGCCGGAAGAAACCAAGAAGAAGTACCACCTGGCAGGCCAGGGCGGTGCGCGTGGCTACACCCCGTTCGGCATCGAGACCGCCAAGGATTCCAAGTACTTCGACCTGAAGGAGTTCTGGCACATTGGCCGCGAGCTGCCGGAGGATTCGAAGTACCGCGACGTGATGCCGCCGAACGTATGGCCTGACGAAGTGCCGGAATTCAAGGAATACGGCCTGGCCCTGTACAACGCGCTCGACGCCCTGGGCTCGCGCGTGCTGGCCGCGCTGGCCCTGCACATCGACCTGCCGGAGAACTTCTTCGCCGACAAGACCAACTTCGGCAACTCGATCCTGCGCCCGATCCACTACCCGCCGATCACCGCCGACGACATCCCCAATGTGCGCGCCGGTGCCCATGGGGACATCAATTTCATCACCCTGCTGGTCGGTGCCTCCACTGCCGGCCTGGAAGTGCGTTCGCATGACGGCGAGTGGGTGCCCTTCACCTCCGAGGGCGACACCATCGTGGTCAACATCGGCGACATGCTGCAGCGCCTGACCAACCACGTGTATCCGTCGACCATCCACCGCGTGGTCAATCCCCCGGGTGAGCTGGCCCGCCAGCCGCGTTACTCGGTGCCGTTCTTCCTGCACCCGAACCCGGACTTCCTGATCAAGACCCTGCCGGGCTGCATCAGCGAGGAGAACCCGGACCGCTATCCGGAGCCGATCACCGCACACGGCTTCCTGGAAGAGCGCCTGCGCGAGATCAAGCTGAAGTAATCACTCCCGCCACGGGATATCGACGGGACGGCGGGCCATGGCCCGCCGTTCCTGTTTCTGCCCTCCGGTGGCGCGTCCCGGCGGCCAAGGGGTGAGGGCAGGTAGCCGCGGGCTATGGGGCCAGCTGGGTAGATCGGCTATCCTTGCGCGCCAATTTGCACAGGATGGGTGAGATGCGCCGCAAGATCGTCGCCGGTAACTGGAAACTCCATGGCAGCCGCCAGTTCGCTTCGGACCTGGTCGGCGGTCTCGTCGCCGCGCCGGTCGAAGGCGTGGAGCTGGTGGTCATCCCGCCGGTCGCCTACCTGGACGGCCTGGCCTCGGGGTTCGCCGGCCGCGGCGTGGATTTCGGTGCCCAGGACGTCAGCGAGCACGAGAAGGGTGCCTATACCGGCGAGATCTCGGCCGCAATGCTGGCTGATGTCGGTGCGCGTTACGTCCTGGTTGGCCATTCCGAGCGCCGCCAGTACCACCACGAGAGCAGCGAGCTGGTCGCCCGCAAGTTCGCCGCCGCGCTGAAGGCCGGCCTGGTGCCGGTGCTGTGCGTGGGCGAGACCCTGGAGCAGCGCGAGGCGGGCGAGACCGAGCAGGTGATCGCGGCCCAGTTGCGTCCGGTGATCGACCTGGTCGGCGCCGGGGGCTTCTCCTCGGCCGTGGTGGCCTACGAGCCGGTGTGGGCGATCGGTACCGGCCGCACCGCCAGCCCGGAGCAGGCGCAGGCCGTGCATGCCTTCATCCGTGGCGAATTTGCCTCGTGCGATGCTAGAATCGCCGATTCGCTGCCCCTCCTCTACGGTGGCAGCGTGAAGCCCGACAATGCCGCCGAGCTGTTCTCGCAGCCCGATGTCGACGGCGGGCTGGTGGGTGGCGCCTCGCTGGTGGCCGCCGATTTCCTGGCCATCGCCAAGGCGGCGGCTGGTCGCTAAAGATTTGTACGGTCCGGACGAAATCCAAATGCTGATGTTGATCCTCAATGTGGTCTATGTGCTGGTGGCAGTGGCGATGATCGCCCTGATCCTGATGCAGCGCGGCTCGGGTGCGGCAGCGGGTTCGGGTTTCGGTGCCGGTGCTTCGGGCACGGTGTTCGGCTCGCGCGGCGCGTCGAACTTCCTGTCCAAGTCGACCAAGTGGCTGGCCATCGTGTTCTTCGGCATCAGCCTGTTCATGGCGTGGTACGCCACCCATGGCGCCCGCCCGAACACCGACGCTGGCCTGATGTCCGCACCGGTGGAGACGGCCGCCCCGGCCGTTGCCCCGGGCGAGCTGCAGGTGCCGCAGGCGCCGGTGGCCGATCCGGCTGCGCAAGGCGCTGTGCCGACTGCGGCCGAATCGACTTCTTCGAGTGAAGAAAAGCCGTCGGAAGGCTCGCAGAAAGACTGAAGACGGTTACAATATGCAGCGCACTGGCAAAGCTCGGTGCGTACGCATGCCCAGGTGGCGGAATTGGTAGACGCACTACCTTGAGGTGGTAGCGACGAGAGTCGTAGGGGTTCGAGTCCCCTCTTGGGCACCATTATGTTTGTTTGCGGGTTTCGTGGGGCGGGCAAGCGCTGCGAGTGGCAACCCGCCAATCCCCCATGCCAACGCGCCAGCAGGCGCAGCGGCAGAGGCAAGAGAGAATCGCTGTGCTGGCCGAATATTTGCCGTCCCTGCTGTTTCTGATCGTTGCCACCGGTATCGGCGTGGCGCTGATGCTGGTCGGTCGATTCCTCGCCCCCCGTAGCCCGGACGCCCGGAAGCTCTCGGCCTACGAGTGCGGCTTCGAGGCCTTCGAGGATGCGCGCATGAAGTTCGACGTGCGCTACTACCTCATCGCCATCCAGTTCATCGTCTTCGACCTGGAAATCATCTTCATCGTGCCCTGGACCCAGGTGTTCATGGAAATCGGCGCCCGTTCGCTGATCACCATGGGCCTGTTCGTTGGCATGCTTTTCCTTGGCTTTATCTACGTTTGGAAGAAGGGAGCGCTGGAATGGGAGTGATTCAGACTCTCGATGGGCTGATGAACAACCCCATCCCGGAAGGGCGGGTTGACGACATCCTGCGCCCGGAAGGCGAGAACCCGCTGCTGGAGAAGGGTTACGTCACCACCAGCGTCGATGCGCTGCTCAACTGGGCGCGCACCGGCTCGATGTGGCCGATGACCTTCGGTCTGGCCTGCTGCGCGGTCGAGATGATGCACGCCGGCGCCGCGCGCCTGGACCTGGACCGCTACGGCGTGGTGTTCCGCCCGTCGCCGCGCCAGTCCGACGTGATGATCGTCGCCGGCACCCTGGTCAACAAGATGGCCCCGGCGCTGCGCAAGGTCTACGACCAGATGCCGGACCCGAAGTGGGTCATCTCCATGGGTAGCTGCGCCAACGGCGGCGGCTACTACCACTACTCCTATTCGGTGGTGCGCGGTTGCGACCGCGTGGTGCCGGTGGACGTGTACGTGCCGGGCTGCCCGCCGACCGCCGAAGCGCTGGTCTACGGCATCCTCCAGCTGCAGAAGAAGATCTGGCGTACCCAGACCATCGCGCGCTGATTCCTTTCGTCTACAAGAGCACGCCAAGCCCCCCATGGCACAGCAAGCATCCTCCTTCATCGATCGACTCACCGCGCGTTTCGCCGGCGCGCAGGTCTTCGTGGTCGAACCGCGCGGCGAAGTGACGCTGGAAGTGCCTGCCGCCCAGTGGCACGACACCTGCCTGGCGCTGCGCGACGAGCTCGGCTTCGAGCAGCTCGTCGACATGTGCGGCGTGGATTACCTGGGTTACGGCAGCGACGAATGGGACACTGACGACGTGTCCTCCCAGGGCTTCAGCCGTGGCGTGGAAGGCAAGGCCGTCGGCCGTTTCGCCTGGGGCGAGTTCCCCAGCCGCGAGACCGCCGAGGGCGTGCAGCCGCAGCCGCTGCCGCAGCAGCGTTTTGCCGTGGTCGCGCAACTGCGTTCCTACCAGCACAATCTGGCCATGCGCGTGCGCTGCTATGCGCCGAACGACGAGCTGCCGGTGGTCGCTTCGCTGACCGATGTGTGGCCGGGCGTGAACTGGTTCGAGCGCGAGGCGTTCGACCTGTTCGGCGTGATCTTCGAAGGTCATCCGGACCTGCGCCGCATCCTGACCGACTACGGTTTCGTGGGCCATCCGTTCCGCAAGGACTTCCCGCTGATCGGCAACGTCGAAGTGCGCTACGACGAAGAGAAGAAGCGCGTGGTTTATGAGCCTGTGACCTCGGTCGAGCCGCGTGTGAACGTGCCGCGCGTTATCCGCGACGACGCGCGTTTCCAGACCGCAGCCGGCGAGCGCGCGCAGACGGAGGCAGCGAAGTGAGCATTATCCATCCGGCCAGCGAGGCCTTTGCGAGCAATCCCGCCGAAAGCCGGCAGGAGATCCGCAACTACACGATGAACTTCGGCCCGCAGCATCCGGCCGCGCACGGCGTGCTGCGCCTGATCCTGGAAATGGACGGCGAGACCATCATGCGTGCCGACCCGCACGTGGGCCTGCTGCATCGTGGCACCGAGAAGCTGGCCGAATCCAAGCCGTTCAACCAGTCGATCCCGTACATGGATCGACTGGACTACGTGTCGATGATGTGCAACGAGCACGCCTACGTCCGTGCCATCGAGAGCCTGATGGGCATCGAGGCGCCGGAGCGTGCGCAGTACATCCGCACGATGTTCGACGAGATCACCCGCATCCTGAACCACCTGATGTGGCTGGGTTCCAACGCGCTCGACCTGGGCGCGATGGCGGTGATGCTGTACGCCTTCCGCGAGCGCGAGGAGCTGATGGACTGCTACGAGGCGGTCTCCGGCGCGCGCATGCATGCGGCCTACTACCGTCCGGGTGGCGTCCATCGCGACCTGCCGGACCACATGCCCAAGTACAAGGAATCGCGCTGGCGCAAGGGCAAGACCCTAAAGCACTTCAACGCTGCCCGCGAAGGTTCGCTGCTGGACTTCATCGAGAACTTCACCAACGAGTTCCCGGCGCGCGTCGACGAGTACGAAACCCTGCTGACCGACAACCGCATCTGGAAGCAGCGTACCGTCGGCATTGGCGTGGTCTCCCCGGAACAGGCCCTGGCCTGGGGCATGACCGGCGCGATGCTGCGTGGTTCGGGTATCGAGTGGGACCTGCGCAAGAAGCAGCCGTACGCCAAGTACGACGCGGTTGATTTCGACATCCCGGTCGGCATCAACGGCGACTGCTACGACCGTTACCTGGTGCGCGTGGCCGAGATGCGCGAGTCCAACCGCATCATCAAGCAGTGCGTGCAGTGGCTGAAGGCCAACCCCGGCCCGGTCATGGTCAAGAACTTCAAGGTCGCTCCGCCCAGGCGCGAGGACATGAAGGACGACATGGAAGCGCTGATCCACCACTTCAAGCTGTTCAGCGAAGGCTACTGCGTCCCGGCCGGCGAGACCTACGCCGCGGTCGAGGCGCCGAAGGGTGAGTTCGGCTGCTACCTGCTGTCCGATGGCGCAAACAAGCCGTTCCGCGTGCACCTGCGCGCGCCGGGCTTCGCCCACCTGTCGTCGATCGACACGATCGTGCGCGGCCACATGCTGGCCGACGTGGTGGCGATGATCGGTACCTACGACCTGGTGTTCGGCGAGGTCGACCGGTGATGTCCGGCGACCACTCGGAACTTGCGACCCGGCAGGCGATGCCGGCGGCGCACAAGCCCAATCATGATTTGATATTTGCTGAGGTCGGCCGATGAAGGCGACAGGTAATTTCGAGGCGGCGCGCGACGTCGACCCGATGGTGGTGCTGAGCGACAAGACTCGTGCACACATTGACCACTGGCTGACGAAGTTCCCGCCGGACCGCAAGCGTTCGGCGGTGCTGCAGGGGCTGCACGCCGCGCAGGAACAGAACCAGGGCTGGCTGACCGACGAGCTGATCGCCGCCGTGGCCAAGTACCTGGACCTGCCGCCGGTGTGGGCCTACGAGGTCGCCAGCTTCTACTCGATGTTCGAGACCGAGAAGGTCGGCCGCAACAACGTCGCCTTCTGCACCAACATCAGCTGCTGGCTCAACGGCGCCGAGGACCTGGTCGCGCATGCCGAGAAGAAGCTCGGCTGCAAGCTGGGGCAGTCCACCGCCGATGGTCGCGTGTACCTCAAGCGCGAGGAAGAATGCCTGGCCGGTTGTGCCGGCGCGCCGATGATGGTCATCAATGGCCATTACCACGAGCGCCTGACCGTCGAGAAGGTCGACGAGCTGCTGGACGGGTTGGAGTAAGCCATGGCACATCACCACCAAGCTACCGGCCCGGTCGGTCCTGCGCCGCAGCCGCACAATGTGGTCTACACCACGCTGCATTTCGACACGCCCTGGTCGTACGAGAACTACGTCAAGACCGGTGGTTACGCCGCGCTGCGCAAGATCCTCGAGGAGAAGATCGCGCCGGCCGACGTCATCGAGATGGTCAAGCAGTCCGGCCTGCGCGGCCGCGGCGGCGCGGGCTTCCCGACCGGCCTGAAGTGGTCCTTCATGCCCAAGGGCGACATGCAGAAGTACATCCTCTGCAACTCGGACGAATCCGAGCCGGGCACCTGCAAGGACCGCGACATCCTGCGCTACAACCCGCACGCGGTGGTGGAAGGCATGGCGATCGCCTGCTACGCCACCGGTTCGACCGTGGGCTACAACTACCTGCGCGGTGAGTTCCACCACGAGCCGTTCGAGCATTTCGAGCAGGCCCTGGCCGATGCCTACAGCAATGGTTGGCTGGGCAAGAACGTGCTGGGCAGTGGCGTGGACATCGACATCTACGGTGCGCTGGGCGCCGGCGCCTACATCTGCGGCGAAGAAACCGCGCTGATGGAGTCGCTGGAGGGCAAGAAGGGCCAGCCGCGCTACAAGCCGCCGTTCCCGGCCAATTTCGGCCTGTACGGCAAGCCGACCACGATCAACAACACCGAGACCTACGCCTCGGTCCCGGCGATCATCCGCAACGGCCCGGAGTGGTTCAAGGGCCTGAGCAAGACCGCCAACGGCGGCCCGAAGTGCTTCTCGGTGTCCGGTTGCGTGCAGAAGGGCGGCAACTTCGAGGTGCCGCTGGGCACCACGTTCAACGAGCTGCTGGAAATGGCCGGTGGCCTGAAGCCGGGCCGCAAGCTCAAGGGCGCGATCCCGGGCGGCGTGTCGATGCCGGTGCTGACCGCGGCCGAGCTGGACAACCTGCCGATGGACTACGACACCATCCGTGCGCTGGGCTCGGGCCTGGGGTCGGGCGCGATCGTGGTGCTGGACGACAGCGTGTGCTGCGTGAAGTTCGCCTGCCGCATCAGCCAGTTCTTCCACAAGGAATCCTGCGGCCAGTGCACTCCGTGCCGCGAGGGCACCGGCTGGATGCACCGCGTGCTGGAGCGCATCGTCGCCGGCAAGGCCACGATGGAAGACCTGCACCAGCTCAAGGCGGTGGCCGGCCAGATCGAAGGCCACACCATCTGTGCGTTCGGCGAAGCGGCGGCATGGCCCATCCAGGGTTTCCTGCGCCAGTTCTGGGACGAATTCGAGTACTACATCGTCAACGGTCATTCGATGGTTGACGGCAAGAAGGTGGAGGCTGCTGCCGCATGAGCGCGCAACCGGTAAATCCCAACGTGCCGCCGGACCACGTGACCGTCGAGATCGACGGCCAGTCCCTGGTCGTGCCCAAGGGTTCGATGATCATCCAGGCCGCCGACAAGGCCGGCATCCCGATTCCGCGCTTCTGCTACCACGAGAAGCTGGCGATCGCGGCCAACTGCCGCATGTGCCTGGTCGACGTGGAGAAGGCGCCCAAGCCGACCCCGGCCTGCGCCACGCCGGTGATGGACGGCATGAAGGTGTCTACCCGCAGCGACAAGGCGCTGAAGTACCAGCGCTCGGTGATGGAATTCCTGCTGATCAACCACCCGCTGGACTGCCCGATCTGCGACCAGGGCGGCGAGTGCGAGCTGCAGGACGTTTCGCTGGGTTATGGCCGCTCGGTCAGCCGCTTCAACGAGCGCAAGCGCGTGGTGCCGGACGAGGACATGGGGCCGCTGGTCGCCACCGAGATGACCCGCTGCATCCAGTGTACGCGCTGCGTGCGCTTCACCGCCGAAGTGGCTGGCACCTATGAACTGGGTGGCATGTACCGCGGCGAGAACCTGCAGATCGGTACCTACGACGGCAAGCCGCTGACCACCGAGCTGTCGGGCAACGTCATCGACGTGTGCCCGGTCGGCGCGTTGACCAACAAGGTGTTCCAGTTCCGCGCCCGTCCGTGGGAACTGACCGCGCGAGAGTCGCTGGGCTACCACGACGCGATGGGTTCGAACCTGTTCGTGCACGTGCGCCGCGGCGAAGTGCTGCGCGTTGTCCCGCGCGACAACGAGCTGGTCAACGAGTGCTGGCTGTCCGACCGTGACCGCTATTCGCACCAGGGCCTGTACGCCGCCGACCGCGCCGTCAAGCCGATGCGCAAGGTCAATGGCCAGTGGCAGGAAGTGAGCTGGGCCGAAGGCCTGGCCGCCGCCACCGAGATCCTGTCGGCCAACCGTGGCGACGACGTCGGCGTGCTGGTGCATCCGTCCACCTCCAACGAGGAGGGCGCGCTGCTGGCCCGCCTGGCCGCCGGTCTGGGCTCGGCCAACATCGACCACCGCATCAACAACCGCGACTTCTCCGACGCCGCCACCGCCGAGGTCTTCGGCCTGCCGCTGGCCGAGATCGAGAAGGCCGCCAGCATCGTCGTGCTCGGCAGCAACATCCGCCACGAGTTGCCGCTGCTGCACGCCCGCCTGCGCAAGGCGCACACCCGCAACGGCGCGCGCATTCATGCGATTAACCCGGTCGACTTCGACTTCGCCTTCAAGCTGGAAGGCAAGCAGATCGTGGCCCCGTCGCAGTTCGTCGCGGCCCTGGGCGATGCCACGCTGCGCGAGGCGGTCAAGGCCAGCGGCAGCGCCGTGCTGATCGTCGGTGCTATTGCAGAGAACCACCCGCAGGCCGCCGCGATCCGCGCCGCCGCGCGTGATTTCGCTGCTGCCACCGGCGCCCGCCTGTGCCGCGTCCCGCAGGGAGCCAATGCCGTGGGCCTGTCCCGCGCCGGCGTGCTGCCGGCCGGCAAGGACGTGGCGGCGATGTTCGCCCAGCCGCGCAAGGCCTATGTCATGTACGGCATCGAGCCGGGCCTGGATTTTGCCGACACCGCCTCCGCGCTGAAGGCGCTGAACGCCGCCAAGGTCGTGGCCTTCAGCCACTTCGCCTGCGAATCGACCCGCGCCGCGGCCGACGTGATCCTGCCGATCGGCCTGCTGCCGGAGATCGATGCGACCCTGACCAACCTGGACGGCCGTGACCAGCACGCCCGTGCCGGTGGCAAGCTGCCGGGCGAGGCCCGCGAGGGCTGGCGTGCGCTGCGTGCACTGGGTGGCGAGATGAAGCTGGCCGGTTTTGATTTCATCGACCTGACCGGCCTGCGCGCCAGCCTGGCGCCGGTGAATGTCGCTGTTGCCGCCTCGGCGCAGCCGCAGGTTTCCGGCGAAGGCCTGGAAGTGGTCGCAACCCCGGCCATCTACCGTACCGATGCGGTGGTCCGTCGCGCGGCCGCGCTGCAGGCCCATCCGCTCAACACCGCCGCGCGCATCGTGCTCAACAGCGACGATGCCGCCCGCCTGCAGTTGCAGGAAGGGCAGGTGGCCAAGGTGGGCAGCGAGGCCGGCAAGGCCACGCTCCCGGTGGTGGTCGACGCCCGCGTCGCCTCGGGTTCGGTCTGGATTGAAACGGGCCACGGTGCGACCGCACCGCTGGGCGCCGGTCGTGTAACGGTGGTGGCTGCATGAACGAGATGCTGTTGAACGCGGTCAGCCCGCTGCAGCAGTGGCTGCTCGGCCTGGGTGATATCGGCGTGGTGCTGTGGATCGTGCTGAAGGTCCTCGTCATCGCGATGCCGATCATCATCGCTGTGGCCTTCTACGTGGTGTGGGAGCGCAAGCTCATCGGCTGGATGCACGTCCGCCACGGGCCGATGTACGTCGGCATGGGCATCTTCCAGGCCTTCGCGGACGTGTTCAAACTCCTGTTCAAGGAGATCATCCGTCCGAGCAGTGCGCACAAGGCGATCTACGTGCTGTCGCCGCTGATCGTGCTGGCCCCGGCGTTCGCCGCCTGGTCGGTGGTGCCGTTCGACTCGCAGCTGGTGCTGTCCAATGCCAACGCCGGCCTGTTGTACCTGCTGGCGATGACCTCGCTGGGCGTGTACGGCATCATCCTGGCGGGCTGGGCCTCGAACTCGAAGTACGCATTCCTGGGCGCGATGCGCTCGGCCGCGCAGGTGGTCAGCTACGAAATCGCCATGGGCTTTGCCCTGGTCGGCGTGATGATCGCCGCCGGCAGCCTGAACCTGACCGACATCGTGCTCGCCCAGGGCGGTGACGACGGCTTCTTCGACTGGTTCCTGCTGCCGCTGCTGCCGCTGTTCGTCGTGTACTGGGTGTCGGGCGTTGCCGAAACCAACCGTGCGCCGTTCGACGTGGTGGAAGGCGAATCGGAAATCGTGGCCGGCCACATGGTGGAGTACTCCGGCGGCGCGTTCGCGCTGTTCTTCCTGGCCGAATACGCCAGCATGATCCTGGTCAGCTTCCTGATCTCGATCTTCTTCCTGGGTGGCTGGCTGAGCCCGATCCAAGGCTGGGTCACCGCGGACATCTCGCCGTGGATCAACTGGATCTGGACCGGCGGCTGGCCGTGGCTGCTGCTGAAGGTCTTCTTCTTCGCCAGTGCCTACATCTGGTTCCGTGCCAGCTTCCCGCGCTTCCGTTATGACCAGATCATGCGCCTGGGCTGGAAGGTCTTCATTCCGCTCACCATCTTCTGGATCGCGGTGACGGCGTTGATGGTGTTCTACGGCGTGATCCAGAAGGGCGTGTAATTCGATGAACAAGATCACCCATTACTTCAAGAGCCTGCTGCTGCTCGAACTGATCGGCGGCCTGTGGCTGACGCTGAAGTACACCTTCAAGCCGAAGTACACCGTGCTGTACCCGATGGAGAAGTTCCCGCAGTCGCCGCGTTTCCGTGGCCTGCACGCGCTGCGCCGTTACCCCAATGGGGAAGAGCGCTGCATCGCCTGCAAGCTGTGCGAGGCCGTATGCCCGGCGCTGGCCATCACCATCGACTCGGCCAAGCGCGAGGACGGCACCCGCCGCACCACGCGTTATGACATCGACCTGTTCAAGTGCATCTACTGCGGCTTCTGCGAGGAAAGCTGCCCGGTGGACTCGATCGTCGAGACCCACATCCTCGAATACCACTTCGAGAACCGTGGAGAGAACATCGTCACCAAGCCGCAGCTGCTGGCGATCGGCGACCGGCTCGAAGCCGAGATCGCGGAGCGCCGCGCCGCCGACGCCGCCTATCGCTGAGGTCACGAGATGGATTGGGTAAATATCAGTTTCTGGATCTTCTCGATCGTGGCCGGCATTTCCGCTGCGGCCGTGATCAGCGTGCGCAACCCGGTGTATGCCGTGCTGTGCCTGATCCTGACGTTCTTCTCCGTGGCCTGCGTGTGGCTGCTGGTCGGCGCCGAGTTCCTGGCCGTCGCCCTGGTGCTGGTCTACGTCGGCGCGGTCATGGTGCTGTTCCTGTTCGTGGTGATGATGCTCGACATCGACACCAGCAACCTGCGCGAAGGCTGGGTGCGTTACCTGCCGATCGGCCTGATCGTGGCTGTGGCCATGCTGGTGCAGATGCTGATGCTGATCGGCGTCAAGGGCAGGGCGGTCAACCCGTTCCCGGCCGACAACGCCGCCGCGCTGGCCGCCGATACCTCCAACATCACCTGGCTGGCCCGCAGCCTGTTCACCGAGTTCCTGCTGCCGTTCGAGTTCGCGGCCGTCATCCTGACCGTGGCCGTGGTGGCCGCCGTCATGCTGACCCTGCGCCACCGCACCGGCATCAAGACGCAGAACCCGGGCGAGCAGACCATGGTCAAGGCCGGTGACCGCCTGCGCATCGTCAAGATGAAGGCCGAAAAGCCCGTCGTGCACGTTGCCGGCAATTCGCAATCGCAGGACGCCGAGGAGTCTAAGCCATGATTACTCTGGGCCACATGCTGGCACTGGGCGCGGTGCTGTTCTGCATCAGCGTTGCCGGCATCTTCCTCAACCGCAAGAACGTCATCGTGCTGCTGATGTCGATCGAGCTGATGCTGCTTTCGGTGAACATCAACTTCGTCGCCTTCTCGCGCGAGCTGGGCGACACCGCCGGTCAGCTGTTCGTTTTCTTCATCATGACCGTGGCCGCGGCCGAAGCCGCCATCGGCCTGGCGATCCTGGTGACCCTGTTCCGTACCCGCCGCACGATCAATGTCGGCGAAGTCGATTCGTTGAAGGGCTGATCCACAGATGGAAATCACTCTCTCCAAGAGTCTGTTGATCGCAGTGGTGCTCGCACCGCTGTTCGGCAGCATCATCGCCGGCCTGTTCGGGCGCCAGGTGGGACGTTTCGGCGCACAGGCCGTGACCATCCTCGGCGTGGCAATCTCCTGCGCGCTGTCCAGCTTCGTGCTGTACCAGCTGGTCTCGCAGGGAGCCAGCCCGTTCAACGAGAACGTCTACACCTTCTTCGAGGTCGGCCAGTACTCGGCCCACGTCGGCTTCATGGTCGACAAGCTGACCGCGATGATGATGGTCGTGGTGACCTTCGTGTCGCTGCTGGTGCACATCTACACCATCGGCTACATGGAAGGCGACCCGGGCTACCAGCGGTTCTTCAGCTACATCTCGCTGTTCACCTTCTCGATGCTCACCCTGGTGATGAGCAACAACTTCCTGCAGTTGTTCTTCGGCTGGGAAGCGGTAGGCCTGGTGTCGTACCTGCTGATCGGCTTCTGGTTCAAGCGCCCGACCGCGATCTTCGCCAACATGAAGGCCTTCGTGGTCAACCGCATTGGTGACTTCGGCTTCCTGCTGGGCATCGCCGGCGTGCTGTGGGCGTTCGGCACCCTGGACTACGCCACC
The DNA here is from genome assembly GCF_916618915.1 of Stenotrophomonas sp. Marseille-Q4652. NCBI lineage: Bacteria > Pseudomonadati > Pseudomonadota > Gammaproteobacteria > Lysobacterales > Lysobacteraceae > Stenotrophomonas > Stenotrophomonas sp. Marseille-Q4652. The sequence continues at coordinate 493,359 of NZ_CAKAKE010000001.1, forward strand.
GTGTTCGCCAATGCCAGCGCGGTGCTGGGCAATGACATCACCGGCTACCCGGCCGTGCAGATCATTGCCGGCCAGGAGTGGAACGTCGCCACGATGATCTGCATCTGCCTGTTCATCGGCGCGATGGGCAAGTCCGCCCAGGTGCCGCTGCACGTGTGGCTGCCGGACTCGATGGAAGGCCCGACCCCGATCTCGGCGCTGATCCACGCCGCGACCATGGTGACCGCGGGCATCTTCATGGTCACCCGCATGTCGCCGCTGTTCGAGCTGTCGCAGACGGCGCTGGACTTCATCCTGTTCATCGGTGCCACCACCGCGTTCTTCACCGGCCTGATCGGTATCGTGCAGAGCGACATCAAGCGCGTGGTTGCGTACTCGACGCTGTCGCAGCTGGGCTACATGACCGTTGCGCTGGGCGTGTCGGCCTATTCGGCCGCCGTGTTCCACCTGATGACCCATGCCTTCTTCAAAGCGCTGCTGTTCCTGGGCGCCGGCTCGGTGATCATCGGCATGCACCACGAACAGAACATGCTGAAGATGGGTGGCCTGCGCAAGTACATGCCGCTGACCTTCATCGGTATGTGGATCGGCACCCTGGCCCTGGTCGGTACCCCGTTCTTCTCGGGCTTCTACTCCAAGGATACGATCATCGAGGCCGCCGAGCTGCACGCCCATGCGACCGACAGCTGGGTGGCCACCTACGGCTACTGGGCGGTGCTCGGCGGCGTGATCGTCACCAGCTTCTACTCGTTCCGCCTGCTGTTCCTGACCTTCTACGGTCCGGAGCGCTTCCGCGACAACCATCATGACGACCATGGCCACGATGCCCACCATGACGACCATGGTCACCATGGTGCACACGAGCCGCACGAGTCGCCGTGGGTGGTGACCCTGCCGCTGATGCTGCTGGCGATCCCGTCGATCTTCATCGGCTTCTTCACCATTGGCCCGATGCTGTTCGGTACCGACTGGACCGGCCACGGCCCCGCCGATGGCATCCCGGGGCAGGCGATGTCCTTCTTCACCGGCATCGTTGATTTCTACGACCCGGCGCGCAACACCATCGCCGAGCTGGGCAAGGAGGGCTGGCATGGCGCCGTCAAGTTCGCCCTGCACGGCATGACCGTCGCACCGTTCTTCCTGACCGTTGCCGGTTTCGTCCTGGCCTGGGTGTTCTACATCTGGAGGCCGGACCTGGCGGGCAGGTCGCGCCGGATGTTCGCGCCGCTGGTGTCGGTGCTGGAGAACAAGTACGGCTTCGACAAGCTGTGGATCAACGGCTTCGCCGGTGGTTCGGTGCAGATTGGCAAGGTGTCGCGCTGGATCGACAGCAACATCGTCGACGGCCTGTTCGTCAACGGTTCGGCCCGCGTGGTGGACCTGTCCGCCCGCCTGCTGCGCCGCACCCAATCCGGTTTCCTCTATCACTACGCCTTCGTGATGATCATTGGCCTGATCGCCCTGCTGGGCGTGCTGATGCACAACTGGCGTTGACCTGTACGGAATAAGAAGACGTGTCGAACTGGCCCCTACTCAGTGTCCTCATCTGGCTGCCGATCATCGGCGGTGCCCTGATCCTTGCCGTGCGCAACGCCGAGACCGCCCGCTGGGCGTCGCTGGCCGTCGCCCTGGTGACCTTCCTGCTCAGCCTGTCGCTGCTGACCGGCTTTGACAGCAACAGCGACGCGTTGCAGTTCGTCGAGCAGCGGCCGTGGATCCCGGCCTTCGATGTCGGCTACAACCTCGGCGTGGATGGCATCGCCATCGCGCTGGTGCTGCTGACCACCCTGATCGGCGTGCTCGCGCTGATCGGCGCCTGGGGCGTGGTCAACAAGCGCGTGCACCAGTACGTGGCCGCGTTCCTGATCCTCGAGGGCGTGACCGTGGGCATCTTCGCGGCGACCGACGCGATGCTGTTCTACGTGTTCTTCGAGGCGATGCTGATCCCGATGTTCCTGATCATCGGCGTCTGGGGCGGCCCGCGTCGCATCTACGCGGCGATGAAGTTCTTCCTGTACACCTTCCTCGGCTCGGTGCTGATGCTGGTGGCGCTGATCTACCTGTACCTGAAGGGCGGCAGCTTCCAGCTGGCCGACCTGTACGCGCTGCCGCTGTCGGCGACCGAGCAGACCTGGATCTTCTTCGCGTTCCTGATCGCCTTTGCGGTCAAGGTGCCGATGTTCCCGGTCCACACCTGGCTGCCTGACGCGCACGTGGAAGCGCCGACTGCCGGTTCGGTGATCCTGGCCGCCATCGCGCTGAAGATCGGTGGCTACGGCTTCCTGCGCTTCAACCTGCCGATCGTGCCGGACGCCTCCCAGGAATGGGCGTGGCTGGTGATCGCTGCCTCGCTGATCGCCGTGATCTACGTCGGCCTGGTCGCGCTGGTGCAGGACGACATGAAGAAGCTGATCGCCTATTCGTCGATCGCGCACATGGGTTTCGTCACCCTGGGCACCTTCATCGCGCTGTGGCTGGTGCGTGATGCCGGCAACCCGGACGCCGCCCGCCTGGGCCTGCAGGGCGCCATGGTGCAGATGATTTCGCACGGCTTCGTTTCCGGCGCGATGTTCTCCTGCGTGGGCGTGCTGTACGACCGGATGCACAGCCGCCGCATCGCCGATTACGGCGGCGTGGTCAACGTGATGCCGTGGTTCGCCACCTTCGCCATGCTGTTCTTCATGGCCAACGCCGGCCTGCCGGGCACCAGCGGTTTCGTCGGTGAGTTCATGGTCGTGCTGGCCAGCTTCCAGTGGCATCCGCTGGCGGCCTTCGGTGCGGCGACCACGCTGATCATCGGCGCTGGTTACACGCTGTGGCTGTACAAGCGCGTGTTCTTCGGCGAAGTGGCCAATGCCCATGTCGCCGAGCTTAAGGACATCAACGGCCGCGAGTGGCTGGTGCTGGGCGTGTTCGCCATGGGCGTGCTGGCGCTGGGTATCTATCCCAAGCCGTTGACCGACCTGATGGAGCCGTCCATCGCGAAGCTGGCGATGCAGATCGCATCCAGCAAGCTGCTGTGACCGGCCGTCTAGAGTATTGATTCCAGGATTTCATGATGACCACGCCCGTGCCGTTGACCGCCGCCGACCTCATGCCGCTGCTGCCAGAACTGGTGCTGGTCGGCAGCACCTTCGCGCTGCTGATCCTTGACCTGTTCATCAGCCAGCGCAACAAGGTCTGGACCCACTTCCTGTCGGTCGCCATCCTCGTGGTGGTGTTCGCGATGCTGCTCTCCGGTGCGGGCGGGCAGGGTGAGGTATTCCACGGCATGTTCGTGCGCGATGCCGCTGCCGACGTGATGAAGACCGTGGTGGTGCTGGTCAGCGGCCTGACCCTGCTGTTCGGCTTCAACTACCTGCGCGAGCGTGACCTGTACCAGGGCGAGATCCCGGTGCTGCTGCTGTTCGCCACCGCCGGCATGATGATCCTGGTCTCGGCCGGCAGCCTGCTGATGGTCTACCTGGGCCTGGAATTGCTGGCGCTGTGCTCCTACGCGCTGGTGGCCAGCAATCGCGAAAGCCCGCTGGCGACCGAAGCCGGCATGAAGTACATCGTGCTCGGCTCGCTGGCCTCGGGCCTGCTGCTGTACGGCATGTCGCTGGTCTACGGCGCGACGGGCACCCTGGACCTGGGCAACATCCACGCAGCCGGGGCCGACTCCGAAGAAACCCTGCTGCTGCTGACCGGCGTGGTGTTCATGATCGCCGGCGTGGCCTTCAAGCTCGGTGCCGCCCCGTTCCACATGTGGCTGCCGGACGTCTACCAGGGTGCCCCGGCCCCGATCGCGCTGTTCATCAGCTCGGCACCGAAGCTGGCTGCCTTCGGCATGGCCTACCGCCTGCTGGAAGTCGGCGCGGGCCCGATGTCCGAGCAGTGGCAGCAGGTGATCGGCGGGCTGGCCGCGCTGTCGCTGGTGGTCGGCAACCTGATGGCCATCGCGCAGACCAACCTGAAGCGCATGCTGGCCTATTCGACCGTGTCGCACATCGGCTTCCTGCTGCTGGGCATTGCCGGTGGTGGCGAGCGTGGCTTCAGCGCCGCTCTGTTCTACGCGGTGAGCTACGCGATCATGTCCACCGCTTCGTTCGGCGCCATCATCGCGCTGTCGCGCCGTGGCTTCGAGGCAGAGAACATCAACGACTTCAAGGGGCTGAACGCGCGTAACCCGTGGATGGCCGGCCTGGTGCTGTGCATCATGGCTTCGCTGGCCGGCGTGCCGCCGTTCCTGGGCTTCTGGACCAAGCTGATGGTGCTGGGCGCGGCCGTTGATGGCGGCATGCTGTGGCTGGCGATCCTGGGCGTGATCTGCGCGGTGATCGGCTGCTTCTACTACCTGCGCGTGATCAAGGTGATGTACTTCGACGAGCCGACCGGCGAGGCGATCTCCACCGGCAACAACCGCCTCGTGGGCGTCGTGCTGGGTGTGAACTCGCTGGCGCTGCTGGTGCTGCCGCTGGGCATGAACCCGATCCTGCAGTGGTGCAAGAACGCGTTCGCGCATTTGTCCTGATTTTTGACACAGAACGGCGAAACTCGTGTAATATTCGTCGCCTGTGTTAAGGAATGCCGCCTCGCCAGAGTGCGGCATTCGGGTCAGCCAACGGTTGATCCAGGGTGGGGTGGCCAAGCCGTCCTTCCTTCGCGGGTTCCACTACGGAATCAACGAGAAAGAGGTTTCCGGGGCTTGCAATATTCGCGCCGTTACCTCATAATTCCGCTTCTGCTGCGGGGTGGAGCAGTCTGGCAGCTCGTCGGGCTCATAACCCGAAGGTCGCAGGTTCAAATCCTGCCCCCGCTACCAGCTTTGAGTCGCGCCGCACTTCTCCGGAAGTGCGGCGAAGATTCGGAAAGCTGGGCTCGCAAGGACGATATGTTCCCGTTCTTGCACCGGAATCCAGATTACCGGAGTTGTACCGGACAAGGGCCCAGCGGGCCCTTTGTTGTTTCCGGAAGGCGGAAAATCCGGCTGGGTAGTGCCAGTCTCCATTCAAAGAAACAAGGCAGGCCGTGAGCGACAAGGCTACTGAAATCGCGAATCTGCTGGGCCCCACCGTGCAGGCACTGGGGCTCGAGCTGTTGGGCGCGGAATACCTTCCGGCCCCGGGCGGCGCCACGCTGCGCCTCTACATCGACGTGCCGCTGGACGAACAGCCCGAGCGCGTGGTCAACATCGACGACTGCGAACGCGTCAGTCGCGAAGTGTCCGCGCAGCTGGACGTCGAGGACCCGATCAGCGGCAACTACACGCTGGAAGTGTCCTCGCCCGGCGTGGACCGTCCGCTGTTCACCCTGGAGCAGTTCGAGCGTCACCTCGGCGAGTCCGTCAAGGTCGGCCTGAAGCTGCCGCAGGATGGCCGTCGCCGCCTGCAGGGCCGTATCGACGCGGTCGATGCGGAGCAGGGCACCATTACCTTCGATGTCGACGGCAAGCCGTTGGTGGCCGCCTTCGACAACATCGACAAGGCACGCATCATTCCGGACTGGGCAGCGCTCGGTCTGGCACCCCAGAAGCCCACCGGGCCGGCCCCCAAGCGGGACGGCAAGGCTGGCAAGAAACCAACCAACGATCCGGCGGCAAAGAAGCCGCGCGCGGAGTGAGCCAATGAGCAAGGAACTTTTGCTGGTAGTTGACGCAGTCGCCAACGAAAAGGGCGTGCCGCGTGAAGTGATCTTCGAGGCGATCGAGGCCGCACTGGCGTCGGCGGCGAAGAAGCGCTATCCCGACCAGGACGTGCTGGCCCGCGTGGCCATCGACCACAAGGACGGCAGCTACGAGACCTTCCGCCGCTGGGAAGTGGTGGCCGATGACGTGGTGATGGAATCACCCGACCGCCAGATCCGCCTGATGGATGCGATCGACGAAGCCGAGGGCGTGGAAGTCGGTGACTACATCGAAGAGCAGATCGAGAACCCCGACTTCGGTCGCATCGCCGCGCAGGCCGCCAAGCAGGTCATCGTGCAGCGCGTGCGCGAGGCCGAGCGCCAGCAGGTGGTCGATGCGTGGAAGGATCGCGTCGGTGAACTGGTCACCGGCGTGGTCAAGCGCGTCGAGCGCGGCAACATCTACGTCGACCTGGGCGGCAACGCCGAGGCCTTCATCCCGAAGGACAAGGGCATCCCGCGCGACGTGCTGCGCGCTGGCGACCGCGTGCGCGGCTACCTGGCCGAAGTGCGCTCCGAGCCGCGTGGCCCGCAGCTGTTCATCAGCCGTGCCGCCCCGGAATTCATGATCGAGCTGTTCAAGCTCGAGGTGCCGGAAGTCGGCCAGGGCCTGGTCGAAATCAAGGCCTGTGCGCGTGATCCGGGCGACCGCGCCAAGATCGCCGTGCTGGCCCACGACACCCGCACCGATCCGATCGGCGCGTGCATCGGCATGCGTGGTTCGCGCGTGCAGGCCGTGTCCAACGAGCTCAATGGCGAGCGCGTGGACATCGTGCTGTGGAACGAGAACCCGGCCAACTTCGTCATCAACGCGATGGCCCCGGCCGAAGTGCAGTCGATCATCGTCGACGAAGAGAAGCACTCGATGGACCTGGCCGTGGCCGAGGACCGCCTGGCCCAGGCCATCGGCAAGGGCGGCCAGAACGTGCGTCTGGCCAGCCGCCTGACCGGCTGGCAGCTCAACGTGATGACCCAGGACCAGGTTGCCGCCAAGTCCGAGGCCGAGCAGGCCGTCGCCCGCCAGCTGTTCATGGACAAGCTGGAAGTGGACGAGGAAATCGCCGGCATCCTGGTGTCCGAGGGCTTCAACACGGTCGAGGAAATCGCCTACGTCCCGGTCGGCGAACTGCTGGCCGTGGAAGGCTTCGACGAGGACATCGTCGAGGAACTGCGCGCCCGCGCCCGCGACGCACTGCTCAACGAGGAGCTGGCGGCCGAGGAAGGTCTGGACGGCGGCGAGCCGGCCGAGGACCTGCTTGCCCTGGAAGGCATGGACGAGGCCACCGCCTACGCCCTGGCCGCCCACGGCGTACGTACTTCTGAGGACCTGTCGGATCTGGCTGCCGACGAAATCCTCGAGTTCGGCATCGAAGGCCTGGACCTGGAGCGCGCCGCCGCCCTGGTGCTGGCCGCACGCGCCGAGGAGATCGCCCGCCTGGAGCGCGGCGAATGAGTCAGCGATGAACAGCGCCCTGACCCGTTCAGGGCTTAGAATCCGCGCTGCCTTCGCTTTCGCCGGGGGGGCGCCAACAAGATCATAGGATCCGAATGTCGCAGGAAACCACCATCCGCAAGCTTGCCGCACTGGTCAACACGCCAGTCGAAAAACTGCTGGAACAGCTGGCCGAGGCCGGTATGAAGTTCAGCGGTCCCGACCAGGTCGTGACCAGCACCGAGAAGATGAAGCTGCTCGGCTTCCTCCGCCGCACCCACGGCAAGGGCGAGCAGCCCGCCGACGAGGCCGAGGCCGCGCCGAAGAAGATCACGCTGAACCGGCGCAAGCTGCAGGAAGTGACCGTCAACGCCGGACGTAGCAAGACCACCGTCAACGTGGAGGTGCGCCAGAAGCGCACCTACGTGAAGACGGCCGAGTCCGATGCCGTCCGTCCGAAGGCTGTTTCGGTGGATGACGAGCGTGCGGAAATCCTGCGCAAGCTGGAAGAGTCCCGCCAGCGCAACCTGGAAGAGCAGCGCCGCCTGGCCGAGATCGATCGCCAGCGTGCCGAGGAAATCGAGCGCAAGCGCCAGGACGAAGAAGCCGAGCGCGCCCGCGTCGAGGCCGACCGCAAGGCGGCCGAAGCGGCTGCGACCGCTGCCGCCGCCAGTCCGGTACCGGAAGTGCGCGAAGTCGAGCGTCCGGCCCGTGCCGCTGCCCCGGCCGCCCCGCGTTCGGCCCCGCCGCGCGCCGATGACCGTGCCTCGCACAAGGCGCCGAAGGGTCGCACCCATGGTTCGGATGACGACGGTGGCAACCGTTTCGCCGGCCAGCTGCACCTGTCGGCGGCCGACCGCGCGCGTCGTGGCAACAGCAACAACCGTGGCCGGCCGACCGGTCGCCCGGGCAGCAACAACAACCGTCGTGGCAACGAACAGCAGTCGCGCAGCGGCGCCGGCAGCCACGGCTTCGAGCGTCCGACCGCCCCGGTCGTGCGCGAGGTCGCCATCGGCGAGACCATCACCGTGGCCGACCTGGCGCAGAAGCTCGCGCTCAAGGGCGGCGAGGTGGTCAAGGCGCTGTTCAAGATGGGCGTGATGGCCACCATCACCCAGTCCATCGACCACGACACCGCCGCGCTGGTGACCGAGGAGCTGGGCCACAAGGTGACCCGTGCTTCCAGCAACGATGCCGAAGACGCACTGCTGGCGATCACCGACACCGAGGCCGGCGAAGCCGTGTCGCGTCCGCCGGTGGTGACCATCATGGGCCACGTCGACCACGGCAAGACCTCGCTGCTGGATTACATCCGCCGCACCAAGGTCGCCACGGGAGAAGCTGGCGGCATCACCCAGCACATCGGTGCCTACCACGTCGAAACCCCGAAGGGCGTCATCAGCTTCCTCGACACCCCGGGCCACGCCGCGTTCACCTCGATGCGTGCCCGTGGCGCCAAGATCACCGACGTCGTGGTGGTGGTGGTGGCGGCCGACGACGGCGTCATGCCGCAGACCAAGGAAGCCATCCAGCACGCCCGCGCCGCCAACGCGCCGATCGTGGTGGCCATCAACAAGATCGACAAGTCGTCGGCCGACCCGATGCGCGTCAAGAACGAGCTGCTCGCAGAGCAGGTCGTGGCCGAGGAATTCGGTGGTGACGTGCAGATGGTCGAGATCTCGGCCAAGACCGGCCTGGGCATCGACGACCTGCTGGATGCGATCAGCCTGCAGGCCGAAGTGCTCGAGCTGAAGGCCGTCAACACCGGCCGCGCCAGCGGCGTGGTGATCGAATCCTCGCTGGACAAGGGCCGCGGCCCGGTAGCCACGGTGCTGGTCCAGCAGGGCAGCCTGAAGAAGGGCGACTACCTGGTGTGCGGCATCCAGTATGGCCGCGTGCGCGCCCTGTTCGACGAAACCGGCAAGCAGCCGGCCGAAGCGGGCCCGTCGATCCCGGTGCAGGTGCTGGGCCTGTCCGGCGTGCCGGATGCGGGCGACGACTTCGTGGTCGTCGACGACGAGCGCCTGGCCAAGGAAGTTGCGCAGCAGCGCGAGACCAAGCGGCGCGAGTCGCGCCTGGTGGCTTCGGCGGGCAGCCGCATGGAAGACATCATGGCGCAGATGGGCAAGGGCGAAGGCCAGCAGGTGCTGAACCTGCTGATCAAGGCCGACGTCCAGGGTTCGGTGCAGGCGCTGAGCCAGGCGCTGACCGCGCTGTCCAACGACGAGATCCGGATCAACGTGATCCACTCCGGCGTGGGCGGCATCACCGAGTCCGACGCCAACTCGGCCGTGGCCTCCAAGGCCACCGTCATCGGCTTCAACGTGCGTGCCGACGCTTCGGCCCGCCGCATCATCGAATCCAATGGCGTGGACCTGCGTTACTTCTCGATCATCTATGACGTGATCGACCAGGTGAAGCAGGTGGCTTCCGGCCTGCTGGGCGTGGAGATCCGCGAAGAGATCATCGGTACCGCCGAGGTCCGCGACGTGTTCCGCAGCTCCAAGCTGGGCGCGGTCGCCGGCTGCATGGTGGTCGAGGGCGTGGTCAAGCGGAACAAGCCGATCCGCGTGCTGCGCGACTCGGTGGTGGTGTTCGAAGGCGAGCTGGAATCGCTCCGTCGCTTCAAGGAGAACGTCGACGAGGTCCGCAACGGTACCGAGTGTGGTATCGGCGTGAAGGCCTACAACGACGTCAAGGTGGGCGACCAGATCGAGTGCTTCGAGCGCATCGAGGTCCAGCGCACCCTGTAATGCAGGAATGGCCGGCGCGCCGTCAGGCGTGCCGGTCCTGCCGCAACATCGCTTCCCAATACGAGTTTCCCAGTGCCCAAGACTTTCCATCGTACCGACCGTGTGTCCGCCCAGATCCGCCGCGACCTGGGCACGATCGTGCATGCCGCCGTGCGCGAGCACGGGCTGCCGTCGGTCAGCGTTTCCGATGTCGAGGTCACCCGCGACATGGCCCATGCCAAGGTGTTCGTCACCGCGCTGATGCCCGAGCGTTCGGCCGAGGCAATGGCCGGGCTGAAGGAGCTGGCCGGCGAGCTGCGCACTGCGCTGGCGCGGGCCATGAAGCTGCGTCATGTGCCGGAGCTGCATTTCCACTACGACGATTCGGTCGACCGTGGCGAGCGCATCGACAACCTGCTGCGCGACCTGCCCGACACCGTGGCGGCGGAAAAGCGCCGGCAGGCCGACGACGACGAGGCGTCCGAGTAACAACACGACAGCCCGCAAGGGCTGTTGTCCTGTAGGGCGTGCGCAATCCGTTGCGGCGCCGGGGCCGGCCTGATCCGGCAGCGCCTGCGGGCGCCCATCCAAGCGAACCCATGGCACCCCGAATTTCCTTCCGCCGCCTGGACGGCATCCTGTTGCTGGACAAGCCCACCGGCATGAGCTCCAACGCCGCGCTGCAGCTTGCCCGGCGCCTGTTCCGTGCCGAGAAGGGTGGCCACACCGGCAGCCTTGATCCGCTGGCCACCGGCATGCTGCCGCTGTGCTTTGGCGAGGCAACCAAGATCGCCGGCCTGCTGCTGGGTTCGGCCAAGGCCTATGACGCCGAGGTGTTACTTGGCGCGACCACCGATACCGACGACTCCGACGGCCAGGTGCTGCGTACCCGTCCGGTGCCGCCCATCGACGCAGCCACCCTGGCCGCCGCACTGGTTCCGCTGCAGGGCCGGATCCGCCAGCGGGCCCCGATCTATTCGGCGCTCAAGCAGGGCGGCGAGCCGCTCTACGTGAAGGCCCGCCGTGGCGAGGCCATCGAGGCACCGGAGCGCGAGGTCGAGGTCCACTCCATCGAGGTGCTGGAGCAGCAGCCGGAGCGGCTATCGCTGCGGGTGACGTGCGGATCGGGGACCTACATCCGCAGCCTGGCCCGCGACCTGGGCGAGACCCTGGGCTGCGGCGCCCACATCGCCGGGCTGCGACGGCTGTGGGTGGATCCGTTCCGGGAGGCGCCGATGGTGACCCTGGCCGCGCTGGAGCAGGCCCTGGAGCAGGGCGGGGAGGAGGCCCTGATGGCACGGCTGCTGCCGCTGTCGGCCGGCCTGGTCGGGTTCCAGCGGATCGAACTGGATGACAGCCAGGCCCGCCGCTTCCGGATGGGCCAGCGCCTGCGTGGGCCGGGCTGGACCGCCGGCACCGCCGCGGTGTTCCAGGCCGACGGGCCGGAACTGGGGCTGGGGCAGGTGGACGACACCGGGCTGCTGGCTCCGCAGCGCCTGTTCAACCTCTGAATGAACAGCCGCGCCTTGTCCGGCGGGGCCCCGGCAAGTACAATTTCGCGGCCCAATATCGGGCCGTCCACCGTCCGGCGGACAACTTCATTTCACGGCGAGCTGCGCGGTGCGTCCAATGCACGTTCCTGCCGGCCACGCATCACAGAGAAAATTCCCAATGTCGATCGACACCCAGAAGGTCATTGAAGATAACAAGCGCGGCGCCAACGACACCGGCTCCCCGGAAGTCCAGGTCGCCCTGCTGACCGCCCGCATCGAACTGCTGACCGGCCACTTCAAGACCCACAAGAAGGACCACCACAGCCGCCGCGGCCTGCTGCAGATGGTCAACCGTCGTCGCAGCCTGCTCGACTACCTGAAGAAGAAGGACGTCGAGCGCTACAAGGCCCTCATCGAGAAGCTCGGCCTGCGCCGCTAATCCCAGTACCCACCGCGGCGCAGCGATGCGCCCCAGTACCCACCGCGGCGCAGCGATGCGCTGCGGTTTTGTTTTAGGCAGTACGCAACACCCCCGACACGCAGCACACCCAGACACGGCCGGAATCGTTCCGGTCACCCGTTGGCGGCAAGGGTCGGCAACGGTCCATTCGAAGAAAGCATCATCCAAGGAAACCCCTCGTGGCAAAAATCACCAAAACCTTCCAGTACGGCAAGCACACCGTCACGCTTGAGACCGGCGAGATCGCCCGCCAGGCCAGCGGCGCCGTCATCGTCAAGATGGACGACACCGTGCTGCTGGTCACTGCCGTTGCCGCCAAGAGCGCGCGCGAAGGCCAGGACTTCTTCCCGCTGACCGTCGATTATCAGGAGAAGTTCTACGCGGGTGGCCGCATCCCGGGTGGTTTCTTCAAGCGCGAAGGCCGTGCGACTGAAAAGGAGACCCTGATCTCCCGCCTGATCGACCGTCCGATCCGCCCGCTGTTCCCCGAGGAATACAAGAACGAGGTCCAGATCATCGCCACGGTGATGTCGCTGAACCCGGAAATCGACGGTGACATCCCGGCCCTGATCGGCGCCTCGGCTGCCCTGTCGCTGGCAGGCACCCCGTTCAAGGGCCCGATCGGCGCTGCCAAGGTCGGCTACAAGAACGGCGAGTACATCCTCAACCCGACCGCCGCAGAGCTGAAGGAATCGCAGCTGGAGCTGGTCGTGGCCGGTACCGCCAACGCCGTGCTGATGGTCGAGTCCGAAGCCGCGCTGCTGTCCGAAGAAGTGATGCTCGGCGCCGTGACCTTTGGTCACCGCGAGATGCAGAAGGTCATCAACGCGATCAACGAGCTGGTCGCCGAAGCCGGCATCAAGCCGAGCGAATGGGTCGCCCCGGCCAAGAACGAAGCGCTGGTCACCGCCCTGAAGGACGTGGTCGGCACCCAGCTGGCTGCTGCCTTCCAGATCCGCGACAAGCTGGAGCGCCGCGACGCCATCGCCGCGGTCAAGAAGGCCGCGATGGAGACCCTGGCCGAGCGAGTTGCCGCCGAAGGCTGGAACCCGGCCGAGCTGGGCAAGGAATTCGGCGAGCTGGAATACCGCACCATGCGTGACTCGGTACTGGACACCAAGGTCCGCATCGACGGCCGTGCCCTGGACACCGTGCGCCCGATCTCGGTGAAGGCCGGCGTGCTGCCGCGCACCCACGGCTCGGCGCTGTTCACCCGTGGCGAGACCCAGGCCATCGTGGTCACCACCCTGGGCACCGCCCGTGACGGCCAGGTCATCGACGCCGTCTCCGGTGAGTACAAGGAAAACTTCCTTTTCCATTACAACTTCCCGCCCTACTCGGTGGGTGAGTGCGGCCGTTTCGGCGCGCCGAAGCGCCGCGAGATCGGCCACGGTCGCCTGGCCAAGCGCGGCGTGCTGGCCGTGATGCCGACCCTGGAAGAGTTCCCGTACACCATCCGCGTCGTGTCGGAAATCACCGAATCCAACGGCTCCTCGTCGATGGCCTCGGTGTGCGGCTCGTCGCTGGCCCTGATGGACGCCGGCGTGCCGGTGAAGGCCCCGGTGGCCGGTATCGCCATGGGCCTGGTGAAGGAAGACGACCGCTTCGTGGTCCTGTCCGACATCCTGGGTGACGAAGATCACCTGGGCGACATGGACTTCAAGGTTGCCGGTACTGCCGAAGGCGTGTCCGCGCTGCAGATGGACATCAAGATCGAAGGCATCACCGAAGAGATCATGAAGCAGGCGCTGGAACAGGCCAAGGCGGGTCGCCTGCACATCCTGGGCGAAATGGCCAAGGCCCTGACCGCGCCGCGCGAAGAGCTGAGCGACTACGCGCCGCGTCTGCTGACCATCAAGATCCACCCGGACAAGATCCGCGAAGTGATCGGCAAGGGCGGTTCGGTGATCCAGGCGATCACCAAGGAAACCGGCACCCAGATCGACATCCAGGACGACGGCACCATCACCATTGCTTCGGTGAACAATGCTGCCGCCCAGGAAGCCAAGCGCCGCATCGAGCAGATCACCTCGGACGTCGAGCCGGGCCGTATCTACGAAGGCAAGGTCGCCAAGATCATGGACTTCGGTGCGTTCGTCACCATCCTGCCGGGCAAGGACGGCCTGGTGCACGTCTCGCAGATCTCCAGCGAGCGCGTGGAGAAGGTCAGCGACAAGCTGAAGGAAGGCGACGTGGTCAAGGTCAAGGTGCTGGAAGTCGACAAGCAGGGCCGTATCCGCCTGTCGATCAAGGCCGTGGAAGAAGGCGAGGGTGCCTCGGCCGAATAAGCCGATCCCGGACTGGATCCAGAAAAAAGCGGGCTTCGGCCCGCTTTTTTTTGCCCGCTCGGGACGGATCTGCCCGCTGGGTATCCCGCTCAGTCCGGGAACAGCTCCCTGGTCGCCCGGCTGGAGCGGGTGCGCACATGCATCGAGGCGGCCATCAGCTTCAGCGCCCGCGTCGAGCGTTCGGGCGAGATGGCCGCCACGCAGTCGCTCGGCACCCAGAGGTCGTACTCACGCATGTTCGCGCCCTGTGCGGTGGCCAGGATGCAGGAGTCCGTCGACAGGCCGGCCAGCACCAGACGGGGCATGCCCAGCTTGGCCAGCAGGATCGCCAGCGGCGTGCCGAGGAAACCGGAGTGCTTGGGTTTGAGTACGTAGTAGTCGTGCGCACGTGGCGCCAGGTGGCGGACGATCTCCGAGGGCGGCCCCTCGGCCTCCAGGCAGGCGCCGAGCAGGTCGCGGAACTCCCCCCGCCAGTTGGCGAAGTTGTCGTTGACGTAGAGCGTGGGCGCGCCGGCATCGTCGAAGCGCTGGCGCAGGCGGGCGATGCGCGGGGCAATGGCCGCAGCCGCCTCGGCCAGTGGCCGGCCACCTTCGAAGTCGAACAGGTTGATCATGTCCACGATCAACAGGGCGGTATCCGATCGCGGTTGCATCGCGCTTCCTCGTGCTCGCAGTGGTCGCGGGTTGCAGGCCGGGCAGGGCGGCCGGGGCAGCCAGTGTCGACGGTCGGATGTGGCCGCGGGGTCAATGCGGACGGCGGCGACCCGTGGCGAATCTGTCTTCGTTCCGCGGGGGCGCCCGGGCACTCACCCACAAAAAAAGCCCGCTGCCAAGGGCAGCGGGCTCGGGTTTACGCGTTGCAGCCAGCGATCAGAACTTGTAGTTCACGCCGATCTGGTAGCTGCGACCCCATTCGACGGATTCCAGCGGGCGGTCCTTGGTCTCGGCGTAGGTCTTGTACATCGAGTTGGTCAGGTTGCTGCCCTGCAGGAAGATGCTCAGGCCCTGCAGC
This sequence comes from Stenotrophomonas sp. Marseille-Q4652, assembly GCF_916618915.1. NCBI lineage: Bacteria > Pseudomonadati > Pseudomonadota > Gammaproteobacteria > Lysobacterales > Lysobacteraceae > Stenotrophomonas > Stenotrophomonas sp. Marseille-Q4652. Next base: position 508,440 of record NZ_CAKAKE010000001.1, read on the forward strand.
GAGCTGCCATCGGCGAAGGTGTAGCCGATCTGGGCGTCCACCACGTCCTCGCCTTCGACGTAACGCAGGGTGCGCGCACCGTTGAAGTTGCCGATCTCACCGATGAAGTCCGAACGCTTGCGCTGGTTCACGCGCACTTCGAAGCCGCTATTCTCGTAGTAGGCGGTGAAGTTGTACACGCGCTTGGACAGGCCCGGCAACATGATCGGATCGCTGCCCACCGAGGAGGTGGTGGCCGGGTCCGGCAGGATGCTGATGTCGCTGTCGTTGAAGCCGGCGCTGGCGACCACGCCGAAGCCACGCAGGGCATCGGTGAACAGGTCCAGCGGCAGCGAAGCGGTCAGCTCCAGGCCGCGCAGGCTGCCACCGTTGCCGTTGAACGGGGCGGTGTAGTAGCCGGTGGACTGGATCGGCGCCCTCAACTTCTCGGCGTTGCCTTCAACCTTCAGCCATTCGGCTACCTGGTTGGTGAAATCGTAGCCGTCGCGCTTCTCGGTGTAGATGTAGGTCTTCAGGTCCTTGTAGAAAAACGAAGCAGCCACGTAGGCCTTGTTGCCAAAGTACTTCTCCCAGGACAGGTCGACCGCATTGGCGATCCACGGATCCACTTCCGGATTGCCGCCGCTGGCGCCGGGGATGCCAGTGCTCTCGTCCACGTAGAACTCGAGCGACGCACGCAGTTCGTCCACGCGCGGACGTGCAACCTGGCGGGCCAGGGCGAAGCGCACGGTGTTCTCTGCCGGCAGTTCGAAGGCCAGGTTCAGGCTGGGCAGGAAGTCGGTGTAGGTCTTGCCCTTGTTGACCGGGATGACCTGGCTGCCGACCGGCTGCGAGTCATCCCAGTAGTTCGAGTGCGAGGACTGGTCGACGTGCTGGGCCTGGATGCCGATATTGCCGCGCACCGGGATCGAGCCGATCTGGGTGCTGATGTTGGCGCGCAGGAAGGTCGTGGTGATTTCCTCGTCCACGGTCCACTGCTTGGGGATCAGGTAGCTCTCGGTGGTGGTCGGGTTGAACACCATGTAGCGGGCGACCGCGGCCGGCACGTTCCAGGCCGGGATCACGCCGGCCCCGGCAAAGCCGAGGTTGACCGGGGCGTACTGCAGGTCGGCGGCAATGCTGGTGTCACCCTGTGCGCCGACGTTGATGTTGCCTTCGGCCTGGGTCTTGTTCTTGCTGCGATCGGCGTAGTTGACGCCCACGTCGATGTCGGAGAACCAGGAGAAACCTTCCGGTGCGGCGAAGCTGGCCATCAGCTTGAAGCCCTTCAGCTCATCGTCCACGTGCGGAGTCTTGCCGTAGCCCGAACCATAGATGGTGTTGGTCAGGTACAGGTCGGCCGGGTTGGAGTAGTCCAGGCCCGGGGTGAACTGCGGGAACTTGCCGCCGTCGAAGTTCACCGTCACCGAATCCAGCTGCGGGGCCGGCAGCAGCTGCAGGTTGTTTTCCAGGTTCAGCTCGTCGCGCTCGGCCTTGGACCAGCTGACGTCGGCAATGACGCGGACCTTCTCGAAGTTGAATTCGTTGTTCCAGCCCAGCGCCTTGATGTTGTCCTCGCGGTGGTTGTACATGCCGCGCACCAGCGGATAGACGTTGTTGGCCACGCCGCCGACGAAGGTTCCATTGCCGTTGATCACCGGGTTGGTGACCTGCAGGCGGTCATAGCCACCGTTGAAGTCGCCCAGGCGGATTTCCATCTGGTTGGCGGTGTCGTATTCCTCGGCATCGGTGTAGAAGCCGTCCAGTGTGCTCGTCCAGGTGTTGTTCGGACGGAACTGCAGGGTGGCCATCACGCCATCGCGCTTGGCATTGCCGGTGCGGCGCAGAGCCTTGATGCCGTCCGAATAGAACGTGCCTTCCGCAACGCCCGGGCGCCAGCCATCACCGATGGCCTGCCACGGCTCGTACAGGCCGACCTGGTTTTCCTGCTTGGCCATGTCCGAGTGGGAATAGCCGATGGCCAGGCCGATGGTGCCGTTGGCGAACTGGTCGATGTAGCTGGCGTTGATGCGGTTGCCGTACGGATCCACGCCGGCGGCTTCGCCCAGCGAGTTCTTCTGGTAGCGGCCGCTGACGGAGATCACGCGCTCGGAGAAGCTGAGCGGACGCACGGTCTGCATGTCCAGCGTGCCCGACAGGCCCTGGCCGATCAGGCCGGAGTCCGGGGTCTTGTACACGGTCACGCCGTTGATCAGTTCCGACGGGTACTGGTCGAACTCGACGCTGCGGTTGTCACCGGTGCTGACCATTTCGCGGCCATTGAGCAGGGTGGTGGCGAAGTCGGGCGACAGGCCACGCACGCTGATCACCTGGGCGCGGCCGGCAACACGCTGTGCGGCCAGGCCCGGCAGGCGGGCGATCGACTCGGCGATGCTCACGTCCGGCAGCTTGCCGATGTCCTCGGCGGAGACGGCCTCGACGATCGAGGTGGCGTCACGCTTGACCGAGATCGCGCTCTCGATGCCGCGACGGATGCCGGTGACCTGGACGGTGTCGAGGTCGACGGCGCCCTGGCCAGTGGTGGTTTCGGTGGACTGGGCGACGGCCCAGCCCGGCGACACGATGGCGGTCAGCGCCACGCTGAGTGCGCTGCGTTTGAGGTTCAACATTTTCCCTCCCAGGCAATGTTGGGATTCTTTCGAATCCGGAATCTGTGTTGTGTTGTAAGACGTCCGTGCGGATGCAGGATCGCCCCGCATTCCTATGGCGCGGCGCGCACATGTTAAGCGGCGGCCTTTGCGGCTTGAGTGCACTGCATACGTATTCAAAGCGTTTTCCACGGGGAAGAACGCGCGATGCGGCGGGTTGCGGCCCGGGCGATGTCCGCCATCGTGGCTGCAGGACAGTCGCGGCCATCCTGAGTGGGCCCGTGCAGTGAATACGTATGCAACCAGGGCGGTCACCAAGGTGCCGCCGCTAACCTATTGCCGCGGCGCCGACGAGCGCCTGTTTTGGCCCGGAGGGGGGCATCCATGACGCAACAACCCTGGTGGCGCGGTGCCGTCATCTACCAGATCTATCCGCGCAGCTTCCTGGACACCAATGGCGATGGCGTGGGCGACCTGCCCGGCATCATCGATCGCCTCGATTACGTGGCCTCGCTGGGCGTGGACGCGATCTGGATCTCGCCGTTCTTCAAGTCGCCGATGGCCGACTTCGGCTATGACATCGCCGACTACCGCGACGTCGATCCGCTGTTCGGCAACCTGGACGACTTCGACCGCCTGCTCGACAAGGCGCATCGGCTTGGCCTGAAGGTGATGATCGACCAGGTGCTCAGCCATACCTCGATCGAGCACGACTGGTTCCGCGAAAGCCGCCAGGACCGCACCAATCCCAAAGCCGACTGGTACGTGTGGGCCGACCCGCGCGAGGACGGCACGCCGCCCAACAACTGGCTGTCGCTGTTCGGCGGCAGTGCATGGCAGTGGGAGCCGCGGCGCGAGCAGTACTACCTGCACAACTTCCTGGTCGACCAGCCTGACCTGAACTTCCACAACCCGGACGTGCAGAAGGCCACGCTGGACAACGTGCGCTTCTGGCTGGACCGCGGCGTCGATGGCTTCCGCCTGGATGCGATCAACTTCTGCTTCCACGACGCACAGTTGCGCGACAACCCGCCCAAGCCGGCGGACAAGCGCGTGGGTCGCGGCTTCAGCCCGGACAACCCGTACGCCTACCAGTACCACTACTTCAACAACACGCAGCCGGAAAACCTGCCGTTCCTGCAGCAGTTGCGCGCGTTGATGGACGAGTACCCGGGCGCGGTCGGCCTGGGCGAGATCTCCTCGGAGGACTCGCTGGCCACCACCGCCGAATACACCTCCGGCGGCCGCCTGCACATGGGCTACAGCTTCGAGCTGCTGGTCGACGACTACAGCGCCGGCTACATCCGCGAGACCGTCTCGCGGTTGGAAGCGGCGATGACCGAAGGCTGGCCGTGCTGGGCGATCTCCAACCACGACGTGCAGCGTGCGGTGACCCGCTGGGGCGGCGGCGCGCAGACGCCGGGCTTTGCGAAGATGCTCGCGGCGATGGTCTGCTCGCTGCGCGGTTCGGTGTGCATCTACCAGGGCGAGGAACTGGGGTTGCCCGAGGCCGACGTGCCCTTCGAGAAGCTGCAGGATCCCTACGGCATCACCTTCTGGCCCAACTTCAAGGGTCGCGATGGATGCCGAACGCCGATGCCGTGGAATGGCAGCGACAACGGTGGCTTCAGCCAGGCCACGCCGTGGCTGCCGGTGCCGGACGAACACCTGCCGCTGTCAGTGAATTCGCAGGATGGCGTGGCAGACTCGGTGCTGCAGGCGTTCCGCCAGTTCATGCACTGGCGTGCGCAGCAGCCGGCGCTGCGCCTGGGGTCGATTGAGTTCATCGAACTGCCCGAGCCGGTGCTCGGCTTCGTGCGCGAGCACGACGGGCAGAAGCTGCTGATGCTGTTCAACCTGTCGGCCGGGGCCGTGCAGCAGGCAGCTCCGGCCGGGACGTGGAACGTGCTGCCGGTTCCGGGCCAGGCCAATGGCCAGCTGCAGGGGCATGTGGCGGCGCTGCCGGGCCATGGCGTGCTTTGCCTGGTTGCCGGTTGATCCCGTCCCACGGTTGTTGATGCGAAGGGCCCTGCGGGGCCCTTCGTCCTTTCCGGCGCAGCGTGCGCCTTGTCCGGTGCAGGCGTCCGCGATCCATCGCCAGCGGCGTCCGGTTCATCGCCGCATCCGCGGTTCCGTCGCGCCGCTGTTGTAGCGGCCGGTTGCCGGCAGCATGCTCGGTCGCGCTGACACACTGGAGATGGAAATGAAGCTGCTGCTGGTGTTCCTGGCCTGGTGCATCCTGTTCGTGCTGTGCTGGCCGCTTGCGGTGCTGGCACTGATGGCATGGCCGCTGCTTTGGTTGCTGTCGTTGCCGCTGCGCCTGGTCGGCATCACGTTGGGCGGTGTATTCGCCCTGCTGACCGCGCTGGTGCAGCTGCCCGCACGCCTGCTGGGCTGGCGGCCGGCAGCGGCCGTGGCGCGCTGAGAGCAAAAAAATCCCGCGCCATGGGGCGCGGGATGGGGAACACCGGATCGTTGGTGGAAGGTTCAGTGCGGCTGCGCTGGAAGCGGGACCAAACGCACCGCCGCGCCACCGCCGGCGCCCATCGGCAGCGCCAGGCTGTCATCACGGGTCACCTCGCGGGTCTCGTGGACGAAGGCAAACGGGTTGCTCTCCCAGTTGGCACCCTCGCCATCGCGGTAGATCTCGGCGCGGTAGCGCTGGCCCGGCGCCAGGAAAGACAGGGCGGCCTGCAGCTGGCGCGGCTGGTTGTCACCGACAGCACCGAGGAACCACTCCTCGCTGCCACGCGCCTTGCGTGCCAGTACCGCGTATTCGCCCACGGCACCATCGACCAGCCGGCTTTCCTCCCAGTCCACTGCCACGTCGCGGATGAACTGCAAGGCCTGCGGCTGCTTTGCGTAGTGCTCGGGAAGGTCGGCCACCATCTGCACCGGGCTGTACAGCACCACGTACAGCGCAAGCTGCTTGGCCAGCGTGCTGCGCAGCTTCTGCCCGTTGCGGCCTAGCAGGCTGACGATGCCCGGGGTGTAGTCCATCGGCCCGGCCAGCATGCGGGTGTACACCAGGGTGGCCTCGTGCTCCGGCGGATTCGGCGGATCGGCCCAGGCGGCGAACTCCATGCCGCGCGCACCTTCGCGCGAGACCCAGTTCGGATACGTGCGGCGCAGGCCGGTGTCCTTGATCGGCTCGTGCGCGTTGATCGCGATCCTGCGTTTGGCCGCGGCCTGCACCACGCGCAGGTGGTGGTTGCTCATCCACTGGCTCTCGTGCCACTCGCGCACCACCGGGCCATTGGCGCGGTCCTGGCGCTGGATGTCACCGGCGTCGCAGACGTAGCCGGTCTTGACCACGTCCACGCCGTTGCGCGCGTACAGATCCAGCGCGGCCGGCAGCTGGCGCTCGTAGTGGCTGACCGCGCAAGCGGTCTCGTGGTGGCCGATCAGGTGCACGCCCTTGCCGGCGGCATAGCGGGCCAGCGCCGGCAGGTCGAAGTCGGCAGTGGAGCGGGTGAAGTCAAAGCCCCAGCCATTGGCGAACCAGTCGCCGTCCCAGCCCGGGTTCCAGCCTTCCACCAGCACGCCGCGGAAGCCGTTGTCGGCGGCGAAGTCGATGTAGCGGCGGGTGTTGGCGGTGGTGGCACCGTGCTTCGGGCCGGTGGCCCAGGTCTCGGTCTCCAGGTGCAGCGACCACCACACACCCACGTACTTGGCCGGGGTGAACCAGCTGATGTCGCCGATGGCATTGGGCTCGTTGAGGTTGAGGATCAGGCTCGATTCGACCAGTCCGGCGGCCTCGGCCGCGATCTGGATCGTGCGCCACGGGGTGTTGAACGGCAGCTTGCGCACCACTGCCGCGCCCTCGCTGGAGGGCGTCAATGCCGCACGCAGCACGTCACCGTCACCCCGGGCCAGGTTCATGCCGGCGTAGTCGACCAGCGCGGCCTCGTGGATGGAGACGTGCACGCCGCTGTCGGTGCGCAGGGTCAGCGGGGTCTGCGCGGTGCCGATCTGGTTGAGGGGGGTGCGGGTGTACAGGTATTCCTCGCGGTTCCACTCGAACGCCGGGATCCACCACGCGGTGGCGGGCTGGGCGATGGCGAACTCGGTCAGCTCGGCACGGATCCGTGCCTGCTGCATCGCCTTCTGCTGCGGGAATTCGTAACGGAAGCCGACGCCGTCGTCGTACACGCGGAACACCACGTCAAAGCGCCGGCCGTCGCCACGCTCGGCGAAGCTGGCACGCAGCTCGTTGTAGTGGTTGCGCGTCTGGCGGCGCTCACCCCAGGGCTGCTCCCAGGTTTCATCGACGCTGCGGGTCGACTGGCCGACGAACTCCAGGTTGCGTTCCAGCCGCCCGTCACCGAGCAGGAAGCCCAGCCGCGAGGGGGCGATCACCGGCTGGCCGGCGCGCTCGATGCGGTAGGCCGGGCGGTTCTCGTGCTGGGCTTCCAGCACCAAGGTCAGCACCTCGCCCGGCGAGCTGATGCGCGCCAGGGTTTCAGCAGCCGCCGGCCAGGCAGCGGCCCAGGCCAGCAAGAGGGCGACCAAGGGCCACGACGGCCGGCGGTGCGGGGCAGGAGAGCGATGGCTCATGGGCTTACTCCAGGACGTAAACAAGGACGGTGCGTGGTGGCACGCTGAAACGGCCGCGCGAGGGATGGTGCCGTGCCTGCTCGCGCGGACGCGGGTCGGCGGCGGTCGGCGACAGGTGGACCGGATGCAGGCGGTAGCGCTTGCCGGATTCGCCTGGCAGTTCCACTACCTGCGCTTCGGGCGAGGCGTTGAGCAGGTACAGCACTTCGGCGAAGTTCGCGCCTTCCAGGTCGCGTCCGTCGAGATGGCCGGCGATCACCAGCGGGTTCTGCCGTGGGCCGCTGTTGGGGAAGCGCAGCCGTGCGTTGACCTGGCCGGCATCGCGCAGGCGGAACAGCGCTGAGCTGGCGCGGATGCGCAGCAGGTCGCGCAGCGCATCGCGGGCGAAGGCGATGTCCGCCGACGACGGCCTGATTGACGCATCGGCCAGGCGCGGCGCGATCCACGGCCAGTCCTTTTCGTTTCCGCTGGCCGGCGGCAGGCCGGTGCCGAAGAAGTTGTCGCGGTAGGTCCAGTCCAGCCGGTTGAACCAGTCGCCGGAGTCGAAACTGTTGCGGTCCATCGACTTCGATCGCAGCGTGTCGATGCCGGCGTGGAAGTAGGCCACGCCCTGGCTCAGCGCGGTGGTGGCCATGCCCAGCACCTGCACGCGGGCGCGCTCGTGCGCCGGGGTGCCCAGCGGCAGGCGGTAGGCGTTGAGGTCGAACAGCGTCTCGTTGTCGTGGTTCTCGACGTAGTTGACCACCTCGCCCGGTGCGGCCGCATAGCCGGCCGGCTGGCCGTTGTAGTCCAGCTCGTGCAGTGGCAGCTGGCGGCCATCGGCGGCGGTGAACACGTAGTCGCGCAACGTGCCGGCCAGGCCGACCCGGACCAGGTCGGCTGCAGCCAGCAGCTCCTTGTGACCGAGCGCGGGATCGGCGTCCGCGTTGGGCGCGTAGACCAGGCCGTTGAGCCAGCCCTGTCGCGCCACCTTGTCGCGGCCGCTGTCGCCCGGGCTGCCTCCACGCAGCGCATCGCGTCCGCGGTCGCTGAAGGTGCCGATGCCGCTGCCGGCCAGCGACAGCTGCGAGGCCTGCACGAAGCGTTTGCCGTCGACCACCTCGCCGAAATTCCAGCCTTCCCCGATCAGCTGCACCGGACGGCCGGCGGCCGCATCCACGCGACGCTGCAGGGCCTCCATCGCCGCACGCGGCTGGTGGCCCATCAGGTCGAAACGGAACGAGTCGATGCGGTAGTGGCGCGCCCACAGTTCGGCCGAGTCGATCATCAGCCGCGCCATCATCGCGTGCTCGGTGGCGGTGTTCTCGCAGCAGGTGCTCTGCTCGACATTCCCCGCGGCATCAAGCCGGTGGTAGTAGCCGGGCACGATGCGGTCCAGCACCGAGCGCTCGTCCTGGCCGGCGGCAAAGGTGTGGTTGTAGACCACGTCCATGCCCACGCGCAGGCCCATGCCATGCAGGGCCATGACCATTGCGCGGAACTCGCGGATCCGCACGGCGCCATCGGACGGGTCGGTGGCGTAGCTGCCTTCCGGGGCATTGAAGTGGTACGGGTCGTAGCCCCAGTTGAAGCAGTCGCCGGCGGCATCGGCCATCACCGCGGCCTGCTGCGCCGGGCTGTCGGCCGCCGCATCCGGCACCTGTGGGGTACTGCAGCCACGCTCGGGCACGCTGGCGAAGTCGTAGACCGGCAGCAGGTGCACGTCGGTCAGTCCGGCGTCCTTCAGGGCGCGCAGGTGTGCCATGCCGGCGCTGCCGGTATCGGTGAAGGCCAGGTACCTGCCGCGATGGGCGGCCGGCACGCTGCTGTCGCCGATCGAGAAATCGCGCACGTGCAGTTCGTAGATCGACATGTCGGTCTGCGACGGCAGCGGTGCCGGGCGCGGGGCTTGCTCCCAGCCGGCGGGCTTGAGCGCGGGATCGTCGAGGTCGGCGATGAAGCTGCGGCGTGAGTCGGCGCCAAGGCTGACCGAATATGGATCGGTGACGCGATTGCGGACCATTCCGTGGCCACGCACGTACACCTCCACCAGCCAGGTGTAGTAACTGCCGCGAAGGTCGGCGCCGGCCTCCGCATGCCAGATGCCGGTGGCGGGATCGACGCTGGCTTGCAGCCGTCGCAGGGCAGGGCCCTCGCCGTCGGCATGCACGCACACCGAAACCGCCTGCGCGCTCGGTGCCCACAGGCCGAACGTCGTGCTGCCGGCGGCTGGTATTGCGCCCAGCCCGCTCGCTTCGGTCGCGGCCGCATACAGGTCATCCAGCGCGCCGGGGGATTGCACCGCCGTGGCGGCAACTACCCGGCCGGCGGCGTCCTCTGCCACCAGCACCAGCGCCTGTCGATGCAGTTCGCGCAGGCGCCCGTCATCGATCGACAGCTGCAGTTGCGGCCCTTCGCCGACATGGGCGAAGCGTCGGTGTACGCCTTCGTCCCCGCCTCCGGCCGGCTGCAGTTCCAGCACGCCGGCATGGCCGCGCACACGCCTGCCGGGCAGGGCGACGATGCCACCGCGGGGGGCGTGGTAGAGACGGTATCGGGTTGCGGTCTGGGCACCCGGCCAGCGCAGGGTGTGGCGGTCCAGCCAGATCGCGCGGGCCTCGTCCGGGCCATGACGGTCGGCGGCGAGCACCTGCACCGGGCCGCGGTCGCAGTCGGCCAGTGGTAGCGACGTGGCGGCGAGTGTGGCCGCCGGCAGCAGGGCCAGGCCGAGCGCGGCGGCGTGCAGGGCGCACGGTCGCAGGCGCCAGCGCGAGCTGGCGTGGGTGCGGTGTCGCATTGTCCCCTCCCGGGATGCTGCGGGTTGTTCGTCCGTGCCGGGGCACGGGGGGCAACACTATAGGCACGCACGCTCGTGATCCGGCCCGATTGCAAGGCATTGAATACGTATGCGTCGAACGTGCGCCGCTGGTGAGCGGCCTCTACCATGGCCCGGCATCCCGCAGTCCACATCGCATCGTGCTTCCCGGAGGGGGGAACCGCTTGATGAAAAGCAAACCGCAGCTGTCGTTCTGGCAGATCTGGAACATGTGCTTCGGCTTCCTGGGCATCCAGTTCGGCTTCGCCCTGCAGAACGCCAATGCCAGCCGCATCTTCCAGACCCTGGGTGCGGACATGGATGATGTGGCCGGCCTGTGGATCGCCGCCCCGCTCACCGGCCTGCTGGTGCAGCCGATCGTCGGCTATCTCTCCGACCGCACCTGGAACCGCTTCGGTCGCCGTCGCCCGTACTTCATGGTCGGCGCGCTGTTCACCACGCTTGCGCTGCTGGTGATGCCCAACTCGCCGGCGCTGTGGATCGCCGCGGGCACGCTGTGGGTGCTGGACGCCTCGATCAACATCTCGATGGAACCGTTCCGCGCCTTCGTCGGCGACCAGCTGGCGCCGCGCCAGCGTCCGGCCGGCTATGCGATGCAGAGCTTCTTCATCGGCGTCGGTGCGGTGGTCGCGAGCATGCTGCCGTGGCTGCTGGCCAAGGCCGGCGTGGCCAATACCGCCGAGGCCGGTATGGTTCCCGATACCGTGCGCTACGCGTTCTATCTGGGCGGCGTGGTGCTGTTCCTGGCCATCGGCTGGACCGTGCTGCGTACCCGCGAGTACTCCCCGCAGGAGCTGGCCGCGTTTGACGATGCCGAACCCGCGTCGGCTACCCCCGCCGGAGAGGGCGTCGCCATTGTCGCCGGCAGTGCCTGGGCGTGGCTGCTGGCCGGCATCGCCATGGCCGTGGGCATCCATCTGGCTGCCGGTGACCGCATGCTCTACGTGCTGGCCGGCCTGTTCGCCGCCTACGGTGCGCTGGTGCTGATTGCCCGGCGCCTGCAGCCGACGCGGATGCTGGCGGTGATCGTGCATGACGTGCAGCACATGCCCTCGACCATGCGCCAGCTGGCGGTGGTGCAGTTCTTCTCCTGGTTCGCGCTGTTTGCGATGTGGATCTACACCACCGCCGCGGTCACCGGCGTGCACTTCGGTGCCACCGATACGTCCTCGGCCGCCTACAACGACGGCGCCAACTGGGTTGGCGTGCTGTTTGCCGCCTACAACGGTTTTGCCGCGCTGGCCGCGATCCTGATCCCGTGGCTGGTGCGCGCCATCGGCCTGCGCTGGAGCCACCTGGTCAACCTGTGGCTGGGTGCGGCCGGCCTGCTGTCGCTGCTGGTGATCCGCGACCCGCAGTGGCTGCTGCTGTCCATGGTCGGCGTCGGTTTCGCCTGGGCCTCGATCCTGTCGCTGCCCTATGCACTGCTGTCCGACAGCGTGCCGGCGGCAAAGATGGGCGTGTACATGGGCATCTTCAATTTCTTCATCGTCATCCCGCAGCTGGTCGCGGCCAGCGTGCTCGGCTTCGTGCTGCGCCACTGGCTGGGCAACCAGCCGATCCTGGCCCTGGCCGTCGGCGGCGCCAGCCTGCTCGTCGCCGGCCTGTGCGTGCTGCGGGTCCATCACCAGAACCAGGAGGCCTGATGCGCCCGAACATCCTCAAGCTCTCGATGGCGCTGGCCCTGGCCGGTGCCGGCAGCGCGCATGCCGCCGACAAGGACTACTACGGCACCCTGGAGCCCTTCGCCAGCCACGCGGTGTACTTCGTGGTCACCGACCGTTTCGTCAACGGCGATACATCCAACGACCAACGCGGGCAGGGCGGCGAGCACCGTACCTTCGACATCCCGGTGCCGTGCGACGACGGCATCGACGGCAACATCGGCTACCTGGGGGGCGACTTCAAGGGCGTGCTGGACAACGCCGGCTACATCCGCGACCTCGGCTTCGGCGCGGTGTGGATCACCCCGATTGTCGAGAACCCCGACCAGGCCTTCACCGGTGGCAAGCCGCTGAGCTGCGGGAGCTCACTGACCGACAATGGCAAGACCGGCTACCACGGTTACTGGGGCATCAACTTCTACAGGCTTGACGAGCACCTGCCCAGCGAGGGCCTGGATTTCGCCGCCTTCACCAAGGCCATGCACGAGCAGAAGCTCAAGGTGGTGCTGGACATCGTTGCCAACCACGGCTCGCCGGCGTGGGGCATGGCCAAGACGCAGCCACAGTTCGGCCAGCTGTTCGACCGCGATGGCACGCTCATTGCCGACCACCAGAACCTGCCGCCACAGCAACTGGACCCACAAGGCAACCCGCTGCACGCGTTCTACAACAACGTCGGCGCGGTCGATGGCAGCAAGGGCTCGATCTTCGACGGCAACCTCGCCGAGCTGGCCGACTTCAACCAGGACAACCCGGCGGTCATGGAGTACCTGGCCGGTGCCTACCTGCAGTGGCTGGGGCAGGGCGCCGATGCGCTGCGCATCGACACCATCGCCTGGTTGCCGCATCCGTTCTGGAACGAGTTCACCCGGCGCCTGCGTGCGGAGCACCCGGGCCTGTTCATGTTCGGCGAGGCCTTCGATTACGACGCGGCGAGGATCGCCGAGCACACCGATCCGGCCAATGCCGGGGTCAGCGTGCTCGACTTCCCGCTCAAGCAGGCGCTCGAGTCGGTGTTCGGCCACGAACAGGCCGGCTTCCAGCGCCTGGCTGGCGCGCTGCACCTGCAGGACGGCCCGTACGCCAATCCGTACGAGTTGATGACGTTCTACGACAACCACGACATGCCGCGCATCGATGCCAGCGACGAGGGCTTCATCGACGCGCACAACTGGCTGTTCACCGCGCGCGGCATCCCCGTCATCTACTACGGCTCGGAAACCGGGTTCATGCGCGGCCGCGCCGAGCACGCCGGCAACCGCAACTACTTCGGCCAGGAGCGGGTGGATGCCGCGCCGCAGAGCCCGATCTTCCAGCAGCTGCGCCGCATCGCGCGGCTGCGCGAAGCCACGCCGGCGCTCCAGCGCGGCCTGCAGGTCAACGTGGAACTGCGTGGCGACACCGCAGCGTTCTACCGCGTGCTGCAGCACGAGGGCACGGCGCAGACCGCGCTGGTACTGCTCAACAAGGGCGACCGGGCGAAGACCATGAAGGTCAGCCGCTACCTGCAGGCCGGCACCTGGCGCGACGCGTTCAGCGGTGAATCGGTGGAGGTCGGGCGGCAGCTGAAGGCCGACGTCCCGGCCCATGGGGTCCTGGTCTTCCTGTCCGATGCCCCGGTTACCCGCGCCGACCTGCTTGGGCAGCTGGATGCGCTGATGGAACGGAAGTCGGCACAGCGCTGACCCGCACCGGCTCCGGCAGCCGCCGGGGCCCCCTCGGGTATTCCTGCAAGCGACAGCCGCCCGGCGAGGGCGGCGCGTCTCAGGACGCGACGGAGGAGCCGCGGATCACCAGTCGCGCCGGGATCGTGCGGTTCTGGCCCGGCTCGCCATTGATCCGGGCGATCAGGCTTTCCACCAGCAGGGTGCCGGCCAGCTTGGTGTCCTGCTGCACCGTGGACAGCGGCGGCACCGCCGAGGCGGCCACCGGGATGTCATCGAAACCCACCACGGACACGTCCTGCGGGATGCGCAGCCCGTGCTCGCGCAGCGCGCGCATCGCCCCCAGGGCGATCAGGTCGCTGGCGGCAAATACCGCATCGAACGGTTGGTCCCGCTGCAGCAGGGCCGTGGCCGCCTCGTGGCCGGACAGCTCGGTGGTGATCGCATCGACCTGCAGTGCGGGCTCCGGTTCCAGTCCCGCCTCGCGCAGGGCCTGGGTGTAGCCGCGCCAGCGCTCCTGGAACTCCGGGTAGTGGTCGGAGGCATCGCCGAGGAAGGCGATCCGGCGCCGGCCGACCTGCAGCAGGTGGGCGGTGATATCCAGCCCGCCCTGGAAATTGTCGCAGCCGATCGAGATGCCCGGCTGGTCCGGCAGGGTGGCGCCCCAGCGCACGAAGTGCGTGCCCTGTTCGACCAGGCGCTGCAGCCGGTGCTGCGCCTCCAGGTAGTCGCCATAGCCGAGCAGGATCAGCCCGTCGGCCTTGTTGCTGTCCTCGAAGTCGGCATGCCAGTCGCTGGACAACTGCTGGAACGAGACCAGCAGGTCATAGCCGCGCACCGCGCAGGCCCGGGTGATCGAGCCCAGCATCGAGTGGAAGAACGGGTTGATCAGCGAGTCGTCCGGGGTCGGGTCCTCGAAGAACAGCAACGCCAGCGTGCCCGACTGCTGGGCGCGCAGGCTGGAGGCGTTCTTGTCGACCTTGTAGTTCAGCTCCCGGGCGATGGCCAGGATCCTGCGCCGGGTTTCCTCGTTGACCATCGGGCTGCCACGCAGCGCCCGCGACACCGTCGGCTGCGAGACGCCAGCCAGGTAAGCGATGTCCAGGGAGGTGGCCTTGCCTTTGATGCTCATGGGCGCCCGGGTGTGAAAGTGCCGGCTATGATGCCATGCCCGGCCAGTCCGATCGCCCCGCGGGGCAGGCATCCCGGGCCTGTTTGGTTTAAGATCGCGGCATCCCTTGGATCCGGATTCAGGTGGCCCGCGGAAACGCCGGCCGAGCGTGCGACATGAGCACTACCACCGCCCACTGCTGACGTTGCCGAGGCCCTGGCTGCAGGCGCCCTCGCGGCGCTTTTTTTGTTGCCTGTATTTTCCCCGCGGACAGCACTTTCCATGTGCCTGCCGCCCCCGCCCAGAGCGGGTCCCGACCCCAGTGAATGCCATGATCACCATCACCCTTCCCGACGGCAGCCGCCGCGAATTTGAAAATCCGGTCAGCGTCATGGACGTTGCCCAGTCCATCGGTGCCGGCCTGGCCAAGGCCACCATTGCCGGTTCGGTCGATGGCGTGCTGGTGGACGCCTGCGACGTCATCGACCACGACGCCACCCTGCGCATCATCACCGCCAAGGACGAGGAGGGCGTGGAGATCATCCGCCACTCCTGCGCCCACCTGGTTGGCCACGCGGTCAAGCAGCTGTACCCGGACGTGAAGATGGTCATCGGCCCGGTGATCGCCGAGGGCTTCTACTACGACATCTACTCCGAGCGCCCGTTCACCCCGGACGACCTGGCCGCGATCGAGAAGCGCATGGGCGAGCTGATCGCCCAGGACTACGACGTCATCAAGAAGATGACCCCGCGCGCGGAAGTGGTCGAGATCTTCAAGGCCCGCGGCGAGGACTACAAGCTGCGCCTGATCGAGGACATGGCCGACGACATCCAGGCCATGGGCATGTACTACCACCAGGAATACGTGGACATGTGCCGCGGCCCGCACGTGCCCAACACCCGCTTCCTGAAGGCGTTCAAGCTGACCCGCATCTCCGGCGCCTACTGGCGCGGTGACGCTGCCAACGAGCAACTGCAGCGTATCTACGGCACCGCCTGGGCCGACAAGAAGCAGCTCGAGGCGTACATCAAGCGCATCGAGGAAGCCGAGATGCGCGATCACCGTCGCATCGGCAAGCAGCAGGATCTGTTCCACCTGCAGGAAGAGGCCCCGGGCCTGGTGTTCTGGCACCCCAAGGGCTGGGCGCTGTGGCAGGTGGTCGAGCAGTACATGCGCAAGGTCTACCGCAACAGCGGCTACGGCGAAGTGCGCTGCCCGCAGATCCTGGACGTGAGCCTGTGGAAGAAGTCCGGTCACTGGGACAACTACCAGGAGAACATGTTCTTCACCGAGTCGGAGAAGCGCACCTACGCGGTCAAGCCGATGAACTGCCCGGGCCATGTCCAGGTGTTCAACCAGGGGCTGCACAGCTACCGCGACCTGCCGATCCGCTATGGTGAATTTGGTTCCTGCCACCGCAACGAGCCGTCCGGCGCGCTGCACGGCATCCTGCGCGTGCGCGGCTTCACCCAGGACGACGGCCACGTGTTCTGCACCGAAGGCCAGATCGAGTCCGAAGTGACCGCCTTCCACCAGCAGGCGCTGGCGGTCTACAAGCACTTCGGCTTCGAGGAAATCCAGATCAAGATCGCCCTGCGCCCGGAATCGCGCCTGGGCGACGACGCCACCTGGGACAAGGCCGAAGGCGCGCTGCGCTCGGCGCTGTCCAGCTGCGGCGTGGAGTGGCAGGAACTGCCGGGCGAGGGCGCGTTCTACGGCCCGAAGATCGAGTACCACCTCAAGGACGCCATCGGCCGCACCTGGCAGCTGGGCACCATGCAGGTCGACTTCATGATGCCGGGCCGCCTGGGCGCCGAGTACGTGGACGAGAACAGCCAGAAGAAGCACCCGGTCATGCTGCACCGTGCGATCGTCGGCTCGATGGAGCGTTTCATCGGCATCCTGATCGAGCACCACGCCGGCCAGTTCCCGGCCTGGCTGGCCCCGGTACAGGTCGTTGTCGCCAACATCACGGACGCTCAGGCTGAATACGTGAACGAGGTCCGCAAAACCCTTGCGGATCAAGGCTTCCGGGTCACTGCCGATTTGCGGAACGAGAAGATCGGCTATAAGATCCGCGAGCATACGCTGCAGCGGGTGCCGTATCTGCTGGTGGTCGGAGACCGCGAGAAGGAGAATGGTGCCGTGGCCGTGCGCACGCGTTCGGGCGAGGACCTGGGATCGATGCCGGTCCAGGATTTCATCGAACGACTGCGGGCCGAACAGGCGCAGTGAGCAACCCCGGTCCGGCGGATGAGCCGCACGGACCGGACCGACACCATTTGGAGATTGGAATATCAGCACCCCTGACAACAAACAGAACCGCAAGAATCATGAAATCCGTGTGCCGCGCGTCCGCGTGATCGGCAGCGACGGAGAGATGATTGGCGTGTTGTCGCGCGACGAAGCGCTGTCGATGGCCGAGGACGAAGGCCTGGACCTGGTCGAGATCCAGCCGCAGGCGGATCCGCCGGTCTGCAAGATCATGGACTTCGGCAAGTTCAAGTTTGAAATGCAGAAGAAGGCCAACGAGGCCAAGAAGCGCACCAAGCAGGTCGAGATCAAGGAAGTGAAGTTCCGTCCGGTCACGGACGAGGGCGACTACCAGATCAAGCTCCGCAAGATGCGCGGCTTCCTGGAAGATGGCGACAAGATCAAGGTCAACATCCGCTTCCGTGGCCGTGAGATGAGCCACCAGGAGCTGGGTCGTGAGATGGCCAACCGCATCGAGGCCGACCTGGGCGAGGACATCGTGATCGAATCGCGCCCGCGCCTTGAAGGCCGGCAGATGGTCATGATGATCGCGCCGAAGAAGAAGTAAGCCGCGGCCTCAGGGCCAGCAGCTTTCGGTAGTGGACGGGCGCCGGCAGGCGCCCGTTTGCCGTTCCGGCGCCTCGCGGGCCCGGAGGCCACTGCCAATCAATGGTTTGCATTGACCCCTTCACGAGGGCATAATGGGCGGCCCGGTATTGCCGGGTGCCGTGCAAACGGCTCAGGACCGGTCAGCGCCCGCAGGGGTGGCGGACTTACAAGCAGGCAAGGGCACGGACGGAAAGTGTGGCAAGGCCACCGCCCTGGTCAGTGACAAAACACCATCAAGGACATAGCAATGCCCAAGATCAAGACCAACCGGGCGGCGGCCAAGCGTTTCCGCAAGACCGCATCCGGCAAGTACAAGGCTGGCCACGCCAACCGTAGCCACATCCTCACCAAGAAGGCGACCAAGCGGAAGCGTAACCTGCGTCAGACGAACCACGTCCGCGCAGAAGACGCAGGCCGTCTGGACCGCATGCTCCCGTACCTCTGAGGAATTAAGACATGGCACGAGTAAAGCGTGGTGTGCAGGCGCGCCGCCGCCACAAGAAAATCCTGACCCTGGCCAAGGGCTACTACAACGCCCGCCGCAAGGTCTTCCGCGTTGCCAAGCAGGCCGTCATCAAGGCCCAGCAGTACGCCTACATCGGTCGTAAGCAGAAGAAGCGCAACTTCCGTTCGCTGTGGATCACCCGCATCAACGCGGCTGCCCGCATCAACGGCATGAGCTACAGCCGTTTCATGAACGGCCTGCTGAAGGCTGGCATCACCCTGGACCGCAAGGTGCTGGCCGACATCGCCGTGCACGACGCGGCCGGTTTTGCCGCGCTGGCTGAAAAGGCCAAGGGCGCACTGGCAGCATAAGTCCCTCCCCTGCTGTTGCCGTTCGCGCGCAACGGCGGTGGGTAAGGCAATGCATGGGGAAGGGCGCAAGTCCTTCCCCATTGCTTTTTCAGGGCCACCAACCCGCGTGGTGGCCGGTAGCGGTGGCGACGGGGGTCGGCCCGGCGCGGACCGTGGTGGCATACGAACCGAGGCTCCGTCGATCCATGAGCGACATCCAATCCCTGACTGCGCAGGCGCTGGCCGAAGTGGCCGCCGCGCAGACTCCCGAAGCGCTGGAAGCCCTGCGCGTGGCCCTGCTGGGCAAGAGCGGCAGCATCACTGCCCAGCTCAAGCAGCTCGGCGGCCTACCCGCCGAAGAGCGCAAAGCCGCCGGCGAGGCGATCAACCGCGCCCGTGATGCGCTGAGCACCGCGCTGACCGAACGCAAGGCCGTGCTGGAAGACGCTGCGCTGGACGCGCGCCTGGCTGCCGAGGCGATCGACATCACCCTGCCGGGCCGGCGTGGCGAACGCGGTGGCCTGCATCCGGTCACGCGCACGCTGGAACGCATCACCGAGATCTTCGGCCGCCTGGGCTACGAGCTCAGCGAGGGTCCGGAAATCGAGGATGACTGGCACAACTTCGAGGCGCTGAACTTCCCGCCGCACCATCCGGCGCGCGCCATGCACGACACCTTCTACTTCGGCGATGGCCGCCTGCTGCGCACGCACACCTCCGGCGTGCAGGTGCGCTACATGGGCGATCACGCGCCGCCGCTGCGCATGATCGCCGCCGGCAAGGTGTACCGCTCGGACTCCGACCAGACCCACTCGCCGATGTTCCACCAGGTCGAGGGCCTGCTGGTCGACGAGCATTCCACCTTCGCCGACCTCAAGGGCACGCTGAGCGAATTCGTGCGCGCGTTCTTCGAGCGCGATTTCGAGATGCGCTTCCGTCCCAGCTACTTCCCGTTCGTGGAGCCGGGCGCGGAAGTGGACATCGCCTGGCAGCAGGCCGATGGCAGCACCCGCTGGCTGGAAGTGCTGGGCTGCGGCATGGTGCACCCGAACGTGCTGCGCAATTGCGGCATCGATCCGGAGCGCTACACCGGCTTTGCCTTCGGCCTGGGCGTGGAGCGTTTCGCGATGCTGCGTTATGGCGTCAACGACCTGCGGGCGTTCTTCGAGAACGACGTGCGCTTCCTGCGCCAGTTCGCCTGATCCAGACCTGCATTCGCATAGCGGCCGCGCCTGGCGCGGCCGATCCTGCAAACGGACACGGCGGGGAACAGCCCGCCAAACGGTGACAATCCGATGAAATTCTCTGAAAACTGGCTGCGCAGCCACGTTCCCACCAGCGCCTCGCGTGACGAGCTCAGCGCGGTGCTGACCGCCATCGGCCTGGAAGTGGAAGAGGTGACTGCGCTGGGCGAAGGCCTGCAGCACGTGGTCGTGGCCCGCATCGTCGAGGCCGTGCGTCATCCCGAAGCTGATCGCCTGCAGGTGTGCAAGGTCGACGCGGGGCAGGGCGAGCTGCTGCAGATCGTGTGCGGCGCGCCGAACGCGCGCGCGGGCTTGGTCGCGCCGCTGGCGATGGTCGGGGCGCAGATTGGCGAGCTGAAGATCAAGCCGGCCAAGCTGCGTGGCGTCGAATCCAACGGCATGCTGTGCTCGGCCAGGGAACTGGGTCTGGACAGCGATGCCTCCGGCCTGTTCGAGCTGCCGGATGATGCGCCGGTCGGCCAGACGCTGGTCGAGTATCTGGGCCTGCCGGACGCCAGCATCGAGATCAAGCTCACGCCCAACCGCGCCGACTGCTTCAGCCTGCGCGGCATCGCCTTCGACGTGGCTGCTGCATGCGCCAGCGAAGTGGTGCCGTTCGCCGCCGAGCCGGTGCCGGCCAGCGGCAGCCGCGAACTGCAGGTGGCGCTGGACGCCGGTGCCGAAGCGCCGCGCTACCTTGGTCGCGTGATCGAGGGCATCAACCCGGCCGCGCGTACGCCGCTGTGGATGGCCGAGCGCCTGCGCCGCAGCGGCGTGCGTCCGGTGTCGCTGCTGGTGGACATTACCCAGTACGTGATGCTGGAACTCGGCCAGCCGATGCACGCGTATGACCTGGGCACGCTGCAGGGCTCGATCGGGGTGCGCCGTTCACGCGCCGGCGAGGTGCTCAAGCTGCTGGACGGTCGCGACGCCACGCTGGATGACAGCTTCCTGGTCATCACCGATGCCGACCGTCCGGTCGGCCTGGCCGGCCTGATGGGCGGCTTCGATACCCGTGTCACCGATGCCACCACCTCGGTGTTCCTGGAGGCGGCACACTTCGCCCCGGCCGCGATCATGGGCCGCGGCCGCAAGCTCGGCCTGCACACCGATGCCGGCCACCGCTTCGAGCGCGGCGTGGATCCGGAACTGCCGCGCCTGGCCATCGAATACGCTACCCGCCTGGTGCTGGACCTGGCCGGTGGCAGCGCCTGTCCGGTGACCGAGGCCGTGCGCAGTGACGATCTGCCCAAGGCCGCCAGCATCGCCCTGCGCCGCGCCCGCATCCGCCGCGTGCTGGGCATCAAGATTGCTGACGCCGACGTCGAGCGCATCCTGCGGGCGCTGGGCATGGGCGTGACCGCGACCGGCGAAGGCTGGCAGGTCACCGCGCCCAGCCGCCGTTTCGACATCGCCATCGAGGAAGACCTGATCGAGGAGCTGGCCCGTATCCACGGCTACGACCGGATCCCGACCACGCTGCCCGGCGGTGCCTCGCGCATCGCCATGCCGAGCGAGACCCGCCTGGACGAGGCGAGCGCGCGTCGCCAGCTGGTCGCGCGCGACATGCTGGAAACCATCAACTTCGCCTTCGTCGATGCCGGGCTGCTCAAGCAGTGGGGCCTGGACGGTGCGCAGGTGCCGCTGGCCAATCCGCTGTCGGCCGAACTGGCGGTGATGCGTCCGCAGCTGCTGCCGGGCCTGGTCGCCGCGCTGGGCCGCAATGCCGCCCGCCAGGCCGGCCGCGTGCGCCTGTTCGAACTGGGCCGCGTGTTCCATCCGCAGGCCGGCGAAGGCAAGCCGGCGCCGGTGGAAACGCTGCGCGTGGCCGCCGCGGTCTGCGGCGATGCCGACGCCCTGCAATGGGGCACGACGACCCGCAAGGTCGATTTCCATGACCTCAAGGGCGACCTGGAATCGCTCGCCGCCGCTTCGGGCGCCGCGCTGGAGTTCCGTCCGTCGCAGCGCTCGTTCGGCCATCCGGCCCGTTCGGCCGACGTCTGGCGCGATGGTGCCTGCATCGGCTGGATCGGCCAGCTGCATCCGCGCCTGGCCAGGGCGCTGGACATCGATGTGGACGTGATTGCCTTCGAACTGGATGTCGAGCCGCTGCTCGCGCGCCAGGTGCCGCGTGCCGGCGAGCTGTCGCGCTTCCCGTCCGTGCGCCGTGACCTGGCCTTCCTGGTGCCCGACGAGGTCACGTGGGCGGCGCTGGCTGCCACCATCCGCACTGCCGTCGGCCCGCTGCTGCGCGACGTGGTGCTGTTCGACCGCTACGTCGGACAGGGTGTCGATCCGGGGTTCAAGAGTCTCGCTATGGGCTTGATTTTGCAGGACAAGTCGCGCACTCTCACGGATCGCGACGTGGATGCCGTGGTTGCCGACGTGGTGGCTGCCATCGAGCGCGAACATCGCGCCCGGATCAGGGGCTGAGCAGGACACAGGGGGCAGCATGGCGTTGACCAAGGCGGAGATGGCCGATCGTCTGTTCGACGAGGTCGGTCTGAACAAGCGCGAGGCGAAGGAATTCGTTGATGCATTCTTCGATGTCCTGCGCGACGCGCTTGAGCAGGGACGCCAGGTGAAGCTCTCCGGTTTCGGCAACTTCGACCTGCGGCGCAAGAACCAGCGCCCGGGCCGCAACCCCAAGACCGGCGAGGAAATTCCGATTTCGGCCCGTACGGTGGTCACCTTCCGTCCGGGACAGAAGCTCAAGGAGCGGGTGGAGGCATATGCTGGATCCGGGCAGTAACCGCGAACTTCCGCCGATTCCGGCCAAGCGCTACTTCACCATCGGTGAGGTCAGCGAGCTGTGCGACGTCAAGCCGCACGTGCTGCGTTACTGGGAGACCGAGTTTCCCAGCCTGGAACCGGCCAAGCGCCGTGGCAACCGTCGCTACTACCAGCGTCATGACGTGCTGATGGTGCGGCAGATCCGCGGCCTGCTGTACGAACAGGGCTACACCATCGGCGGTGCGCGCCTGCGCCTGGAAGGCGAGGGCGGCAAGCAGGAGTCGGCGCTGAGCAACCAGATCATCAAGCAGGTGCGGATGGAACTGGAAGAAGTGCTGCAACTGCTGCGTCGCTGAGTCACAGCGACGGCAAAAGCGGTTATACTTTCCGGCCCGCCGACCAGCGGGAATGCAATCAAGTTCGGGGCGTAGCGCAGCCTGGTAGCGCATCTGCCTGGGGGGCAGAGGGTCGTCGGTTCAAATCCGGCCGTCCCGACCAAATTTGCAGATATCCAAAGGCCTGTGCAGCGATGCATGGGCCTTTTGGTTTTCTGGCGTCTAGCGATCTGGCGAAAGCGTTCGAGAGGTGGGGCGCCTGCCGGGATGGCCCTCAGCCCACACTTCCCAAGGGCGAGCGGTTAATGTCGCCACTTCCGCCACGGCAAGGAATGTCCGGGAAGATGCGAAAAGCAACATGGGGTTTGTGTATCTGGGGTTGGATGCTGGCATCGACTCCGTTCGCGCAGGCCGCCGGGGATCTTGCCGGCACGGGCGACGCCGTAGCCGATACGGGCCCGATCAAGGACCTGGAGACGCTGGTGGTCACCGGCGTCCAGCCCGGTCCGGGGCTGTGGCGGGTGAGCCATGAAGGCAATGTGCTGTGGATCCTGGGCACGGTGTCGCCGTTGCCGGCGAAGATGGAGTGGGAGTCGGCCGAGGTGGAAGCCGTCATCGCCGATTCGCAGCAGGTGCTGCTCCCGCCCTCGGTGACGATGACAGCTGACATCGGGCTTTTCCGTTCGCTGGCTCTGGCGCCGTCTGCGCTGAAGGCGATGCGCAACGCCGATGGGGCTACGCTTGCGGACGTCCTGCCGCCGGCCCTGCATGCGCGCTGGCAGGTGCAGAAGCAGCGCTACCTCGATGGCGGGAAGTCGATCGAACGAAAGCGCCCGCTGTTTGCAGCGGCGGAACTGCAGGCGGCGGCGATCAAGTCCGCGGGGTTGGGCGGCAAGCCGGTGGTCATGCCCGTGGTGGAGCGTGCGGCCAAGGCGGCGGGGATCACGCCAACCAGCACCACGCTGAAACTGACGCTGGAAGATCCGAAGTCGGCCATCCGCGAATTCCGCGGTGGCGACATCGATGACACGCCCTGCCTGGAGAAGCCCCTTGCACTGGTGGAGCGTGACCTGCCAAAGCTCGTCGTGCGTGCCAACGCCTGGGCGGTCGGCGACAAGGACGCCTTGCGGCGGCTGCCATATGAAAGTGCAGCGGAAACCTGCATGGAGGTCGTCACGCACTCGGCGTTTGGCCGCAATCGCGGCTACGGCGACGTGCGGGAGCGGGGCCGGCACCACTGGCTGTCCATTGCCGAAACCGCACTGCGGAAGAACCGACAGACGTTTGCCTTGCTGCCTGTCGACGGGCTGCTGGCCGTTGACGGCTACCTGAGCTTGCTGCAGGAACGCGGCTACGAAATCGAGTCGCCGTAACCGCACCGGCATCGCGGGTTGGCGCTCAAGGCGCTGCCGCTATGAAAAGGCCCTGCATTGCAGGGCCTTCGTGCATCAGCTGGCGGCGGACAGTGCCGACGGCGTGGCGCCCAGTTTGGGCCAGCGCTTGAGGATGGCGGCGCGGATGCCGGCGGCATCGATGCCGGCTTCGGCCAGCAGGTCCTCGCGGCTGGCGTGGTGCTGGAATTCGTCCGGCAGACCCAGATGCAGCACTGGCAGGGTCACCGCCTCGGCATTGAGCAGTTCGGACACGCCCGAGCCGGCACCGCCGGCCACCACATTGTCCTCGACGGTGACGAAGCCCTCGTGTTGCTGGGCAAGCTTCAGCACCATCTCCCTATCAAGCGGCTTGATGAAGCGCATGTTGACCACGGTCAGGCCCAGCTCGCGGCCGACTTCCTCAGCCGCGGCGACGGTACTGCCGAAGGCCAGCACGGCAATGCGGCTGCCTGACTGGCGCAGCTGCGCCTTGCCGATTTCCAGCGTGGACAGGTCGGTGCCTGCGGCAACGCCAGTGCCCGAGCCGCGCGGATAGCGCACGGCGGCCGGGCCCTGGAAGCGCAGGCCGGTGGTAAGCATCTGCCGGCATTCGGCCTCGTCGGCCGGGGCCATGATCACCATGTTCGGCACGCAGCGCAGGTAGCTCAGGTCGAGGTTACCGGCATGGGTGGCGCCGTCCGGGCCAACCACGCCGGCGCGGTCGATCGCGAACAGCACGTCCAGGTTCTGGATCGCCACGTCGTGCACCAGCTGGTCGTAGGCGCGCTGCAGGAAGGTGGAGTAGATCGCCACCACCGGCTTGGCGCCACGCGTGGCCATGCCGGCGGCCAGCGTCACCGCGTGCTGCTCGGCAATGGCGACGTCGAAGTAGCGCTGCGGGTATTCCCTGCTGAAGCGCACCAGGCCCGAGCCCTCGCGCATCGCCGGGGTGATGCCCATCAGCTGCGGCTCGGCCGCGGCGGCATCGCACAGCCAGTCGCTGAAGACGTCGGTATAGGTCGGCTTCTTCGGGCCGGCCTTGGCCGGCAGGCCCTTGCTCGGGTCGAACGGGCCAACCGCGTGGTAGCCGATCTGGTCACCTTCGGCCGGCTCGTAGCCCTTGCCCTTGGTGGTCATGATGTGCAGCAGTTGCGGGCCCTTGGTGTCCTTCAGGCGCTTGAGCGTGGACAGCAGCAGCGGCAGGTCGTGGCCGTCGATCGGGCCGGTGTAGTGGAAGCCCATCTGCTCGAAGGCGGTGGACGGCACGAACATGCCCTTCCACTGTTCCTCCCAGCGCTTGACGAAGCGGGCAGGCGGACTGCTGCGCTTGTCGCCGAGGATCTTCTTCCCGCCCTCGCGCAGCGCGTTGAGCGTGCGGCTGGCGGTGGCCCGGCCGAGCATCTTGGTGAGCCCGCCCACGGCCTCGGAGATCGACATGTTGTTGTCGTTGAGGATGACCAGCACGTTTGGCTCGTCATCCATGCCGCCGGCGTGGGCCAGTGCCTCGAACGCCATGCCGGCGGTCATCGCGCCATCGCCGATCACCGCCACGACCTTGCGCGGATCGCCCTGCAGCTGCGCGGCGATGGCCATGCCCAGCGCGGCGGAGATCGACGTGGAGGAATGGCCGACGCCGAAGGTGTCGTACTCGCTTTCGTCGCGCTTGGGGAACGGCGCAACACCGTCCTTCTGCTTGACCGTGTGGATGGTGTCGCGGCGGCCGGTCAGGATCTTGTGCGGATAGGTCTGGTGGCCTACGTCCCACACCAGCTGGTCGACCGGCGTGTTGAACAGGTAGTGCAGGGCGACGGTTAGTTCGATCACGCCCAGGCCGGCGGCGAAGTGGCCGCCGCTGCGGCCGACCGATTCGATCAGGTACGCGCGCAGTTCCCCGGCGATGGCGACGAGTTCGGATTCATCGAATCCGCGCAGGTCATCCGGCGTCTGGATATGGGAAAGGCGGGGATAGCGGTCGGAATCGATCATTGGATTGGCGTTTCAGCTGAACCGGTATTTTCGCCCCCATCACCGGGGCGGGCAAGCAAAGTTGCGGTTTTTCAGGCGGTTATTGCAGCCGGGTGCGACAAAGTGACGCGCATCTGTGCGGCGAGGCAGGAATCGGCGGGAACGCCGCGGCGTTCAACGAGGGAAACAGCTTCGGCGCTGCACGATGACGCCTGCGTAAATGGCGCACCGGCCGGGTCATGTGCGAAGCAGTCAGAGCAGTCGCGGGCGCGGCTTGCGCGGTAGTTGCGCGCGCAGGAAGGCCATCTGGTCGGCCAGGATGTTGCGGTTGGACAGGATCAGATGCTCGATCCAGCTCGGCCGGTAGGGCACCGCCAGCAGCGGCATGCCGGCCTGCTGCGGGGTGCGGTTGGCCTTGCGTGAATTGCAGTGGAAGCATGCGCTGACCACGTTCTCCCAGGTATCGCGGCCACCCTTGGAAATCGGCATCACGTGGTCGCGGGTGAGCTGCGGGCGGTTGAAGTGCTGGCCGCAGTACAGGCACAGGTGCGCGTCCCGCGCGAACAGCGCGGTGTTGGTCAGGTTGGGCGTGGGATCGATCGCGCGCGAACGTGCATGGCCGCGCGCGGCGATGATCGGGTGCAGGTCCATGCCGCTGCGCAGCCCGGTGACGCGGCAGGTGCCGCCGCGCACGTGCAGGCAGGGATCACCCAGCGTCCAGGCCACGGCATCACGCGCATAAAGGCAGGCGGCGTCCTGCCAGGTGATCCAGTCAAGCACGCGCCCATGCGCATCGAGCGACAGCAGCCGCACCGTGCCAGGAGAGGGAAGGGGAGTAACGGAAGCCGATGCTTCGGCGGCCGGGGCCGTGGCGGCTCCGGTTTCGATCAGACCAAGCGTGGCTGTGTCTGTCTCCATCGGGAAAACAGCTTATACCCGAAGTCCTGCGTGTTGTGTATCCGCCCCGGCGCGCGGGCCGGGGCGGATAGGGGCCGGCAGGACCGGCCCGCGGGAGTTACTCGCCGAAGCGGGTGTTGTCCATGGCCATCAGCGACTCGGCGCCGGCGGCGATGCCGGCGGCATGGGCCAGGGTGCGCGGCAGGATGCGTGCGTAGTAGAAGCGCGCGGTCTCCAGCTTGGCCTGCTTGAACGACTCGGCCTGCGAGGAGGCCGCGGCCGCGGCGGCGCTGCGGGCCCACCAGTAGGCCAGCACCACGTAGCCCGAGTAGAACAGGTAGTCGTGGCTGGCAGCGCCCAGTTCTTCCGGGTTGGCGGCGGCGCGCTGCAGCACGTCCATGGTCAGCTTGCCCCATTCCTTGGCCTTGGCGCCCAGCACCGGCAGGAACTCGGCCACGGCCGGATTGGAGGTGTTCTCGCCGATGAACTGCTCGATCTCGGCCAGGAACAGCTTCAGGCCAGCGCCCTGGGACATGGCGGTCTTGCGGCCGATCAGGTCCAGCGCCTGAATGCCGGTGGTGCCTTCGTACAGGGTCAGGATGCGGGCGTCGCGCGCCAGCTGCTCCATGCCGTGCTCGCGGATGTAGCCGTGGCCACCGAAGCACTGCATGCCGTTGTAGGTGGCTTCGATGCTCCACTCGGTAAGGCAGGCCTTGGTGATCGGGGTGAGGAAGCTGACCAGGGTCTCGGCCTTGGCGCGGGCTTCGGCATCGGCTGCGTGCTGGGCAGCGTCGAGCTGGGTGTAGGCGTGCGCGGCCAGCAGGCGCGCACCTTCGGTCAGCGACTTGATGGTCAGCAGCATGCGGCGCACGTCCGGCTGCATGATGATCGGGTCGGCCGGCTTGTCCGGCAGTGCGGCACCCTTGGGCGAACGCGACTGCAGGCGCTCGCGCGCATAGGCCAACGCGCCCTGGTAGGCGCGCTCGGACTGCGACAGGCCCTGGATGCCCACGCCCAGGCGGGCGGAGTTCATCATCACGAACATCGCCTGCAGGCCCTTGTGCGGCTGGCCGACCAGGTAGCCCTGGGCGCCGTCGAAGTTCATCACGCAGGTCGAACTGCCGTGGATGCCCATCTTGTGCTCCAGTGCGCCGCAGGCCAGCGCGTTGCGCTCGCCCATGGTGCCATCCTGACCCACCTTGAACTTCGGGGTCACGAACAGCGAGATGCCCTTCGGGCCCGGAGGGGCGTCGGGCAGCTTGGCCAGCACCAGGTGGACGATGTTCTCGGCCAGGTCGTGCTCGCCGGCGGTGATGAAGATCTTGGTGCCGGTGATCGAGTAGGAGCCGTCGTCGTTGGCTTCGGCACGGGTCTTGATCAGGCCCAGGTCGGTGCCGGCGTGCGGCTCGGTCAGGCACATGGTGCCGGTCCAGCGGCCTTCCACCAGCGGCTTGAGGAAGACTTCCTTCTGCCAGTCCTGGCCGTAGTGCTTGAGGGCCTCGACCGCGCCGTGCGACAGCAGCGGGAACAGCGACCAGGCCAGGTTGCCGCCGGACAGCATCTCGCTGACCGCCATGCCGAGGGTTTCCGGCATGCCCTGGCCGCCGAATTCCGGCGCCGAGGTCAGGCCGGTCCAGCCGCCTTCGACAAACTGTTCGTAGGCCTGCCTGAAGCCCGGTGCGGTGGTCACCTCGTTGGTGGCCTTGTCCAGTACGCAGCCCACTTCATCGCCGACGCTGTTCAGCGGCGACAGCACGGTGCCGGAAAAGCGCGCGGCTTCCTCCAGCACGGCATCGACCACGTCGGCGGTGGCATCGGCAAAGCCGAGGCTGGCAAACAGCGACTCGACCTTCAGCACGTCGTGCAGGGCGAAGCGGAGGTCGGAGACGGGGGCTTTGTAGCTGCTCATCAGGATCAGTCTCGTTGATGGAGTAAGTGGCGAT
The DNA here is from genome assembly GCF_916618915.1 of Stenotrophomonas sp. Marseille-Q4652. NCBI lineage: Bacteria > Pseudomonadati > Pseudomonadota > Gammaproteobacteria > Lysobacterales > Lysobacteraceae > Stenotrophomonas > Stenotrophomonas sp. Marseille-Q4652. The sequence goes on from NZ_CAKAKE010000001.1 coordinate 536,987, forward strand.
CGGTCGCCGGGAATGGGTTGGAGGCTCAGCGCAGCACGCCGGGCAGGCCCGCGGCCGGGCTCAGGCTGCTGCGGGCCTTGATGTCGAAGTTGCGCTGGCTGCGGTCCCGCGGCGTGGCGCTGACGCTGCCTTCCAGTTCGTAGGGCAGGGAGCGGCGCCCGGCCAGGGTGTCGGCCACCAGCAGGCGACTGGCAGAGGAGGGCTTGAGTGCGATGGAGACCACGTCGGCCGATTCGGGGCCGATTTCCAGCGAGGGCGAGGACTGCAGCGTGCCGGCCTCGGCGTCGCCGACGGTGAACTTGAGCGACACCGTGTCAAAGCGCATCGGCATCGAGCTGAAGTTGCTCAGACGCAGCTGCACGTCCCAGTTGCCGTCTGCGCCCACGGAAAGCTGCTGGATGCTGGCCGCCGGTTCGGATACGCGCTTGACCGTGCCGCCACCACAGGCAGCCATGGCCAGCAGGCCCAATGCCATCACGACAAACTTGATGCGCGGCAGTTTCATCCTGGTCTCCCGGTGGCGGTGGAAGATGGAGGATACTACGGCGTATGGACGCATGTCAGACGCGCGCGGGCGCCACGCTCTGTCACGCACACATGGGCACGCTTGCGCTGGTGGTCGTGCATGACGACATGATTGTCGGAGGACTCACGCAGGCGCACACACGGGGATGCGGCTTCGTTGCGGTCGGCGGGAACAGTGCTGCCCGGATTTCGGGCATAAAAAAACCTGCGTTTCCGCAGGTTCTTCTTTCGAAGTGGTGGCCGGGGAGGGAATCGAACCCCCGACACGGGGATTTTCAATCCCCTGCTCTACCAACTGAGCTACCCGGCCACTTCATCGCGACGTTGTCGTCGGCGAGGACGCGCATCATACGGGGCTGTTCGTAATCCGGCAAGAGAAAATTGCATTCAATTTTCAAACTGGCCGAACAATACCCGCTGCGGTGTGCATCCACTGCACTTCGCCGGAAAGAGCACCGGCTCCGCAAAAAAACGCGTCATGTCTTCCGACATGACGCGCTTGGAAATTTGGTGGAGCGGAGGAGGATCGAACTCCCGACCTTCGCATTGCGAACGCGACGCTCTCCCAGCTGAGCTACCGCCCCACACGGTCCGGCAATTCTAGCCCGCCGCGGCCGGTTCCGCCAAGAGGGGCGCCAGCCGCTGCTCGAGCTCGGCGCGACGCCACTGGCCCAGCAGGGCCGGCCACTGGCCGCTTTCCAGCCAGGTCTCCAGGTGCCGGCGCGAAGCGAGTACGCCATCGGGCAGGCCCAGTTCGGCCGCACGCGCGGCAACCGCGTCCTGCAGGCGCTTGATGGTGTTCTTGCTGGCATCGGTGGGCTGGCTGGCCAGTGGTGCCTGCGCCTCGTCTTCCAGCGGCGTGGTCAAGGCCTGGAACAGCGGCTGCGCAAGCCGGCGCGGCGCCTTGGGGAAGCGATCCATCAGCCGCAGCAGCGCATCGGTATCGGCCGGCGGGTTGCGCGCCAGCGTGGTGGCCAGCTCGTTGTCCAGGATCCAGCTGCGCGGGCGATCACTCTGCCGGGCCTGCAGGTCACGCCAGCGCAGCAGGCGCAGCAGCCGGCGCTGGGATTGGGCATCGAGGAACTGCGCCGCGCGCATGGAGACGTGCGGCCAGCGGTCCTCGTCGTCGTCGACGCTGGCCAGCAGGCGCTCGCTGTCCTCCTGCAGCCAGGCGGTGCGCCCCTTCTGCTCCAGCTGGCTGCGGATTTCATCGTGCAGCGCGAACAGGTGGACCACATCATCGGCGGCGTACTCGAGCTGGGTCGGCGAGAGCGGGCGCCGCATCCAGTCCGAGCGGGTTTCGCCCTTGGGCAGGGTGACGCCGGTGATCGCGGCCACCAGCTTCTGGTAGCCCATGCCGCTGCCGATGCCGGCCAGTGCCGCACCGATCTGGGTATCGAACAGCGGTCGCGGCAGCACGCCGCAGGTGTGCTTGAACGCCACCAGGTCCTCGCTGGCGCTGTGCATCACCTTGGTGATCGAGGTGTCCGTCAGCCACGGCTTGAGGGCCTCGGCCATGCCGGGAATGAGCGGGTCGATCAGTAGGATCTCCTCGCCGATAGCCATCTGCACCAGCGCCAGTTGTGGCCAGAAGGTGCGCTCGCGGATGAATTCGGTGTCCAGTCCGATGCGGTCGGGATGTTGCTGGTAACGCTGTTCGAGTTCCGCCGGATGAGTGATCCAGTAAGCCACGTGTTTTCCGTCAACTGCAGGGTTTGCCCAGGCAGGTGAGAATAGCCTAACGTCGGCGCGGCCCCGGGCACGGCGGCTACCCGTGATGGAGGAAACTTGCGCAATTCCGGCACCCTGATGCTGTTGGCAACGCTGGTGATCTCGGCCCTGGTGGGCTGCTCGCGTTCGCCGCAGCAGGACGGTCCCGCGGCTGCGGGGCTGGAGCCGGAGCGCGAGGCGCTGGAGATCCCGGCCCCGGAAAAGGTACGGGTCGATGTTCCCGACGCGCCGGTGGCGGCAGCCACGTGGCGGCCGCCGGAGGTGGAACTCGGCGAGGCGCAGCTGGAACAGGCACGGCGCAACGCGGCACGCGCGCTGGCTGCCGGGCAGCTGTACCAGCACGCCGACGATGCGATCCCGCTGTACCTGGCGATCCTGCAGCTGCAGCCGCAGGATCGCGTGGCCACGGCTGGACTGGCCCGGGCACGGCAGCAGTTGCAGCGCGATGTCGACGCCCTGGTGGCGCAGCGTGAGCACCAGCGCGATGCGCTGGCCGGGGCTGCGGAACGGGTGGCGGTACTGCGCGCGCTGGCGCCGGACGACCCAACGGTGCAGGAACTGCACGAGCGCGTGGAACTCGCACGCCGCATCCAGGCCCTCAATCGCGCCGGCGAAGCGGAGCTGCGTGCCGGACGGCCCGGCGATGACAGCGGAGGCGCACTGGCCCGGTTCCGTGCCGCGCTGGTGCTGGATCCGGAGGACAGTCGCGCACTGCAGGGTGTGGCCGCGGTGGAGAGCGCGATGATTGCCCGCGCTGAACTGGCGGCCGCGGCCGCTGATTTCCAGCAGGCCGCGCAGTGGCTGGCACGCGCGGAAGGACTGCGCAGCGATGCCGAGACCGTAGCCGATGCGCGGGTGCGAATCGAGTTGATGCGCGCGGCGCGGCTGACTGCACTGCGCGATGCGGCGCTGCGCCAACTCACCAGCGCCCAGGGGCTGCGCCCGGCGCGCGCCATCCTGGCCGAAGCCGAGCGCATCGCCTTGCCGGATGAGCCGGTCGTGGCGCTGCTGCGCGAGCGCATCGAACTGGCGACCCGATACGGCAGCTTCCGTCCCGGCCAGGTGTTCACCGACGCCCTGCAGGATGGCGGGCGCGGGCCGCAGATGATCGTCATCCCGCACGGCAGTTTCGAAATGGGGGCCAGCGATGACGAGCCGGGTTCCGTGGCGGCGGAGCGGCCACGACACACGGTCCGGTTCGAGCGTGGTTTTGCCATGTCCATCACCGAGGTGACCGTGGCCGAATTCGGGCGGTTCGTGGCCTCGGCCGGTGCGCGCCCGCGTGCGACGCGGCGTGGCCATTCCACCGTGTATGACGAGCGCAGCGGCAACTTCGCCCGCCGCAGTGGGGTGGACTGGCGCTCCGGCTACAACGGTGCGCGCGCGGCACCCAATGATCCGGTGATGCACGTGAGCGTGCGCGATGCCGAGGCCTATGCGGCGTGGCTGTCCGAACAGACCGGCCGCCATTACCGGCTGCCGAGCGAGGCCGAGTTCGAGTACGCGCTGCGTGCGGGTCGTAACGGGCGTTTCCCGTGGGGTGATGACGGCGTGCCGCCGGAAGGCGTGGGCAACTTCACCGGCGGCGAGGATGTGTCGCCAAGGGGACGCCGCTGGAACAACGCCTTCATTGGTTACGGCGACGGTTACTGGGGGCCGGCACCGGTGGCCAGCTTCCGGCCCAATCCGTGGGGCCTGCACGACATGGGCGGCAACCTCAGCGAGTGGGTGGCCGATTGCTGGCACTCCAGCTATCGCCGCGCCCCGTCCGATGGCGTGGCCTGGTTCAACCCGGGGTGCCGCCAGCGGCTGGTACGTGGCGGCAACTGGGCCAATGCCCCCGAACAGGTGCGTGCGGCATGGCGGCTGCAGCAGGATTCGGACGTGACCAGTGCCCGAATCGGCTTCCGCCTGGTGCGCGGCATCTGACCGCCAATCGTGACGCCGGCATCGCGTCCGCAGGCGCTAGCATGGCGTCGGTGGCCACGACCCGGGCGGGTCGGCCCATTCCGGGAAACCTCAGATGCGAAATGATCCTTTCGGTGGTCGGCAGCCGGCGCAGCGTGGCCGGCGGCCGGGTCTGTTCGGCAACGTGCGCTGGCTGGTGCTGCTCGCCTTTGCCGGCTATGCGGCGTTCTACTGGTTCTCCAACCGCTCGGTGGATCCGTACACCGGCGAGAAGGTGCTGATCGATGCCTCGCTCGATGCCGAGCAGGAAAAGGCGCTGGGCCTGCAGGCCTACGAGCAGATCCTGTCGCAGGAGCGGCCGGTGGATCCCAATTCCCAGATCGCGCGCCAGGTGCGCGAGATCGCCCGCCAGCTGATCGCCAAGGTCGACGTGGTGGAAGCCGCGCTGGCCGAGGAGCACGGACAGGAGCCGACGCACTTCTCGCGCGATTTCGAGTGGGACGTCAACGTCATCGAGTCCGACCAGGCCAATGCGTTCTGCCTGCCGGGCGGCAAGATGGCCGTCTACACCGGCCTGATTCCAGTCGCGCAGAACGCCGACGCGGTGGCCGTGGTGATGGGCCACGAGATCGCCCACGCATTGCTGCGCCACGGCGCCCAGCGCATGGCCCAGCAGAAGCTGACCCAGATCGGGCAGATGGCCGGCGCCGCCAGCGGCATGGACCCGCAGCAGCAACAGATGGTGATGGCGGCCATGGGCTACGGCTACCTGCTTCCGTATGCGCGCGCCCACGAAACCCAGGCCGACGAGGTCGGGCTGATGCTGGCCGCGGCCGCCTGCTTCAATCCGCAGGAAGCGGTGCCGCTATGGGAGCGCATGGGTGCGGCCAGTGGGGGCGAGGCGCCGGCGGAGTTCACCTCCACCCATCCCAATCCCGGTACCCGCATCCAGAACCTGCAGGCGTTGATGCCCAAGGCGATGGAATACCGGCAGCGCTTCTGCGAGACCGCGAACCGCTGATCTCCACGGCCGGGCTTGTCCCGGCCGTTTTGCCTCATTCCTTTTCCGGCAACCTGCCTTCGGCGCGCAACTGCAGCGCGCCGTCAGCCACGCGTGCGTGCAGGACGTCGCCGGGCTGCACCTGGGCCGTGGAGCGCACCAGCGCGCCATCCCCTGCGTGGGTGAGGATGGAATAGCCACGGGCCACCGTGGCCAGCGGGCTTACTGCTTCCAGTGAACGGGCCAGGCCACGCAGGCGCAGGGCGTCGCGTTGCAACTGGCGCGCCATCGCCGCCTGCGGCCGGTTGCCAAATGCCAGCAGGCGATCGCGCAGCATGCCGAGCCGACGCTGCGGATGGGCGGCGCGCAGCACCGCACTGGCATGGCGCAGGCGGGCCAGACGACGCTCCTGGCATTGCAGCCACAGCGCGTGCAGTCGGCGCGCGGCCACCTGCTGGCGTTGCCGCAGCATCGCCAGCCGCGCCTGCGGGCTGACGGCCTGCAGGCGCAGCGCGGCACGGTCCGCGCGCTGCATGGCCTGGCCAAGCATATGGCGCTGCATCTGCAGCAGGCGCGCGTGTTGGCGACGCAGGTGCATGTCGAGGTCACGCTGGTCGGGCACCAGCAGTTCGGCCGCGACCGAAGGCGTGGGCGCACGCACGTCAGCGGCGAAGTCGGACAGGGTGAAGTCGGTTTCGTGGCCCACCGCCGAGACCACCGGCGTGTTGCTGGCAGCGATGCTGCGGGCGAGCTGTTCGTCATTGAACGCCCACAGGTCTTCCAGGGAGCCGCCGCCGCGGGCCAGCAGGATCACGTCGTAACGGCCACTGGCATCGGCGCGGCGCAGCACCGAGGTGATCTGCGCCGCGGCGGTCTCGCCCTGCACCAGGCTGGGCAACAGCTCCACCTCGACCATCGGGAAACGACGCGCCAGCACGCTGAGCACGTCGCGCACGGCGGCACCGGTGGGCGAGGTGATCACCGCCAGACGGCGCACATGCGCAGGCAGTGGCCGCTTGCGTTGTGCATCGAACAGGCCTTCGGCCTCCAGGCGTGCCTTGAGCTCCTCGAACGCGCGCCGCAGCGCGCCTTCGCCGGCTTCCTCCATGTGGTCGAGCACCAGCTGGTAGTCGCCGCGGGCTTCGTACAGCGTCAGGCGTCCACGCGCGAGCACGCGCAGGCCTTCGCGCGGCGCGAACTTCAGCCACTGGCTCTTGGGCTTGAACATCGCGCACTTCACCTGTGCGCGGGCGTCCTTCAGGGTGAAGTACAGGTGCCCGGACCCGGGACGGGTGACGCTGCCCAGCTCACCCTCGACCCACACCAGCGGGAACGCGCTTTCCAGCAGGTCGCGCGCCAGCGTGTTGAGCTGGCTGGGGGAAAGGATCCGGGAACTACGGTCATTCATCGATGCGTGGCGGTAAAGCGTGGCCGGCCATGGTCGCATGGACGGCGGTGGAGTCGGGTCCACCGGTGCGTGCGTGACGTGCAAGTGCCCACTGCACATGCTCGCGGATGAGTTGCGAAGGGTGGTGCTCCCGACTGCGCAACGCCTGCAGCACGGCATCACTGGTGGGTGCGTTGCCAAGCGCCACGGCAATGTTGCGCAGCCAGCGTTCGTGGCCGCTGCGGCGAATCGCGCTGCCCTCGGTGCGACGCAGGAATTCGTCCTCGTCCCAAGCGAAAAGCTGCGGCAGGGTGGCGCTGTCCAGTTCGTTGCGGGCGCGGAAATCCGGCTCGTCTGTGCGGCGGGCGAACTTGTTCCACGGGCACACCAGCTGGCAGTCGTCGCAGCCGTAGATGCGGTTGCCCATCAGTGGGCGCATTTCCTCTGGAATCGGCCCTTCATGCTCGATGGTCAGGTAGGAAATGCAGCGCCGCGCGTCCAGCCGGTTCGGCGCGGTGATCGCCGCAGTCGGGCAGATGTCGATGCAGCGCGTGCAGGTGCCGCAGTGCGCGGTGGCCGGCGGGTCGACCGGCAGCGGCAGGTCGACGTAGATCTCGCCGAGGAAGAACCAGGAGCCGCCATTCCGGTCGATCAGGCAGGTGTGCTTGCCGATCCAGCCCAGTCCCGCGTTGCGGGCCAGCGCCCGTTCCAGCACCGGCGCCGAATCCACGAAGACCCGGTAGCCGAACGGGCCGATCTCGCCGGCAATTCGCTCGGCCAGCTTCTGCAGCCGGTTGCGCATCAGCTTGTGGTAGTCGCGGCCCAGTGCATAGCGCGCCACGTAGGCGCGCTCGCCCTCTTGCAGCGTGGCCCAGGCCGCTTGGTCGTCCTTGTGCCCGTAATCCAGTCCGACCGAGATCACCCGGACCGTGCCGGGCACCAGTTCGGCCGGGCGCGAGCGCATCGTGCCGTGCCGGGCCATCCATTCCATCGTCCCGTACAGCCCCTGGGCCAGCCAGTCGGCCAGATGGGCCTCGTCCTCGCCCAGCTCGATGCCGGCGATGCCGCAACGCTGGAAACCGGCCTCGCGGGCCAGCTCCCGGATCCGCAGCGCAAGCTGCGCCGGGTCGGCGGGGGCGGGGAGGGGAACGAAAGCCATGGGCGCAAGTATAGAATCGCGCCATGCCAGACCCTGCCGACCTCTTCGATATCGCGTCGGCGCGCCACATCGACGCGCAGGCAAGTGCCCTGCTGGGCGACGGCTTCGGCCTGATGCTGCAGGCTGGCAAGGCGGCGTGGCAGTGCCTGCTCCAACGCTGGCCGGAAGCCCAGCGCCTGGTGGTGGTGTGCGGCCCGGGCAACAACGGTGGCGACGGTTACGTGCTCGCACGCCTGGCCCGCCAATCCGGACGCAAGGTCTGCGTGGTCCACCTGCCGCACGGCGGCCCGCGCACGCCGCTGGCCCAGCGCGCCTGCACCGAGTACCTGGCCCAGGGCGGGCAGGTTGAAATATTCCGCGACACGCTGCCCCCGGGCGACGTGGTGGTCGATGCGTTGTTCGGCATTGGCCTTGCGCGTGCGCCGGAGCAGGAAGATGCCGCCCTGATTGGTGCGATCAACCGCCATGGCGCTCCTGTGTTCGCGCTGGACGTGCCCAGCGGCGTGGATGCCGACCTGGGTCGTGTTCCCGGTGCCGCGGTCCGCGCCGAGGTCGTGCTGCAGTTCATCGTCGCCCATCGTGGCCTGTACACCGGCGACGCACTCGAGTTCGCCGGTGAGCGCCTGCTGGCGCCGCTGGAACTGCCTGATGGCGCACTTGCCGGCGTCGAGCCCAGCGCCCGTATCTGGGACGAGGGCCACCTGCTGGTCGAGCTGCCGCCGCGGCGGCTGAACACCCACAAGGGTGAATCCGGGCGCGTGCTGTGCATCGGTGGCAATGCCGGCAGCGGCGGCGCGGTGATGCTGTGCGCCGAGTCGGCCCTGCGCAGTGGCGCCGGCCTGCTCAGCGTGGCCACGCGGATGCAGCATGTAGCGCCGCTGCTGGCGCGCTGTCCCGAGGTGATGGCGCTGCCGGTGGATGATGGCGCGCAGGTGCAGCCGCTGCTCGAACGCGCCGGCGTGGTCGCCGTCGGCCCTGGCCTGGGGCGCGATGACTGGGCGCAGGAGCTGTGGCGACTGGCGCTGGCCAGTGGCCGTCCGCTGGTGGTCGATGCCGATGCGCTGAACCTGCTGGCCGCCGCGCCGCGTCCGCTGCCCGGCACGGTGCTGACCCCGCATCCGGGTGAAGCGGCGCGCCTGCTGGGCACGGATACCGCCACGATCCAGCACGATCGCTACGCCGCCGCGCAGGCGCTGGCCGAACGCTTCCACGCCACGGTCGTGCTCAAGGGCGCCGGCAGCCTGGTCGCTTCGCCCGGTGAACTGCCGCGGGTCGTAACTGCCGGCAATCCCGGCATGGCCGTGGGCGGCATGGGCGACCTGTTGACCGGCGTCATTGCCGCCTTGCGCGCCCAGGGCCTGTCACCATTCTCCGCTGCCAGTACCGGTGCGCTGGTGCATGCACTGGCTGGCGATGCCGCTTCGGCCGAAGGCCAGCGCGGCCTGCTTCCTTCCGACCTGCTGCCGCACCTGCGGCGGCTGTGCAACCCGTGATCCTCCAATGACCGAATTCCATCTGGCTGACAGCAACGCCACCGACCAGCTCGGCCGCATGCTTGCCGCCACCCGTCCGTCCCAGGCCGTCGTGCAACTGCACGGCGACCTCGGTGCCGGCAAGTCCACCCTGGCCCGGGCGCTGTTGCGCGCGCTGGGCGTGCAGGGCGCGATCCGCAGTCCCACCTACACGCTGGTCGAGCGCTATCCGCTTCCAAAAGGCGGCGAGGCCTGGCACATGGACCTGTACCGCATCGGTGATGCGGGCGAACTGGATTTCCTCGGGCTTGACGATGCGCAGGCCACGCTGTGGCTGGTGGAATGGCCCGAACGCGGGGCCGGTGCCTTGCCGCCGGCGGACCTGGACATCCATCTGTCGATTGAGGGGCAGGGCCGTCGGGCGCGTCTGCAGGCGGCCAGTGCGGTGGGCGAGGCGTGGGTCTCGCAGCTGGGTGACGGGGCGAACTTGCAAGGGGTTCCTGTCGCTGGATGACAGGAGTCAACGGCAGGTGACGGAATATTAAGGAAAAAATCTGTTGCAATCGCGTTTGGGCGGTGTTTGAATCCCGTCCATGCCCCGTGGGAACCGCCTCCTCGCGATCTGTGCCCTAGCTGCAGGCCTGTGCTTGGGCAGCATTGCCGCGTGGGCCGGCGAGGTGCGCAACGTCGTTCTGGATGCCGGCAGTACCGGTACGCGCGCCGAGATCCAGCTTGCCGGTGCCGGCAGCTACAAGACCATGACCTTGTCCGGGCCCAATCGCCTGGTCGTGGATTTCCCTGATTCCAGTGGCGTGCGTGGCCTCAAGCTGCCCGCGCCTGCCGGCGTGGTGACCGCTGTCCGGACCGGCCAGCCGACGCCCGGTACCTTCCGTGTCGTGTTCGACCTTGCCGAATCGGTGGCGCCGTTCAAGCCGCAGATGATCGGTTCGGGCGCCGATGCGCGCCTGGTGATCGAGTGGCCGGGCGAGCACCCGGTCGCCGCCGCATCGACCCCGACCCCGGTCGCGGTGTCGTCGGCACCGGCCCCGGTTGCGCCCCCTGCCATCAGCGAGGCCCAGGTCCGCGCCGAAGCGGCACGCGCCACCGCCGCGCTGACCGCTGCGGTCAGCCAGCAGGCCAGCTCCGCTCCGGCGGGTGCCCCGGTTGCCACTCCCGCGACTTCGCCCGCGGTCTCGACTCCGGCGCTGTCGCCGGCCGCCATCCTCGGTGGCCAGTCCGTTGCCGGTCCGGGTACGCCGTCGCCGGCTCCGGCGGCGCAGGCTCCGGCCACCGCGGTTGCCGCGGTAGCGTCGCGTCCCGCTGTCGCCGACGCCGCGGATGAGACCGCGGCGACGCCTTCGGTGCCGCGTCCGACCATGCCCAGCGATGCCTCGCGCATCACCATGAAGCCGGGCATGCGACCGCTGGTGGTGGCGATCGATCCCGGCCACGGCGGCCAGGATCCCGGCGCGATTGGTCCGACCGGCAAGCGCGAGAAGGACGTGACCCTCGCGGTAGCCCGCGAACTGGCGCGGCAGGTCAACGCCACGCCCGGGCTCAAGGCCTACCTGACCCGCGATACCGACGTGTTCATTCCGTTGCCGATGCGCGCGCAGAAGGCGCGTGCGGCCAAGGCCGACATCTTCATTTCGATCCATGCCGATGCGGCCGAGAACCGCAACGCCACCGGCTCGTCGGTGTATGTGCTCTCGACCAAGGGCGCGTCGTCGCAGCGTGCGCGCTGGCTGGCCGACAAGGAAAACGCGGCCGACCTGATCGGCGGGGTGCGCCTGCAGAAGACCGAAGGCGTGCTCGCCAATGTTCTGCTGGACCTGGCCCAGAGCGGCTACATGAAGGCCTCCGAGGACGCCGCCAGCCACGTGCTGGGCGGACTCAAGCGCATCGGCAAGAACCACAAGCCCAACATCGAGCGCGCCAACTTCGCGGTGCTGCGCACCTCGGACATGCCGGCGATGCTGGTCGAGACCGCGTTCATTTCCAATCCCGACGAAGAGCGTCGCCTGGTCGATCCGGCCTACCAGCGCCAGATCGCCGGTGCGGTGCTGGACGGGGTCAGGACGTTCTTTACCCGCCAGCCACCGCCGGGCACGCTGTTCGCCGCCCGCGCCCAGGCCGAGATGGACGCCAGCGCCACCGTTGCCGGCGGCAGCAAGTAACCAGCCCGCGCGATGGGATCGCCCTGCAGTGTCCTTGGGTGGGGGCTGCCTCGGCTATCATCGTGAACGTCTTCAGTCGCCGGCTCCGTCCCGGCATCGTGCCTGGTACATGACCCTGTTGCTGCATTTCCGCGCATCGCGCGCGCCCTGGATGGGGGCGGCCGCATGAGCATCCGCCAACTCCCGGAAATCCTGATCAACCAGATCGCCGCGGGCGAGGTGGTCGAACGGCCCGCATCGGTGGTCAAGGAACTGGTGGAAAACGCGCTCGATGCCGGCGCCACCCGCGTGGACATCGACCTGGAAGAAGGTGGCGTGCGCCTGATCCGCATCCGTGACAACGGCGGCGGCATCGCGCCGGAGGAACTGCCGCTGGCGATCTCGCGCCATGCGACCAGCAAGATCGCCTCGCTCGACGACCTCGAGTCCGTCGCCACGCTGGGTTTCCGTGGCGAAGCGTTGCCGTCGATCGCCTCGGTCAGCCGCTTCACCGTGGCCTCGCGGCGTCCGCAGGACGAGCACGGCTCCTCGCTGCAGGTCGAAGGTGGCCGGGTAGGCGAGGTCACCCCGCACGCGCATGCGCCGGGCACCACGGTGGAAGTGCGCGAGCTGTTCTACAACGTGCCGGCGCGGCGCAAGTTCCTGCGCGCCGAGCGTACCGAGCTGGGCCATATCGAGGAGTGGCTGCGCTCGCTGGCGCTGGCCCGGCCCGACGTCGAACTGCGGGTCTCGCACAACGGCAAGCCGTCGCGCCGATACAAGCCCGGCGAGCTGTATTCGGACGCGCGCCTTGGCGAGACGCTGGGCGAGGACTTCGCGCGGCAGGCGCTGCGCGTGGACCACAGCGGTGCCGGCCTGCGCCTGCATGGCTGGATCGCGCAGCCGCAGTACTCCCGGGCCAGCGCGGACCAGCAGTACCTGTACGTCAATGGCCGCAGCGTGCGTGACCGCAGCGTGGCGCATGCGGTCAAGATGGCCTATGGCGACGTGCTCTACCACGGCCGCCAGCCGGCCTACGTACTGTTCCTGGAGCTGGACCCGGCCCGGGTCGACGTCAACGTGCATCCGGCCAAGCACGAGGTGCGTTTCCGCGATGCGCGGCTGATCCATGATTTCGTCTACCGCACGCTCAAGGATGCACTGGCCGAGACCCGCGCCGGCCTCGACGCGGCGGCAGCTTCCGCCGGTCATCCCGCTGGCGCGGTGCCATCTGCGTCTGGCGCCGTTGCTGCTCCGGGAGTTGGCAATGGTGGAGCAGGCGACTGGGCTTCTCAGGCCTATGCCCCGGCACGTCAAGCGTCGGCACCGGACTGGCGACCGCAGCAGTCGCCACTGGGCCTGAGCGTGTCCGATGCGCCCACCGCGTACGCCGCGCTTTACGCGGGCCCTGCAACGGCGACATCGGGCGAGGCGCCGCCGGCCTGGTCGGGCGGACTTCCCGCCACCGCGGTCGGCAGTGGCGTGCCACCGCTGGGTTACGCACTGGCGCAGTTGCACGGCATCTACATCCTGGCCGAGAACGCCGAAGGCCTGATCGTGGTCGACATGCATGCCGCGCACGAACGCATTGGCTATGAGCGGCTGAAGAACGCGCATGACGGCATCGGCCTGCATGCGCAGCCGCTGCTGGTGCCGATCACCCTCGCCGTGGGCGAACGCGATGCCGACATCGCCGAGCGCGAAGCCGAAACGCTGGCCGTGCTGGGTTTCGAGGTCACCCGTTCCGGTCCCGGTTCGCTGCACGTGCGCAGCATCCCGGCGCTGCTGGCCAACGCCGAGCCTGAGTCGCTGCTGCGCGACGTGCTGGCCGACCTGCGCGAACACGGACAGACCCGGCGCGTGGCTTCGGCCCGTGACGAACTGCTCTCGACCATGGCCTGCCACGGCGCGGTGCGCGCCAACCGGCGCCTGACGATTCCTGAAATGAACGCCCTGCTGCGCGACATGGAAAACACCGAGCGCTCGGGGCAGTGCAACCATGGCCGCCCGACCTGGGCGCGCTTTTCTCTGGCTGAAATCGATCGTTGGTTCTTGCGGGGACGTTGATGAAATACACGGGGGCAATGACGTTGCTGCTGGCCGCGATGCTGGCAGGGTGCAACGGGGGCGACGGCGATGCGGGGGCATCAACCGCGCCGGTGATCGATGCGACATTCGCCAGCGAGCACCAGGCCTGGCGCATGCAGCGGCTGGAGGAGCTGCAGGCGCCGGACGGCTGGACCAGCCTGGTTGGCCTGCACTGGCTGGAATGGAAGTCCCACTACATCGGTAGCGGCAGCACCAGCGGGATCCGACTGGCGGCCGGGCCGGCGAAGATGGGCCTGGTCTCCCGCGACGGCAACACCGTCTGGTTCACTCCCGAGGCAGGCGTCGACCTGCAGCTGGACGGGCAACCGCTCAAGGGCCGCGTCCGCTTCCAGAGTGACCAGGACCCAGAGCCGACCGTGATTCATTTCGACGAGGGGCAGGGTGCGCTGAGCCTGATCCGCCGCGGCAACCTGTACGCGCTGCGGGTCAAGCATGCCAATGCGCCGACCCGCACGAACTTTGCCGGCCTGGACTACTGGCCGCTGGACCCGACGTGGCAGGTCAAGGCGCGCTTCGTCCCGCATCCCGGCAACAAGACACTGCCGATCGTGGACATCGTCAGCATGACCAGCGAGATGCCCAACCCGGGCCTGCTGGAGTTCCAGCGCGATGGCCGCACCTGGCGGCTGGAGGCGATCGGCCAGCCCGACGGCAGCCTGTTCGTGATCTTTGCCGACCGCACCAGCGGCCACGGCAGCTATCCGGCCGGCCGCTATCTCGATATCGCAAGGCCGGACGCGAACAACGAGGTGCTGGTGGACTTCAACCGCGCCTACAACCCGCCGTGCGCATTCACCCCATTTGCAACCTGCCCGCTGCCGCCACCGGAAAACCGCCTGGACCTGCGGGTCGAGGCCGGTGAGAAGAACTACGCCAAGCCGGCGGGGGATCAATCGTGAGCCGCTGGCTGCGTTCGCTGCTCACCGCGGTGATGGTGGTGGGCCTGTGCTGGGCTGGCCCCGCACAGCTGGCGCTGGCCGCCAGGTCCGAGGCGGTGGCGACCATCGCGCCGCCGGTGCCGCTGTTGTGGAAGGTCAGCAACAAGGACGGCACTGCGCTGTACCTGCTGGGCTCGTTCCACATGCTCAAGGCCGATGACTATCCGCTCTCCAGTGACGTGGATGCGGCGCTGGACGCTTCGGCGCGGGTGCTGTTCGAGCTGTCACCGGAGGAAATGAATTCGCCGGCGCTGGCACGCAGCATGCTGCAGGCAGCGATGTATACCGGCGGGCGCCAGCTCAAGGACGACCTTGCTCCGGCGACCTGGCAGCAGTTGCAGTCCTATGCGCAGGCCAACCAGCTGCCGCTGGCAAGCCTGGCGATGACCAAGCCCTGGTTTGTCGCGCTGTCGATCAGCATGGCCGAGATGGCGCGGCAGGGCATGGATGCCCAGGCAGGGCTGGACCGGCATCTGATGGCGCGCGCGTCCGAGGCCGGCAAGCGGACTGGTGGACTGGAAACGGCCGCCACCCAGATCGCGATGCTCGATGGCATGGCGCCGGTGGAGCAGCAGCAGTTGCTTTCCGAGGCGCTGCAGCAGGCCGGTGATGGCGAGCTCAGCCGCCGCCTGCACGAGGCCTGGCGTCGGGGCGATGACCGGATGCTGTGGGAAGAAATGGCCCAGCAGATGCGCCGCGACTATCCGCAGCTGTACCAGCGCATCAACGTCGACCGCAACGATGCCTGGCTGCCCGCGCTCGAACAGCGCCTGCAGGCCGGGCAGGGCAACACCCTGGTGGTGGTCGGTGCGCTGCACCTGCTCGGCAGCGACGGCGTGGTGGAGAAGCTGCGCGCGCGCGGCTACGCGGTGGAGCGGATCTGCTCGGCCTGCGCCCGCAAGGGCAGGCGCCCGTAGAACGCCTGATCAAGCGCCGGAAATGAAAAGGGCCTGCTTGGCAGGCCCTTCCAGGATTCAGCGCTTGCCGCGGCTCTTGCCGCCGGAGGCCGGTGGCGGAGTCGCCGGCTTGCTGCCGGTGCCCGTGCCGGTGGGGCGGGTGCCGAAGCCGGCGCCCATGCTGCGCTGGAATTCCTGCCACAGCTCCAGGTTGCGCTCGGTCAGCTGGTTCATCAGGGTCCACGGGGTCTGCCCCAGCAGGTTGCCCATCTGCTGGCGGAACTGCTGCTGCTGGTCGAGGAAGACCTGCATGCTGCGCTCCAGGTAATTGCCCATGAAACCCTGCAGCGAGTCGCCGTAGAAACGGATCAGCTGGCTCAGCAGCTGGGTGGACAGCATCGGTTCGCCGTCCTGTTCCTTGTCCGCGATGATCTGCAGCAGCACCGACCGGGTCAGGTCCTCTCCGCTCTTGGCGTCGCGGACTTCGAAGTCCTCGCCATCGATGATCAGCTGGCGCACGTCCTCGATGGTGATGTAGCTGGAAATCTCGGTGTCGTAGAGCCGACGATTGGGATACTTCTTGATGATGCGGGTCGTCGCAGCAGCCATTAAGCGGGCACTCGTATCGGTCAGGCGCGCAGCATGGCGCAGCGCAACAGGCCTTGCAACCGCCGAAGGTACATGTTGACCGGACCTGCCCGGTGTCATTCATGTTGCGCAGCATGGACCCGGGCCAGCTGCAGCATCGGGCGGCCGGCGTCACCAGCCCATGTGGTGGCCGCCGTTGATGTCCAGGTTGGAGCCAGTGATCCACGACGCCTCCTCGGCGACCAGGAAGGCGACCGCGTAGGCGATCTCTTCCGGCTTGCCGAGGCGGCCGGTGGGGATGTCGGCGATGATCTTGGCGCGCACCTCGTCGGGCACGGCCATCACCATGTCCGTGGCCACGTAGCCCGGCGAAATGGTGTTGACGGTGATGCCGAAGCCGGCGTTCTCGCGCGCCAGGGAGATGGTGAAGCCATGCATGCCGGCCTTGGCCGCAGCGTAGTTGGCCTGTCCGTATTGTCCCTTCAGGCCATTGATCGAACTGATCTGGATGACCCGGCCCCAGCCGCGCCGGCGCATGCCCTCGATCACCGGCCGCGTCACGTTGAACACCGAATTGAGGTTGGTGTTGATCACCTCGTGCCACTGCTCGGCGCGCATGCGGTGGAAGGTGGTGTCGCGGGTGATGCCGGCGTTGTTGACCAGGATCTCCACCGGCCCCAGCGCTTCCTCAACCTGGCGCACCATTTCCGCCGCACTGTCCGGGCAGGATACATCGCCCGGGAAGATCGCCACCTCATGGCCCTGCTCGCGCATCCGCTGCTCCCATAGCTGCGCCTTCCCGGCGTTGCGGAAGTTGGTGGCCACGCGGTGCCCTTGGGCAGCCAGGCGCTGGCAGATGGCGGTACCAATGCCGCCGGTTCCACCGGTGACCAGGGCGACGCGTGAAGTCATGAGGCGGGAACTCCAGACAGGGGGCGGGCACGAGGAGAGCTGGATTCTAAGCATGAACGGCGTCCGCCGGTGGCGCAGCATCATCCGGCGTGGCCTGCAGCATCGCCGGATCAAAGTGGCACACGGCCAGTTCAAGAGCTTCAGCCACACGGGTGGCATTGGCCAGCGCCGCGTCGGGCTGGCCGAGCGATCGCCAGGCGCGGCGCAGCGCAGGCAGTGGGTCGGACGCATCCACCGGCAGCGCCGCCATCGACTTGGAAAGCTTGTTGCCTTCGGTATCGCGCAGCAGTGGCAGGTGCAGGTAACGCGGCGTGGGCAGCGCCAGCGCCTGCTGCAGGAGGATCTGCCGCGGGGTGGAGTCGAGCAGGTCGGCGCCGCGCACGATGTCGGTGATGCCCTGTTCGGCATCGTCGACCACGACGGCCAGCTGGTAGGCCCAGAAGCCATCGGCGCGCTTGAGCACGAAGTCGCCGACCTCGGCATGCACGTCCTGGATGACTTGGCCCTGCAGCCCGTCGTCGAACTTCACGACGGCGCCGGGCGCAACGCGCAGGCGTACGGCCGGATGCGCGCGGTGCGCGTGCGGGGTGCAGCGCTGGTGCACCCCGCCCCGGCTGGCCAGGTCGGTGCGGCTGCAGTGGCAGGCAAATGCCTTGCCCCCCTCTAGCAGCTGGTCCAGTGCGCGCAGGTACAGCGCATCGCGCTGGCTCTGGTACTGCACCGGCAGGTCCGACACCAGGCCGAAGGCTTCCAGCGTGGCGAGCTGGTGTTCGGCGGCACCGGGCACGGTCCGCGGCGGGTCGATGTCCTCGATGCGCACGATCCACTGGCCACGCGCATGGCGGGCCAGCAACCAGCTGCCAAAGGCAGCCAGGAGCGAGCCCGGGTGCAGGGGGCCGGTGGGCGAGGGCGCGAAGCGGCCGCGGTAGGAAGGCGAACTCATCTAAAATGAATCCTCAGTCAGTTTGCCGCTTGAATTCAATATCGGCATCCATAAATCTGACTGCATTCGTATTCCCAGAGACGCACACCCCATGTTCTCCCGCATCGGCCTGTTCCTGCTGACCAACTTCGCCGTCCTCATCCTTGCCGGCATCGTGATGTCGATTCTTGGGGTGAACCCGAGCCAGATGAGCGGATTGCTGGTGATGGCCGCAATCTTCGGTTTTGGTGGCTCGATCATCTCGCTGCTGCTGTCCAAGTTCATGGCCAAGCGTGGCACCGGCGCGGTGGTAATCACCCAGCCGCGCAACGCGACCGAGCGTTGGCTGGTCGATACCGTGGCCCGCCAGGCCAAGGCCGCCGGCATTGGCATGCCGGAAGTGGCGGTCTACGAGGCGCCGGAAATCAACGCCTTCGCCACCGGCGCCAACCGCAACAACGCACTGGTGGCCGTGTCCACCGGCCTGCTGCACAACATGAGCGAGGACGAGGCAGAGGCGGTGCTGGGCCACGAGATCGCCCACGTGGCCAACGGCGACATGATCACCATGGCCCTGCTGCAGGGCGTGCTGAACACCTTCGTGATCGTGCTGGCCCGCGTGGTCGGCGGCGTGATCGACAGCGCGATGTCGGGTAACCGCGAGGGCGGTGGCCGCGGCTTTGCCTACTACATCATCGTGTTCGCGCTGGAGATGGTGTTCGGCCTGTTCGCGACGATGATCGCGATGTGGTTCTCGCGCCGCCGCGAGTTCCGCGCCGATGCCGGCGGTGCCCACCTGGCCGGCCGCCAGAAGATGATCGCCGCGCTGGAGCGCCTGAAGCTCAACCACGGCCAGAGCACGCTGCCGACCCAGATCGCCGCCTTCGGCATCTCCGGCGGTGCGGCGAAGAAGCTGTTCCTCAGCCATCCGCCGCTGGAAGAGCGTATCGCCGCGCTTCGCGCCTCGACCCAGGTCTGATCGCTTCGCTGCACTGCTGAAAACGCCCGGCCACGCCGGGCGTTTTCGTTTCTGGAGGCGGTTGGAGGCGGAAGATGGCGGATGTCCGCAGGTACGAAAAAGACGCCCGGAGGCGCCTTTCGTGTTCCCGCGATGGAACGGGCAATCAGAACTTGGCGTCGAACGCCGCGGCGTAGCCGGTGTTGACGATGACCTTCTGCAGCGCGTCGGAGACCTTGATGTTGCCGGCCACGATCTGGTGCATCTCCGGGCCGCGGGTGTCCATGCGGGCCAGTGCTGCACCCTTGTAATCACAGACGCGGCCGCCGGCCTCGCGAACCAGGAGTGCGCCGGCGGCGATGTCCCATGCCTTTACGCCGGCCTCGAAGTAAGCGTCGGCACGGCCGCAGGCCACGTAGGCCAGGTCCAGCGCGGCCGAACCGGTACGGCGCACGTCCTCGGCCTGCACCAGCAGCGCATCCACGCACTTGAGCTGGGAGCTGGCACGGGCACGCTCGCGCGGGGCGAAGCCGGTGTGGACCATCGCGCCGCCCAGGTCCTTGCGGTCGGACACGCGGATCTTGCGATCGTTGAGCACGGCGCCGGCGCCGCGGCTGGCGGTGAAAAGTTCATTGCGGAGCGGGTCGAAGATCACTGCATCCACCGGCTCTCCGTTCTCGACCAGGGCGATGGACACGCAATAGTGCGGGAAGCCACGCAGGTAGTTGCTGGTGCCGTCCAGCGGGTCGATCACCCACATGAAGCGGTTGGCACCCTGCACACCGGTTTCCTCGCCGATCACGCCGTATTCGGGGTAGGCGCGCTTGAGTTCCTTGACGATCACCTTCTCGGCGTCCGCGTCGACCTCACTCGCATAGTCCATCCGGTCCTTCTGGACGACGTTCAGCGCCTCGAGCTTGTTGATGTTGCGCAGCAGGACGTTGCCGGCGAGGCGTGCGGCCTTGACCATGACGGTGACGGCGGGTTTTTGCATGGCGAAAGGCTCCCGTGAAGGCTGGGGTTGGATCTGGCGGGGGAAAAGAGCGGTCCGGCGCATCGGCCGGCCGCGCAGTTTACCATCTACGGCTGTCTGTCTCCTTAGCGCCGTATTCATGCCTGCTACTTCACGCATCCGCTTCGTCCTGGTCGGTACCCAGCATCCGGGCAACATCGGCGCCGCCGCCCGCGCGATGAAAACCATGGGCCTGGCCCGGCTGGTCCTGGTCGCTCCCGAGCGGCCGCTGGACGAGGATGCCTACCGGCGCTCGGCCGGCGCCGAGGACGTGCTGGGCGATGCCCCGGTGGTGGCCACCCTGGCCGAGGCCGTGGCCGACTGCTGGCTGGTACTGGGCTGCACCGCGCGCTCGCGCCGGGTGCAACTGGAGGAGCTGCTGCCGGAAGTGGCCGGCCAGCGTGCCGTGGCCAAGGCCGTCGAGCTGGGCGAGGTGGCCTTCGTGTTCGGACGCGAGCGCACCGGCCTGTCCAACGAGGAGCTGCAGTTGTGCCACGCCGCGGTGCACATCCCGTCCGATCCGGAATTCAGTTCGCTCAACCTGGCTGCCGCGGTGCAGGTGCTGGCCTACGAAGTGCGCATGGCCTACCTGGCCCTGGCGGCCGAGCCGGCACCGCCGCCGGCGGCGGGTTTTGGCGAGGAACCGGCCAGCCATGCGCAACTGGAGGGCCTGTTCGGCCAGCTCGGCCAGACCCTGGATGACATCGACTTCCACAAGGGTCGTGCCCCGGAGTCGGCGATGCGCAAGTTGCGCCGGCTGTTCGCCAAGGCCGAGCTGACCGAACAGGAAGTCCGGCTGCTGCGCGGCATCCTTTCCGATGCACAGCGGATGGCGCGCCTGGCAGGGCAGAACGGCGGCTGAGGCTCTCCCGGAGACATGGTTTTCGGTTAGTCTTTTGCAACTGCCGGGGGGATGCCGTTTTGCGTGTGCTGCGATGGCTTTGGGGAGCGATGTTGCTGTCGCTGTGGCTTGTGCCTGGGGAGGCCAGCTGCACGTCGGTACTGGTGCTGGGACGGATCAGCGATGATCCGCAGTCCCACTATGAACAACTGCAGCCTCTGCTCGACTATGTCGTGCCGAGGATGGCCGACGTCGGGATCCGCGAAGGGCGGATCCTGATGGCCAGGGATGCCCAGCAGATGGCCAGTTACCTGCGCCGCGGCCGGGTGGACTGGCTGACCGAGACTGCCGGTACCGCGATGGCGCTGGGACAGCGCAGTGGTGCCGAGCCGCTGCTGCTCACCGAGCGCAACGGCGAACGCGAGTACCGCAGCGTGTTCTTCGTGCGCAACGAAAGTCCGTTGCGCAGCCTGGCCGACCTCAAGGGACGCTCCCTGGCCCTGCAGAGCCCGCTGTCCACCAGTGCCTACCTTGTGCCGGCGATGGAGCTGCTCGATCACGGCCTGCGCCCGGAAATCCTGCTCACGCCCAGCGACACGCCCGCGCGGGACTCGGTGGGCTACGTGCTGGCGCGCAGCGAGCTCAACATCTCCACCTACGTGCACAAGGGCATGGTCGACGCCGGCGTGGTCAGCGATATCGACTGGTCCCGCGAGCGCAGCGTGCCGGCCGCCTTCCGCCGCGACTTCCGCATCATCCACACGACCGAGCCCTATCCGCGTGCGATCGAGATGGTGCGGGCCGACCTCGAACCGCGGGTGCGCGAGCGCCTGCGCCAGGTCCTGCTGCAGGCCGCGGATGATCCCAAGGCGCGGCCAGCCCTGGAGAAGTTCTTTGGGACCTCGCGGTTCCACCCGGTGGATTCGGTCACCCGCCAGCGCCTGGACCACCTCAAGGCCGCGCTGCTGCGGATCCGGATGGAAGTCGAATGAAGTCCCCTCGATTCGGACTGCAGGCGCGTTACCTGCTCGGCATGGGCGCCGCCCTGGTCGTGGTGGTCGCGATCGTGGCGATGATGCTCGGCCGCCAGACCTCGATGCAGCGCGAGGTGCGCGAGCTGAGCGGCAGCGTGATCCACGCGCTTTACGACCGCAGCGTGCGTGCGCGCGGCGAGGCGCTGGCCACCCAGCTGGCCAATACCCTGGCCAACCCGCTGTACTACTCCGACCTGGAGACCATCGGTGCGCTGGTGCGCAACACCGCCAGCCAGCCGATAGTGAGCTACGTCCAGGTCTACGACCCCAAGGGCAGGCTCATCCACGACGGCTCGGTGGACGTGGCCGGCTATGGCCGCGAGATGCAGGATCCATTCGCCAGGGCTGCCATCGGTGCCGATGGGCTGGTGGTGCAGGAAAGCGCGATGGTGCTGGACACTTCCGCCCCGATCAGGATCGGCAACCAGAACATCGGCGGCGTGCGCGTCGGCATGTCGCTGCAGGAGATCCGCAGCCTGGAGTCGCGCGCCAACGTCCTGCTCGGCGAACGGCTGGAGACGATCGGCAAGCGCCACCTGGGCTGGGTGGCGCTGATGCTGTTGGCGCTGGTGGCGATCTGCGTGGTGCTGGCCGTGTACGTGCAGCGCACCCTGGTGCAGCCGATCCGCTGGCTGGCCGCCGCCGCGCGCCAGATCGAGGGCGGCGACTACGCCATCATCCTGCCCAAGCGCTACCGCAACGACGAGGTCGGCGAGCTGGTGCAGGCTTTCGGCCGCATGAGCGAGAGCATCGCCCGGCATGACCGCGAAGTGCGGCACATGGCCTACACCGATGCGCTGACCGGGCTGACCAACCGCCTGGCGTTCCGCGAGACGCTGGACCACCGGATGATGGCGGCCCGCACTTCCGGCCAGCGGCTGGCGCTGCTGTTTGCCGACATCGACGACTTCAAGCGGGTCAACGACACCATGGGCCATGAGGCCGGTGACCAGGCCCTGCTGCAGTTCGCCGAGCGCATCAACGACGCGGTGGCCCAGACCGGAGGCGACGACGCGCTGGTGGCGCGTTTTGGCGGCGACGAGTTCGTGATCCTGCTCAGCGACGGCGAGGTGGCCACCTCGGCCATGCAGCTGGCCGAAGTGCTGGTGCGCGAACTGGGCCGGCCGCTGACGGTGCTGGGGCGCGAGGTGTTCCTGGGCACCTCGATCGGCATCACCCTGTTCCCGGACGATGCCGCCGATGCGACGTCGCTGTTGAAGAACGGCGACATCGCCATGTACCAGGCCAAGGTCGCCGGCAAGAACTGCTACCGCTACTACAGCCGGGCGATGGACCATGCGGTCGAGCGCCGCGTGCACATGGAGCAGGAGCTGCGCGGTGCGTGGGAGCGCGGCGAGCTGCACCTGGTCTACCAGCCGATCTACCGCACCCGCGACCGCAGCCTGGTCGGCGTGGAGACCCTGCTGCGCTGGCAGCACCCGGAACTGGGCGCGATCCCGCCGTCGGTGTTCATCGACGTGGCCGAGCAGAGTGGCCTGATCGAGACGCTGGGGCCGAAGGTGCTGCGTGCCGCCTGCATGGAGGCACGCCAGTGGCAGCAGTACGCCGGCGGCTCCGGGCTGTTCGTGTCGGTCAACGTCTCGCCGCGGCAGTTGCGCGGCGGTGACCTGGCCGAAATGGTGGCCGACGTGCTGCGCGAATCCGGGCTGCCGGCTTCGCGCCTGCACCTGGAGCTGACCGAGACCGCGGTAATCGGTGACGAGATGCTGGCCGCCGCGCTGCTGGACAAGCTGCACCGTACCGGCGTGAAGGTGTGGCTGGACGATTTCGGTACCGGCTTCTCCGGCCTGAGCCACCTGCGCCAGGTGCCGGTCGACGGCGTGAAGATCGACAAGAGCTTCGTCGCCGACCTGCAGCGTGATCCGGACGACCTGGCCCTGACCACGGCGATCATCGCCATGGCCCATGCGCTGGGCATCACCGTGGTGGCCGAGGGCATCGAGCAGGAAGCGCAGTTCGACCTGCTGTGCCAGCGCGGCTGCGACCTGGGCCAGGGCTACTGGCTGAGCCGGCCGCTGACCTCGACCGACCTGGTGCAACTGATCACCCGCGAGCACGTGGCCTGCTGAGCCGTCGTGCCGCGGCCAGCGACAGCCCGATGGTTACAGCGGGCGCTTGCTGGTATCGCCGGCGATCTCGCGCACCAGCTTGGGCACCAGGTAGCCGGACAGGTGGGCCATCAGCCCGGCGTGGAGTTCCAGCGCACGTTCGTCGCTGACCTCGAAATGGGCCACGCCCTGCACCCGGTCCAGCTGGAACAGGTAGTAGGGCAGCACGCCGGCGGCAAAGCTGCGCTCGCTCAGCGCAATCAGCTCGGGCAGGGCGTCGTTGACCCCGCGCAGCAGCACGGCCTGGTTCAATAGGTGCACCCCGGCGCCGCGCAGGCGCGCCATGGCCTGGTCCACCGCCGCGTCGAACTCATTGGCGTGGTTGGCGTGGATCACGAACGCGACCGGCCACGGCAGCGAGGCCAACCAGCGCACCAGGTCATCGTCCACGCGCTCGGGCAGCACCACTGGCAGGCGGCTGTGGATGCGCAGCCGCTTCAGGTGCGGGACCGCGCGCAGCGCGTCCGTCAGCTCCGCCAGCTTGTGGGTGGCCAGGGACAGCGGGTCGCCGCCGGAGAGGATCACCTCGTCGATGTCCGGATCGGTCGCGATTGCCGCCACCGCCTCGTGCCAGTTGCCACGCGCGGCGTTCTCGGCGGCGTAGTCGAAGTGGCGGCGGAAACAGTAACGGCAGTGCACCGCGCAACTGCCGGTTGTCACCAGCAGGGCGCGGCCACGGTATTTCTGGATGACGCCGGTGGCCTTCCTGGCCGGACCGTCGCCAACTGCGTCCAGGGAGAAACCCTCGACCAGGCGCATTTCGTCGTCGATCGGCAGCACCTGGCGCAGCAGCGGGTCGTTGGCATCGCCCACGCGCATGCGCGAGACGAAGGCCTCCGGCACCCGCATCGGGAACTGCGCCAGTGCCTCGGCCGAGACGCCCAGCATCGCCGGATCCAGCTGCAAGCGGGCCAGCAGGGCCATCGGATCACGCAGCGCCTGTCGCCATGCGAGCTGCCAGCGCGACGCGGGAACGGGCGTGATGGCTTGTTCTGGAGTGGCGAGGGGGGCTGCGGTTATCATTGGCGGTCAGGAAAACAAAGTGCCCGTCAGTCGCGGCGGGCTGTCCATTCTATCCGGCCGGCCGCCCCCGCGCGGCGGTTTTGCCCCCAGGAGTACTGCATGGCCACTTATGGCATGAACGACGTCAAGAACGGGATGAAGATCCTGATCAACAACGAACCGGCGATCATCAACGAAACCGACTACGTCAAGCCGGGCAAGGGCCAGGCCTTCACCCGCGTGCGCTACCGCCTGATCAAGTCCGGCCGCGTGCAGGAAATCACCATGAAGTCGACCGACTCGGTGGAAGGCGCCGACGTCGTTGATACCGACATGCAGTACCTGTACAGCGACGGCGAGTACTGGCACTTCATGCAGCAGGAAACCTTCGAGCAGGTCCAGGCCGACAAGGCCGGCATGGCCGGCGCCGAGAAGTGGCTCAAGGGCGAGGAGGACTGCGTCGTGACCCTGTGGAACGGCACCCCGATCGCCGTGCAGCCGCCGAATTTCGTCGAGCTGAAGATCGTCGAGACCGATCCGGGCGTGCGTGGTGACACCTCGGGCGGCGGCGGCAAGCCGGCCACCCTGGAAACCGGCGCCGTGGTCCGCGTGCCGCTGTTCGTCGGCCAGGACGAAGTGATCAAGGTCGACACCCGTTCGGGTGAATACGTCTCGCGCGTCAAGTAAGAACGCGCCAGCGCCGCATCCGGCCATGCCGGATGCCGGTGCATCCCGGTTGCCCGCCCCGCGGGCACCGGATTCCCCCGGGCCCGGCCCGGTGCGGTTGCCGAACGGCGTCAGGCGGATGATGGCCATGCGCCTTCTCGCCCCCGGTGACTTTCCCCCACGACCACGGCCGCTGCATGACTGACTCCACGCCTATCCCCGAATCCTGCGACCTGCTGATCGAAGCGGGCTACGTTGTCCCGATCGAACCGCACGCGGTGGTGCTGGAAGACCACGCGGTCGCCGTGCAGGACGGGGAGATCGTGGCCGTGCTGCCCACCGCCGAGGCGCGCCAGCGCTTCGCGCCGCGCCAGACCGTCTCGCGCCCCGATGCCGCGCTGATGCCTGGCCTGGTCAACGCGCACACCCACAACCCGATGACCCTGCTGCGCGGCGTCGCCGACGACCTGCCGCTGATGGTGTGGCTGCAGCAGCACATCTGGCCGGTGGAAGCGGCGGTGATCGGGCCCGAGTTCGTGGCCGACGGCACCACCCTGGCGATTGCCGAGATGCTGCGCGGTGGTACGACCTGCGCCAACGAGAACTACTTCTTCCCCGACGTGCAGGCCGCGGTCTACAAGAAGCATGGGTTCCGCGCGCTGGTCGGCGCGGTTGTGATCGACTTCCCGACCGCCTGGGCCAAGAGCGACGACGAATACTTCTCCCGCGCCGGCGAGCTGCATGACCAGTGGCGCGGCGATGCGCTGATCGGCACCGCCTTCGCCCCGCATGCGCCGTACACGGTGACCGATGCGAACTTCGAGCGGGTGCGGATGCTGTCCGACCAGCTCGACATTCCGGTGCACCTGCATACCCACGAGACCGCCCAGGAAATCAGCGACTCGATCAAGCTGCACGGTCAGCGCCCGCTGGCGCGGCTGGACCGCCTGGGCCTGGTCAACGACCGCCTGATCGCGGTCCACATGACCCAGCTGACCGACGGCGAGATCCACCTGTGCGCCGAGCGCGGGGTGTCGGTGGTGCATTGCCCCGAATCCAACCTCAAGCTGGCCTCTGGCTTCTGCCCGGCCTGCGCGCTGCAGCGGGCCGGCGTCAACCTGGCCATCGGCACCGACGGCTGCGCCTCGAACAACGACCTGGACATGTTCAGCGAGAACCGCACCGCGGCGATCCTGGCCAAGGCCGTGGCCGACGACGCCACCGCGCTGGATGCGGCCACCACTTTGCGCGCGGCCACCCTGGGTGGCGCACGCGCGCTGGGCTTTGGCGACCGCATCGGTTCGATCGAGGTCGGCAAGCAGGCCGACCTGGTCTGCGTGGACCTGTCGGCGCTGGAAACCCAGCCGCTGCACCACGTGCTGTCGCAGCTGGTGTACGCCGCCGGCCGCCACCAGGTCAGCGACGTGTGGATTGCCGGCCAGCCCAAGCTGGTGCGGCGCGAGCTGGTCGGCATGGATACCGCCGCGCTGGTGGCCAATGCCCGCCAATGGCGCGACCGCATCCGCAGCGTCCGCGCCTGAGACACTCCCGGGGCGCGCCGCCAAGGCGTGCCCGCAGAAGGAACCACGACATGAATGCGTCCAGCGACAACGTTTCCTCCAACTACGATCAGGCCGAACTGGACAAGTTCGCGGCGCTGGCCAACCGCTGGTGGGACGCAGACGGCCCGCAGAAGCCGCTGCATGCGCTCAACCCGGTCCGCCTGAAGTACGTCGCCGACCGTGCCCCGCTGCGTGGTGCCAAGGTGCTGGACATCGGGTGCGGTGGCGGCCTGCTCAGCGAAGCGCTGGCCCGCGAGGGCGCCGAGGTGACCGCCATCGACCTGGCCCCGGAACTGGTCAAGGTCGCGCGCCTGCACGGCCTGGAAAGTGGCGTGTCCGTCGACTACCGGGTGCAGGCTGCCGAGGACCTGGCCGCCGAGCAGCCGGAAGCCTACGACGTGGTCACCTGCATGGAGATGCTCGAGCACGTGCCCGATCCGGGTGCGATCATCGAGGCCTGCCGGCGCCTGCTCAAGCCCGGTGGCCAGCTGTTCCTGTCCACCATCAACCGCACCCCGGCCGCGTTCGCGGTGGCCGTGGTCGGTGCCGAGTACATCGCCCGGTTGCTGCCGCGTGGCACCCACCACTACCAGGACTTCATCAAGCCGGCCGAACTCGGACGCTGGCTGCGCGAGGCCGGCCTGCAGCTGCAGGACGTCAGCGGCATGGCCTACGAGCCGTGGCGCAACCGCGCACGGCTGAGCTCGCGCACCGACATCAATTACCTGGCCCACGCGGTCAAGCCGGGCCAGGCGTGACCGCCACGGCTTACCCAGCGGTGGTGCTGTTCGACCTCGACGGCACCCTGCTGGACAGCGCACCGGACTTCATCGCCACCGCCAATGCCATGCGCCAGGCACGTGGCCTGTCGCCGATGGCGCTGGAGCAGCTGCGCCCGGTAGTTTCCAAGGGGTCGCGGGCGATGCTGGCCGAAGCCTTCAGCGACCTGCCGGCCCACGAGCGCGAAGCGCTGGTGCCGGCATTCCTGCGCACTTACGAGGCGCTGATCGGCCAGCACGCCGGCCTGTTCGAGGGCGTGGCCGAACTGCTGCAGGCGCTGGAGCAGGCCGGCAGCCGCTGGGGCATCGTCACCAACAAGCCCGAGTACCTGGCGCGGCTGATCCTGCCGCAGCTGGGCTGGGAGCAGCGCTGCGCGGTGCTGATCGGCGGCGACACCCTGGCCGAGCGCAAGCCGCATCCGCTGCCCCTGCTGGAAGCCGCGCGCCGGCTCGATACCGCCCCGGGCGCCTGCGTCTACGTCGGTGACGACGAGCGCGACATCCTCGCCGCGCGTGCCGCTGGCATGCCGTCGGTGGCCGCGCTGTGGGGCTATCGCCTGGACAGCGATGACCCGCTGGCCTGGCAGGCCGATCGTATCTGCGAGTACCCGCAGCAACTCTGGCAGGTCCAGGCGTGGCCGCTGGCCGCCGCGGCCGTGGTCTGATCCATCCGTTTTCGAGGTAATGACGTGAGCAGTGGGCTGGACAGTTTCGTGGACAAGTGGCGGGCACGCTGGCCCGAGTGGGCGTTCGTCGAGCGCTTCGTCGATCCGGCCCATCGCGACCGCGCGGTGGCGTGGTTCGCCCTGCTGCAGGAATTCGACGACATCCTCAACGTCAGCAGCGACCCGACTCCGTCCGACGCCAAGCTGGCCTGGTGGGGTGAGGAGCTGCGAAGCTGGGCCGGGCAGCGTTCGCGGCATCCACTGGGGCGGGTGCTCGAGCCGGTCCGCGCGCCGTGGGCGCAGCTGGCCGAGAGCCTGCCGTCGCTGATCGACGCGCGCGAGCGTCCGGCCGATCCGGCCCAGGCGCGTGCGCAGCTGGCAGGGTTTGCCGAGGCCGTGGCCGAGGTCGAGGCCGCGGTGTTCGATGTGCCGGTCAAGGCGGCTGCCGCCCGGGCGGTGCTCGACCAGATGCTGGCGCAGCGGGTACAGGAGCGCGGTATTGCCGCCGTGCCGGCAAGCACCGACGAGGCCCGGTGGCAGCAGCAGCTGCTTGGCGGCTGGCCGGGCCGGGTCGCCGGCTCGCGTCCGCGCCGGCTGTATTCCTCGCTTGCACGGGCGCGCCTGCAGGCCCGGCTCAAGGGCGGTGAATTCCAGCCCAGCCCGGCGGCGATGCTGCTGCGCAGCTGGTGGGCCGCGCGCGGCTGATCGATCCGGCCAGTCCTTCGCGACCTGCGGCCCGGCTGGTTTCAGTCGGGCCGCTGTCGTTCCGGGATGGGCGAGGACGGGGGACCGCTGCGCCCGTGCGATCAGGTCTCAGCGACCGCGCTCAAGCACCAGCAATGGGTCGATGCGCACATCGAACCGCGCCAGGCAGGAGTTTCGGTGCCGGTGATGTGACCGCGCCGCCGCGCGCCTGTGCAATGAAGCCTCAGCGGCCGCGCTCGAGTACCAGCAGAGGTCGATGCGGACATCGAACCGCGCCATGCAGGAGTTTCGGTGTCGGTGATGTGACCGCGCCGCCGCGCGCCTGTTCAATGAAGCCTCAGCGGCCGCGCTCAAGTACCAGCAGGGGGTCGATGCGGACATCGAACCAGTTCATCCCCCAGTGCAAATGCGGCCCGGTGGCCCGCCCGGTCGCCCCCACGGCACCAATCACCTGACCCTGCTCGATGCGGTCGCCAACCTTCACGTCGATCCGCGACAGGTGCAGGAAGTTGGAGCTGATGCCAAAGCCGTGGTCCAGCAGCAGGGTGCCGCCGGTGAGGTACAGGTCGGGGTTGGCGAAGGTGACCACGCCGGCAGCCGGCGCCTTGACCGGGGTGCCGTTGGCCGCGGCGATGTCCATGCCCGAGTGGCCCGCACCCGGCTGGCCGTTGTAGACCCGCGCGTTGCCGAAGCGGCCGCTGATGCGGCCCTGCACCGGCCAGATGAAGCTCTGCGCGAAGTCGGTGCGCTCGTCATCGCGGCTGCGCGCCGCGGTGACCTGCGCCTGTTCGCGCTTGATCCGCTCGGCGATCGCCGGCGGCGGGTTCACCGTCTTCGGCGGCACGCCGTTGACCCGTTCCACCGGCCAGTCACGACGGGTCACCGCGATGGCGCGGGCCTCCTCGCGACCGTCCGCCAGCCGCACCTGCACCTGCAGCGGACCCGCCTCGTCGCGACCCACCCCAAACACCACCGTGCCGTAGTTGCTGACCCGCAGCGAGCGTCCGGCATGGCGCACCTGGCTGCCGGCCGGCACCTTGCCGATCACCAGCGCGCCCTGCGACACGCTGGCCGGGAACACCACGCGCTGGTCGACCAGCTGGCCGACCGGATCCTGTGCGCTCGCTTCAACCGCAACCATCGCCGGCCCGAGCAGGGCCAGCGCCACCAGCAGCACGCGCATCAGCGGTCGAACGCCAGGCGCTGGCCGTTGGCTTCGCCGACGATGCGGTTGCCATCCCACGCCAGTTCGCCGTTGACCCAGGTCGAGGCGATGCGCGAGCGGAACGTCATGCCCTCGAACGGCGACCAGCCGCACTTGGACAGCACGTTCTCGCGCCTGACGGTGAATGCGTTGTCTTCGACCAGCACAAGGTCGGCCCAGTAGCCCTCGCGAAGGAAACCGCGCTGGCTGACATCGAACAGCTGCGCCGGGGCATGGGCAAACTTCTGCACCACCCGGGTGATGTCCAGCTTGCCCTCGTGCACCAGCTCCAGTGCCGCGACCAGCGCGTACTGCACCAGCGGCAGGCCCGAGGGCGCCTGTGGGTAGGGCTTCTGCTTCTCGTCCCAGGTGTGCGGGGCGTGGTCGGTGGCGAGCACATCGATCACGTCCTCGACCAGCGCGGCGGTCAGCGCCTCGCGGTCGCTGGCGTCCTTGATGGCCGGGTTGCACTTGATCAGGTTGCCCAGCCGCGCGTAGTCGGCACGATCAAAACGCAGGAAGTGGATGCAGGTCTCGGCGGTGATCTGCTTGCGGCTGCCATCGGCGCGGATCATCGGCCCACGCTCGAACAGGGCCAGCTCGTCGGCGGTGGAGATGTGCAGCACATGCAGGCGGGTGCCATGCTTTTTCGCCAGCGACACCGCCAGCTGCGAGGACTTCAGGCAGGCCTCGCGCGAGCGGATGTCCGGATGCTGCTCGGCGCTGAGGCTGTCGCCGTACTTTTCGACGTACGCCTTCATCAGCGCGTCGATCATCGGCGTGTCTTCGCAGTGGGTGATGATCGGCGTCGGCGCGTCGCGGAAGATCGCGTCCAGCGTTTCCGGGTTGTCCACCAGCATGTTGCCGGTGGAGGCACCCATGAACACCTTGATGCCCGGCGCGGTCTTCGGGTCGAGCTTCTGGATGTGCTCCAGGTTGTCGTTGGAGGCGCCCATGTAGAAGCCGT
This sequence comes from Stenotrophomonas sp. Marseille-Q4652, assembly GCF_916618915.1. Taxonomy (NCBI): domain Bacteria; kingdom Pseudomonadati; phylum Pseudomonadota; class Gammaproteobacteria; order Lysobacterales; family Lysobacteraceae; genus Stenotrophomonas; species Stenotrophomonas sp. Marseille-Q4652. The sequence goes on from NZ_CAKAKE010000001.1 coordinate 568,214, forward strand.
AGTTGGCGCGGGCGCGACCGGCGGCGGCGTCGTACTTGGCCTGCAGTGCCTCGGCATTGAGCGTCGGCGGATTGGTGTTGGGCATGTCCATGAAGGTGGTCAGCCCGCCGGCCACGGCCGCGGCCGATTCGGTGGCGATGTCTCCCTTGTGGGTCAGGCCCGGTTCGCGGAAGTGGACCTGATCATCGATCATCCCCGGCAGCAGCCAGCGGCCGGCGGCATCCACGACCTGCTCGCCGTCGCGGGCGGAAAGCCCGCTGCCGATCCGGGCAATGCGGCCCTGCTCCATGCGCAGGTCGCCTTCTAAAACCTGGCCTTCGTTGACCAGTCGGGCGTTGACGATGAGGGTGGAAGGCATCTCAGTGTTTTCCTGTGCAGCGGCAAGAGGGAGTGTCGGCCGGCGGGACGGGGTCGAAGCCGCCGGGGTGCAGCGGATGGCAGCGGCCGAGCCTGCGGATCGTCAGCCAGCCGCCACGCAGCGGACCGTGGCAGGTGATCGCTTCCATCGCGTATTCCGAACAGCTGGGCACGAAGCGGCAGCGCGGGCCGAGCAGGGGGCTGATGAATCGCTTGTAGAAGCGCAGCAGCGCGATGAGCAGGCGGGTTGTCACGCCGGAATCATAAGCCAGTTGGCATTATCCCCGCGTTTGGCGCAGGATGGCTCGATGGTGCATCAGGTCGGTCTGGCCTGTGCCCAGCCAACGGCACGTCGCCGTTGGTTTCGTTCCGAACTGCGCGAAACGGTCCGGTTACGTACACAAGGACCGTTCCCACGCATACGGCAAGCCCTTTTGTTTACAGGGTCCCGGGCGTGGTTGCTGCTGCTGGTCGGGTAGGCTATAAAGGCCCGCTTTCCCGGGCCCCGGGGGAACCAAGGAAGAGCGTTTCGTGGCTGCTAAAAAACCTGCAAAAAAGGCCGTCAAGGCCGCCAAGAAAACCGCCAAGCCTGTTGCCAAGAAGGCCGCGGCTAAGACTGTCGCCAAGAAGCCGGTCGCCAAGGTGGCCAAGAAGGCGGTGGCCAAGCAGCCGGTGAAGAAGGCCGCTGCCAAGAAGGCCGTGGCCAAGGCGCCGGCAAAGAAGACCACGTCCGCGGCCAAGGCCCCGGCAAAGAAAGTGACCAAGGCAGCGGCGAAGCCGGCGCCGAAGTCGACCAGGACCACAAAGGTGGCCAAGACGTCCGTCAAGTCGCCCGCCAAGGCGGCCAAGGTCGCCAAGGCTCCCGTCAAGAAGGTGACCAAGCAGCCGGCCAAGGCAGCGAAGGTTGCCAAGGTCGCCAAGACCACCAAGGTTGCAGCCAGCAAGACCGCCAGGCCGGCAGTCGCGAAGGCCGCACCGACCAAGGCGGCCAAGCCGTCCGTTTCCAAGTCTGTAAGCAAGTCCGTACCGAAACCGGCTCCCGCGCCGGTGCCGGCCAAGCCTGTCCCGGCCAAGGCCGCTACGCCAGCTCCAGCTCCGGCTCCCAAGCCGACCGCCAAGCCGGCCACCGCGTCCAAGGCCCCGCAATCCAAGAATCCCGTGCCTGTTTCGAAATCCCCCGCAAGAACCACCGCCGCTCCTGCCGCCCCGAAAGCCACGCGCCCGGTCGGCAAGGTTGCTGTTGCCGTGACCGCCCGCTCCACCGCGCCGGCCCCGCGCAGCAAGTACAAGGTGGTCGAGTACAAGACCGACGAGGCCACCGGCCGCCCGATCCTGCCCGAGGGTTACAAGCCCAGCGCGGAAGAGGAATACATGAGTCCGCTGCAGCAGGAGTACTTCCGCCAGCGACTGATGCAGTGGCGCGCCGACCTGGTCGAGGAGTCCAAGCAGACCATCGAGAACCTGCGCGAGGAAGTGCGTGACATCGGCGACGAGGCCGAGCGTGCGACCCGCGAGACCGAGAACTCGCTGGAACTGCGTACCCGCGACCGCTACCGCAAGCTGATCGGCAAGATCGACAGCACGCTCAAGCGCTTGGAAGCCGGCGACTACGGCTACTGCGTCGATACGGGCGAGGAAATTGGCCTGGAGCGTCTGGAGGCCCGTCTCACCGCCGAGCGCACCATCGATGCGCAGGAGCGCTGGGAGCACCTGCAGAAGCAGCAGGGCGACTGACCGGTCTCCGATCCACACGAAAAACCCGGCGCAAGCCGGGTTTTTTGTTGCCTGCAGGGTGGCTGGAAACCGCCCTCAGTGCAGGTCGCGCAGGTTCAGCCGGCGCAGGATCGGGTTCTTCCAGGCGGTGATGCCGGCCACGCCCAGTACCGCGCAGCCGCCCAGCACCACCGCCGGGACCAGGCCGAGCCAGCGCGCCATGGTGCCGGCGTAGAACGCGCCCAGTTCGTTGGACGAGCTGATGAACAGGCCGTTGATCGAGGACACCCGCCCACGCATTTCATCCGGCGTGGCCAGCTGCAGGATGGTCGAGCGCACCACCACCGACACCCCGTCAAACGCGCCGTAGAACAGCAGGATCGTCGCCGACAGCCAGAAGCTGCGCGACAGACCGAAGGCAATCACGCACAGGCCGAACCCCGCCACGGCGGTGAGCAGTACCGGGCCGGCGTGGCGCTGCAGGGGTCGGCGGGCCAGCCACAGGCCGACCACCACCGAGCCCAGCGCCGGGGCTGCGCGCAGGATGCCCAGGCCTTCCGGACCGTAGTGCAGGATTTCCTGGATGAAGGCCGGCAGCATCGCCACCACGCCGCCAAGCAGCACCGAGAACATGTCCAGCGCCATTGCGCCGAGCATCACCGGGGTGTTCCAGACAAAGCGCGCTCCCTCGGCGATGCTGGCGAAGATCGGCGCGGGATGGGCCGGGGCAGGGGGCTCTTCCACCTTCAGCGCCGCCAGTGCCCACAACGCCAGCAGCGCGGCCGCAGCCGCCACGCCGTAGGCCACGCCCTTGCCTCCCCAGGCCACCAGCACGCCGCCCAGGGCGGGGCCGATCACCATGCCGGCCTGGAACACCACGCTGCCCACGCCCGCCCCCCGGGCGAACTGGCCGCGTGCCAGCACCCGCGCGAACAGCGCGTTGTAGATCGGCGACAGGAAGGCGCGGACCATGCCGGTCAGGGCGATCGCCGCGTAGATCGGCCACACCCCGTCAAACGGCAGCCAGCCACTGGCCACGCCGACCAGGATCAAGGCCGTCAGCACCAGCCCGGCGCAGGCGGCCATGCCCAGGCGGCGCCGCGGCAAGTGGTCGACCAGGTAGCCGGCAAACGGGGCCACGCAGAAGTAGGGGAGCACTTCGGCCAGGCCGATCAGGCCCAGCGAGAACGGATTGCGGGTGATTTCGTAGATGTGCCAGCCGACCGTCACCGCGACGATCTGGTAGGACAGCATCGCGGTGATGCGGTACAGCAGCAGCGCGATGAAGCCCGGCTGGGCCAGCAAGGGTGCCGGGACGTCCTCGCCGGGCCGGGGCCCGCTCACTGCTGCTGCGACTGCGCGGTTTCGCGGATGAAGGCCAGCATCGCCGCCAGGCCGTTGCTGCGGGTCGGCGACAGGTGCCGGGCCAGGCCGATGGAGGCCACGTAGTCCGGCTCGGTGGCCAGGATCTCCTGCGCCGAGCGCCCGGAGTACACGCGCAGGGCCAGGTAGATCAGCCCCGAGACAATGGCCGAGTCACTGATGGCATGGAAGCGCAGCTGTTCGGCATTGCCCTCCGGCACGATCCACACCATCGACTGGCAGCCGTGCAGGCGGTGCTCCTCGGTCTTCCACTCTTCGGGGAACGGCGGCAGCTTGCGGCCGAGGTCGATCAGGTACTGGTAGCGCTCGGACCAGTCACCGAAGAACGAGAACTCCTCGGCAATGGCGGCCTGGGCCTCGGCGGCGGTGGGTTCAAGCGGAAACGGGGAATCGGTCATCGTGCTCTTCTTTGATGGACGCCCCGCAGGCCGGACCTGCAGGGCGTGCGGCGTGCCGGTCGGCTCAGCCGTGCTTGCGGACCCAGCGGACGCCCTGCGGGGTGTCTTCCAGGATGATGTTCCCGGCGGCCAGCTGGTCGCGGATGGCATCGGCGCGGGCGAAGTCGCGGGCCTTCTTGGCGGCGATGCGCTCGTCGATCAGGGCCTGGATGCGGGCATCGTCGTCATTGCCGGCGCCACGGTTGAACCACTCGCCCGGCGACTGCTGCAGCAGGCCCAAGGCCAGGCCTGCGCCGAGCAGCTGCGACTTCACCGCCGAAAGATCGACCTCGCCGGCATTGCCGTCGGCGGCCAGGGCCTGGCGTGCCTGGCTGGCCAGCCGCGCCAGCACCGACAGGGCCAGCGGGGTGTTGAGGTCGTCGTCCAGCGCGGCCTCGATCTCGGCCGGGATCACCGGCCCGGCCGGCACGTCGGCCAGGTCGCGCAGGGTGCCGTACAAGCGGTCCAGGGTACGCACCGACTGCTCGATCAGCGCGTCGGACCAGTCCAGCGGCTGCCGGTAGTGGGCCGAGAGCAGGGCAAGGCGAAGCGCCTCGGGCGGGTGCTGGCGGACCAGGTCATGGACGCGCTCGATGTTGCCCAGCGACTTGCTCATCTTGGCGCCGCCGAAGTTGAGCATGCCGTTGTGCAGCCAGAACCGCGCGAACGGCGCCCCGCCATGGGCGCACTCGCTCTGCGCGATCTCGTTCTCGTGGTGCGGAAACTGCAGGTCCACGCCGCCGGCATGGATGTCGATGGTCTGGCCCAGGTGCGCGGCAGCCATCGCCGAGCACTCGATGTGCCAGCCCGGGCGGCCGCGGCCCCAAGGCGAATCCCAGCCGGGCAGGTCCTCGGTCGAGGGCTTCCACAGCACGAAGTCGCCGGCGTCGCGCTTGTACGGGGCGACCTCGACGCGGGCACCGGCCAGCATTTCCTCGGGGTCGCGGCGCGAGAGCTTGCCGTAGCCGGGGAAGCTGGCCACCGAGAACAGCACGTGGCCCTCGGCCGCGTAGGCGTGGCCTTCGGCGATGAGCTGTTCGCACATGGCGATCATCTGCGCGATATGGCCGGTGGCCGTCGGCTCGATGTCCGGGGCGGAGTCGCCGCTCACGCCCAGCGCAGCCATGTCCTCGCGGTAGGCCTGGGCAAAACGATCGGTGATCACCGAAATCGGCACGCCCTGTTCGCTCGCGGCGGCGTTGATCTTGTCGTCCACGTCCGTGATGTTGCGGGCATAACGCAGCGCGCCATAGCGACGGCGCAGCAGCTTGGCCAGCACGCCGAACACCACCGGGCCACGCGCGTTGCCGATGTGCACGTAGTTGTAGACCGTCGGGCCGCAGACATACATGGTGGGGCAGGCCGGGTCGATCGGGGAGAACGGCTCGAGCTGCCGCGTCAGGTTGTTGTGCAGGCGCAGGGTCATGGAGTGCGTCGGGGGGAGGAAGGAAAGCCCTGTGATTCTACCGGCCCGGCCGCCACCGGGCACGGGCGGCTGGGCAGGCGGGCGCTGGAGGGGTAATGTTCAGACCTACGTGGGCGTACGTGCCTACACTGTTGCCGTTGCCCGACTGACTGGTACCAATGAATCCCGTCCTGTTGTCTCCCCTGGTCTGCCTGCTTGCATGTGTTGCCCTGCCGAGCGTCGCCCAGGACCAGTCGCAGGATCCGGACCAGCGCAACCGCGTGGTGATCGTGGAGAACGTGCGCTACGACTACGCCCAGGTGCTCAATGTCGAGCCGGTGTTCCAGGTCCTGCGTGCCACGCGCACCGAGGAGCACTGCATCCCGGTTACCACCCGGACCCTGGACCCGGTCACCGTCACCGCCGAGGAGGAGAAGGGGCGTTTCGGCCGCTTCATGGATTCGGTGCGCAACATCTTCCGGCGCGATGACGAGGATCCGGAGGCGCGCGAGGCCGCCAAGCTGGCCGCCCGGCCGCCCAACTCCACGCTGCTGACCCCGGACTGCCGCATCGTCGAGGTGGGCCGTGAGTTCCGCCGCCCGATCGCCTACGACGTGGATTACGTCTACAAGGGCACCAAGTACCGCTCGCGCCTGCCCGAGGATCCGGGCAACCGCCTGCGCCTGCGGGTCTCCGTTACCCCGGATCTGGGTCCGGTCAGCGAGTCCTCGACCGCAGTCACCCCGTGACTTGCACGGTCCCCGGACTAGTGACATCATCGCCGGCCATGAAACCGAACAGTTCCCAGCTTGGTACCAGCGCCGCCCGGATGGCCTCCGGCATGACGTCGCGTGCCCGCCGACCGGAACCCCACATCCTCGCTGGGTAACCGGAGCTTCGTGCTGTCTGTTCGGAAAACCCAGCCCAGGCTGGGTTTTTTCGTTTCCGCTCCACCGGAACGGTTTCATTTCTGATCTTTTTTGCGTTTTCCCATAGGCAATGCGCATTCCGCGCCCCCACCACCGGCAACGGTGTCACCTGCAAAGGATGGATAGATGTCCCTCAAGCATTTCCTGAACACCCAGGACTGGAGCCGTTCCGACCTGGACGCCCTGCTGACCCAGGCGACGCTGTTCAAGCAGCACAAGCTCGGCGACCAGCTCAAGGGCAAGTCCATTGCCCTGGTGTTCTTCAACCCGTCCATGCGCACCCGCACCAGCTTCGAGCTGGGTGCCTTCCAGCTCGGTGGCCACGCGGTGGTGCTGCAGCCGGGCAAGGATGCGTGGCCGATCGAGTTCGACCTGGGCACGGTGATGGACGGTGACACCGAGGAGCACATCGCCGAGGTGGCCCGGGTCCTGGGCCGCTACGCCGACATCCTGGCCGTGCGCGCCTTCCCGAAGTTCGTCGACTGGCAGGTCGATCGCCAGGACCGCGTGCTCAATGCCTTTGCGAAGTACTCGCCGGTGCCGGTCATCAACATGGAGACCATCACCCATCCGTGCCAGGAGCTGGCCCACATCCTGGCCCTGCAGGAGCACTTCGGCACCACCGACCTGCGCGGCAAGAAGTACGTGCTGACCTGGACCTACCACCCCAAGCCGCTGAACACCGCGGTAGCCAACTCGGCGCTGACCATCGCCACCCGCATGGGCATGGACGTGACCCTGCTGTGCCCGACCCCGGACTACATCCTGGACGAGCGCTACATGGGCTGGGCCGAGCAGAACGTCGCCGAGAGCGGCGGTTCGCTGCAGGTCAGCCATGACATCCAAAGGGCCTACACCGGCGCCGATGTCGTTTACGCCAAGAGCTGGGGCGCGCTGCCGTTCTTCGGCAACTGGGAGCCGGAAAAGCCGATCCGCGACCAGTACAAGCACTTCATCGTCGACGAGGCGAAGATGGCGCTGACCAACAACGGCGTCTTCAGCCACTGCCTGCCGCTGCGCCGCAACGTCAAGGCCACCGACGCGGTGATGGATTCGCCGCAGTGCATTGCCATCAACGAAGCCGAGAACCGCCTGCACGTGCAGAAGGCGATCATGGCTGCGCTGGCCACCCAATAAACCCCACGAACCACTGGATCCCCCACCCATGAGCAACAAAGACATCGTCCTGGCCTTCTCCGGCGGTCTGGATACCTCCTTCTGCATCCCCTACCTGCAGGAACGCGGCTGGGCGGTGCACACCGTGTTCGCTGACACTGGCGGCGTGGATGCCGAGGAGCGCGACTTCATCGAAAAGCGCGCCGCCGAACTGGGCGCGGCCAGCCACGTCACCGTCGACGGCGGCCCGGCGATCTGGGACGGCTTTGTCAAGCCGTTCGTGTGGGCCGGCGAGGCCTACCAGGGCCAGTACCCGCTGCTGGTATCCGACCGCTACCTGATCGTCGACGCCGCGCTCAAGCGCGCCGCCGAGCTGGGTACCAGGGCCATCGCCCACGGCTGCACCGGCATGGGCAACGACCAGGTCCGTTTCGACCTGGCGGTCAAGGCGCTGGGGGACTACGAGATCGTCGCCCCGATCCGCGAGATCCAGAAGGAACACACCCAGACCCGCGCCTACGAGCAGGCCTACCTGGAAGAGCGTGGCTTTGGCGTGCGTGCCAAGCAGAAGGCCTACACCATCAACGAGAACCTGCTGGGCGTGACCATGTCCGGTGGCGAGATCGACCGCTGGGAAGCCCCGGGCGAGGGCGCCCGCGCCTGGTGCGCGCCGCGCAGCGCGTGGCCGGTCGAGCCGCTGCACGTCACCCTGAAGTTCGTCGAGGGCGAGGCCGTGGCGCTGGACGGCAAGGAAATGCCGGGTGAGCAGATCCTGGCCAAGCTCAACAGGATGTTTGCCCCATACGGCGTTGGCCGTGGCGTCTACACCGGCGACACCGTGATCGGCCTGAAGGGCCGCATCATCTATGAAGCACCGGGCCTGGTGTCGCTGCTGGCCGCGCACCGCGCGCTGGAAGACGCGGTGCTGACCAAGCAGCAGAACCGCTTCAAGCCAGACGTGGCCCGCAAGTGGGTGGAGCTGGTGTACGAAGGCTTCTACCACGACCCGCTGAAGACCGACATCGAGGCCTTCCTGAAGTCCTCGCAGGCCAAGGTCAACGGCGAGGTGGTGCTGGAAACCCGCGGTGGCCGCGTCGACGCGGTGGCCGTGCGCTCGCCGCACATCCTCAACGCCAAGGGCGCGACCTACGCGCAGTCGGCCGACTGGGGCGTGGAGGAAGCCGAAGGCTTCATCAAGCTGTTCGGCATGAGCTCCACCCTGTACGCCTCGGTCAACCGCTGATCGCCCGCGTTGCCTGAGCCACGGTGCGCCCCTGCAAGGGGGCGCACTGCTGTATCCCCCTCATCGATTCCCGCCATGACCCCGTTGCTGTCCGCCACCCTCGACCACCTGGAGAAGCTGGTGTCCTTCGACACCCGCAATCCGCCGCGCGCCATCACCACCGGCGGCATCTTCGATTACCTGCGCGACAACCTGCCGGGCTTCAACGTCGAGGTCATCGACCACGGTGCCGGTGCGGTCAGCCTGTACGCGGTACGTGGCACCCCGAAGTACCTGTTCAACGTCCACCTGGACACCGTTCCCGATTCCCCGCACTGGTCGGCCGACCCACACGTGATGCGCCGCCTCGACGACCGCGTGGTCGGCCTCGGCGTATGCGACATCAAGGGCGCTGCCGCCGCGCTGGTAGCCGCGGCCAATGCCTGCGATGGCGACGCCGCGTTCCTGTTCTCCTCCGACGAGGAAGCCAACGACCCGCGCTGCATCGCCGCCTTCCTGGCCCGTGGCATCCCTTACGAAGCGGTGCTGGTGGCCGAGCCGACCATGAGCGAGGCGGTGCTGGCCCATCGCGGCATTTCCTCGGTGCTGATGAAGTTCAGCGGCCGCGCAGGGCATGCTTCCGGCAAGCAGGATCCGTCGGCGTCCGCGCTGCACCAGGCCATGCGCTGGGGCAACAGGGCGCTGGACCATGTCGAGGCGCTGGCGCACGAGCGCTTCGGCGGCCTGACCGGGCTGCGCTTCAACATCGGCCGCGTCGAAGGCGGCATCAAGGCCAACATGATCGCCCCGGCCGCCGAGCTGCGCTTCGGCTTCCGGCCGCTGCCGTCGATGGACATCGACGCGCTGCTGGCGACCTTCGCCTCGTTCGCGCAGCCCGAAGCAGCGCACTTCGAGGAAACCTTCCGCGGCCCGAGCCTGCCCTCGGGCGACATCGCCCGTGCCGAGGAACGCCGCCTGGCCGCGCGCGACGTCGCCGACGCGCTGAACCTGCCGATCGGCAATGCGGTGGATTTCTGGACCGAGGCCTCGCTGTTCTCGGCCGGCGGCTACACCACGATGGTGTATGGCCCGGGTGACATCGCCCAGGCGCACACCGCCGACGAATTCGTCACCCACGAGCAGCTGCAGCGCTACGCCGATTCGGTGTTGCGCATCCTGCAGCAGGGCGCCTGAGGCGCCACCCACCGGCCCGGTTCCATCGGCCCTTTCCCCCTTGCGGCCCCCGCCGCCTGAAGAAACCGCAATGTCTCCTTCCCAGCAAGCCCACCGCCAGACCCGCCAGACCATCGTGCGTCTGCTTTCCTCCATGGCCAGCGCCAAGGAGATCAGCCAGTACCTCAAGCGTTTCTCGCAGCTCGATGCCAAGCGCTTCGCGGTGGTCAAGGTCGGCGGCGCGGTGCTGCGCGACGACCTCGACGCGCTGACCTCGTCGCTGTCGTTCCTGCAGGACGTGGGCCTGACCCCGATCGTGCTGCACGGCGCCGGCCCACAGCTGGACACCGAGCTGTCCGCGGCCGGCATCGGGAAGCAGACCGTCAACGGCCTGCGCGTGACCTCGCCCGAAGCGCTGGCGATCGTGCGCCGCGTGTTCCAGCAGTCCAACCTCAAGCTGGTCGAGGCGCTGCAGAAAAACGGCGCGCGCGCAACTTCCATCACCGGTGGCGTGTTCGAGGCCGAGTACCTGGATCGCGACACCTACGGCCTGGTCGGTGAGGTCAAGCGCGTCAACCTGGCGCCGATCGAAGCCAGCCTGCGCGCCGGTTCGATCCCGGTGATCACCTCGATGGGGGAGACAGCCAGCGGCCAGATCCTCAACGTCAACGCCGACTTCGCCGCCAACGAGCTGGTGCAGGAACTGCAGCCCTACAAGATCATCTTCCTCACCGGCACCGGTGGCCTGCTCGACGAGAACGGCAAGCTGATCGACTCGATCAACCTGTCCACCGAGTACGACCAGCTGATGGCGCAGCCGTGGATCCACGGCGGCATGCGGGTCAAGATCGAGCAGATCAAGGACCTGCTGGACAAGCTCCCGCTGGAATCGTCGGTGTCCATCACCCGTCCGTCGGACCTGGCCAAGGAACTTTTCACCCACAAGGGCTCGGGCACCCTGGTCCGTCGCGGCGAACGCGTGACCAAGGCGGCCTCGTGGGACGAGCTGGACCTGGAGCGGCTCAAGGGCCTGATCGAGTCCAGCTTCGGCCGCACCCTGGTGCCGGACTACTTCCAGAAGACCCGGCTGCTGCGCGCCTACGTCAGCGAGAACTACCGCGCCGCGGTGATCCTGACCCAGGAAGCCGAAGGCGTGTACCTGGACAAGTTCGCCGTGCTCGAGGATGCGCAGGGCGAAGGCCTGGGCCGCGCGGTATGGAACGTGATGCTGGAGGAAACCCCGCAGCTGTTCTGGCGCTCGCGCAACGGCAACCCGGTCAACCACTTCTACTACGCCGAGTCCGATGGGTGTTACAAGCTCGATCACTGGAAGGTGTTCTGGTACGGCGCCAATGGCTTCGACGACATCAAGGGCTACGTCGGGCACTGCGCCGCACGCGCGCCGAGCCTGCAGGGCTGAGCCATGGCCGCCGGCTGGACCGTCGTGCCCACGCTGACCGGGCGTCACGCGCGGCTGGAGCCGCTGCAGGTCGACCACGTGCCGGCATTGCAGCAGGCCGTGGAGGGCAGTGGCCTGGACCGGCTCTGGTACACCAACGTGCCGTCGGTCGAGCGCGTGCCTGCCTACGTAGAAGCCGCGTTGCGCAGCCAGACCGAAGGCAAGGCTTTGCCGTGGGTCGTGCGTGACGCCGCCGCCGACGTGGTCGGCACCACGCGCTTCTACGCCATCGAAGCCGACGTGCCCAGGGTCAGCATCGGCTACACCTGGTATGCACCGCGCGTGCAGCGTACCGGCGTCAACACCGAGGCCAAGCTGCTGCTGCTCGGCCACGCGTTCGAGCAGCTGGCCTGCATCAGCGTCAGCTTCGAGACCAGCTGGTTCAACCACGCCTCGCGCACCGCGCTGGCCCGCCTTGGCGCAAAGCAGGACGGCGTGCTGCGCAACCACAAGCGCCATGGCGACGGTACGCCGCGCGATACCGTCGTCTTCTCCATCATCGATTCGGAATGGGCAGGGGTGAAGCGCCACCTGCAGTTCCGCCTGGATTCGCACCCATGACTGACAAGAAGTTCTCCCTCGGCATCGTCGGTGCCCGCGGCCACACCGGCAGCGAACTGATCCGCCTGCTGGCCGCGCACCCGGCCATCGAACTGGCGTTCGTGTCCTCGCGCGAGCTGGCTGGCCAGCGCGTGGCCGACCACAATCCCGCCTTCAGCGGCGAGCTGCGCTACGAGAACCTCGACGCCGAGGCCGTGGCCGCCAAGGGCGTGGATGCCGTGGTGCTGGCCCTGCCCAACGGCCTGGCCGCACCGTTCGTCGCCGCCCTCGATGCCACCAAGCCGGACACGGTGATCGTCGACCTGTCGGCCGATTACCGGTTCGACACGAGCTGGTACTACGGCCTGCCGGAACTGACCCGCGGCCGCTACGACGGCAACAAGCGCATCTCCAACCCGGGCTGCTATGCCACCGCGATGCAGCTGGCGATCTCGCCGATGCTCGACGTGCTGGCCGGCCCGCCGCAGTGCTTTGGCGTCAGCGGCTACTCCGGCGCCGGCACCACGCCCTCGGACAAGAACAACACCGAACTGCTGGCCTGCAACCTGATGCCGTATGCGCTGGCCAACCACGTGCACGAGCGCGAGGTCACCGGTCATCTCGGCTTTCCGGTGGAATTCATGCCGCACGTGGCGCCGCATTTCCGCGGCATCACCATGACCGTCAACCTGTGGCTGACCCAGCCGATGACGCTGGAGCAGGTCAGGTCGCGCTACGAGGCTGCGTATGCCGGTGAACCGCTGGTGGAGGTAATCGACACCGCGCCGTGGGTGAGCCGCATCGCCGGCCGCAACGGCGCGCAGATCGGCGGTTTCACCCTGGCCCCGGGCGGCAAGCGCGTGATCGTGGTCGCCACCCTGGACAACCTGCTCAAGGGCGCGGCGACGCAGGCGCTGCAGAACCTCAACCTGGCCCTGGGCCTGGACGAGCTGACCGCCATCGAACCCTGAGCGGCCGGCCCGCATCACGAACAACACGGGGCGGCAGCGACCGGCCCACGGAGCAAGCACATGGCAGAGCTGTTGTGGCAGAAACCCGGCGTCCACGTCGACGCCAAGATCCAGACCTTCCTCGCCGGCGATGACGTCATCCTCGACCGCGAGTTCTTCCTGTACGACATCCAGGCGTCCACCGCGCATGCCGAAGGCCTGCAGCACATCGGCATCCTCTCGGCCGAAGAGCTGGAAGGGCTCAAGCGCGAGCTGGCGGTGCTGGCCGACGACTTCCGCAGCGGCGCCTTCGTGCTCGACGAGCAGTACGAGGATTGCCACTCCGCCATCGAGGCGCGCCTGACCGAGCGCCTGGGCGATGCCGGCCGCCGCATCCACACCGGCCGCAGCCGCAACGACCAGATCCTGGTCGCCACCCGCCTGTGGCTGAAGGACAGGCTGGCCCGCGTTGCCGAGCTGTCCAAGGCGATTGCCAGGGTCGCGCTGGACCGCGCCGAGGTCGAGAAGGCACAGCCGCTGCCGGGTTACACCCACATCCAGCGCGCCGTGGTGTCCTCGGCGGGAATGTGGTGGGCCGGCTGGGCCGAGGCCTTCATCGACAACGCCGTGCGCGCCGCCGATACCCGCAAGCTGGTGGACTGCAACCCGCTGGGCACCGCCGCCGGCTACGGCGTCAACCTGCCGCTGGACCGCGACCACACCACCGCCGCGCTGGGCTTCGCACGCATGCAGGTCAGCCCGGTCTACGCCCAGCTCTCGCGCGGCAAGTTCGAGCTGGCCGCGCTGGAAGCGCTCGGCGGCGCCACCTTGGACCTGCGCCGCATCGCGTGGGACCTGTCGCTGTTCACCAGCGGCGAGTTCGCCTTCGTCAGGCTGCCGGCGCAGTACACCACCGGCTCGTCGATCATGCCCAACAAGCGCAACCCGGACGTGGTCGAGCTGATGCGCGCGACCCACGCCTCGGTCGCCGCCGCGCGTACCGAGATCGAGCAGTTGCTGTCGCTGCCCTCGGGTTACCAGCGCGACCTGCAGAACTCCAAGGGCGCGATCGTCCACGGTTTCAGCCGCGGCTTGATGGCGCTGGAACTGCTGCCGGCGCTGCTGGAGAACCTGGACTGGAACGACACCGCGATCCGCGCCGCCATTGACTCGGGCATGTACGCCACCGATGTCGCGGTGGAAGCGGCCGTGGCCGGCGTGCCGTTCCGCGAGGCCTACAAGGCCGCCGCGGCCGCCTCGGATACGGCCGGGCAGGGGCGCACGCCGGAAGGCAGTCTCGCCGCACGTGTCTCTCCCGGTGCCGCCGCCGACCTGCGCCTGGGCGAGCTCAACGCACGCTGGCAGGCGCTGGCCTGATGGGCGCCAGGCTGTACCTGGTGATGGCGATGCGCCGGCCGGATTTCCCGGCCGACGTGGTGCAGCCGCATCGGGAATTCCTCGCCGAACTGCGCGCGCGCAACCAGCTGCAGCTGACCGGCGGTTTCAGCGACGGCCGCGGCGGCGCCTACGTGCTGTGCAACGTGGATTCGCTGGCCGATGCGCAGGCCATCGTCGCGCGCGATCCGCTGGTGCTGCGCGGTGCCTCGACGCTGACCGTCCACGAATGGAACGTACACTGATCCACCCCTGACCCGACGCCCATGACGACAATGCCCTCCGACAAGGCCTCTCCCTTTCCCGTCCAGACGGTGCCGGAGTGGCGGCGGGCGGTCCTCAAGGTCGGCAGCAGCCTGCTGGCTGCCGACGGTGGCGGGCTCACGCCACGCTTCGCCTTGGGCCTGGCCCAGTTCGTCTCGGCCAACGTGCTGGCCGGGCGCGAGGTTGTCATCGTCTCCTCCGGCGCGGTGGCCGCCGGCCGCGCCATCGTGCCGGGCACGCTGCAGGCCGGTGCCTCGATTGCCGCACGCCAGGCGCTGGCCGCGCTTGGCCAGGCGCGGCTGATCAGCCTGTGGCAGCGCTTCTTCGAGCGTCCGGTCGCGCAGGTGCTGCTCACCCATGACGACCTGCGCAACCGGCGCCGCTACCTCAACGCCCGCGCCACGCTCAACGAGCTGCTGGCGCTGGGCACGCTGCCGGTAGTCAACGAGAACGACACCGTCTCGGTCGACGAGCTCAAGCTCGGCGACAACGACAACCTGGCCGCCATCGTCGCTGCGCTGGTTGATGCCGATGCGCTGTTCATCGCCACCGACATCGATGGCCTGTACACCGCCGACCCGCGCCGCGACCCGCAGGCGCAGCCGGTGTCCGAGGTCCACGAGCTGGGCGCCGAGGTGCTGGCCATGGCCGGTGGCAGCGGCACCTCGGCCGGCACCGGTGGCATGCACACCAAGCTGCAGGCCGCGGCCAAGGCCGGCGCGGCCGGCATCGACACGTACCTGTTCAATGGTCGTGATGCCGACGTAGTGCGCGGCCTGGCCCAGGGCCAGCTGCGTGGCACCCGCCTGCATGCCGGGCGCAGCCGCGTGGCCGCACGCAAGTACTGGCTCCGCCACGCCCCGGTGGAAGCCGGCGCGATCATGGTCGATGGCGGCGCCGCTGCTGCGCTCAAGGACAAGGGCGCCTCGCTGCTGCCCGGTGGCGTGGTCGGTGCCGAGGGCGAATTCCGCCGCGGTGACATGGTCGAGATCCAGCTGCGCGACGAAGCCGGCGTGCGCAGCGTGGCGCGCGGCGTCAGCCAGTACTCGGCGCAGGACATCCGCCGCATCGCCCGCCACCACTCGCGTGAGATCGAGGCGATCCTCGGTTACAACTACGGGGGCAACATCGTCCATCGCGACGACCTGGTGCTGCTGTAACTCCCCCGCGCAACGAGGTGACAGATGACTGACATCCGCACGCAGGCCCTGCAATGCCGCCAGGCGGCGCAGGTGCTGGCGCAGCTATCCACCGCCGCCAGGAACGACCTGCTGCAGGCGATGGCGCGGGCACTGGAGGAGGACGCTGACGCCATCCTCGCCGCCAACGCGAGGGATCTGGCCGCCGCCGAAGCCAAGGGCGTGGGTTCGGCCATGCTCGACCGCCTGCGCCTGGATCCGGTGCGTCTTGCCGGCGTTGCCGCAGCCGTGCGTGAAGTGGCACTGCTGGCCGACCCGGTCGGGCAGGTGACCCGCGACGACGTGCGCCCCAACGGCATCCGCGTGCAGAAGGTGCGCGTGCCGCTGGGCGTGATCGCGATGATCTACGAGGCCCGTCCCAACGTCACCGCCGATGCCGCGGCGCTGTGCATCAAGGCCGGCAACGGCGTGATCCTGCGCGGCGGCTCGGAGGCCATCCATTCCAATACCGCGATTGCGGCCGCGCTCAAGCGCGCCCTTGCTGCGGCAGGGGTACCCGAGGCCGCGCTGACCCTGGTCGAGGACCTGCGCCGCGAGACCATGCTCGAGCTGCTGCAGCTCTCCGACATCATTGATCTGGCCATCCCGCGCGGTGGGGAAGGGCTGATCCGTTTCGTCGCCGAACACGCGCGCGTGCCGGTGATCAAGCACTACAAGGGCGTGTGCCACCTGTTCGTCGATGCCGATGCCGACATCGAGCAGGCGCTGGGGCTGCTCATCGACGGCAAGTGCAGCCGGCCTTCGGCCTGCAACGCGCTGGAAACCCTGCTGGTGCACCGGGACATCGCTGGCGAATTCCTGCCAAGGGCGGCGGTCGCGCTGCGCGAGCGTGGCGTCGAGCTGCGTGGCGATGACGCATCGCGCGCCCTGGTGACGGACATGATCCCGGCCACCGACGCCGACTGGGACACCGAATACCTGGACCTTGTGCTGGCCGTGCGCGTGGTCGACGACCTGCAGGCCGCCATCGCCCACATCCAGCGCCACACCTCCGACCACACCGAAGTCATCGCCACCCGCACCCCCGCCAACGCCGAGGCCTTCGTCGCCGCACTGCGCAGCGCGGTGGTCATGGTCAATGCCTCGTCGCGCTTCTCCGACGGTGGCCAGCTGGGCCTGGGCGCGGAGATCGGCATTTCCACCACCCGCCTGCATTCCTACGGCCCGATGGGGCTGGAAGCACTGACCGTGGAGCGCTTTGTCGTGCGTGGCGAGGGACAGGTCCGCGCCTGACGCCCACGCCACTGGCGTGGCCATGCGGCTGCAGACCGCTGCCGGGGCTTCGCCACAGCCAAATAGCCCCTGCAGGTGACCTGCCCCCACTGAGCCATACCAGCCGAAGCTAGGTAGAGTCCGTCATCCAGAGAGGACGGACATGCGCAAGAGTCGCTTCACCACGGAACAGATCATTGGCTTCATCAAGCAGGCCGAGGCCGGCATGGTGGTATCGGAGTTGGGCCGGCAGCACGGTTTCAGCCCGGCCAGTTTCTACGCTTGGCGGGCCAAGTACGGCGGCATGGAGGCCGAAGACGCCAAGCGCCTGAAGGAGCTGGAGTCGGAGAACAACCGCTTGAAGCGGCTGCTGGCTGAAGCGCACCTGGACATCGAAGCGCTCAAGGTCGGCTTCGGGGTAAAACGCTAGCCCCACAACGCAAGCGCGAGGCGGTCCGTCGCATGCTCGAAGCCACCACGGTGAGCGAGCGTCGGGCCTGCCGCCTTGCGGGGCTGTCCCGCGATGCCTTCCGCCATCGGCCCGAACAGGCGCCTGCGAACCAGGCGCTGTCAGCGCGCATCATCGAACTGGCGCAGGCGCGCCGCAGGTTCGGCTATCGCCGCCTGCACGACCTGCTGCGTCCGGAGTACCCGGCTGTGAACCACAAGAAGGTCTACCGCCTGTATCGCGAGGCGAACCTGGCCGTGCGTCGTCGCAAGAAGGTCCGCAGGCCGCCCGGCGAGCGCCAGCGGCTGTCGTCTGCAACGGCCCCCAATGCGGTATGGAGCATGGACTTCGTCAGCGACGCGCTGGCCAATGGGCGCCGCCTGAAGTGCCTGACGGTCGCCGACGACTTTACCCACGAGTGCGTCGACATCACGGTCGACCATGGCATCAGTGGCGCCTACCTCGTGCGCGTGCTGGATCAGGCTGCGCGGTTCCGCGGCTACCCGCGGGCGGTGCGCACGGACAACGGTCCGGAGTTCACCAGCCGGGCCTTCATCGCATGGGCGCAGCAGCATGGCATCCAACACCTGCTAATCGAGCCTGGCCGGCCTATGCAGAACGGCTACATCGAGAGCTTCAACGGCAAGTTCCGCGACGAGTGCCTCAACGAGCATTGGTTCACGTCGCTGGTCCAATCCCGCAGCGTCATCGCCGAGTGGCGCCGCGACTACAACCAGGTGCGACCACACAGCAGCTGCGGACGCATCCCGCCGGCCCAGTTCGCTGCCAACCACCGAACCCAAACCCATCCCACCGCAGTACCCTTCAACCCCGGGCTCCACCAGTAATGGGTGGTACGGCTACTGGGGGCAGGTCACTTCGATTTCACAAAGGCGCGTCACGCGTTTTCCTTGGGTACTGGTCGAACCCCAGGCGATGTGCGCGCCGGGTCGGTCAAGCGCGTTGCGGCCGCCGTGGGCGAGGGCGCCGCCGTGGTCTCCCAGATCCATCAATACCCGGCATCGCGCCAGCCCGTCCTGCCCCTCCCCCCCGAGGAAAGCCATGCGCCCGCGCTGCACGCATGAAGACCAGATTGTCGATGTCACGCCAAGCGCGCTGGGCTACGAGTAATGCTCGGCCATCCGATCATCGAAGGCTACGAGCCGCCCGAAGGCTGGGGCTAGTGCTATGTCGACGAAGTGGAAGTCGAACTGCCGGACCAGACCCCGCAGCTGATCCCGCGCTACTTCTCAGCTTCGTGCCGTCCTTGACCCGGCGGGTCATCGGTTGAGCAGGCCAACGCTTCCCACCGGAAAGTCTCGGCACGCACCGCTCATGCGTGGACCGACGCGGCGAGGCCAGGGCGTGCCGAAAGCGAGCCAACCTTCTGCAACCCGAGGCCATGAAGCGAGCGGCTTCATGGCCTCATCACGCTTGCATGTCCAGTATCGTAATCCCCAATACCCTGTCGTATGGCGGCGTGCCGGACAACCGCATGCCATGCCTATCGACGCAGGAGATCCATGGTCGATCAACCCGTTCTTTACAGCGAAGCACTGGAAAACGTCGACGAAGACGAGGATCGTCTGATCGAGGAGATCGTCACGCAGATGGCCGAAGGTAGCCGTGCTGCCTATGAGCGCCATCGGCATGCCATTCGCGATGCGCATGCAAAATCGCACGCGGTCCTCAAAGGGGAGTTGTCCGTCCATTCGGACCTCCCGCCAGCACTTGCGCAGGGGATATTCCGCAGGCCCGCGACCTACGGCGTGGTGGCGCGCCTGTCCTCGGCGCCCGGCGATATCCACTCCGATGCGATCCCGGCGCCGCGCGGGTTCGCAATCAAGCTGATCGGTGTGGACGGCGAACGTCTGTCACCGCAGATCGGAGGCCGCAATCAGGATTTCCTGATGGTGAACTTCCCCGTGCTCGCCTTTGGCACCATCCCCAAGTACAAGACACTGCTGGGCGTGCTGGAGAAGAACGCACACGCGCCGGACATCTTCCAGCGGATCGTCGCCGGGCTCGCACGCGGTACCAAGGAAGCAGTCGAAGCGCTGGGCGGGACGCCCGGTGCGACGCTCGAGGGCCTGGGGCGCGACAACCACAACCCGCTGGGAGAGTCCTACCACACGCAGGGCGCCCTGCGTTTCGGCGACTACGTGGCCAAGCTTTCGCTGGTGCCAGCGTCCAACGATGTGCGCGCACTGACCGGGGTGGCCGTGGAGGATGTCGGCTTCTCGACGATGCGGGATGTGATCGAGCAGCATTTCGCGCGTCATGGCGCCGAGTACACGCTGCGGGCGCAGTTGTGCACCGACGTAGCGAAGATGCCTGTGGAGGATGCAGCCGTGCGCTGGGACGAGGATGCCTCGCCGCACATGCCGCTTGCGACGCTGCGCTTTGCCCCGCAGGCGCCCTATACGCCCGCACGCCGGGTCTACGGCGACGACGTGTTGTCGTTCAATCCCTGGAATGGCGTGCAGGCCCATCGTCCGTTGGGCGGGATCATGCGCATCCGCCGCGCCGCGTATGAGCGTTCCAGCAGTTTCCGCCATGCCATGAACACCCAACCGCGGGTCGAGCCGGAGCATCTGGCCGATATCCCGGATTGAGCCTTCCCACGACAAGGACCCCCGATGACCACGTCGAATGATCCACGCCTCGCCGATGAGACCAAGCCGGAGGAGATCCGGCGCCTTGCTGGCGAACTGGCGCAGGACTTGCCAAAGCTTGCCAGGATCGCGCTCGAAGCCTTGATCAAGCAACACAACGATGCCTACAAGGGCAGCTCCCAAAGCGCCGGTCGCGCCGGTCGGCAGTCGGGAAATGTCTCCGAGTTGTCGGCCATCGCCACGCTCAAGCCCGGTGGCGCGGATCGGCTCAGGCGCATCTTCGGCCTGACCGGGGGCAATTTCGACGGCGCGCAACGCGTGTCCACGCTTCATGACATGCGGTTTGTGTTGTTCGATGACGACACGCGGATCCTGTTCGCCACGGCCTACGATGGTGACTGGGATACCTACATCAACGATTTCGCCACCAAGATTCCAGGCTTGATGGACCTGTTGTTCGCCAACGTGGAGGGCTGGCCTGGCATCGACAGTCCGCAGGTCAAGGATTTCATCGCCGATCACCAGATCGACGCGGCCGGTTGGTTTGTCGCCAATCCCCAGGTCACGGTAGTGGACGTGCGCCGTTACCAACGCATGGACAAGGCGTTGCAGGCCTTCTTGGATACGATGTCCGAAAATACGCAGATGGATGCGACCACGCGTGCAGCGCTGGAGACGCTGGAGCAGGCCATCTCCGTCCCGCAGGGGGTGGATTACTGACATGGGCCTGCTCGCTGACCTTGCTGCCCGTTTCCGTCGTGACCGGGTGACCCTGAACCTCGATGACATCCAGGCGCTCATCCTGCGATCGCGTCCTGAGCCTTACGTCGGGATTCATGCTTTGCTGCACGTGGAACAGCCGGCCGGTGGGCGCGATCTGCTGCGCCGGCTCGCCCCGCATGTCCCCACTGCTTCCGGCTGGACCGAGGAGCTTGATACCTGGATCGGCGTGGCCATCAGTCACGAAGGGCTCAAGGCGCTTGGATTGCCGCGGTCCTCGCTGGAGAGCTTCCCCCTGTCGTTCCGGCAGGGAATGGCAGCACGCGCCGAACAGCTGCGTGACTTCGGGGAAAACGCTCCAGAGACTTGGGAGGAAGTGTTCAAACCGGGCAATTGCCATATCGCCCTGACCATCTATGCGCGCGATGAAGTACATCTGGATGTTGCGGTGGACAAAGCCATGGGCGAGCTAAATGCCTGCAGTGGCGTGACCTTGCTGGCAACGCACCGTTTCGGCGCCGACGCCGATGCCCAGAATCCATTCGGCTTCCGCGATTCGATTTCGCAGCCAACAGTGGCTGGCGCTGGCGTGGAACCACAGCCCGGGCAGCAGCGTGCGATCGCTGCGGGAGAGTTCATCCTCGGGGAAAACAGCGAAGCCGGTGCGCCGTTGCGCATGCCCCAGCCGGACGTATTGGGGCGCAACGGCTCGTTCGTGGTGATGCGCAAGTACGAAAGCCGGGTGGGTGCGTTCAACGATTTCATGCGCATACATGCAGGCGAGGACAAGCAGGCCCAGCATGCTCTTGCCGCGAAGATGTTCGGACGCTGGCGCTCCGGCGCGCCGCTACCGCTAGCGCCGGAACGAGACGATCCCGAGCTCGGCGCCGACCCGCAACGCAACAACGATTTCGACTACCAGCATGATGCCCTTGGTCGGATGTGCCCGCATTCGGCACATATGCGCCGCCTCAATCCGCGGGGGAGCCAGCTGACGATCCTCAGCGACGAGCACATTCATCGCATCATTCGGCGTTCGTCCACGTTTGGACCAAAGTGGAGCGATGACGTGACCGGCACCGACGATGCCAAGGCGGATCGCGGGATCTTCTTCATCTTCATCAGCGCCCGGGCCTACGACACGATCGAATTCCTGCAGCAGGAATGGATCAATCGCGGCAACTTCATCGACCTGGGTTCTGAACGCGACCCGATCGTCGGCCTGCACGAGGAGCCCGGCAGCTTCACGATTCCCCAGTCGCCAGTGCGTCGACGCGTGGCCGATGTGAGTACCTTCAATCGCCTGCGCGGCGGCGAGTACATGTTCATGCCGTCATTGAGCGCGCTGCGCTGGATCGGCGAGGGGAAGTTCGATTGAGCCGGCGCGGGCGCGCTGGGCGCTATGCGTGCTCGCGGGCCCTGCACTGAGAGGCCACCGTGCCCAGGCGGCACGGTGGCCTAAGCCTTGCGCCACGCCCGCGCGCACTGGCACGCCAGCGGCCATCCGATCATCGAAGGCTACGACCTGCCCGAAGGCTGGGGCCGGTGTTACGCCGATGACGTGGAAGTGGACCTGCCGGATCAAACGCCGCAGCGCGGCTCGATCTCTCGCTAGGGAAGCTCTGAACAACTCCCGCCGTATCGCCGACAATGGCCTTCAACTTCGAGAGGCAGGCAGATGCGGCTGACGTTCGGTGATGCCGAGGATCTTGGCCAGCGCAAGCAGACCCGGCGCGAGGTGTTCCTGGGTCAGATGGATCAAGTGGTGCCGTGGAAGGCGTTGTTGTCGCTGATTGAGCCGCACTATCCCAAGTCAGGCCAGCCGGGGCGTCAGCCGTATGCGCTGGAGACGATGCTGCGCATCCACTTGCTGCAGCAGTGGTATGCATTGAGTGATCCGGGCATGGAAGAAGCGCTGTACGACATGCCGGTGATGCGTCGCTTTGCCAGTTGGGTGGGCTGGACGGGATCCCGGACGAGACCACGATCCTCAACTTCCGACGTTTGTTGGAGATCCATGATCTGGCGAGCAAGCTGCTGGGCCGGGTCAACATGCACTTGTCGAACAAGGGATTGAGTCTGCGCGGCGGGACGATCGTCGATGCCACGATCATCGCCGCGCCAAGCTCGACCAAAAACGCCCAAGGCAAGCGTGACCCGGACATGCATCAGACCAGGAAGGGCAACCAGTGGTATTTCGGGATGAAGGCGCACATCGGCGTGGACGATGCCTTTGGCCTGGTGCACCACGTGCAATGCACGGCGGCCAAAGTGGCTGACATCACCCAGACCCATAAGCTGCTGCATGGCGATGAGGACACGGTGTGTGGCGACAGCGGCTATACCGGTGCGGACAAGCGCATCGAACTGAGCCAGAGCAAGGCCGGGTTTCTGATCGCGGCCAAGCCTTCGAAGGTGCGGGCCATCAGGAACCAGCGCAAACGTGCGGTTGTCGAGGACTGGGAACATTTCATCGCCCGGCTCAGGGCCAAGGTCGAGCATCCGTTCCGGGTGATCAAGCGTCAGTTTGGCTACACCAAGGTGCGCTATCGCGGCCTGGCCAAGAACACCGCGCAGGTGATGACGCTGTTTGTGCTGTCCAATCTGTGGATGGTGCGCCGGCAGTTGATGCCGGCCGCAGGGCCAGTGCGCCTGTAAGGCGGGGAAATCCCGCACACCTGTGCCAATTGGGCGCAATGAAAGCGTTGTTTCAATGAAATCCACGCCGACCGGATGGGGCTCAAACGCAGATGAGTGTTGTTCAGACCTTACTTAGGGTTGACGATGGTGCGATCCTGCCCTGCCCATCGTCCGCGTTCTCGTCTAACGTGCAGGCCACCACAGACCCGCGCCAGATATGGAGCGGCCTTCACAGCCCTCTGTCGTCTTTTCAAGCCCTATCCCGCTGCTTTCGCAGTGATCCAAGCTCGCGTTTCACGAAGAATTTCGTCCGATAGCACCTCTTCATGGGCCATGCGGGCCAGGATCAAGGCTCCTACCATCGCCGCCCAAGTGCCGGTGGCCGTTCGGCGTTTGCCAGCCTCATCCGTGCCGTCAGTCATCTCACTAAGGTGCTGAAGCTGGCGCTTGAGCCCGTCCGTCATCTCGGCCCGGGCCACTCCGGGTTGGCGAATGGTATCTGACGCGAGCGCAGCAACTGGGCACCCGCACGAGCAGCGTCATCGCCGAGTGGCGCCGCGACTACAACCAGGTGCGACCACACAGCAGCTGCGGACGCATCCCGCCGGCCCAGTTTGCTGCCAACCACCGAACCCAAACCCATCCCACCGCAGTACCCTTCAACCCCGGGCTCCACCAGTAATGGGTGGTACGGCTACTGGGGGCAGGTCAACCAGTTCAATACCGGGACAGCGAAGCATTACTTCTGCGGCACCTGTGGCATCTACACCCACCACCGGCAGCGATCCAATCCGGAAATGTACGGGTTCAATGTCGGCTGCCTGGAGGGGATCAACCCGTTCGCCATCGCGGACGTACCCGTGAACGACGGGGTCAACCATCCGGCAGACCGGGGTGGAGCGTGACGAAATCCGGGCCGAAAATCAGCGGCTCACTTGGCTGCGTTTTTTCTGCGCGAACCGTGCCCGGCGCTGCGACGACGCTCAACGCTTGAGCAGGTCCTTCAGCCCGGCAAACGGGTTGGCGGTGGCCGCGGCGACCTTTTCCTCCGCGTCACTGGCGGCCACGCCGGTGTAATCGCCGTAGCGCGAGTGTTCGTTGTCGTGGCAGTACAGGCACAGCAGCTCCCAGTTGCTGCCGTCGGCCGGGTTGTCGTCGTGGTTGTGGTTGCGATGGTGCACGGTGAGTTCGTGCAGGTTGGCGCGGGTGAACTCGCGCGCGCAGCGGCCGCAGACCCACGGATACATCTTCAACGCGCGCTCGCGGTAGCCATGCCCGCGGGCCTCGGCCTCGCGCCGGGCCTTGGCGACGATCTGGTCAAGCTTGCTGGAGGAGGGGGGGCACATGGCGGCTGGCTGATTGGAGGCGATGCGCCATTCTCCCCGATCACGACGACAGGTGCGGCCCGGGTGTCTTCTCGTGTCTCCGGCTGATCGATTGAAGTCGGCCATGGCGTGAGCGCTGCTGCCACGGCACTCACTCCGGTTGGGGTATACGGGGGTAACCCGGCGATATGCGTCATCCGTAGCCGGGAAACTGATTGCAATGGAACAAAGTGGCGGAGTCATGCCGGGTATGGGCATGGAAGCCGGGCTTTTCGGGCAGGAATGTTTGCGGCATATACTCCTGGGTCCCTGTCAATGCAGGCTTCGGTGTCCCAGGGTTCACGTGGTTGAGTCTTCCGATCGTCGTCCGTCTGGAGCGCTTGCATGCCGTTTTCCGCCGTCAATCCCTCAGAAGCTGGTACGCAGCTGGAGAACCGGTGGAGCGCGTTTGACAAGGCCATGGCGCTGGCGGAGTTCAGCCTCGACGGGCAGCTGATTTTCGCCAACGACCGATTCCAGGAGCTGCTGCACCTGCAGGCAGGACAACTGGCTTCGTTGCAGCATGCCCAGCTGTGTCCGTCTGAATTGGTGAACAGCCCGGGCTACGAAACGCTGTGGGAGTCCCTGTGCACCGGGCACGAGTTCTCCGGCGTGGTCGAACGCGTATGCAGCGACGGCACGCATTGCTGGCTGGAGGCGCTGTACGCCCCGGTGCGCGACAGGCAGGGCTGCGTTACCCACATCATGATGGTGGCTACCGACGTCACCCACAGCAAGCGCATCGAACTGGCGCGGCAGGACCACCTCTGGCGCCTGCTGGTGGCCGACACCACCGATGCGGCGATCGTCATCACCGACTCGCATTCGCGGGTGGTGTATTGCAATGGCGGTTTCCAGCGCATGTTCGGCTGGTCCCTGGGCGAGATCCAGGACCGGAAGATGCTGGAACTGCTCGCACAGCAGACGCCGATCGCGCTGTTCGAGCGCGTGCGTACCGACCTGCGCCAGGGACGCGCCGCGAAGATGGAAGAGGTGGTGACCGGCAAGGAAGGTCGCCGCTACTGGGGCAAGATCCTGTGCAACCCGGTCATGGATGCGCAGGGCAAGTGGGCCTACACGGTGTCGGTGCTGCTGGACATCACCAAGACCAAGGTCCATGAAGTCCTGCACCACCGTGCGCTGCAGGCCATGTCCCGCGACCTGCCGCTGATGCAGGTGCTGGAGGTGGTGTGCGAGGAAGTGGAGCGCGTTGCGCCGGAGGTCTCTGCCTCCATCCTGCAGGTGGACGAGCAGGGGCTGCTGCATCCGATGGCCAGCCCGAGCCTGCCCTTCAGCTATTCCTCACTGCTCGATGGCGTGGCGATCGGCCCGCAGGTCGGATCGTGCGGTACCGCGGCCTGGCGCAAGGCGCCGGTCCTGGTTACCGACATCTCCACCGACCCGTTGTGGGCCGAGTACAAGGACCTGATCCTGCCGCTGGGCTACAACGTCTGCTGGTCCACGCCGATCCTGCAGAAGGACGGCAAGGTGCTCGGCACCTTTGCCTTCTACTACCGCGAGAACGGCCCGTTCGTGGCGTCCAGCTTCCACCAGCAACTGGTGCAGGCCTGCACCGACCTGTGTGCGCTGGCGATGGAGCGCGAGATCGCGCGCGAGCGCATCCAGGAGCTGGCCTTCTACGATGCGCTTACCGGTCTGCCCAACCGCAGCCTGCTGGAAACCCAGGTGGCACAGTTGCTCGACACGGCGCAGCAGAGCGGGCAGCGCGTGATCGTGCTGTACCTGGACCTGGACCGCTTCAAGCACATCAACGACTCCATGGGCCACGCCATGGGCGACGCGCTGCTGCGCGAGGTGGCGGCGCGTATCCGCGAGTGCGCCCGCCAGGGCGGCGTGGCCGGACGCCTGCCCGGTGATGAGTTCATCGTGGCGGTGCCGCTGCGTCCGGAAGAAGAGGTCAACGCGCTCATCGAACGATGGCAGGCCCATCTGATGCGGCCGCTGCGACTGGCCCAGGAGGAAGTAGACCTGAGTGTCAGCCTGGGCGTGGCGATGTTTCCGGAAGACGGTACCGCCATGACCAGCCTGCTGCACCGCGCGGAGATGGCGCTGCAGCAGGCCAAGGCCGGTGGTGCAGGGCGCGCGGGCTTCTTCAGCCATGAATTGAGCCGCGCCGCCGAGGAACGCCTGGCCCTTGAAAAGGCGCTGCGCGAAGCCCTGCAGGGCGGCGCCCTGCAGTTGCATTACCAGCCGCAGATCGAGCTGGCCACCGGTCGCCTGCACGGGCTCGAGGCACTTGCCCGCTGGAATCATCCGACCCTGGGTCCCATCTCGCCGGGCCGCTTCATCCCGCTGGCCGAGGAGTGCGGCCTGATGGGCGCGATGGGTCGCTGGGCGCTGGACCAGGCCTGCCGCCAGCTGGTGCAGTGGCGCAGGGAAGGGCTGGAAGTACCAGCAGTGGCGGTCAACCTGTCCGCGTCCAACTTCCACAACCTGCAGCTGCCCGCCATCGTCGCGCAGACGCTGGTGTGCCATGGCCTGCAGGCATCGGACCTGGTGGTTGAGCTCACCGAGAGCATCCTGCTCGACAGCAATGCCACGACCCTGCAGACCATCGACCGGCTGCATGCCCAGGGTGTGCGCCTGTCGATGGATGACTTCGGTACGGGCTATTCCAGCCTGAGCTATCTGCGGCGGCTGCCCATTACCGAGCTCAAGCTCGACCAGAGTTTCGTGGCCGACCTCGAGAACGAGCCCACCGCGCGCGCGCTCAGTGAGGCGATCCTGGAGATCGGCACAAGCCTCGGCCTGACGGTGGTGGCCGAAGGCGTGGACACCGAAACGCAGAAGAACATCCTGCAGGAGCAGGGTTACGCAGTGGTGCAGGGTTACTTCTTCGCCAGGCCGATGGCGCCGGAACAGCTCGCAGGCTGGCTGGACTCCCGCTCCTGAGGCACTCCGGCACTGCATCGCAGTGCACCGCCAATAATGCTCCGACAGGAGCGAGCTCCGGCGTCCGTTTCATCTCCAACCGCCTTACCGGCGACAAATACGGCTGCCAGACCAAGTGCGTGTGATCAGCGCTGCGCAGATACGGCGACTGGCGAGCCGGGTGCGTCCCAAGAATGCGAGCTCCGGGAGTCTGCTCTATGCGGCGAGACCTATTCCTCTGCAGGATTCAGTTGCGGCAACAGGGATGGGTCGTGCTGCACCACGTGCGACAAAGCAGGGATGGCCGCGTATGCTGCCGGCGAAGGGAGCAGCTGGGAAGTTTCGCGGTGAAGAACGGGCCAGTTGATCAAAGCTGGTCAGCCTGATGGGCTAATCGAGCCAGTCTGCTTTTGCGACGGCGCTGTATTCAGTTGCTTGCTCTTGAATGGAAGGCGACAAACAAGGAGATTCGCGATGAAAGCAGTCCTGCCAATGCTGTTGCTTCTTGCCTGCCCGTTCCACGTATCCGCGGGCAAGGCCCAGTCAGTCCAGTTCCAGGGCGTGGTCCAGCGGGATGACACTGTTCCCGTGCGGTTTGATCTCCACGTTCCTGCGGAAAGTCGTCTCGCGGTGGAGCTGGATGATGGCTCCCGGCTGGAGCTGGCCGCGCCCAACGGTGAGGAATCGGCGACGGCTCGCCTGGTCTCGGCGTCTGGTGAGGTTCTGCACAGTGCGGCGTTTACCGATGCCGGCCTGGCAAGTACGTCGCTCGCGTATCTGGTCTGCGATGGCAGGGTGACCTACATCAGTCCCGCTCCAGCGGCGGATCCCTCGTGCCCGTAGGCTGACTCCTCGATGGATGACGCGCTGGAAGCCGAGGACGGGAAGATCTCCCACAGCATCCGCAGGTACGGCTGCCTCGGTTGGCTGCTGTCCGGATTGCTGGCGGTCAAGCGTGGCAATGACGCCAGGGGGCGTCAGGGTCTGACTGGAGTGAAGGACTGCATGGGCAAGAAGGATTACTGGTTCCCCGCCAGGCGCCACGGATACGGCTGGGGGCCACCGGTGAGGTGGCAGGGCTGGTTGGCGGTGGCACTGTTCCTGCTGCTCCAGGCGGGGGCTCTCGTGGCCTTCCCGCCCGCCCGCGATCCCGGCACCTTCGTGGCGGTTACGCTCTTCGGCGCTCTCGCGTTGATGCTGGTGTGCGTGCTCAAGGGCGAGCCGCTGGACAGGCAGGGGTAGCGGCCGCGTTGACGGGTTTCCCGGCAGGCCCTGGGCGGGCTACCCTCCATGGACGGTCCGCGCTGGGGTGTTGCGCTGCCCGTCCTCGTTCAGAAGGACTTACGCGATGCTCTCCCTCCTGCTGGGTATGGCCGTGGCTTCGAGTGCTCCTGCGCACACCGCGGTGATTGATATGGATGTCGAGTCCTGCATGGCGCAGCGGCTTCGCCCGCTCGTGGGGCCGGCCGGTGTCCGCAGGCCATGGCCGATCGCGACGCAGGTGCCCGGGCATCTGCGCGATCGGATGGGTGTGCAGATTTCCAGCCAAGGCGTGGTGTCCGATGGTTACAACCACTGGCTGCTGCTGGACCGGGACGCCAACGCGGCCTGGGTCGTGCAGCGCGGGGGTTATGCGGGGCGGGAGACCTTCTACGGACCCTTCCCGCTGGCCTCGTGCCCGCAGGTCGCGGCAGGGACGTAGCGGGGCGGCGCGATTCGTATACGGGCCACAACCCACATCAACCGGCCGCAGGCCGCACACGAAGGACGGGGAAGACATGGACATGCGTGAACTGATGGGCGAGCCGCGGGCCTGGCGCTGGATGCGTCTGGTGCTGTTCGGTGGATTCGCAGTGGCTGCTACGGCCTGGGCCATCGGCCGGAAAGATGTGGCCATGCTCGCCAATGGAGTTGGCCTGGGCATGTTCGCTGCCGCGATGTTCTGCCGCCCGGCCTGGCATTTCCGCGGTGCCGGGCGGGAGGTGTATGCACGCCTGGCTTCGTCGCCGGCGGTACTGTTCCTCTATGTCGGCAGCTTGACCCTGTTTGGCTTTGGGCTGCTGGCCCGCTGGCTCATGTAGTCCTTCGTTTCCGTTCTGGACGTACAGTCTTTGTACAAGTTCGTGTTGTACGAAGGCTAACGGTTTTCTCCCTAACGTCAGCGCCGTCGCCAACCAGGCGATCCAACTGCCCTGATCGATTGGAGAGATCCCCATGCGTACCTGGATGCTTGTTCCCCTTGCCGCCCTGTTTGCCACGTCCGCGCATGCGGCCGGGCCGGAGGCGGGCCGCTTTTCGATGTCCCTCATCGGTGGCGCGGATGTGCCGGTCAACGGCGATGTCCATGGCGGCGCAGTGGCGGCCGTGCCGGACCTGGCCCGTTGAACCCGGCCCTGGCCGGCGTGGATGCCGAGTTGCGCATCGGTTCCCGCGACCACGGCCGCATCCATGACCGGGCCACCATCTATGGCCTGGAGTTTGCGTGGGGCCTGGACGACAGCTCCGAAGTGTTCGGGCAGGTGCTGCGGACCGAGGCCGGCAAGGGCCGTGTGATGGTCGGCGGCGCCTACGTGCCGGCGCTGGCCACCGAGCTGCCGGTGTACGGTACCTTCGACGCCTACAAGGCGCTGTCGGCCGAGATTGGCTACCGCCGTTACTTCGGTACCCCCGGGTCGGCCCGTCCATTCGTGGGCGCCCGCATCGGCGGTACCCGCGTGGATGCGATCCGCGCCACGTTCGAGATCCCCGATGGCGGCATCACCATCGCGAACGCGCCGTTCTACAGGTCCGGCTGGTCGGCCAGCGGTGGCGTGGACGTGGGCGTGATCATGCCGGTGTCCGACACCTTCAGCTTCACCCTGGCCAGCGGCCTGCGTTACAGCAGCGACCTGAAGGACGACGACAGCGCCATCGGTGGCCTGGGCCTGGCCAGCATCAACGACACCGGCAGCCGCCTGTCGGTGCCGGTGACGCTGACGGCGCGCTGGGATTTCTGATTCCGGGATTGTTCCCTAACCCGGTTACAAAAAAAGGCCACCTTGCGGTGGCCTTTCACGTTGGATGGCGACGGGCGGCTCAGCGCTGCCACTGGTCTTCCAGCCATTGCGGGCGGCACACCAGCAAGGCGCTGAGCGAGGTCAGCACCACGCAGGCGGCGAGGAAGGCGAAGGGCAGGGTCCAGCCGTGGCTGGACTCGTGCAGCAGGCCGAACATCAGCGGCCCCAGGCAGCTCAGGCTGTAGCCCACGCCCTGCATGAAGCCGGACAGTGCCGCCGAGGCCTGCGGGGTGCGGGTGCGCAGGTTGATCAGGGTCAGGGTGAGCGGGAAGGTGCCCGGGCCAAGGCCCAGCAGTACCACCCACAGCACCGGTGCCTTCATCGGCGCCCACAGCAGGCCGGCAAACGCGGCGAAGTAGGCCAGGCCGCAGGCCAGCACCACCGGGAACGGGTTGCGCAGGCGGGTAGCCAGCGACGGCATCACCAGCGCGCTGAGCAGGCCCAGCGCCGAGAACAGCGCCACCATGTTGCCGCCGAAAGCGCGGCTGGCGCCGGCATCCACCAGCAGCAGCGGCAGCCAGGTGAACATGGCGTAGGTCACCAGCGAGGTGGTGCCGAACATCACCGCCATCCCCCAGCCCAGCGGGGTGCGCCAGACCCGGCCCCGCGCGGCGGTCACGCCCGCCTGGGTTGCCGTGGTGGCAGGCGCCACGACCGCTTCAGGGGCCCTGGCCAGCGGCGAGCCGGCCCGGCGTCCGGCGCGCAGCACGGCGATCCAGGCCACAGCGGCCACGGCGGCCAGTACGGCCCACATGCCCAGCGAGACACGCCAGCCGGCGGCATCGGCTACCGGCACCGCGGCCAGCGCGGGCAGCATGGTGCCCAGCTGCAGCACGGTGATGTAGGCGGTGCTGACGGTGCCGACGCGGCTGGGGAAGTAGCGCTTGACCAGGGGTGGCAGCACCACGTTGCCAATGCCCATGCCGGCCAGCGCCAGCAGCGAGGTGGCCAGCAGTCCGCCGGTGCCGCCGACCAGGGCACGCAGGGCCAGGCCGGCGCAGGCCAGTGCCATCGCCAGCAGCGCGGTGCGTTCCAGCCCGATGCGGTGGGTCAGGCTGGGCGTGGCGACACCGAACAGAGCGAAGGCGGCGGTGGGTGCCATGCCGAGCACGCCGGTCATGGTCGCGCCGAAGGCGAACTCGTTACCCAGCACGTCCAGCAGCGGGCTCAGCGAGGTCACGGCGGTGCGCAGGTTGAATGCCGCCAGCAGGATCGCGGCGAAGGCGAGCATGCGTCCCTTGAACGGGGAGGGTGTGCCGGCGGAAGCGGCCATGGAAGGAACAGGCATCAAGGGCTCCATGACGAAAGACGGATGCAATAAAGCAAAAGCCGGCGCTAGGCCGGCTTTTGCTTTGAAGCTTGAAAACTGGTCGGGGAGACAGGATTCGAACCTGCGACCTCTACGTCCCGAACGTAGCGCTCTACCAGACTGAGCTACACCCCGATTGAGCCGCCTATGATAGCGACCGTCCCCGGATTGGGCAAGCATTTTTCACATGCTGCCGACGGCCCGGAGCTCCCTCGCTTTTCCGGCAACAGCCGGCCCTTCATTGAAAAAGCCCGGAAAGCATGCGTGCTTTCCAGGCTTTTTGCCGACCTTTTGGTCGGGGAGACAGGATTCGAACCTGCGACCTCTACGTCCCGAACGTAGCGCTCTACCAGACTGAGCTACACCCCGAAGGAGCCGGAAAAGATACCGGCTGGACGCGTTTTCAGCAACAGGAATTTTCGATCCTTACTCCTGCTCGCGGGCTTCGAACCACATGCCGTTGAGGATGGCGGCGGTGCAGGCCAGGCCTGCACCGAGGATCCACGCGAAATACCACATGTCAGTTTCTCCTTGGTCGCCCGATCAGTAGGCGTTGGGGTTGTCGCCCATTTCGGCGCTGGTGACCTTGCCCTTGAGGACGCGGTACACCCAGGTCGTGTAGGCCAGGATGATGGGCAGGAACACGATCGTGGCCAGCAGCATGATCCACAGCGTCAGGTGGCTGGACGAGGCATCCCACACCGTCAGGCTGGAGTCCGGCGAGATCGAGGACGGCAGCAGGAACGGGAAGATCGCAAAGCCCACGGTCAGGATGATGCCGGCAATGCCCACGCCCGAGGCGATGAAGGCCTTGCCGCCCTGGCGGGCACGCAGGAACACGCCCGACAGCAGCATGCCCAGCACGCCGGCCAGCGGGGCCAGCACGGTGGCCGGCATGCGGCTGTAATTGGCCAGCCAGCCACCTTCGTGGGCCACCGTCTTGAGCAGCGGGTTGGACGGACCATCCACCGCGGCGGCCAGCGTCACCGAGTAACCCGGCAGGCCCATGGCCACCCACACGCCGGCGAGGGCGAACAGGATCACCGTACCCAGTGCCGCGACCGCACCGATGCGACCCGCGCGCTCGGCGACGACGCCGTCGAGCTTGATCACCAGCATCGCCGCGCCGTGGGCGATCAGCATCGCTACCGACACCAGGCCGGCCAGCAGGGCGAACGGGGTCAGCAGGCCGATCAGGTTGCCGTGGTAGCTGACACGCGCGGTTTCATCGATCTGGAACGGGACGCCCAGCAGCACGTTGCCCACCGCCACGCCCATGATCAGGGCCGGGATGAAGCCACCGATGAACAGCGCACGGTCCCAGTTGTCGCGCCATTTCTGCGACGGCATCTTGCCGCGGTACTTGAAGCCGACCGGGCGCAGGATCAGCGCGAACAGGATCAGGAACATTGCCAGGTAGAAGCCGGAGAAGCTCACTGCGTACAGCGGCGGCCAGGCGGCGAAGATCGCACCGCCACCCAGCACCAGCCACACCTGGTTGCCTTCCCACACCGGGCCGATGGTGTTGAGCACCAGGCGGCGCTCCTCATCGGTCCTGGCGACGAACGGCAGCAGGGTGCCCACGCCCAGGTCGAAGCCGTCCATCACGGCAAAGCCGATCAGCAGCACGCCCAGCAGCAGCCACCAGATCACGCGCAGCGTTTGGTAATCGAGAAGAATGAAGTCCATGGTTTCTCTCCTGCTCAGGCCTGGACGGGTGCCGGGCTGGCAGCGGGGGTGGAGGCGGCCGGCTGCAGCGACGGCAGCACGTGGTCCGGGCCCTTGGCGATGGCTTTGAGCATCAGCTTGATCTCGATGACCATCAGCACGGTGTAGATCGCGACGAAGCCGATCAGCGAGGCGGCGATCTCGTACAGGGCCAGGCCCGAGGCGGCATAGAAGGTCGGCAGCACGCCGTCCACGGCCCACGGCTGGCGGCCATACTCGGCGATGAACCAGCCGCACTCGATGGCGATCCACGGGATCGGCAGCGACCACAGCGCGACCTTCAGGAACGTGGTCTTCGATTCAAAGCTGTGCTTGCACGAGTAGTAGAAGGCCAGTGCGAAGAAGCCGATCAGGTAGAAGCCGGCGGCGACCATGATGCGGAAGGTCCAGAACAGCGGGCCGACCGTGGGCACCGTGTCGAGCGCGGCCTGGGAGATCTCCTGCTCGGTGGCGTTGAGGATGTCGTCGCGGTAGCGCTTGAGCAGCAGGGCATGGCCCAGGTCCTGCCAGTTCTGGTCGAACACGGCACGGGCCTCGGTATCCCCCTTGTCGGCGCGGATGCGTTCCAGCGCGGCGTAGGCCACCTGGCCGTCGCGGATGCGCTGTTCGGCCTGCTCGACCAGGTCCAGGATGCCCGGGATCTCCTCGTCCAGCGAACGCGTGGCGATCAGACCCATCACGTACGGGATCTTGACCTCGAAGTTGTTGCGGCGCTCGGACTGGCTGGGGATGGCGAAGACGCTGAACGAGGCCGGGGCCGGGTGGGTTTCCCACATGCCCTCGATGGCGGCCAGCTTCATCTTCTGGTTCTCGGCGGCGGCGTAGCCGGACTCGTCACCCAGCACGGCGACCGAGATCGAGGCCAGCAGGCCGAACGCGGCGGCCACGGCGAACGAGCGGCGGGCCAGGTCGCGGTGCTTGCCGCGCAGCATGAAGAACGCCGAGATCGACATCACGAACATCGCGCCGGTCACGTAGCCGGCCGAGACGGTGTGCACGAACTTGGCCTGGGCGACCGGGTTGAACAGCACGGCGGCGAAGTCCACCACCTCCATGCGCATCGTTTCCGGGTTGAACACCGCGCCGACCGGGTACTGCATCCAGCCGTTGGCGATCAGGATCCACAGCGCCGACAGGTTGGTGCCCAGCGCCATCAGCCAGGTGACTGTCAGGTGCTGCACCTTGGACAGGCGGTTCCAGCCGAAGAAGAACAGGCCGATGAAGGTCGCTTCCAGGAAAAACGCCATCAGGCCTTCGATCGCCAGCGGCGCACCGAAGATGTCGCCGACGTAATGGCTGTAATAGGACCAGTTCATGCCGAACTGGAACTCCATCACGATGCCGGTACCCACGCCCATGGCGAAGTTGATGCCGAACAGCACGCCCCAGAACAGGGTCATCTTGCGCCAGATCTGCTTGCCGGTCATGACGTAGACGCTCTCCATGATCGCGATCATGAAGGACAGCCCCAGCGTCAGCGGGACGAATAGGAAGTGGTACATCGCGGTAAGCGCGAACTGCAGCCGCGACAGTTCTACGACTGTGGAGTCGATCATGGCCTGTCAACCTCGTTGGGCATGTACATCGTTTTTGGTGGGGCAGGGTGGGTTTGGGGACTGAATGATCCTTCGCCGCGGGATTGCCAGCCTTGATCCAGATCAAGGGCGCGGCAGGGCCGGGCGGCGAAGGTATGTGCGCGGCCAACGGGTGGCTTGCATACAATTCCTGTTCCGTCGTCGAGCCCTCCCCGACTTGTCCTCCCCCGAGACTTCCCCCGAATCGCCGGCACTCCGGCGCCAGCGCCAGCAATGGCTGGCCAGCCTGGCGGCCCATGCACGCCCTCAGCAGCGGCTGGCGGCCGCGGCGGTGTGCCTGTCCGGCGCGCTGCTCGTGGTACAGGCCGGCGCGATCGCCTGGCTGATCCAGCATGTCCTTGTCGAAGGCCACGCGCTTGCCGGGGCGGCGACGGCCCTGGCGGTGCTCGGCGGCACCCTGCTGGTACGCAGCGCGCTCGGCGGCGTGGCCCAGCGGGCGGCTGGCGACGTGGCCGATGCGGCACGGCTGGCGCTGCGCAGCCAGGTCTACCGGCGGCTGCTCGGGCACGGCCCGCTGTGGCTGCGCCAGCGGCGCACCGGCGAACTGGGCGAACTGCTGCTGGCCCACGGCGACGCGATCGAGGGCTACTACGCCGGCTTCCAGCCGGTCCGCGCCGAAGTCATGGTCGTGCCGCTGCTGATCGCCGCCGCGGTGGCCTCGGTGGACTGGGTGGTGGCGCTGATCCTGCTGCTGACCGCGCCGCTGGTGCCGTTCTTCATGATGCTGGTGGGCTGGGGCGCCGAGGCGGCCGGCCGCGACCAGCTCGGGCAGATGGCGCGCATGGGCGGCCATTTCGCCGATCGCATCAAGGGCTTGGGCCTGCTGCGCCTGTACGGCCGGGGCGAGGCCGAGCTGCGTGGCGTGGAAGCCGCCGCCGAGGGCGTGCGCCTGGGCAGCATGAAGGTGCTGCGCATCGCCTTCCTGTCGTCCACCGTGCTGGAGTTCTTCGCCTCGGTCAGCGTGGCGATGGTGGCGCTGTACCTGGGCCTGAGCTACCTGGGCCTGCTGGAGATCCGCCCGGTGACCCCGACCCTGGGCATCGGCGTGTTCTGCCTGCTGCTGGCGCCGGAGTTCTACGGGCCGCTGCGGCGACTGGCCGCGCATTACCACGACCGCGCCAATGCGCTGGCCGCCGCGGCCGAGGTAGAACGCCTGCTTGGCGAACTGCCCGGCGACGACGCCACGCCCATCGGGCAGCGCCAGCGCGAACCCGAGCCGGCCGAGCGCCATGCCCCGCCGCTGCAGGCGCGTGGTCTGGTGCTGCGCCCGCAGGGTGGCAATCGCGACGTGCTGCGTGGTTTCTCGCTGCAGCTGGAGCACGGCCAGCGCCTGGCCCTGGTCGGCCCCAGCGGCAGCGGCAAGAGCACCCTGCTCGAAGCGCTGGCCGGCTGGCTGCCGCCGCGCGAGGGCAGCCTGGTGTGGCGTCCGGGCCTGACCATCGGCTTCGCCGGGCAGCGTCCCTACCTGTTCCATGGCTCGATCGCCGACAACCTGCGGCTGGCCGATCCCGCCGCCAGCGATGCACGGCTGCGCGCGGTGGCCGAGGCCGCGCAGGTGATGCGCTTCGTCGAGGCACTGCCCGAGAGGCTGGATACGGTGATCGGCGAGCGTGGCTTTGGCCTGTCCGGCGGCGAGGCGCGGCGCATCGGCCTGGCCCGGCTGCTGCTGCGCAATCCCGAACTGCTGCTGCTGGATGAGCCCACCGCCTTCCTTGATCCGCAGACCGAGGCTGACCTGCTTGAGGCGCTGGCCGCCTTTACCCGGGGCAGCTCGGTCATCGTGGCCACGCACAGTCCGGCGGTGATGCGCTGGGCCGACAGCGTGCTGGAACTGCCGGCCCCGGCTACGACGGAGGACGGCCGATGAGCGCGCCGCGCGACGACCTGCGCCAGGTATTCCGGCGCCACCGCTGGCGCCTGCTGCTGGCCACCGTGCTGCTGCTGACCACGATGCTGGCCGGCGTCGGCCTGCTCGGCCTGTCCGGTGGCTTCCTCACCGCCGCGGCGCTGGCCGGGCTGGCGGGGCTGGGCAGCGGTTTCAACTTCTTCTCGCCCTCGGCCGGCATCCGCGGCCTGACCATGGCGCGCATCGTCTCGCGCTATTTCGAAAAGCTGGTCGGCCACGACGTCACCCTGCGCATCGCCCGTGACCTGCGCGTGTGGTTCTTCCGCCGCGCGCTGCCGCTGGCCCCGGGCCGGCTGGCCGCTACCCGCACCGGCGAACTGCTGGCACGGCTGATGTCCGACATCGGCGAGGTCGATGGCCTGCTGGTGCGCGCGCTGGGCCCGCTGCTGGCCCTGCTCGGCATCGCCGTAGCCTCGGTGGTGGCGGCGGGGCTGATCTACTGGCCGGCGGCGCTGCTGCTGGCCGCACTGGCCCTGCTGATCGGCGTGGCCGTGCCGATGCTGGGCGTGCGCGGCGGCAATGCCGGCGAACAGCAACGCGCGGCCCTGCGCGCGCAGCTGCGCACGCTGGCTTTCGAGGGGCTGGAAGGCGCGGCTGACCTGACCGCGCTGCATGCGCGCGAGGCCTGGATGCTGCGGGTCGAGCGCGAGGCCGCGCAGGTGGCCACCGCCGACCGTCGCCGTCGCCTGCGCCTGATTGCCGGCAACGTCGCGCATTCGGCCGGCTCGGGCCTGGGCCTGTTCTCGATGCTGTGGCTGGCGCTGTGGGCGTTCGAGCGCGGGCAACTGCAGGCACCGATGGCCGCGGCACTGGTGTTCCTCACCGTGGCGCTGCTGGAAGTGGCTACCGGCATCGGCGCGGCCTGGCAATCACTGCAGTCCGGGCAGGTGGCCGCCGCACGCCTGCAGCAGATCACCGCGCAGCCACCGTCGGTCGAGGAGCCGGAGCAGCCGCAACCGGTGCCCACGGGCCCGGCCACGCTGTCCTTCGAGAAGGTCGTGTTCTGGTGGCCCGGGGAAACCCGGCGCCTGCTCGATGGCATGGACCTGACCCTGGCACCGGGCGAGCGCATCGCCATCCGCGGCGACAGCGGCTGTGGCAAGACCACGCTGTCCTCGCTGCTGCTGCGCCAGTGGGATCCGCAGCAGGGCAGCGTGCGCCATGGCGGCGTGGACCTGCGCCGCTTCGCCCAGGCGCAATGGCATGCCCAGCTGGCCTGGCTGCCGCAGGGCGCGCCGGTGTTTGCCGGGACCATTGCCGAGAACCTGCGCCTGGGTGATCCCGATGCTGCTGACGAAGCGTTGTGGCAGGTACTGGATGGCGTGCGCCTGGGCGACTGGGCGCGCGGGCTGGGTGGCCTGCAGGCCTGGGTGGGCGAGAACGGCGCGACCATGTCGGCCGGGCAGGCGCGCCGCCTGGCGCTGGCCCGTGCGCTGCTGCGCAACGCCCCGATCATGGTGCTGGACGAGCCGACCGAAGGCCTGGACGTGGACACTGCCAACGCGCTGCTGCGCGACCTGGCCGCCGCGCTGGGACAGCGCAGCCTGCTGATGATCACCCACGGCGAATTGCCGGCCGGTGTGGTCCATCGCAGCTACCGCCTGCAGCACGGCAAGCTGCTGGAGTGGGTGGAGTAATTCTGTCGCCAGGCGCCGCGCCATTGACGGCGCAGTTGTCCCTCGTGTTCGCGGACGTACCTGGCCGAAGCACCTTGTGTGCCGGCTACCGGTCGAACCTGCAGCCCCCGCTTGGGGGGCAGGAAGAGCGCCTTCCTAGATTGCCGACACGCTGCGCAGCATCCACGCCACGCCAACCAGGTTCAGCACGACGGTGACCCAGAACACCGACTGGAACGCGGCCTTGCTCGACTTGTGCCGGAACAGCGCCTGCGCCACCAGTGCGCCGGGCCAGCCGCAGAGCATCCCGAGCAGGTGCAGCGTGTTTTCCGGCGTGCGGCGCTGGCTGCGCTGGGCGGCGGACTTGTCCGCGCCATAGACCAGCAGGGCCAGCACGCTCATCCCGAGGTAGGTCCACGCCAGCCACATCGGCCACCAGCCCGGCACTGTTCCCGTGAATACGATTGCCAGCGCGACAAGCTCAATGCCAAGTCGCGGCAGCTTGCGGGTACCGGTGCCGATTGGAGCGCGGGCTAAGGACGTACTGGTGGCGGCATAGCGGATGCGCGTGGCATTGCAGCGGCCGCGCGCATCGCGCTCGGCCACGTAGCTGATCAGTTCGCCCTCGCGCGGCCGCCGGCCGCTGCGCTCGAACGCCTTGATGTGGACGAAGGCACGCTCGCCGCCGCCATTGGGGGTAACGAAGCCGTAGCCCTTGTCGTCTTGCCAGTCACTGAGGCGACCCTGGTAGCGCATGGTTCCGGTCCATGGAGGAAGCCGCTGATTGGACGCGATCATCCCTGCGTCTGGGAAGTCCCCGCCGCTCAAGGCGACGCGGCCGGTGACTCGTGGCGGATGCGCAGGAAGCGGGCAAAGCGGGGCAGGCCATTACCGGTCAGCCCGTTGTAGCGGTAGGTGACCTGTGCGCCGATCGGCGGCGGATCTGCGCGCTGCGCATCCTTGAAGCCACTGCCCAGGCGGAAGCGCGTGCCGTCCTCGCGCTCGACCAGCAGCGCACCGAGCATGCCCTGGTATTTGCCCTTGCCGGGGATGTGCGCGACCACGCGCGCCTCGGCATCTTCCCAGGGCTTGAGCTTGAACAGATGCGGGCTGCGGCCGGCGACGTAGCGGCCATCGTGGTGGTGCAGTATCAGGCCTTCGCCACCGGCTGCGACCACCGCCTGCAGTCGTGCCTGCAGGGCGGCGGCGTCCGGCACCCGTTGTTGTTCGATGGCCTGCAGCCAAGGGCTGCGGGTGGCGCTGATGACGGCCTGCAGCCGGGCAAGGCGCCGGCCGAATGGCCCGCCATGGGTGGGCAGGTCGAAGGCCATGAAGCGGATCCGCCGCCAGCCCTCGTCATCGACCTGCAGTGCACGCACGAGCGCGCTGGCCTCGTCAAAGCGCTGGCGGCCGATCCACAGTTCGCCATCCATCGGTTGTGCCGGCCAGCCGGCGGTAAACCACGCCGGCGCGGCGATGCGGTGGCCACTGCGGGTCCACAGCACGCGGCCGTCCCAGCGTGCACGTACGCCGTCCAGTTTCTCGCTGACCCAGTAATCGGCGACATCCTGCCGTCCGTCCCAGCTGGAGGCGAGCATCATCCCGGGTGGCTCGGCGGCCCCGGCGGGAAACACGGTTGTCAGCAGCAGGCACAGCACGATCCAGATGCGCATGTCCGGTCCCTGGAAGGCGGGCGGAAAGTGTGGCCGCATGTGGCGACCGGTCGGATCGGGCGCGTGCCCGGCGCGGCGTAGGAAACCGCCGCGCGGGCTCGGTCAGAGTGTGTCGAGGAACCCGCGCACGGCCGGCCCGAACCGGGCGAAATCGACCAGGAAGGCGTCATGGCCCTGCGGCGAGTCCAGCCCGATGAAGCTGGCCTCGGCGCCACCGGCGCGCAGGCCTTCGGCGATCTGTTCCTGCTGCTGCACCGGGAACAGGATGTCGGTGTTGGCACCGATCGCCAGCGCCTTGCCCACGCGGATCTTCGCCAGCCCGGCCAGCACGTCGCCGTCGGCGTACTCGGCCAGGTCGAACCAGTCCATCGAACGCCCCAGGTAGAGGTAGCAGTTGGGGTCGAAGTGGCGCACGAAGCGGCGGGCGTGGCCTTCGAGGTAGCTCTCGACCTGGAATTCCAGGCCGAACGGATCATCGGCGCTCTGCTCCGAATCCAGCCGCACGCGGCCGAAGCGGCCGTCCCATTCCAGCGCCGAGCGGTAGGTGATCACGCCGAGCTTGCGCGCCATGCGCATGCCCGATTCCGGATACACATCCTCGTCGTAATTGCCGCCGTTCCAGTTCGGGTCCAGCCGGATCGCCTCTCGCTGCAGCGAGCGGATGGCGATGGAGAACGGCAGGGCCTGGGCGCTGCCGGAGATGTTGATATGGGCGCGGGCGATACCGGGGTGCTGCAGCAGGATGGCCAGTGCGGTCATGCCGCCCATCGAGTTGCCCACCAGGCAGGCCAGCTCGTTGATGCCGAGTGCGCGCACCACTTCGACCGCGGCATTGGCCACGTCCTCGATCGACAGCTTGGGAAAACGCAGGCGGTACAGCTCGCCGGTGGCCGGGTCGATCGAGGCCGGGCCGGTGGAGCCCTTGCAGCTGCCCAATGAGTTGACGCAGACCACGAACCAGCGGTCGGTATCGATCGGCTTGCCCGGACCCAGCATCGCCTCCCACCAGCCGGCGGCGGGGTTGTCCGGGTTGGACGCGGCATGCGCATCCGGCGACAGCCCGGTGACGATCAGGATGGCGTTGCCGGCCTGGGCATCCAGCGTGCCCCAGGTCTCATAGGCCACGCGCGCGCCGATCAGCTGGCCGCCGCGTTTCATCGGGAAGGGCGAAGACAGGGGGTGGTAACGGGTGCCCGGCGGGATGAATTCGGTCATCGGGAGATTCTAGCGTCCTGCGGTGACCAGGCCGTCCGCGCCGACGGCACCCAGCGTTCCGCCGGGCTCAGCGAGCGCCGATGGACAGCGACACGGGTGCCTCGGCCGGCAGCCTGACCCGCACCGGCGCGGTGGCGATATCACCTTCCTGCGGCATCGCGTTGCCGCTGGCCGACAGCCGCGCCAGCACTTCCACCTCGTCCAGCGCCGAGAGCTTCTGCGTCGGCATCGGGCTGTCACCGTCATCCAGGGTCACGGTCAGCGGCAGGTCCTGCAGCGCGTGCTTTTCCACGGCCACCGGCATCGGCGGGCCGCCGGGGATGCGGGCGATGACGAACACCGTGGTGTCGCCGGCCAGCCGCACGCGCGAGGCGAAGTCCGGATCCAGCGCGACCTGCACGGTCAGCGTGCGCGCCGCGGCCGGGGCCGGCAGCGGCGGCAGCCCGGCCTGCTGGCGGGCGATGCCGATCTGTTCGCGCAGGGCCTGGGCGGCGCCGGGCTCCAGTCGCGGCAGGAGCGCCTCCCAGGTGCGGGCAGCGTCGGCGTCCTGTCCGCGCTGGCGCTGGGCGATACCCAGCAGCCAGGCGGCACGCTCGGCCTCGGGTGAGACTTCCAGCGCATGGCGCAGCCAGGCCACGGCCTGGTCGTCGAAGCGGCGATCGGGAGCGGCCTGCGCGCGGGCCTGGGCGGCTTCGACCAGCAGGGTCGGTTCGTCCGGGGCCAGGCGCACCGCCTGTTCGTAGGCCTGCAGTGCCTGCGCGGTATTGCCGCGCGCCAGTTCGGACTGGGCCAGCAGCGCCCAGCCATCGGCCCGCTGCGGTTGTTCGTCCAGCGCCTGGCGCAGGCGCGCGATGCCTTCGTCCAGCGACTGTGGGGCGCGCCGCTGCTGCGGATCCAGGGCCTGCGGCGTGCCGATGACCAGGTACAGCGCCGGCGTGGACACGGCCAGGACCAGCACGCAGGCCACGAAGCTGCCACGGCTGCCGGCGCGCCACAGCGGCCATGCCACCGCGGCACCCAGCAGCGCGCCCAGCAACCCCGCCAGCAGGGCAAAGCCGCTCACCATTCCTGCTCGTCCATGTCCTGCGGTGCGACCTGGCGGGCGCGGC
Source organism: Stenotrophomonas sp. Marseille-Q4652 (assembly GCF_916618915.1). Lineage (NCBI taxonomy): Bacteria > Pseudomonadati > Pseudomonadota > Gammaproteobacteria > Lysobacterales > Lysobacteraceae > Stenotrophomonas > Stenotrophomonas sp. Marseille-Q4652. The sequence goes on from NZ_CAKAKE010000001.1 coordinate 610,854, forward strand.
GGCGCACCACGCGTACCAGCACCAGCGCCCCGGCAATCAGCACCAGGCCCGGACCGAACCACAGCAGCCAGGTGCCGGACTCCAGTTGCGGGCGGTACAGCACGAACTGGCCATAGCGCTCGACCAGGAACTGCTTGATCTGCGCATCGCTGTGGCCCTGCTGCATCAGCACCAGTACCTCGCGGCGCAGGTCCTGGGCGATCCGGGCATTGGAATCGGCCAGCGACTGGTTCTGGCACTGCACGCAGCGCAGTTCGGCGGCCAGTGCGTGGAAGCGTGCCTCCTCGGCGGCATCACGGAACGGCAGGGGCGAAGGGTCGCCGGCCGGCTGCGCCAGGGCTGCCGGCGACAGGCACAGCAGCAGGGCAAGCAGCCAGCGCACGCTCATCGTGCCGCCCGCAGCATGGCCGGGGCGCCAGCCGCGCCACTGGTGGCAGTGGTGCGCTCGGCCTGTTCCAGCGCGGGCAGGAGCTGTTCGTCGATCACCTTCTGGGTCAGCGTGCCGCTGTGCTTCCAGCGCACGATGCCGGCGGCGTCGACGAGGAAGGTTTCCGGCGCGGCAATCACGCCCCAGTCGATCGCGGTACGGCCTTCCTGGTCGGCCAGCACCACGAAGTAGGGGTTGCCGAGCTGTTCCAGCCAGCGCAGCGCATCGGCCGGCTCGTCCTTCCAGTTGTAGCCGACCACCCGCACCCGCTTGGACAGGGCAAAACGCGACAGCACCGGGTGCTCCTCGCGGCAGGCCGGGCACCAGCTGCCCCAGACGTTGAGCACGTACGGTGCCCCGCGCAGGTCGCCGCTGCGCACGGTGATGCCCGGGTCATGCAGGATCGGCAGCTCGAAGGCCGGGGCGGCCTTGCCAATCAGCGCCGAAGGCAGGGTGTCGCGGCCGGGTTGGCCCGAGCGCATCACCCCGTGCAGCATCAACCCGATCAGGCCGAAGAAGAACAGCACGCCGATGACGATGGCGACCGGCGGAATGCGAGGAGGCGGGGAAGGAGGTTGCTCAGCCATGACGGTTCTCCGGAATCCGGCGGAAGCGGCGGTCGGCGGCGGTGACGAAGCCCCCCAGGGCCATCAGCAGCGCGCCCAGCCAGATCCAGCGGACGAAGGGTTTGATGTGTACTCGCAGTGCCCAGGCATCATTGCCCAGCGGCTCGCCCAATGCCACGTACAGGTCGCCGCCGAGCCGGGCGTGGATGCCGGCCTCGGTCATCACCTGGCCACCGCTGGCGTAGCGGCGTTTTTCCGGATGCAGCAGGGTGAGCTCACGGCCGTCGCGCAGCACGCGCACGTGGCCGCGTTCGGCCTCGAAGTTGGGTCCCTCGCGGCGGTCCACGCCTTCGAAGCGGAACGAAAGCGTGCCCACGTCCACTGACTGGCCCGGGGCCAGGGCAACCTCGCGCTGCACGTTCAGCCCTTCCACCAGCAGCGCGCCGGCCAGGAACACGGCCACGCCGGCGTGGGCCAGCACCATGCCCAGCATCTCGGCGGTGAAGCGGCCATTGCCGCGCAGCCGCGTCCAGGCGAAGCGCGCGGTGCCCAGCAGCACCCATGCCGCGGCGGCCACGCCCAGCGCGGTCTTGCCGGCGCCACGCGGAGCCAGGAAGAACGCCGCCACGCCGCCGGCCACGGCCATCAACAGCCACGGCAGCATCAGGGCCAGCGGACGGGAAGCCTGCTCGCGCTGCCAGCGGGTCAGCGGGCCGAACGGCAACAGGGCGACGAGCGGTGCCATCAGCAGCAGGAACAGGGTGCCGAAGTAGGGCGGGCCGACCGAGATCTTGCCCAGCCCCAGCGCATCGGCCAGCAGCGGATACAACGTGCCGAGCAGGATCATCGCGCAGGCGCAGGCCAGCAGCAGGTTGTTGACCAGCAGCAGGGTCTCCCGCGAACTGGCGGCAAAGCCGCGGCGCGGATCGTCGGCCACTGCGGCCAGCGCAGGCGCACGCAGCACGTACAGCAGCAGCGAGCCACCGATCACCAGGGCGAGGAATACCAGGATGAACATGCCGCGCGCCGGATCGGCGGCAAACGAATGCACGCTGGTCAGCACGCCCGAGCGCACCAGGAATGCGCCCAGCAGCGACAGCGCGAACGCGGCGATGGCCAGCAGCAACGTCCAGCCGCCGAAACTGCCGCGCTTTTCGGTCACCGCCTGCGAGTGGATCAGCGCGGCACCGGCCAGCCACGGCATGAAGCTGGCGTTCTCCACCGGATCCCAGAACCACCAGCCACCCCAGCCCAGCTCGTAGTACGCCCACCAGCTGCCCAGCGCGATGCCCAGGGTCAGGAAGCCCCAGGCGGCATTGGTCCACGGCCGGGTCCAGCGCAGCCAGCGTGCATCGATGCGTCCTTCCAGCAGCGCGGCGATGGCGAAGGCGAACGGCACCGAGAATCCGACGTAACCCAGGTACAGCATCGGCGGATGGATGATCAGCCCCGGGTCCTGCAGCAGCGGGTTGAGATCGCGGCCCTCGGCTGCCGCCGGCAGCAGCCGCTCGAACGGGTTGGAGGTGAAGACCAGGAAGGCGAGGAAGCCGGCACTGACCAGTGCCAGCGTGCCGAGCACCCGGGCCTGTACCGGCAGGGGCAGGGCGCGCGAGGTCGCCGCCACCGCCGCCGTCCACAGCGCCAGCACCAGCGCCCACATCAGCAGTGAACCCTCGTGCGCGCCCCACACCGCCGACCAGCGATAGATCATCGGCAGCAGCGAGTTGGAGTTCTCGGCGACGTAGCGCACCGAGAAATCCTGGGTGATGAAGGCATGGGTCAGCGCGGCAAACGCACCGGCCACCAGCGCCAGCTGGGCGAAGGCCGCCGGCCGTGCCACCGCCATCCATGCGCTGTTGCTGCGGTGCGCGCCGGCCAGCGGCAGCACGGCCTGCAGCAGGCAGGCCAGCAGGGCGAGGGCGAGCAGTACCTGCCCGAGTTCAGGAACCACCTAGGGTGCTTCCCCGGCGGCCGGCGCCGCCACATCGTGCTTCTGGTGGGCGGCGCCCATCTTGTCGGCCAGCTCCTTGGGCACGTAGCTCTCATCGTGCTTGGCCAGCACCTCGTCGGCGACGAACACGCCGTCGACGAGGCTGCCGGTGGCGACCACGGCCTGCCCCTCGCGGAACAGGTCCGGCAGCATCTTCGAATAGCGCACCGGCAGTTGCGCATCACCGTCGGTGACGCGGAAGCTGGCCTCCAGCGAGCCTTCGGCACGCTGGAACGAGCCCTTCTCGACCATGCCGCCAAGGCGGAAGCGCGCGCGTTCGCCGGCGTCGCCGCGCAGCACTTCGGCCGGCGTGTACAGGTAGGCCACGTTGCGCTGCAGGGCCATGGCCGCCAGCGTGGTCGCCAGGCAGCCAGCCACCACCAGCGCGCCGACCAGCAGCAGGCGACGGCGACGGAGCGGATTCATCGCTCCAGCTCCTGCAGCGACGGGGCCGGCGCCGGCTGGCGGCGCTTCGAGCGCAACTGCGCCTGGCGCAGGATGCGCCGCAGCTGCAGGCGAGGGGCCAGGAAATCCCAGGCCAGCACCACGAGGAACACCGAATAGGCGGCGATTACGTACGGCAGGTGGTTGCTCATGACTTCTCCCCGGACATCCGCAGCACCCAGTCCTTGCCGGCCTCGCGGCGCAGGTTGTCGGTACGGGCGCGGGCCAGCAGCGAGCCGGCGAACCAGAACTTGGTGGCGATCACCATCCACCACAGTGGCGCCATCAGCGCCGGGTCGATCGCCGACTGGCCGAACACGCTGATGCTCTGGCCCTGGTGCAGCGAGTTCCACCACACCACCGAATAGCGGATCACCGGCAGCAGGGCCACGCCGACGATGGCCAGCAGGCCGGCGGCGCGGGCGCCGTTGCGGCGGTCCTCGATGCTGGCGTACAGCGCCATCACCCCGATGTAGAGGAACAGCAGGATCAGTTCAGTGGTCAGGCGCGGGTCCCAGTCCCACCAGCCGCCCCAGGTCGGCTTGCCCCAGATGCTGCCGGTCAGCAGGGTGATCAGGGTGAAGCCGGCGCCGATCGGCGCGCAGGCCATGGCCAGGATCTCGCACAGCTTGATCCGCCAGATCAGGGCGATGGCCGCGTACAGCGCCATCAGCGCGTAGACCAGCAGGCTCATCCACGCACTCGGCACATGGATGTAGAGGATCCGGAACGAATCGCCCTGGTAGCGCTCGGCCGGCACCACCCACAGCGCCTGGTACATGCCGACGGCCAGCAGCACCGCGGCGATCGCCCAGCACCACGGGGCCCAGCGGGCGGCAAAACGGTCGAAGGTGGGAGGTGAGCCGAGTTGGTGGAACCAGCGGACGATGGGATTCATTCGTACTCGGACTAGCAGTGGTGCAGGCGAGGGCGCGTGGATCAGCTCAGGGAAATGCGTATGGCGGCGGCTGCCGCCAGCGGTGCCAGCACCAGGCCGGCGACCAGCCCCGCTGCCAGCATCAGCAACGCGGGTACCGGATCCAGCCCCTGCGTGCGGGCAACGACGCTTCCTGCCCCGAACACCAGCACCGGCACGTACAGCGGCAGTGCCAGCAGCGCCACGAGGATACCAGAGCGTTTCATGCCGACCGTCAGTGCTGCCACCACGCTTCCAAGCAGACTGAGCAGTGGCGTTCCCAGCAGCAACGATGCCAGCAGCACCGGCAGCTGGTCATGTGGCAGGTGCAGCAATTGCGCGAGCAGCGGCGTGGCGATGATCAGCGGCGCGGCGGTGGTCAGCCAGTGCACCAGCACCCGCACCAGCACCAGCCAGGCCAGCGGCACCGGTGCCAGCAGCCATTGTTCCAGCGAGCCATCCTCGGCATCGCTGCGCAGCAGGGTGTCCAGCGACAGCAGCCCGGCGAGCAGCACCGCCAGCCACATCACCGCCGAGGCCGACTGCGCCAGCAACTGCGGGCGTGCGCCCAGCGCCAGTGCGAACAGGGCGACGATCAGTAAGGCGAACAGCACCGGCTGCAGGCTGTCGCCGCGGCGGCGCCACAGCAACTGCAGGTCGCGCGTCACCAGGGCGCGGGCAGCCTGGGTCATCGAGGGCAGGGGCGTGGCGCTCATGCGGCTGCTCCCAGTTCCAGCATGCGCGTGCGTACCGGCGGGGCCGAATACGCGCCGTGGGTGGTCACCAGCGCCGCGCCACCGCCACGCAGGTGCGCCGAGATCATGCGGTTGACCAGGTTGATGCCTTCCAGGTCGAGGTTGGCGTAGGGCTCGTCGAGCAGCCACACCGGTGCCGGCGACAGCCACATCCGGGCCAGCGCCAGGCGCTTCTTCTGGCCAGCCGAGAGCTGGCGCACCGGCGTGTCCTCGTAGCCGCCCAGGCCGACGATGCCCAGGGCGTCGGCCGGGTGCTGGCGCGCGCGCCGGCCCTGGATGCCGCACAGGTAGCGCAGGTTCTGCAGGGTATCGAGTTCGTGCTTGAGCGCCGGCAGATGCCCCAGGTAGGCGAGGAAGTGGGCGCGGCGGTAGCGGTCGGCGGGCTTTCCATCCAGCACCACGGTGCCGCGGTCGGCATCCAGCAGGCCGGCCAGCACGCGCAGCAGGGTGGTCTTGCCGGCGCCATTGCCGCCCTGGACCAGCAGCGCCTCGCCCGCGTCGACATGGAAATCGAGCGGGCCGAACACCGGCTCGTCGTCGCGGGAGAAGCCCAGTTCCTGTGCGGCCAGCAGCGGAGGGAGGTTCAAGGAGGCGCGCCCGGCGTGCGATTGCGAAGGAGGGCGATTGTATCGGCAGCGGCTGCGCGGCGCGGAACGCTGGATTGCGCGGCGGTCGGCCGGAGCGGCGCCGGCATTGCGTACACTCGGCGTTTTCCCGTGATGTCCCCGCCCATGCAACCGCAAACCAAGCTGCCCAAGGTCGGCACCACCATCTTCACCGTGATGTCCCAGCTGGCTGCCGAACACGGCGCCGTCAACCTGGGCCAGGGCTTCCCCGACTTCGCCGCGCCGCAGCGCCTGATTGATGCCACCGCCCGGGCAATGGCCGACGGACTGAACCAGTACGCGCCGATGACCGGCGTGGCGCCGCTGCGCCAGGCCATCGCGCAGAAGGTGCTGGACTGCTACGGCGCACAGGTGGACGTGGACAGCGAGATCACCGTCACCAGCGGCGCAACCGAGGCGATCTTCAACGCCATCCATGCCGTGGTGCGTGCCGGCGAGGAAGTGATCGTGCTCGACCCGGCCTATGACTGCTACGAACCGGCGATCGACCTGGCCGGCGCTCGCGCGGTGCACGTGCCGCTGGACCCGCAGACCTTCGCGGTGGACTGGGACCGTGTGCGGGCGGCGATCACCCCGCGTACCCGCCTGCTGATGGTCAACACGCCGCACAATCCGTCCGGCGCGATGCTGACCGCCGACGACATGCAGGCGCTGGCCGACGTGCTACGCGGCACCGGCATCTACCTGGTCTCCGACGAGGTCTACGAGCACATCATCTACGACGGCCGCCGCCATGAGTCGGCGCTGCGCTATCCGGAACTGCGCGAGCGCGCGTTCGTGATCTCCAGCTTCGGCAAGACCTACCACTGCACCGGCTGGAAGATCGGCTATGCGATCGCGCCGCCGGCGCTGAGCGCCGAGTTCCGCAAGGTCCACCAGTACAACACCTTCACCAGCTTCGGGCCGGCCCAGTACGGATTTGCCGCGATGATCCGCGACGAACCCGCGCACCACCTGGAGCTGGGCGCGTTCTACCAGGCCAAGCGCGACCGCTTCCGCGAGCAGCTGCTGGGTACGCGGTTGAAGCCGCTGCCGGTGCCGGGCGGCTATTTCCAGCTGGTCGACTACTCGGCGGTCAGCGACCTGCCGGACCATGAGTTCGTGAAGTGGCTGACCATCGAGAAGGGCGTCACCGCCATCCCGCTGTCACCGTTCTACGAAACCGCGCCGGCCGGCCAGCGCCTCGTGCGCCTGTGCTTTGCCAAGAACGAAGCCACCCTGGACGCGGCGATCGAACGCCTGCGCGCGCTGTAAACGGGAGGACGGAAATGCAGGACCTGCGCATCAGCCTGGTACAGGGCAACACCCGCTGGCATGACCCGGCCGGCAATCGCGACTACTACGCCTCGCTGTTGGCACCCCTGGCGGGACGCACCGATCTGGTGATCCTGCCGGAGACCTTCACCAGTGGCTTCTCCAACGACGCCATCACCCAGGCCGAAGGCATGGACGGCCCGACCGTGGCGTGGATCCGCGAGCAGGCGGCGCTGCTCGGCGCCGCGGTGACCGGCAGCGTGCAGCTGCGCGAGGCCGGCGGTGTCTACAACCGCCTGCTGTTCGCCACCCCCGACGGTGGCCTGCAGTACTACGACAAGCGCCATCTGTTCCGCTACGGCCGCGAACACGAACGCTATGCCGCCGGCAGCGGGCGCCTGTGCGTGGAATGGAAGGGCTGGCGGATCAATCCGCAGGTCTGCTACGACCTGCGCTTCCCGGTGTTCTGCCGCAACCGTTACGACGTCGAGCGCCCCGGGCAGCTGGATTTCGACCTGCAGATCTTCGTCGCCAACTGGCCGTCGGCTCGTGCCTATGCGTGGAAGACCCTGCTGCGCGCGCGTGCGATCGAGAACCTGTGCTACGTGGCCGCGGTCAACCGCATCGGCGTGGATGGCAACGAGCTGCACTATTCCGGCGACAGTGCGGTGATCGATTTCCTCGGCCAGCCGCAGGTGGAGATCCGCGAACGCGAGCAGGTGGTGACCACCACCATCTCCGCGGCGGCACTGGCGGCCCACCGCGAGCGCTTCCCGGCCATGCTCGATGCCGATGCGTTCACCCTGCAGGGGCTGGCATCGGCGTCCTGAATGAATCCCCGTGTGCCATGGCGCGCATCATCCGCAGTGGACATGGCCGCTGCTAGATTCGCCGCCACTTTCCCCGAAACGGAGTTGCACTGATGAGGAAGCTCCCCGCCGCAATGGCCCTGCTGGGTCTGGCCGCCATCGCTCCGGTTGCCCAGGCCGCCGACGTGGACTGCGAACTGCGCTACAACCTCACCGGCTGGTCGGCGTTCTATTCGACCGCCGAGGGCACCGGCACCATCCACTGCGACAACGGCACGACGATCCCGGTCAAGATCGAGGCCAAGGGCGGCGGGCTGACCGTGGGCAAGAAGCGCATCACCGACGGCAAGGGCAGGTTCTCCGCGGTGCCTTCGACCTCCGAGCTGCTGGGCACCTACGTCGCCGCCGAAGCGCACGCCAGCGCGGCCAAGGCCAGCGGCGCGCAGGTGATGACCAAGGGCGACGTGTCGCTGGCCCTGGCCGGTACCGGCGAAGGCTGGAGCCTGGGCGTGGGCTTTGGCGGCTTTACCATCACCCGTCGCTGATCAGTCGGATACGGTCGGACGCAGTCCTGCCGGGCCGCAACGAAAAAGGGCGCCTTCCGGCGCCCTTTTTCATGGCTGCAGACCCGATCAGCCGCGCGGACCGCGCGAGCCGCCGGGGCGGTTGCCACCCGGACGACCGGCGCCCTGCGGACGGTTGCCGCCGGGGCCACAGTTGCCACCCGGGCCGCGGGCAGCACCCGGGCCACGGTTGCCGCCCGGACCACGACCCGGACCGGCATTGCGGGCCGGACGCGCCGCCGCGCCGTACGGGCTGTAGCCCGGATTGGCGTGGTCGGACGGGAATACCGGGGCGTTGGCCGGATGACCATACGGATGCTTGCGCTGGCCCTGTGCACCACCGGTGCCGGCACCTGCGGCGCGGCCACCGGCACCACCACGGCCGGCACCGCCGGCCTTCGGCTTGCCGTAGGGACGGTCCTGTCCTGGCCGGCCCGCGCCCGGGCCGCGGGCACCCGGCCCGGCGTTGCGGTGGCCGCTCGGGCCGGTGCTCACACCTTCCGGCACATACCAGCTGCGGAACGCAGCCGGATTGCCGTCCGGCAGCGGCTTTGGACCCTTGGCGGTGCGCTGCTTGAACGGCTTCTGCGACTGCTTGGCCGCGGCTTCGCCGCTGACGGTCAGGCCGCCCTTGAAGCCGCCGCCCTTGCCACGGCCACGGCCGCGGTCCTCGCGCACGTTGTCGAAGCGGCGCAGTTCACGGCCTTCGTCGGCGGTGCTGTGGCCGTTGACGTAGGCATTGCGGCCGCCACCGTCGCGCGAGACGCGCACGGTGGTCTTGGCGGCGCGACGCTGGCCGATCACCGGCTGCAGGGTCAGTGCCGACGGGGTGCCTTCCTCCAGCTTGAGTTCGGCGCGCATGGCTTCGACCTGGGCGGCCGGCAGCTCGACCGAGTGGCCTCGCAGCAGTTCGCGCGGCAGGGTGACCTTGCCGTAGCGGGTGCGCTTCAGGCGCGAAACCTGGCAGCCCTGCGATTCCCACAGGCGGCGCACTTCGCGGTTGCGGCCTTCCTTGACCACGACGCGGAACCAGTCGTGCGAGTCGGTGCCGCCGATGCGCTCGATCTCGTCGAACTTGGCCGGGCCGTCATCCAGCGCCACGCCACGGGCGAGGCGGTCGACGATGTTGTCCGGCACCTTTTCCTGGCCTTCCGGGGCGCGCACGCGCACCACGTACTCGCGTTCAATCTCGAACGAGGGGTGCATCATCGCGTTGGCCAGCTCGCCGTCGGTGGTGAGCAGCAGCAGGCCGGTGGTGTTGATGTCCAGGCGGCCGATGGCGATCCAGCGCGCACCCTTGAGCGGCGGCAGCGCCTCGAACACGGTCGGGCGGCCTTCCGGATCATCGCGGGTGATCACTTCGCCTTCCGGCTTGTTGTAGACCAGCACGCGCGCCGGATCGGTCAGCGCGGTCGCGACGAAGGCGCGGCCGTCCAGTTCGATCTTGTCGCCGCTGCGCACCGACATGCCGGTCTGCGCGACCTCGCCGTTGACCTTGACCAGGCCATCGGCAATGCGCTGTTCCAGCGCACGGCGCGAACCGAGCCCGGCCTGGGCCAGGACCTTGTGCAGGCGTTCTTCGAGCTTGGGCTGTTCGACGGCAGCGTCGCGCTTGAGCGAGAGCTTGTTCAACGACAGCTTGCGGGGGGTGTCACTCATCATCTTGGCTCCGGCCGGCGGTGTCCGCTTCGGCCTCATGTTCGGGATCGGCTTCGTCAACAGCCCCGGTCGTCATCACGACGGCGTTGTCTTCGGTTTCGTTCACTTCCGCCACGCGCTCTCCCGGCGCGGCTTCGGGGTCGCCAGCAAGGGCGGAATCAGTGTCTGCACCGGTATCGGCCGGGGCATCCATATCTTGTTGATCAGACGCGGCGCCAGCATCGGCAGTCTCGCCTTCACCATTTGCGTCGGCGTCATTGGCAGCCGCTTCGTCGTCGGCCGGGGCCGCGCCGGCGGTGATCGGGGCGGCCGGCTGGCCGTCGCCGTCCAGCGGCAGTTGCGGCTCCAGTTCGCCCAGGTCGCGCAGCTCGGACAGCGGCGGCAGTTCGTCCAGGCGCTTGAGGCCGAAATAGTCAAGGAACGCCTTGGTGGTGCCGAACAGCGCCGGGCGGCCCGGCACGTCGCGGTGGCCGACCACGCGGATCCACTCGCGCTCTTCCAGTGCCTGGATGATGCTGCTGCTCACCGCCACGCCGCGGACCTGCTCGATCTCGCCGCGGGTGATCGGCTGGCGGTAGGCGATCAGCGCCAGGGTTTCCAGCGTGGCACGGGTGTAGCGGGTCTTGCGTTCGGTCCACAGCCGCGCCACCCAGGCGTGCACGTCGGCCTTGACCTGGAAGCGGAAGCCGGAGGCCACCTCGACCAGCTCCACGCCGCGCCCGGCGCAGGCCTCGCGCAGCAGTTCCAGCGCACGTTCGACGCTGCCCGGCGGCGCCGGTTCTTCCTCCGGGAACAGCCCCTGCAGCTGGACCAGCGTCAACGGCTGGCTGGAGGCCAGCAGGGCGGCTTCGACAATGCGGGTGATCAGCGATTGATCCATGGGATCGGTCGGTTGCTCAGTTTTCGTTGGCGTCGTCGCCGTTGTCGTCGTCGAACTCGCTGGAGAACTGCAGCGGTTCGTTGGTGTTGCCGGCGGCGAGCGACTTGACGTAGATCGGGGCCAGCGGTGCTTCCTGCACGATGTCCAGCAACTGTTCCTTGGCCAGTTCCAGCAGGGCCAGGAAGGTCACCAGCACGCCGAGCTTCCCTTCCTCGGCGGTGAACAGCGTTTCAAACCTGTAGAACCGGCCATCCTCGAGCCGTCCGAGCACGTCGCCCATGCGCTGGCGTACGCTCAGGGCTTCGCGCTTGATCGCGTGGCCGCTGAACAGCTCGGCGCGCTTGAGCACGTCGTGCAGCGCCAGCAGCATTTCCTTCAGCTCGACCGGCGGCGGCAGCTTGATCGCCGCGCGGTCCGGCACGTGGGCCTGCACCGGCGAGGTGTCGCGGTCCTGGCGGGGCAGGGCGTCCAGGTCCTCGGCCGCCTGCTTGAAACGTTCGTACTCCTGCAGCCGGCGCACCAGCTCGGCGCGCGGGTCGGCTTCCTCGCCGTCCTCGGCGGGCGGCCGCGGCAGCAGCATCCGCGACTTCACTTCGGCCAGGATCGCCGCCATCACCAGGTACTCGGCGGCCAGCTCGAAGCGCAGTTCCTGCATCACGCCGATGTATTCGACGTACTGCTTGGTGATCTCGGCGACCGGGATGTCCAGGATGTCCAGGTTCTGCCGGCGGATCAGGTACAGCAGCAGGTCAAGCGGACCTTCGAACGCGTCAAGGATGACTTCCAGCGCATCCGGCGGGATGTACAGGTCCTGCGGGATCTGCAACACGGGTTGCCCATGCACGACGGCAAGCGGCATTTCCTGCTGCTGCGGCACCTGCGGCTGGGTTTGCGTGTTCGCGTCCTGCGCGAGTTCTGAAGTCATCAGTCGGTTGACGTCGGTATTGCAGCAGCAGCCCGGCATGGCCGGTCCGTCCGGTCGTACCCATGCCCTTGCGAGCCACACATCGCACCGGCGTCGGCGCGATGTCATACATGAACACAGGGCGCGCGCTGGTACGCGGCAGCGAAAAAACGAGGAGGTCGTCTACGCGTTCCGGCGGGGGCTGTTCGGGGCGGTCGTCGGGCGGCTGGAACCTGGTGCCGACGGGCCGTTACAGTCCGGTCGCGTGCAATTGTGCCAAGGGTAATGTGCCGGAGGCAGTGGTGTCCAGCGCCGCCGGGCTAGAATTGGCAAGGGATTCATCCGGCAAAGGACAGGTCGCACCGTGTGGTACGTGATTGAAGGCTATGACGGACAGCAGGTGCTGCCCGCGCGACTGGCGGCCCGGCCCGCCCATCTGGCCCGGCTGCAGGCCCTGCAGGAGCAGGGGCACCTGCTGCTGGCTGGCCCGTGCCCGGCCCTCGACGCCGAGGACCCGGGCCCGGCAGGCTTCAGCGGCAGCCTGGTGGTGGCCTGGTTCGAGGACCTGGAGGCCGCCCGTTCCTGGGCCGATGCCGATCCCTACGTGGAGGCCGGCGTCTACCAGCGGGTAGAGGTCCGTCCGTTCCGCAAGGTGCTGCCATGACCCGGGTCGAGCGCATCCGCGCCGCGCTGGAGGTCGCCTTCGCCCCGCAGTTGCTGGAGGTCGAGGATGACAGCCACCGACATGCCGGCCATGCCGGTGCGCGCGATGGCCGCGGACATTTCAACGTGCTGATCGTCAGCGAGGCCTTCGCCGGGATGCCCCCGCTGGCCCGCCACCGTGCGGTCTATGCCGCGCTGGGCACGATGATGGAAACCGACATCCACGCCCTGTCGATCCGCGCCGAGGCACCGGCCGCCTGAAGCGGCGCAAGCGCGGCCCAGCCGCGGTTGCCAGTTGCGGCTGTTTACGTTTCTTCGTCCGTGACCTATACAGTCCGCCCCAGTCTGGAGGGCGGAGGGACGTCGCATGGCCAGGGCAACGATCACGATCAGGGATGTCGCACGCGAAGCCAGGGTTTCGGTGGCCACGGTATCGCGGGCACTGAACGGGCAGCACAACGTCGCCGAGCCGGTCCGCAAACTGGTGCTGGAGGTGGCCCAGCGCCTGCGCTACACCCCCAACGCCGCCGCGCGCAGCCTCTCCAGCCGCCGCACACAGACCATCGGCGTGGTGTTGCCGGACCTGCATGGCGAGTTCTTTTCCGAACTGATGCGCGGCATCGACGGCGTGGCACGCGGCCATGCCCACCACCTGCTGGTGTCCAGCTACCACGGCGACCAGGAACAGCAGGGGCTGGCCCTGCAGGCGATGCGCGGGCGGGTCGATGGCCTGCTGGTGCTGTCGCCGTACGCGGCCAATCCCGGATTCCTCACCGACAACCTGCCGGCCGGGCTGCCGGCAGTGCTGATCAATACGCCCGGGCTGGAAAGCCAGCACGCGGTGCTGCGCATCGACAACCATGCCGGCGCGATGACGATGACCCGTTACCTGCTGGGCTGTGGCCACCGGCGCATCGCCTTCATCGCCGGTCCGGCCTCCAACCACGATGCCGGCGAACGCCTGCGCGGGTTCCGCGAAGCAATGGCCGGCGCGGTCGAGGCCGAAGCCATCGAGCTACAGGGTGGATTCGACGAAGCCAGTGGCCATGCCGCCGGCCTGTCGCTGCTGGACCTAGGGCCACTGCCCGATGCCGTGTTCGCGGCCAACGACATGATGGCGCTCGGTTGCCTGTTCGCCCTCACCCAGGCGGGCGTACAGGTGCCGGGGCAAGTCTCGCTGGCCGGCTTCGATGACATCCCGCTCGCCCGTTTCGTTCACCCATCGTTGACGACGATGCAGGTGAACATCGCTGAACTCGGTGGCCGCGCGATGTCCCATCTCTTGCAACTGATAGACAGCCCGGAGGAAGCCAGCGCTTCCGTGCAGACCCTCGTGCCGATGCTGGTCGCACGGAACTCCACGGCCATGCATGACCCGCAGGCCCCGGCCGGCGTGCCCGCCGCACCATGACACCAGAGGCGGCCGCCATGCGCCGCCGTCCAACGGAGACAGACCCATGAACCTTCCCGTCAACCGCCGCGTACCGGCCCGTCGACTGCTCAGCTGCGCGCTGGCCAGCTGCCTGCTGCTGGGTGCCGCGCCGGCGTTCGCGCAGAGCACCAGCGGCACTATCCGCGGCCAAGTGATGCTGGATTCGGCACCGGCCGCCGAGGCCAGCGTGACCGCGACCAACCTCGCCACCGGGCTGACCCGATCGGTGCAGAGCACCGCCAGCGGCAACTACTCGCTGGCCGGCCTGCCGCCGGGCAACTACCGGGTGGACGTGACCAGCGGCGGGCGCACCCGTTCGGAGAACATCACCGTGCGCATCGGCCAGACCGCGACCCTGGACCTGGCGGTGGGCGGCGAGGCCGAAACCGGGGCCACCGGCGCGGAAATCACGCTGGATGCGGTGCAGGTGACCGCGACCGCAGTGGTCGAGACCAGGACCTCGGAAGTGGCCAGCTACGTCTCGCAGAAGCAGATCGAGGTGCTGCCGCAGGCCTCGCGCAACTTCCTGGCCTTTGCCGACACCGTGCCGGGCATGATCTTCGAAAGCGGTGCCGATGGCTCCAGCAAGCTGCGCAGCGGCGCGCAGAACTCCAACGGCATCAACGTCTTCATCGATGGTGTGGGCCAGAAGAACTACGTGCTCAAGGGCGGCATCAGCGGCCAGGATTCCTCCAGTGGCAGTCCGTTCCCGCAGCTGGCCATCGGCGAGTACAAGGTCATCACCTCCAACTACAAGGCCGAGTACGACCAGATCAGCTCGGCAGCGGTGACCGCCGTCACCCGGTCCGGCACCAACGAATTCCACGGCAGTTTCTTCTGGGATACCACCAGCGAGCAGTGGCGCAAGCCGACCTATTCCGAGGAGCAGAGCGGCACCAAGGTGCCGTCCAGCGAGCGCCAGTACGGCGCCTCGTTCGGCGGCCCGATCGTGCGCGACAACCTGTTCTTCTTCGGCACCTACGAGGCCAAGCGCATCAACCGCCCGCGCGAGGTCCGACTGGGCACCAGCGCCTACGATCCGTCATGGATCACCCCGGAAATCGCCTCGTACCTCGGGCCGGCCAATGCCACCTTCGACCAGGACATGTACTTCGGAAAGCTGACCTGGCAGGCCGGGGCCGACCACCTGGTCGAGCTGTCGGCCAAGCGCCGCGAGGAGCAGGAGATCAGTGGCGTGGGCGACGGCCCCAACGCCGCCAGCTACGGCAGCGCCAAGTCCAACGACAGCACCCGCGTGGACCTGCGCTGGCAGTGGAGCACCACCGACTGGCTCAACGACCTGCACCTGACCAGCGAGGATGACTACTGGAGCCCGCGCCCGGTGACCATTGGCCCGGGGCGCTCGATCCGCTCGACCCTGAGCAACTTCAGCGATGGCGACACCCTGATCAACATCGGCGGCGGCCAGGACTACCAGAACAAGGGGCAGAAGGGCTATTCGCTGCAGGACGACTTCACCTTCTACGGTTTCGAGGGCCACACCCTCAAGGCCGGCGTGAAGTTCAAGAACGTCAAGGTCGAATCCTTCGAGCAGCAGCCCTACAACGCGCAGTTCCGTTACGACCTGTACGAGAACCTGCTCGGCGGTCGCAGCCAGATCGACGCGATGATCCCGTGGCGGGTGGAGTTCGGCGCGCCGCTGCCGGGCATCGCCGACCGCAACGTGTCCTCGCGCAACCGCCAGTTCGGCATCTACCTGCAGGACGACTGGCAGGTCACCGACCGGCTGATGCTCAACCTGGGCGTGCGCTATGACTACGAGACCACACCGGGCTACGAGGACTTCGTGACCGATCCGGGTCTGGTCGCCGCGCTGCGCGGCTGGAGCAACCTGCAGGGCCCGAACGTCGACTACGACATCAACGACTACATCAGCACCGGCCGAGAGCGCAAAGCGGACAAGAACAACTGGGCCCCGCGGCTGGGCTTCTCGTTCGACCTCAATGGCGACGAGCGCCACGTGATCTTCGGCGGTGCCGGCCGTTCCTACGACCGCAACCTGTTCGACTACCTGGCGCTGGAACGTTCCAAGAGCACCTTCCCGCGCTACACGTACTTCTTCGATACGGACCTGCACGATTGCGCGCCGGGCAGCGCCAACTGCCTGGCCTGGGATCCGGCCTACTACGACATCAACAACCTCTACGCGCTGACCCAGGCCAATCCGAACCTCGGTTCGGAAGTGAACCTGATGAACAACAACCTGGTCACGCCGTACTCCGACCAGTTCTCGCTGGGCATGCGCAACCTGGTGACGCTGGCCGGGCAGGACTGGAGCACCTCGGCCACCTTCGCCCACATCCGCAGCTACGAGGGCATCGTGTTCACCCTGGGCAACCGCTGGCCGGACGGCAGCTTCCGTGATCCTGCCGTGCCGGGTGCGACCTGGGGCGGGCAGCCGTGGGGCCAGCCGATCCCGGGCTATGGCTCGCTGATCATTGCCGACAACGGCCTGGAGACGAAGCTCAACCAGCTGCTGCTCTCGGCCGAGAAGGCCTACAGCCCCGACTCGCCGTGGGCGGTGACCGTGGCCTACACCTACAGCGATGCCAAGGAGAACCGCTCGAACGTGGCCAACTCCGACGAACACTACCTGTTCGACTATCCCAGCCCGGACGACCTGCCGTTCCTGCGCTCGACCGGCATCCCGAAGCACCGTTTCGTGGGTACCGGCCTGTATGAGTTCTGGGGCGTCACCGTATCGGCCAAGCTGACCCTGGAGAGCCCGCGCCCGAAGGATGCGACCAACTGCTTCGATGCGATCAGCGTCAACAACTGCTTTGCCGACACGGCCACCCCGCGCGGCAGCATCGGCTACAAGCAGTTCGACCTGGCCGTGCAGAAGCAGTGGGACACCGGCGCCGGGCTGAAGTACAAGGTGCGCGGCGACGTGCTCAATGTGTTCAACTGGCAGAACTTCACCGACTACGACACCTGGCGTGGTTCGGTGGGCGAGGCCAACCCGAACTACCTGCGCCGCAACGGAGTCAGCACGATCTATCCGCCGCGGATGTTCAAGCTGTCCTTCGGGCTGGACTGGTAACAAGGCCGTCCCGGTGCCGTGCGGCGACCGGGACCTGCCGCATGTGCCGGCCGCGCCACGGCGGCCGGGACTTCCTGCACATGAAGGCGACCTGCAAGGCGTGGATGGTGGGTCCCTGGTGATTTGACGGGTGTCGGTTTGGACGATCAACGCGGCAGGTTTGCTCATGGGTTCCGGATATGCGCCGTCGCCGCGACCCTGGCGGTGCTGGCAGGCTGCGGGAAAGCCCCGGAAAAGGAACCGAAAGCACCGATGCAGGTGATCGCGGTCGAGGCCGAACTGCCACCGCCGCCGCTGAAGCCGGAGCTGCCGGCGCTGTTCGATGACATCGAGCGCCGCACCTTCCAGTTCTTCTGGGATACGACCAACGAGGTCAACGGCCTGACTCCGGACCGCTACCCGTCGCGGCCGTTCGCCAGCATCGCCTCGATCGGCTTTGCGCTGACCGCCTATCCGATCGGCATCGAGCACGGCTGGATCAGCCGCAACCAGGCCATCGACCGCACCCTGACCACGCTGAAGTTCTTCCGCGACGCGCCGATGGGCCCCCAGCGCACCGGCCGTACTGGATACAAGGGCTTCTACTACCACTTCCTGGACATGCAGCAGGGCCACCGCTACGACAGCTGGGTGGAGCTCTCCAGCGTGGATACGGCGCTGCTGATGATGGGCGTGCTGTTCGCCCAGTCCTACTACGACGGCGACGACGCGCGGGAGAAGGAGATCCGGCAGATTGCCGACGCCCTGTACCGGCGCGTGGACTGGACCTGGCTGCAGAAACGCCCGCCGCTGGTGTCGATGGGCTGGTTCCCCGAAAGCGGCTTCATCGAGCATGACTGGATGGGCTACAACGAGGCGATGATGCTGTACATCCTCGCCCTCGGTTCGCCGAGCCATCCGGTGAGCCCGGATGCCTGGACGGTGTGGACGCGGACCTACGACAACGACTGGGGCGTGTTCCAGGGCCAGGAATACCTTTCCTTTGGGCCGCAGTTCGGCCACCAGTACAGCCATGTCTGGATCGACTTCCGCGACCTGCAGGACCAGTACATGCGCGAGCGCGGGATCGACTACTTCCTCAACAGTCGCCGCGCGACCCTGGCCCAGCGCGACTACGCGGTCGAGAACCCGATGAAATGGAAGGACTACGGCGAGAACGTGTGGGGCCTGACCGCCGGCGACGGCCCGCAGAACACCACCCAGGAATACCGGGGTGAGCAGCGCCAGTTCCGCCACTACTCGGCGCGTGGCGCCGGCCTGCGCGAGAACTTCGACGACGGCACCATCGCCCCGACCGCGGCGATCGCCTCGCTGGTGTTCGCTCCGGAGCTGGTGATCCCGGCCACGCAGGAGATGCACCGCCGCTACGGCTCTTTCCTGTATTCCAGCTATGGCTTCCTGGATTCGTTCAATCCCAGCTTCAACTACGACATCCCGCTCAAGACCGGGCGCCTGGTGCCGGGCCGTGGCTGGGTGGCCAGCGATTACATCGGTATCGACCAGGGGCCGATCCTGACCATGATCGCCAACTACCGCAACGAGTTTGTCTGGGACGTGATGAAGCGCAATGCCTACATCCGCACCGGCCTTGAGCGAGCCGGCTTCACCGGCGGCTGGCTGACCCCGGAAGGCGAGGCTCCGCCGACCCCACAGCGCGACGAGCGTGCCGCTTCGGCGCGGGCGACCGGCATTGTCGAGTCGCGCGCGGCCGCGGCGCAGGAACAACGCAAGCCGGGCCCACGCCCGGCACAGGGCAAATAAGGCCCGCCGATGATCCGCCGCGCGCTGCTGGCAATGCTGTCCTTGGCCATGCTGGCCATGGCCGGCTGCACGCGCCAGCAGGACGGCGTGACCCTGCGTTTCTGGGCTATGGGCCGCGAGGCCGAGGTGGTGACCGGGCTGATCCGCGAGTTCGAGCAGCAGAACCCGGGCATCCGCGTGCAGGTGCAGAACATCCCGTGGACCGCCGCCCACGAGAAGCTGCTGACCGCCTTCGCTGCCGAGGGACTGCCCGACGTCTGCCAGCTGGGCAATACCTGGATCCCCGAGTTCGCCACGCTGGGCGCGCTCACGCCGCTGCAGCCCTACGTGGATGCCTCGGCAATCGTCGACGAGGCGGATTACTTCCCCGGCATCTGGGACACCAACCTCATCGACGGCGAGCTGGTCGGCGTGCCGTGGTACGTCGATACCCGGCTGCTGTACTACCGAAAGGACCTGCTCGCCCGCGCCGGCTACGACCACCCGCCGCGGACCTGGGACGAGTGGGCCGAAATGATGGCGGCGATCAAGCGCCAGCAGGGCGCGGATCGCTACGCGGTGCTGATGCCGATCAACGAGTTCGAGCAGCAGCTGTCCCTTGCCCTGCAGCAGGACGATCCGCTGCTGCGCGAGGACGGCACCCGCGGCAACTTCCGCAGCCCCGGGTTCCGCCGCGCGCTGGCGTTCTACGCGCGGATGTTCGAGGAGCAGTGGGCACCGCGCATGTCCGAAACCCAGATCTCCAATGTCTGGGACGAGTTCTTCCGCGGCTTCAACGTCTTCTACCTGTCCGGGCCCTGGAACATCGGTGAGTTCAACAAACGCCAGCCGGCTGATCTGGCAGGGCAGTGGGGGACGGCGCCACTGCCGGGTCCGGACGGCCCCGGTGCAGGCATCGCCGGCGGTACCAGCCTGGTGATGTTCCGCTCCTCGGCGCACAAGGACGCGGCGTGGAAGCTGGTCGAGTTCCTGTCGCAGCCGGACGTGCAGCAGCGCTTCCATGCCCTGATCGGCGACCTGCCGCCACGGCGCAGCACCTGGGAGCACCCGGCACTGGCCGGCGATCCGCTGGCTGCGGCGTTCCGCGACCAGCTGGAGCGGGTCAAGCCCACGCCCAAGGTGCTGGAGTGGGAGCGGATCGTGCAGGAGATGCGCATCGTCACCGAGCAGGTGGTGCGCGGCGGGCTGGGCCAGGACGAGGCGGTGGAGCGGCTGGACGAGCGCGTGGACGGAATCCTGGCCAAGCGCCGCTGGATCCGGGAACAGCAGGTGCAGGCTGCGGCGGGAGTGGCGCCATGAGCCGGCGGACCTCGCTCGCCGGCTGGATCTTCGCTGCGCCGGCATTGCTGGTGATCGGCGTGTTCTTCGGCCTGCCGGTGCTGGCCGCACTGGCACTGAGCCTGACCGACTTCGACCTGTACGCGCTGGCCGACAGCCGCCACCTGCGCTTCACCGGGCTGGGCAACTACCTGGACCTGCTGCAGACGCCGATGTTCTGGAAGTCGCTGGGCAACACGGTGTACTTCGTTGCGGTGGGCGTTCCAGTGTCGATCGCGGTGTCGCTGGGTGCAGCGCTGCTGCTCAATGCACCGGTGACGCGGTTCAAGGCGCTGTTCCGTACCGCGCTGTTCGCCCCGGTGGTGACTACCCTGGTCGCGGTGGCGGTGATCTGGCGTTACCTGTTCCACACCAGCTATGGGCTGGTGAACTGGGCGCTGGCCCATGTCGGCATCGCGCCGGTGGACTGGCTGGGTGACCCGCGTTGGGCGATGCCGACGATCATGTTGTTCGCGGTGTGGAAGAACTTTGGCTACAACATGGTGATCCTGCTGGCCGGCCTGCAGTCGATCCCGCAGGACCTGTACGAGGCCGCGCGCATCGATGGAGCCTCGCGCTGGCGGCAGTTCCTGCACATCACCCTGCCGATGCTGGGGCCGGTGCTGATGGTGGTCGGGGTGATCACCGTATCCGGCTATTTCCAGCTGTTCGCCGAGCCCTACGTGATGACCCGGGGCGACCCGCTGCAGAGCACGGTGAGCGTGCTGTATTTCATGTTCGAGGAAGGCTTCAAGTGGTGGAACCTGGGCCGGGCCTCGGCCGTGGCGTTCCTGCTGTTCCTGATCATCCTGCTGGTGACCACGCTGATGATGCGGTTCGGCCGCCGCAAGGGGGTGCTGTGAGCCGCGAGGTAGGCCAATCGCGCTGGCATGGCTGGTGGGTGCACGGTGCACTGCTGGTGCTGGCCGTGCTCAGTCTGGCACCGCTGCTGTGGATGCTGTCGGTGTCGTTCATGCCGGCCGGAGATGCCTCGCGCTTCCCGCCACCATTGCTGCCGGCGGCGGTGACCACGGACAATTACCACGAGCTGTTCGCGCGCACCGGCATGGCCCGCAACTTCCTCAACAGCCTGCTGGTGTCGCTGGCGATCACCGGCGGCTCGCTGCTGTTCAACACCATGGCCGGCTATGCCTTCGCCAAGCTGCGTTTTGCCGGCCGCGAACGGCTGTTCCAGCTGCTGCTTGCCGCGCTGGTGATCCCGGCCCAGGTGGCGATGCTGCCGCTGTTCCTGCTGATGAAGCTGCTGGGCCTGGTCAACAGCTTCGGCGGGGTGGTGGTGCCGGCGCTGGCCGGGGTGTTCGGCATCTTCCTCGTGCGCCAGTACGCGCGCTCGATCCCCGATGAACTGCTGGAAGCCGCGCGCATCGACGGCGCCAGCGAGCTGCGGATCTTCTTCCAGATCGTGCTGCCGATGCTCAAGCCAGTGCTGGTGACGCTGGCCATCTTCACCTTCATGGCCGCCTGGAACGATTTCATGTGGCCGCTGATCGTGCTGACCGACCAGGAGCACTACACGCTGCCAGTGGCGCTGGCCGCGCTGTCACGCGAGCACATCATGGACGTGGAGATGATGATGGCCGGCGCGGTGGTCACGGTGCTGCCGGTGCTGCTGCTGTTCCTGCTGCTGCAGCGCTATTACATCCAGGGGCTGCTGCTGGGAAGCGTCAAGGGCTAGGGCCGTCAGTAACACTTTCAGCGATGGCATGCCGGCAAAACGCGCCCCCCCCGTGCCAATGTCTTTTTGCGAGAATCCCCATGGATCGTGGCAGGAACCAGATACGGTGTCGTCAATGAAGAAGTCCGCTGCAACCGGCCTGTTGGCGGCCGTCCTGGCCGGGGTTGCCGGCAATGGCTCGGCGAACGTGCTGGATGACTTCAACGACCCTTCGCAATGGCAACTGGTGGTATCCAACCAGGTGACCGGCACGCTGCGTCCCGTGGCCGGCAGTGGCGGCGGGCGTGCCCTTTGCCTGGACTACGATTTCCACAATGTTTCCGGTTATGCAGGGCTGCGCCGCAAGCTCGACATCCGCTACCCGGAGAACTACCAGCTGCAGTTCGAGCTGCGTGGCAACTCGCCATCCAACGACCTGCAGTTCAAGCTGCTGGACGAAAGCGGTGACAACGTCTGGTGGGTCAATCGCCCCGGCTATGAGTTCCCGAAGGCGTGGACCCGCGTGGCCTACCGCAAGCGCCATGTCGACAAGGCCTGGGGGCCGGGCAAGGATCCGGAGCTGCGGCGAAGTGCTGCGGTGGAGCTCACCATCTACAGCAAGGTTGGCGGCAAGGGCACGGTGTGCTTTGACAAGCTGGCGCTGGTGCCGTTGCCGGCAACGGACACCACTGCGCTGACCGCCAGTGTCATCGCCGACACCGCACCGGCCCTGCAGCAGCGCATCGCCGATGGGCGCCCGGACACCGTGTGGATCAGTGGCGGGGTCAAGCAGCAGACCGTCAGCCTGGACCTTGGCAAGGTGCGCGAGTTCGGCGGCGCCGAGATCCAGTGGGTGCCGGGACTGGAGGCGTCGCGTTACCTGGTCAAGTCTTCGGCCGACGGGCGCGACTGGAAGGTGTTGCGCGAGGTGGTTGCCGGCAGCCCCGGCAAGCACTGGCTGGCGCTGCCGGAAACCGAGGCGCGCTACCTGCGCTTCGACCTGGTCGACGGGCCGAGCTGGCGCTACGGCATCCGTGACATCAGCCTCAAGCCGCTGGAATACGCGGCCACGCCCAACGACTTCGTCAAGTCCATCGCGCCGCAGTTGCCGCGCGGCGCGCTGCCGCGTGGTTTCAGCGGCGAGCAGCCGTACTGGACCCTGCTGGGCCTGGATGGCGGTCGCGAGCAGGCCCTGATGGGCGAGGATGGCGCGCTGGAGCCGGCCCGCGCGGATTTCAGCGTCGAACCGTTCGTGGTGGTCGATGGCAAGACGCTGACCTGGGCCGATGTCGAAACGGCGCAGTCGCTGCAGGACCGCTACCTGCCGATTCCCACCGTGGAGTGGAAGCACGACCAGGCGCGGCTGCAGGTGACCGGCTTCGTGCAGGGGCGCCCGGAGCAGGCGCAGCTGGTGGCCCGCTACCGCCTGCACAATCCCGACAAGACCGCCCACAGGTACACCCTGGCGCTGGCGGTGCGGCCCTTCCAGGTCAATCCGCCCAGCCAGTTCCTCAACACCGTGGGTGGGATCAGCCGGATCGAGCGGCTGTCCTTCGCCGGCAACCGCGTGGACGTCAACGGCAAGCCGCGCGTGTATGCCGCGCAGGCGCCGGATGCGGTGTTCGCCACGGCCTTCGACAGCAAGCCGGAGGTCACCCACCTGGCCGAAGCGGAGCTGCCGCCGACCCGCGAGGTGCGCGACACCACCGGCCTGGCATCGGGCGCGATGCTGTACCGCTGGACGCTGGAGCCGGGGCAGACGCGCGAGGTGGCGCTGGTGCTGCCGCAGACCGGACAGTGGCAGATGTCCAATGCCTTCGATGCGGAAAAGGCGCAGCAGCAGGTGGCCTCGGTGTGGCGCGGCAAGCTTGACCGCGTGCGCCTGCGCGTGCCCGCCGCCGGCCAACCGCTGGCCGACAGCCTGCGCACCGCGCTGGCGCACATGCTGATCTCGCGGGTGGGCCCGAGCCTGCAGCCGGGTACGCGCTCGTACGCGCGCAGCTGGATCCGCGACGGCGCGATGATTTCCGAAGGCCTGCTGCGGCTGGGCCGTACCGATGCGGTGCGCGAGTACGTGGACTGGTACGCGCCGTTCCAGTTCGACGACGGCATGGTGCCGTGCTGCGTGGACGCACGCGGCAGCGATCCGGTGCCGGAGAACGACAGCCACGGCGAGCTGATCTTCACCATCGCCGAGTACTGGCGCCATACCGGCGACGGTGGCTTCCTGGAGCGGATGTGGCCGCACGTGGAAGCGGCCTATGGCTACATGGAGAAGCTGCGCCTGAGCGAGCGCACCGAAGAGAACTTCATGCGCAACCCGGCCTTCTACGGAATGATGCCGGTCTCGATCAGCCACGAAGGCTATTCAGCCAAGCCGATGCATTCGTACTGGGACAACTTCTGGGCGCTGCGTGGCTACAAGGATGCGGTGGAGATTGCCACCGCGCTGGGCAAGGAGGAAGCGTTGCCGGGGATGATTGCCTCGCGCGACGAGTTCCATGCCGACCTGCTGGATTCGCTGCGCGTGGCGGTCAGCCAGCACGGCATCGATTTCCTGCCGGGTGCCGCCGAGCTGGGTGACTTCGACCCCACCTCGACCACCATCGCGCTGGCGCCGGGCGGCGAGCAGGGGCGGCTGCCGCAGAAGCTGCTGGAACGCACCTTCGAGCGTTACTGGAGCGAGTTCGTCCAGCGCCGTGACGGCAAGCGCGAGTGGAAGGACTACACGCCCTACGAGTGGCGCAACGTCGGCGCCTTCGTGCGCCTGGGCTGGCGCGAACGTGCGTGGGACGCAGCGCGTTACTTCCTCGACGACCGCGCACCGCGGGCCTGGAACCAGTGGGCCGAGGTGGTGACGCCGACGCCGCGCAAGCCGTTCTTCCTGGGCGACCTGCCGCATGCCTGGGTGGGTTCGGACTTCGTGCGCTCGGCGCTGGACATGTTCGCCTACACCCGCGAGGTCGATGACAGCATCGTGCTCGCCGCCGGCGTGCCGACCGCGTGGCTGGCCGGCGAGGGCATCAGCGTGGAGGGCCTGCGCACCCGCCACGGTCCGCTCGGCTACACGCTCAGCCGCAGCGACCGGCAGATGAAGCTGGAAGTGGACGAGGGACTGCAACTGCCCGCCGGTGGCCTGGTGCTGGCGTGGCCATGGGCCGGCGAACCGGGCCTGGCCACCCTCAATGGAGAGGCCGTGGAGTGGACCGGTGGCGAGTTGCGGATCAACACGCTGCCGGCCGTAGTCCACATCGACCTGCCGCCGGCAGTGCGCCGTGCCGAGCGTCGCGGCGCGGGTGGCGGCGGCGAGTAAGCCGCCTGAGATGGGCGGGGCGCTTCCGGAAGTGGAGCGCCCCGCGCAACTGCAATAACGTCAGGCTGGCGCTCCGCCGCGTCGCGGCAGAGCCATAACGACAACCGTTTCAGCCCTTGCGTGCGTCGCGCACGAGCGCCGCGGCCCTGGCTGCGCTGTCGCGGACCTTGTCACACTCGCCGCCCTCGATCCAGTTGCCCGGCACCATCCACGAGCCACCAATGCAGACCACGTTCGGCTGTGCAAGGTAGTCGGCCGCGGTGGTCTCGCCGATGCCGCCGGTGGGGCACAGCTTCAGCCCGGCCAGCGGACCGGCCAGTCCCTTGATCATCGCCAAGCCGCCCACCGCGGTGGCCGGGAACAGCTTGCAGACGCTGAAGCCGAGGTTCATCAGCGACAGCAGTTCGGTCGGCGTGGCGCCGCCGGGGACCACCGGCACCGGGGCGCGGGCCAGTGCCTCGGCCAGCGGTGCCGGCGTACCCGGGGTGACCAGGAAATCGGCACCGGAATCGATGGCCTGCTGCATCTGCGTGGCATCGAGCACGGTGCCGGCGCCCACCACCACGTCCGGCAGTTCGCGCTTGAGCATGGCCAGCGCTTCCATCGCCACCGGCGTGCGCAGGGTCAGTTCGATGGCCGGCAGCCCGCCTTCCAGCAGCGCGGCCGATACCCGGCGCGCCTGTTCCAGGGTGTGGACGGTGACCACCGGCAGGATGCCGGCGGCGTGCAGCAGCTGTTCGGCGCGGTTCTGGTGCTCGGCAAGGCTCATGGATGTTCCAAAGGTGGGAAGGACTTACGCGTCCTTGGGGGAGTGCGGGGCGAGTGCGGCTGGGGCATCACCGCCGAGTTCGTACTCGGCGTCGTAATCCCAGGCACCGCCATCGCGCGAGGGCGGGCCGCAGGAGATCGACAGCGCTCCCTGGTCGGCCGGGCCCACCTGGGCGCGGTTGAAGGCGAACAGGTTGCGGCCGAGGTCGTGTGCGGAGGGCGCGGTGTTGGCCGCGACCGGGCGGGCGACGAATTCCTCGGTAGGCACCAGCACTTCCAGCGTGCCGGACTCGGCATCGACGCGCACGATGTCGCCATCGCGGACCTTGCCGATCGGGCCGCCACGTGCGGCTTCCGGGGTGACGTGGATCGCCGCCGGGATCTTGCCCGAGGCACCGGACAGGCGTCCGTCGGTGACCAGCGCGACCTTGCGCCCCTGGTTCTGCAGCATGCCCAGCAGCGGCGCCAGCGAGTGCAGCTCGGGCATGCCGTTGGCGCGCGGGCCCTGGTAGGTGACCACGGCGACGAAGTCATGCGGCAGCACGCCGGCGGCATGCAGCTTGTTGAGCTTCTGCGGGGCGTCGACCACCACCGCCTGCGCCTCGACGTAGCGATGCTCGGGCTTGACCGCCGACAGCTTGATCAGGCCGCGGCCGATGTTGCCGCGGAGCAGCCGCAGGCCGCCCTGGCTCTCGAACGGCGCGGCCACGGTGCGCACCACGCTCTCGTCTGCCGACACGCCCGGCGACGGGGCCGAGGTCAGCACACCGTTCTCCAGGCGCGGCTCGCGGGTGAAGGCGCGCATGCCTTCCGGCACCACCGTGGTGAGGTCGTGCATCAGGCCGGCGTCGAGCAGCTCGCGGAACACGAAGGGCACGCCGCCGGCGGCCTGGAAGCGGTTCACGTCGGCCTCGCCGTTGGGGTACACCCGGGCCAGCAGCGGCACCACCTGCGAGATCTGGTCCATGTCCTCCCAGGCCAGGACGATGCCGGCCGCGCGCGCCACCGCGATCCAGTGGATGGTGTGGTTGGTCGAGCCGCCGGTGGCCATCAGCGCGACGATCGCGTTGACGATTGCGCGCTCGTCGATCAGCCGGCCCAGCGGACGGTAGTCATCGCCCAGCGCGGTCATCTGCAGCACGCGGCGCACGGCCTCCTCGTCCAGGGCCTTGCGCAGCGGCGTGCCCGGGTTGATGAAGGAGCTGCCCGGCAGCTGCACGCCCATCGCCTCCAGCAGCACCTGGTTGGAGTTGGCGGTGCCGTAGAAGGTGCAGGTGCCGGCCGAGTGGTAGGACTGCGACTCGACTTCCAGCAGCTCCTCGCGGGTGGCCTCGCCGGCGGCGTAGCGCTCGCGCACCTCGGCCTTCTTCTTGTTGGGGATGCCCGGCGGCATCGGGCCGGCGGGCACGAACAGCGCCGGCAGGTGGCCGAAGGCCAGCGCGCCGATCAGCAGGCCCGGCACGATCTTGTCGCAGATGCCCAGGTACAGGGCTGCGTCGAAGGCGTCGTGGCTCAGGCCGATCGCCGCGGCCTGGGCGATCACGTCGCGCGAGAACAGCGACAGCTCCATGCCGCCGCGCCCCTGGGTGACACCGTCACACATCGCCGGCACGCCGCCGGCCACCTGCGCGGTGGCGCCCAGCTCACGGGCCAGTGATCGGATGCGTTCGGGATAGTGCTCGTACGGCTGGTGCGCCGAGAGCATGTCGTTGTAGGCGGTGATGATGCCGAGGTTGGGCGTGGCGCCGCCGCGCAGCCGCGACTTGTCGTGCTCGCCGCAGGCGGCGAACACGTGGGCCAGGTTGGCGCAGCTCAGCGGGTTGCGGTTGGGCCCGTTGCGCACGGCCTCGTCGATGCCGGCCAGGTAGGCGGCACGCGAAGGGGCGCTGCGCTGGCGAATGCGCTCGGTGACGGCTTCGATCTTGGGATGCAGGCTCATTGGAATCCGGTCAGTAGTGGGGGGCAGTGGCGGTGCTCAGGGGCACCAGTGCACCCGCAGGCGCGCGCCGGGCGTCCTGATCGCCGCCAGCACCGGGTGCTGCAGTTCGTCGTCGCCTTCCAGTGCCTGCTGCAGCACGTCGAGTTTCTTCTGCCCGCGCAGCAGCAACAGCCGGGTGCCCACCTTGGCCAGCCCGTGCGGGGTCAGGGTGATGCGCAGCGTCCATTCGTTGGCGACCGGGCAACCGGTGGCGTCCAGCGACACGTAGGGATGGGTGCTGGCCAGGGCGCGTGGCAGGTCGCGCGAGCCGGGAAACAGCGAGGCGGTGTGGCCGTCATTGCCCATGCCCAGTACCGCCAGGCACGGCGGCGGGCTGTGCCGGGCCTGCAGGTTGGCGCTGTGCACGCAGTCGGCCACCGGCATGCCGACCCGCACCAGCGGGTCGAAGTGCGCGCCCTCGGCACGCCTGAGGAAACTGTCGCGAACCAGCCAGGCGTTGCTGTCTTGGTCCTGCGGCGAGAGCCAGCGCTCGTCGACCAGGCCGACCTCGACCCGGTCCCACTGCAGCGGCAGCTCGGCCAGCGCCTGGTAGACCGGCGCCGGGGTGGTGCCACCGGACAACAGCATGCGCGCGCGGCCACGTTCGGCGATCTCGCCCTCCAGCGCCTTGCGCATCTCGGCGGCGCAGACCTCGATCCATTCGTCCGGATCGCTGTGGCGGACAAGCTCGATGGCGTCGGTGGCAAGCGCGGTCATCGTCGGATCTCCCTGGCAAGCGCGGCATCGGCCGCGTAGGCGGCGGCACCCAGCAGGCCGGGGCAGGGGTGCACCACGGCCAGCGAAGGTACGCGCGACATTGCCGGCGAGAACCGGCCCTTGTTCTCGAAACGCTGGCGGAAGCCGGAATGCTGCAGCGATTCCAGCATCCGCGGCACCAGGCCACCGGTGAGGAACACGCCATCCCAGGCGCCCTGCATCAGCACCAGGTCACCGGCGATGGAACCGAAGATGGCCAGGAACACGTCCACCGCGCGCATCGACAGCGGATCGCCCTGCGCCGCGCGTGCGGTGACGTCGGCCGGCTGCAGCACGCCCGGGTCGGAACCGGCGATCTCGCTCAGGGCGCGGTGGATGTTGACCAGGCCCGGGCCACAGATCAGGCGTTCGTTGGAGACGCGGCCGAACTGCTGCGACAGGATTTCCAGGATGCGGATTTCCTCCGGCGTGCCGGGCGGGAAGCTGACATGGCCGCCCTCGGTCTCCAACGGGTAGTTGCGGCCGTCGCGCACGATCAGGCCACCCACGCCCAGGCCGGTGCCCGGGCCGATCACGCCGTAGTTGCGCGGCTCGCCGGCCGCCGAGGGCGTCCAGCTGGCCCCGCCGATCTGCACCACGTCGCCGGGCTGCAGCAGCGAGATGGCCATGGCCTGCGCGGCAAAATCATTGATCAGGTGCAGGCTGTCGAAGCCCAGCATCGCGGCGGTGCGCGAGCGCGAGATCACCCACGGATGGTTGGTGATGCGCGCCTCGTCGCCATCCACGCGCCCGGCCACGGCGAACACGCCGCTGCGTGCCTCGCTGCCGATCTGCTCGAGGTAATGGCGCGCGGCATCGCCCAGCGAGGGGAAGTCGACGACCGCGAACTCGCGGATGCTGTCCATGTCCAGCGGGCTGGTGCCGCCGAGGTGGGCCAGCGCGAAACGTGCGTTGGTGCCGCCGATATCGGCTACCAGAGCCGGTGCGGGCGAAATGCTCATGCCTGGTCTCCGGCGTGATGGATGGGGTGGATGTCGTCGGGGAGGAAGTCGCGCGCCTCGCGCGGACCCCAGCTGCCGGCCGGGTAGGGCGCCATGGTCATGCCCGCTTCCTTCCAGGCATGGCAGACGCTGTCGATCCAGGCCCAGGCCGCGCGCACCTCGTCGTGGCGCACGAACAGCGCGCTGTTGCCGTTGAAGGCGTCCAGGAACAGGCGTTCGTAGGCAATGCGGCGATGCAGGCCGGTCGGCACGGACAGCTCCAGTTCCAGTGGCTGCAGTTCCAGCGCGCCCCATTCCGGGCCGGCCAGCGAACTCATCAGGCCCAGCTCGATGTTCTCCTGCGGCTGCAGCTGGAAGGTCAGCCGGTTTGGCGCGGCCTGCTGCCGGGTCGGGCGCTCGAACAGCCAGTGGGTCACCGGCTTGAGCGTGACCACGACCTTGGTGGTGCGTTCGGGCAGTCGCTTGCCGGTCACCAGGTGGAAGGGCACGCCCGACCAGCGCCAGTTGTCGATGTGGGCGGTGACGCCGACGAAGGTCTCGGCCTCGCTGCCTTCCGGCGGCTGGTAGGCCTGTGCCGGCTGGCCATCGATCTGGCCGGCGGTATAACGGCCGCGGATGCTGTGCTGCGCGGCGTTGCGTGCATCGAGCGGGCGCAGCGAGCGCAGCACCTTGACCTTCTCGTCGCGGATGCGGTCGGCCTCCAGCGAGGCGGGCGGCTCCATCGCCACCAGGCACAGCAACTGCAGGATGTGGCTCTGGACCATGTCGCGCAGCGCGCCGGAGCGTGAGTAGTAGGCATCACGGCCGTCCACGCCCTCGCTTTCGGCCACCAGGATGTGCACTGACTCGATGTAGTTGCGGTTCCACACCGCCTCCAGCAGCGTGTTGCCGAAGCGCAGCGCCAGCAGGTTCTGCACCGCCGCCTTGCCCAGGTAGTGGTCCAGGCGGAACACGCGGTCCTCGTCGATCAGCGCGCCGATGGCATTGAGGATCTCGTCGGCGCTGTGCGAATCCGAACCGATCGGCTTCTCCAGCATCAGCCGGTGCGGCGCGGCCAGCGCGCCGCCCTTGGCCAGGCCCTGGCAGGTGGAGATGTACAGGCCCGGCGGGATCGCCAGGTAGCTCACGCACTGGCGGTCGACCAGGTCGGACACCGCCGCGGCCACCGAGTCGGCATCGCGCAGGTCCACCGAGCGGTAGTCGATGCGGGCCAGCAGGGCGTTGATGTCGTCCTGCCGGCCGTGCGGCCAGGACTGCTGCAGGCGCGGGCGGAGCACGTCATGGAAGGCCGCGGTGTCGTGCGGCGACAGCGCAAGCGCGCGCACCCGGAAGTCGTCTGGCAGCAGGCCGTCGGCCAGCAGGCGCAGCAGCGAGGGGAACAGGTAGCGCTGCGCCAGGTCACCGGTCGCGCCGAACAGGAGGAGTGTGTCGTGCATCGCCCGAGTCTCGGTTTCGGTTGACATCGCTGTCAATTGCCTCGCAAAG
This sequence comes from Stenotrophomonas sp. Marseille-Q4652, assembly GCF_916618915.1. NCBI lineage: Bacteria > Pseudomonadati > Pseudomonadota > Gammaproteobacteria > Lysobacterales > Lysobacteraceae > Stenotrophomonas > Stenotrophomonas sp. Marseille-Q4652. The sequence continues at coordinate 641,821 of NZ_CAKAKE010000001.1, forward strand.
GATGGGAACAGGATGGCGGAACCTCCGCCCGGGCTTGTGATGCAGCGCGGCAGGCCGTGTCGGCCACCGGTCCGCGATGGTGCCATGCCCGTGCAGGCGCGTGGCAGAATGCGCCGCACTGTATTCGTATGCATTGCGTGCACGGCGCCGATGCTTGGATCGGGTCCGTTCCGGCGGGTCCGGCGACCGCAACAAAGGACAGGATCGGCGATGGCCAACGTACTGCTGCAGGATGTCCGCAAGGTCTATGACAACGGGCACGTGGCGGTGCAGGGGGCCAGCTTCGAGATCGCCGATGGCGAGCTGATGGTGCTGGTTGGCCCATCGGGCTGCGGCAAGTCCACCCTGCTTCGGATGATCGCCGGGCTGGAGCACATCAGCGCCGGCACCCTGTGCATCGGCGGGCGCGTGGTCAACGACGTGGCGCCCAAGGACCGGGACATCGCCATGGTGTTCCAGAGCTATGCGCTGTATCCGCACATGACCGTGGCCGAGAACCTGGCCTTCGGGCTGAAGCTGCGCGGCCATGACAAGGCCACGGTCAAGGCCAGGGTCGCCGCTGCCGCGCAGACGCTGGGGCTGACCTCCATGCTCGACAAGCTGCCGCGCGAGATGTCCGGCGGCCAGCGCCAGCGCGTGGCCCTGGGCCGGGCACTGGTACGCGAACCGGCGGTGTTCCTGCTCGACGAACCGCTGTCCAACCTCGACGCCAAGCTGCGCCACAGCGTGCGCACCGAGATCGCCCAGCTGCACCGCAAGCTCGGCACCACCATGGTCTACGTCACCCACGACCAGGTCGAGGCGATGACCCTGGGACAGCGCATCGTGGTGCTCAACGAGGGCGTGGTGCAGCAGATCGACACGCCGATGGCGCTGTACGAGCGCCCGGCCAACCTGTTCGTCGCCGGCTTCCTCGGCAGCCCGGCAATGAACGTGCTGCGCGGCCGGCTGGTCGAGGGCGAGGGCGGCTGGTGGCTGGAAGACGGCGGGCTGCGCACTCCGCTGGGCCCGGCATCGATGGACCGGGCGTGGGCTGGCCAGACCGTGGCGGTAGGGGTCCGCCCCGAGCACCTGCAGCCGGCCGCGGCCGGGGAGGTGCTTGGCTTCGAGGCAGTGGTCGAGGGCGTCGAGCCGGTAGGCAACGAGATCTTCGTCAACCTCACCTACGGGGCACAGCTGCTGACGATGCGGGTGCCGCCGCAGGACCTGCCCCCGGTCGGCGCACGCATGCGCGTGGCCGTGCAGCCATCGCGGCTGCACCTGTTCGATGGATCAAGCGGCCAGCGCCTGCAGGCGTCGGCGTGAGGATCAGCGCGCCAGGCCCGGCACGAACGGCAGCGGCCGCGCCGGCTGGCCCCTGATCGACAGCGGACTGTCGGCGGTCTCCAGCGGCAGTACGGCCAAGGCGAGATCGCCGGCGACGCTGGCCACGGTGCCCAGCGCATTGCCGTCCTGCTCGACGCTGTCGCCGGCGGCCACCAATGGGGCCTGCAGCAGCTGCAGCGAGCGCTTGGCCTTGCCCAGGAAGTGGGTGCGGGCCACGATTTCCTGGCCCGGATAGCAGCCCTTCTTCACGCTGTAGCCGTTGAGCCGGTCCAGCCCCAGCTGCTGCGGGGTCCAGGCCTCGTGCTGGCTGGTCTCAAGCCGCGGCAGGCCAAAGCGCAGGTCGGCCTGGCGCCAGGCCAGCGCAAGGCTGGCGTCATCATCTGCCGCGAAGGCCCCGGCCGGTCCGATCCGCAGCGTGCGTGGCAGCTCGTCGCTGCCCAGGTCCAGCTCCCAGCCGGCCCCGCCGAGCTCGGCGATGGCCGCGCCACTGGCGGCTTCCGGTGCGGTGAATGCGCCGGCCACGGCCAGGTCCTGGCGCCATTCCAGCTTGACCTTGCGCCGGAACACGAAGCGCTGCAACTCGGCGGCAAGCGCCTCGGCGCCGCCGTCGGCCAGTACCAGCAGTACCTCGGTCTCGTTCAGCCGCAGCAGCTGGAACACCGCCCGCACGCGGCCCTTGGCCGAGAGCCAGCTGCTCCACTGCCAGTGCAGCGGGGGCAGGGCGCTGACATCGCTGCTGAACTGCGAGTGCGCGAACACCGTCGCGTCAGGGCCAGACAGGCCGAGAAGCTGGTGTCCGTGAAGGCGCGGATACGCGACGAAAGTAGGAGGAAGGTTGTCAGGCACGTGAACGGGGACTAAAATTTTGTGCGTTGCGAGACCCACGATGATAGGCCAAACAACCCCCACTCCCGATACCGAGTCCGAAACTGCCCAGGTCCCGGCGCCAGAACGCGTCGAGCAGCCAGAGCAGAAGGAGATCGGTGGTCGCGGCGGACTGGATCCGGTGCGATACGGCGATTGGGAGAAAAACGGACGCTGCATCGACTTCTGAGGTCGTGCGGCAATTAGCCAATGCGGCGCTACCTTGCCGCCCAGCCGAGACAACGAGCCCAGCGAAATGGCGAACCGACCCCGCCCCCTCTCCCCGCACCTGCAGGTGTATCGCTGGCAGATCCAGATGGCCACCTCGATCCTGCATCGAGTCACCGGCATCGTTCTGTCTGTTGGAGCCCTGATCATCGCCGGCGGCCTGCTCGCCCTGATGATGGGCCCCGAATCCTGGAACTGCTTCAGCGGCCACGCCAGCGCCTGGTACGGCAAGGCCTTCCTGTTCGCATGGACCTGGGTTTTCGCCTACCACCTGTGCAACGGCATCCGCCACGTCGCCCAGGATTTCGCGATCGGCTTCAGCAAGGCTGCCTTCATCCGCAGCTCGTGGCTGTCGGTGATCGGCTCGCTGGTCATCACTGCCCTGGTCTGGGCCTACGTCCTGATGGGGGCCTGATCATGAGCAACTTCCGTACTCCGCTGAAGAACGCGCGCGGCCTGGGCAGCTCCAAGTCCGGCACCGAGCACTTCATCCACCAGCGCCTGACCGCCACCGCACTGGTGTTCCTGTCTATCTGGTTCCTGTGCTTCGTGCTCAGCCTGATGGGCGCCGATTACGCCACCGCCACCGAGGCGGTCACCAAGCCGTGGAACGCGGTGCTGCTGGTCGGCTTCCTGGTCGCCATGTTCTGGCACGCCCAGCTCGGCCTGCAGGTCGTGCTCGAAGACTACATCCATAACTCGCTGCTGGCGCTGGCCCTCCAGGTCACCGTGAAGTTCGTCGCCGTGCTCGGCGCGATCGTCAGCATCTTCGCGGTCGCCCGCATCGCGCTTGGGAACTGATATCTCCATGTCCGCTTACAAGATCACCGAACACAAGGTCGACATGGTCGTCGTCGGCGCCGGCGGCGCCGGCCTGCGTGCGACCTTCGGCCTGGCCCAGAAGGGCCTGCAGACCGTCTGCATCACCAAGGTCTTCCCGACCCGCTCGCACACCGTGGCCGCCCAGGGCGGCATCTCGGCGGCGCTGGCCAACATGGGCGAGGACGACTGGCGCTACCACTTCTACGACACCATCAAGGGCTCGGACTGGCTGGGCGACCAGGACGCCATCGAGTACATGTGCCGCGAGGCCATCCCGGCCATCATCGAGCTGGAACACTACGGCGTTCCGTTCTCGCGTACCGAAGACGGCAAGATCTACCAGCGTCCGTTCGGCGGCATGACCACCAAGTACGGCGAAGGCCCGTCGGCGCAGCGTACCTGCGCGGCCGCCGACCGTACCGGCCACGCGATCCTGCACACCCTGTACCAGCAGTCGCTGGCCCACAACGCCCGCTTCATGATCGAGTACTTCGCGCTCGACCTGATCATGGACGAGGAAGGCGTGTGCCGCGGCGTGCTCGCCCTGGACATGGCCGAAGGCACCCTGCACCTGTTCCGCGCCCATGGCGTCGTGCTGGCCACCGGTGGCTACGGCCGCGCCTACTTCTCGGCCACCTCGGCCCATACCTGCACCGGCGACGGTGGCGGCCTGGCCATGCGTGCCGGCATCGCCATGCAGGACATGGAGTTCGTGCAGTTCCACCCGACCGGCATCTACGGCGCCGGCTGCCTGATCACCGAAGGCGTGCGAGGCGAGGGCGGCATCCTGCGCAACGCCAACGGCGAGCGCTTCATGGAGCGCTACGCACCGCACTACAAGGACCTGGCCTCGCGTGACGTGGTGTCGCGTTCGATGACCATCGAGATCAGCGAAGGCCGCGGCGTCGGCGAGCACAAGGACCACATCCTGCTCGACCTGACCCACCTGGGCCCGGGCGTGATCGACGAGAAGCTGCCGGGCATCGCCGAATCGGCCCGCATCTTCGCCGGCGTCGACGTGCACAAGCAGCCGATCCCGGTGATCCCGACCGTCCACTACAACATGGGTGGCATCCCGACCAACTACCACGGCGAAGTGGTGCAGAAGTCGGGCGACAACCCCGATGCCGTCGTCCCGGGCCTGTACGCCATCGGCGAAGCGGCCTGCGTGTCGGTGCATGGGGCCAACCGCCTGGGCTCGAACTCGCTGCTGGACCTGGTGGTGTTCGGTCGCGCCGTGGCCAACCGCTGCGCCGAGACCATCAAGCCGGGCGCCTCGCACAAGCAGCTGCCGGCCAGCGCCTGCGACAAGGCCCTGGGCCTGCTGGACAAGCTGCGCCACGCCAATGGCGACACCCCGACCGCCGTCATCCGCGACCGCATGCAGCGCACGATGCAGGCCGACGCCGCCGTGTTCCGCACCAGCGAGAAGCTGGCGGCCGGCTGCAAGAAGATGGCCGAGGTGTTCGACTCGTTCCAGGACGTCAAGGTCTCCGACCGCTCGCTGGTCTGGAACTCGGACCTGATCGAGACCTACGAGCTGAACAACCTGCTGCTCAACGCCGTGGCCACCATCAACTCGGCCGAACAGCGCAAGGAAAGCCGCGGCGCCCACGCCCACGAGGACTTCCCGGACCGCGACGACGTCAACTGGCACAAGCACACGCTGGTGACCGTCGACGAGAAGGGCAAGTGCAGCTTCGACTACCGTCCGGTGCACATGTACACGCTCAGCGATGACGTGGCCGTGGTTCCGCCGAAGCCGCGCGTCTACTGATCCCGGGAACACACGAACATGGCTGAATTTTCTCTACCCAAGAACTCCCGGGTCACCAAGGGCAAGCACTTCCCGGCCCCGGCCGGTGCGAAGAACACCCGCACCTTCAAGATCTACCGTTGGAGCCCGGATGGCGGCGAGAACCCGCGTACCGACACCTACGAGCTGGATCTGGACGCCTGCGGCCCGATGGTCCTGGACGCCCTGATCAAGATCAAGAACGAGATCGACCCGACCCTGACCTTCCGTCGCTCGTGCCGCGAGGGCATCTGCGGTTCGTGCGCGATGAACATCGACGGCACCAACACGCTGGCCTGCACCCGCGCCATCGAGGACTGCCAGAAGCAGGAAGTGCCGATCTACCCGCTGCCGCACATGGACGTGGTCAAGGACCTGGTTCCCGACCTGACCCACTTCTACGCGCAGTACGCCTCGATCAAGCCGTGGATCCGCACCCAGACCCCGGCGCCGTCCGATCGCGAGCGCCTGCAATCGCCGGAAGACCGCAAGAAGCTCGACGGCCTGTACGAGTGCATCCTGTGCGCCTGCTGCTCGACCAGCTGCCCGAGCTACTGGTGGAACGGCGAGCGTTACCTGGGCCCGGCGATCCTGCTGCAGGCCTACCGCTGGATCATCGACTCGCGTGACGAGGACACCGGTGCCCGCTTGGACGATCTGGAAGATCCGTTCAAGCTGTACCGCTGCCACACCATTATGAACTGCGCACGGACCTGCCCGAAGGGCCTGAACCCGGCGCTGGCGATCGCCGAGATCAAGAAGCTGATGATGGCGCGTCGCGCCTGATCCAGCGGATCGACGCGGCGTCGTGAGGCGCAGCATCCCGACGGCACTGGTCCCGAGACTGGTGCCGTCGTTGTTTCCGGCGTCGTATCGCCGGGCCACGAGGCAAACAAATGAACGTTGAAGAAGAAGTCATGCTGAAGAAGCTGCGCTGGCGTTGCCGCCGCGGCATGCGCGAACTGGACCAGCTGTTCGGCCGTTACCTCGACCAGCGCTGGGGGCAGGCCCCCGAGGACGAGCGCGCGGTTTTCCTACAGTTGCTGGAGACCGAGGACGATAAGTTGTGGCGCTGGTCCATGGGCTACGAGGCATGCCCCGATGCGCAGCAGGCCCAACTCATCGCCTACATCCGCGCCCTGCCGGTTTGAGTGGCGCCCCTCGCGCTGGCTGCAGGCCTGCCTGCTGTTGCTGGTCGCGTTGATGCCGCCGTCGGTGGCATTGTCCGACTTCGAAGGGCCGCTGGCCTGGCTGCTGGCATTGACGGCAATGGGCTGGGGACTGTGGATTGCTCGTCGCGAATGGCGTCGGCCTGCGCGCCGCCTGCTGGTCCCGACCGGCGAGGCACCGGCCAGCGTCAATGGCGAGCCGGTGGAAGACCTGGACGTGCGCTGGCAGGGGCCGCTGGTCATCGTGGCATGGCGCAGGGCAGGGCGTCGCCACGAGCTGCTGTTCTGGCCCGATACGCTGCCAGCCGCGCAACGGCGTGAACTGAGACTGGCCATGTCCACGCGGCGTGTTCCCGCGTCGACGCTGCAAGTGGCACCATAGCGCCACTTCATTGGTTCACGCGCATGTTCAAACCCATTCCTGTCGCGATCGGACTGCGCTACCTGCGCGCCAAACGCCGCAACGGCTTCATCTCCTTCATTTCCATGGCCTCGATCCTCGGCATCGCGCTCGGGGTCACGGTACTGATCACCACGCTGGCGGTGATGAGCGGTTTCCAGAAGGAAATCCGCGACCGCCTGCTGCAGATGTCCGCCCATGCCACCGTCACCAGTGATGGCGAGCCGATGACCGACTGGCAACGCGCGATGGACGTTGCCAGGCAGGATCCACGCGTGGCCGGCGCCGCGCCTTACGTCGAGATCCAGGGCATGCTCAGCGGCACCCGCGTCCAGGGCGCGATGGTGCAGGGCATCGAGCCGGCGCTCGAGCCTGCCGTATCGGTGATCGCCGAGAAGATGAAGAAGGGCTCGCTCGACGACCTCACTCCCGGCTCCTACAACATGCTGCTCGGCCAGGAGCTGGCCCTGTGGCTGGGTGTGGACGTGGGCGACACCGTGGTCGCCACCCTGGCCGAGGTGCAGGGCAGCCCGGTCGGCGCGCTGCCGCGGATGAAGCGTTTCACCGTCAGCGGCATCTTCGAGGCCGGCTACAACGAGATCGACCGCGGCCTGGCCTTCACCAACATGCGGGACCTGGAGCGCGTGCTGCGCATCGAGGGTGCAACGGGTGTCCGCCTGAAACTGCATGACATGGACCAGGCCTACGTGGTCGCGCGCGACCTGGCGCTCAACCTCAACGGCTACTACCGCGTCAGCGACTGGACCCAGCAGAACGCCAACCTCTACCACTCGCTGAAGATGGAAAAGACGGTGATGGGCATCCTGCTGTCGCTGATCATCATGATGGGCGCCTTCACCCTGGTGAACTCCCAGGTGATGCTGGTGACCGACAAGCAGGCCGACATCGCCATCCTGCGCACGCTGGGCCTGACCCCGTCCGGGGTGATGCAGGTGTTCATGGTGCAGGGCACGCTGATCGGCGTGATCGGCACCCTGCTGGGCCTGGTCGGTGGCATCACCCTGACCTTCAACCTGGAGCGCATCCTCGGCCTGATCGAGTCGGTCTTCAACATCAAGCTGCTGCCCGAGGACGTCTACTACATCACCGGCCTGCCCACCGACATGCAGACGCCCGACGTGGTCGGCACCGTGCTGGTGGCGCTGCTGATGAGCTTCCTGGCAACGCTGTACCCGGCCTGGCGCGCGGCGCGTACCCAGCCGGCGGAGGCGCTGCGTTATGAGTGAGAACAACCTGATGCACGCAGCCATCCGCGCTGAAGGACTGGCCAAGACTTACGCAGAGGGGCGGATGCACACCCCGGTGTTCAACGGCCTGGAACTGTCGGTCGCCGCTGGCGAGACCGTCGCCATCGTCGGCGCCTCCGGTGCCGGCAAGTCGACCCTGCTGCACCTGCTGGGCGGGCTGGACATGCCAACCGCCGGCGAGGTCTACGTGGCCGGGCAGAAGATGTCCGAGCTGTCCGACGCCGCGCGTGGCCGCCTGCGCAACAGGTCGCTGGGCTTCGTCTACCAGTTCCACCACCTGCTGCCCGAGTTCACCGCACTGGAGAACGTGATGATGCCGGTACTGCTTGGTGGCGCCGAGGTGGCCGATGCCGGCGGGCGCGCCCGTGCGCTGCTCGAAGCCGTGGGGCTGGGCCATCGCCTGGACCACAAGCCGGGCGAGCTGTCCGGTGGCGAGCGCCAGCGTGCTGCCGTGGCGCGTGCACTGGTGAACCGTCCGGCCTGCGTACTGGGCGACGAGCCGACCGGCAACCTCGATGACCGCACCGCGGCTACCGTGTTCGAGCTGATGCTCGAGCTCAACCGTGCGCAGAAGACCAGTCTGGTGCTGGTGACCCATGACCGTGGCCTGGCGCGCAAGCTCGACCGCGTGCTGGAGCTTCGCGAAGGCCGCCTGCACGAACTGGCCCACGAGGCGCTGTAAGCGCTTCGGCCGCAATGAGCACGGCAGCTGAATGCCGACGCGGACAGGCTGCCCCAAGGGCAGCCGTCGGTCGCATCATCAGATTCTTTCCACGCCATGGAGGTGAGCGATGAAGACCTTGCTGACGGCAGCGGCGCTTGGCCTTTCCTTGGCCGCCTGCGCTACCACCGGGGGGCTTTCCGACGCCGAGAAGCTCGAGCTCTACCGCGCCCACGCCGGTGAGCCGGTACGTGATTTCCGCTACTACGGCCAGCTCAACGGCTGGACCAGCCTGGGTGACAGCGCGCTGGCGGTGTGGACCCGCCCCAGCGAGGCCTGGCTGCTGGATCTGGGCGGGCCGTGCATGGACCTGTCCAGCGCCCCGACCATCGGCCTGACCAACCACATGGGCAATGTGTCGGCGAAGTTCGACAGCGTGATCGTCTACAACACGCCGACCGGCTTCCGTGTGCCTTGCCGGATCCGTGACATCCGCCCGCTGGACGTCAAGGCGCTGCGCATCTCCGAGAAGGAACTGCGCGAGGCGCGGCTGCAGCAGCGCGAGCAAGAAGCCGCGCCGCAGGACTGAGGCTTCAGCCGCCCTGCGGGGCGACGTAGCCGGCCGGCTTGTCGGCGCCGCCGGAGAACAGGAACTTCACCAGTTCCTCCTCGAGGAAGGCGCGGTGCTTGGGATCACGCGGTGACAGCCGATTCTCGTTGATCAGCATGGTCTGGTGCGCCAGCCAAGCGCTCCAGGCCTGCTTGCCGACGTTGGCGAAGATGCGCTGGCCCAGCTCGCCCGGGTAGGGCACGAAGTCCAGGCCTTCGGTTTCGCGTTGCTCGTACTGGCAGAAGATGGTGCGGGACATGCGGAGTTCCTGGGTCAGAGGCTGTCGAGCAGCTTGCGGATGGGGGCGGGCAGGCCAAGCGAAGGCAGGGCCGTGCGCGATACCCAGCGCAGGTCGGCATTGTCGCCCACCGCCCCACGCAGGGCGACCTTGCGCAGGCGCAGCGGCTGCAGGTGCAGGCGGTAGTGGCTGAAGGTGTGGACGATGCGCGGCATCTCGTCGGCGGCCTCGTAATCGCCGTCGATGTGGCGGGCGAACCACTCGCGCAGCCCAGCGTCGGTATCGGCCTGCGGCAGCGTCCAAAGTGAGGCCCAGATGCCGGTCGGCGGGCGCCGCTGCAGCAGGATCCCGCCTTCGCGGTTTTCCAGCAGCAGGGCCAGCGCCTCGCGTTCGGGCAGGGTCCTGCCCGGTTTCGGCGTGGGCAGTGAGTCGACCAGCCCTTCGTGCAGCGCCACGCAGCTGGCCTGCAGCGGGCACAGCACGCAGGCCGGTCTGGCCCGGGTGCAGAGGGTGGCGCCGAAATCCATCTGCGCCTGGGTCCAGTCGGCCAGGAGGCCGTCGGGCACGTGCTGCAGGTGCTCGCTGGCGAGCGCCCACATCTGTTTTTCCACCGCGGGCAGCCCCGGATGGCCGGCAATGCCGTGGTAGCGCGCCAGTACCCGCTTGACGTTGCCATCGAGGATGGGAAAACGCGCGTTCCAGGCCTGGCTCAGGATCGCCCCGGCGGTGCTGCGGCCAATGCCGGGCAGCGCGTGCAGGGCGTCGAAGTCCCGTGGCAGGTCGCCACCGTGTCCGGCCACGCACTGCTTCGCGGCGGCGTGCAGATTGCGGGCGCGGGCGTAGTAACCCAGCCCGGCCCAGTGGGCCATCACCGCGTCGCTGTCGGCTGCGGCCAGCTCGGGCAGGGTGGGAAAGCGCTGCACGAAGCGCTGGAAATACGGGATCACCGTGGCGACCTGGGTCTGCTGCAGCATCACTTCCGACAGCCACACCCGGTAGGGCGAGCGCGGATGCTGCCAGGGCAGGTCGTGGCGACCGTTGGCGTCGAACCACGGCAGCAGGCCGGCCACGAACGGGTCGTGGCCGGTACCGGGCATCGAGGTCGAATCAGCGGCCATCAGCGGGGCTGCCGGAAGGATGGCGGCAGTCACCACCACGCATCAGTGACCGGCCGGTACGACGGGCTCCGCTCAACCGCCCAGTGCCTCGGGCAGCAATGCGTCGACGAAGGCTTCCGGATCAAACACGCGCAGGTCTTCCGGGCGTTCGCCGATGCCGGCAAAGCGGATCGGAATGCCGAACTCGCGGGCCAGCGCGAACACCACGCCACCCTTGGCGGTGCCGTCGAGCTTGGTCACCACCAGGCCGGTCACGCCGACCGCGGCATGGAACTGGCGCAGCTGGTTGAGTGCGTTCTGGCCGGTGGTGCCGTCGATGACCATCAGCACCTCGTGCGGCGCGGACGGGTCGATCTTGCCGAGCACGCGGCGGATCTTGCCCAGCTCGTTCATCAGGCCGGTCTGGGTGTGCAGGCGGCCGGCGGTGTCGGCGATCAGCACCGAGGTGCCGCGCGCCTTGCCGGCCTGCAGCGCGTCATACGCGACCGAAGCGGCGTCCGCGTTCTGGCCCTGGGCGACGACGGTTACGCCGTTGCGCTCACCCCAGATCTGCAGCTGGGCCACCGCGGCGGCACGGAAGGTATCGCCAGCGGCCAGCATCAGGCTGTGGCCTTCGTCCTTGAAGCGCTTGGCCAGCTTGCCGATGGTGGTGGTCTTGCCGACGCCATTGACGCCGACGGTCAGCACCACGAACGGCTTGGCCTGGCGGTCGATCACCAGCGGCCTGGAGACCGGCTGCAGCATCGCGATCAGGTCGGCGCGCAGGGCGGCCAGCAGCGCGTTGGCATCGGCGAACTCGCGCGCCTTCATGCGCTTGCGCAGGTCCTCGACCAGGGCGGTAGTGGCTGGCACGCCGACGTCGGCGGTGATCAGCGCGGTCTCGATCTCGTCGAGCAGGTCGTCGTCCAGTCGCGGATTGCGCGAGAACAGGCCGCCGAAGCTGCGGGCGAAGGTGGAATTGCGCAGGCGCTCGCGCCAGCCGATCTTGCCGGCCGGTGCGGCGGGCTCGGCATTGGCCGGGATCAGGGCTTCGTCGCTGCTGTCCTGCGCCGCCGCGACCGGGGAAATGACTGCCGGGTTTGCCTCGACGACCGGCGCAGGCTGCGGCACGGCGACCGCGTCGCTGGCCACCACTGGAGCGACCGGCGTTTCGACGGGAGCAACTAGCGAAGGCGTCGGCTTCGGAGCGGGTTCGGCAACTGCCGGCGCCGGGGCGGGCTCGGCCGGCGTGTTGACCTGGGCCGGCGCGGACGGAAACGCCGCAGCCAGCTCCTCGGTGCTGTAGTGCTGGGTCTTGGGGGCCTCAGTGGCGTCCTGGGGCTTCTTGCGACGGAAAAAACTGAGCATTGGGGGCGGGACCTCGGTCAGGCGGACATGCTACCACCGGCGCCGTGGCCGGCCTGGAAGGTCCATTCAAGTTGGGACGCGCCCGGCCGATGCAATGGCATGAACGCGATTTCTTCGATTTCCCTGTCGGGAATGCGGGTGGCAATGCAGGGCATGCACGCAGCGGCGCACAACATCGCCACGCTGCCGGTCGAGCCGGTGCGGCGCCAGCAGGTGCAGGCCAGTGAAGCGGCTGGCGGCGGCGTGACCGCAGCTTTCAGCACGCTCGACGAACCCGGCCAGGATGCCTGGGTGCGCGACCTGCTGACGGCGAAGCTGGCGGTCACCACCTTCACTGCCAACGCCCGGCTGGTCACCACCTGCGACGACATGCTCGGCAGCCTGTTCGACGCCAGGGCCTGAGCGCCGGCATCGAGTGCGCCGCGACCGTGGCTGGCCACGGTCGCGGGTCGGTGCTTACGCGCCGGACAGTTCCAGCAGCAGCTTGTTGAGCCGGCGCACGTAGGCGGCCGGATCCTTCAGCCCGTCGCCAGCCGCCAGCGCAGCCTGGTCGAACAGCACCCGCGCCAGGTCGCCGAAGCGGGCTTCGTCCTGCTCGTTGTCGAGCTTGCTGATCAGCGGGTGGCCCGGATTGAACTCGAACACCGGCTTGCTCTCCGGCACCTTCTGGCCGCTGGCTTCCAGGATCTGGCGCATCTGCAGGCCCAGGTCCTGCTCGCCGATGGCCAGGATCGCCGGCGAATCGGTCAGGCGATGCGACACGCGCACCTCGGCCACGTCGTCGCCGAGTGCGGTCTTGATCCGCGACACCAGCGCTTCCTTGGCCTTGGCTGCTTCCTCGGCGGCCTTCTTGTCTTCCTCCGATTCCAGCTTGCCCAGGTCCAGGTCGCCGCGCGCGACGTCGACGAACGACTTGCCATCGAACTCGGTGAGGTAGCCCATCAGCCACTCGTCGATGCGGTCGGTCATCAGCAGCACTTCGATGCCCTTCTTGCGGAACACCTCCAGGTGCGGGCTGTCCTTGACCTGGGTATGGCTCTCGCCAGTCAGGTAGTAGATCTTGTCCTGGCCCTCGACCATGCGCGAGACGTAGTCGGCCAGCGACACCTTCTGCTCGCCGCCAGCCTCGTGGGTGGAGGCAAAGCGCAGCAGGCCGGCGATCTTCTCGCGGTTGCCGAAGTCCTCGGCCGGGCCTTCCTTCAGTACCTGGCCGAAGTTGCTCCAGAAGCCGGCGTATTCCTCGGGCTTGTCCCTGGCCAGCTTCTCCAGCATGTCCAGGGCGCGCTTGGTCAGCGCCGACTTCATCGAATCGATCACCGGGCCGGACTGCAGGATCTCGCGCGAGACGTTCAGCGGCAGGTCGTTGGAATCGACCACGCCCTTGATGAAGCGCAGGTACAGCGGCAGGAACTGCTCGGCCTGGTCCATGATGAAGACGCGCTGCACGTAGAGCTTCAGGCCCTTGGGTGCGTCGCGGTGGTACAGGTCGAACGGGGCGCGGCCGGGCACGTACAGCAGCGAGGTGTACTCCAGCTTGCCCTCGACCTTGTTGTGGCTCCAAGCCAGGGGGTCCTGGTGGTCGTGCGCGGTGTGCTTGTAGAACTCCTGGTATTCCTCGTCCTTGATCTCTGACTTGGCGCGGGTCCACAGCGCGTTGGCGCGGTTGACGGTTTCCCATTCCGGCTCGGCCGGCTTGTCCTTCTCCTCGCCGTAGTGCTCCTTGACCAGCTGGATCGGCAGGCCGATGTGGTCGGAGTACTTCTTGACCAGCCCGCGCAGCTTCCAGCCGTCGGCAAAGCCTTCCTCGCCGTCCTTCAGGTGCAGCACGATGCGGGTGCCGCGCTCGGGCTTGTCCACGGTGGCGACGGCGAACTCGCCCTCGCCACGGCTGGACCAGTGCACGCCCTCGCTGGCCGGCAGGCCGGCGCGGCGGCTGTAGACGTCGACCTGGTCGGCGACGATGAAGGCCGAATAGAAGCCCACGCCGAACTGGCCGATCAGGTTGGCGTCCTTTTTCTGGTCGCCGGACAGGTTCTTGAGGAACTCGCCGGTGCCGGATTTGGCGATCGTGCCCAGGTGGGTGATGGCCTCCTCGCGGCTCATGCCGATGCCGTTGTCGTCGATCGTCAGGGTGCGCGCGGCCGGGTCGGCCTCGATGCGGATGCGCAGCTCGCTGCCACCTTCAAGCAGCTCGGGATGGGTGATCGCCTCGAAACGCAGCTTGTCGGCAGCGTCGGCGGCGTTGGACACCAGCTCGCGCAGGAAGATTTCCTTGTTCGAGTACAGCGAATGGATCATCAGGTGAAGCAGCTGCTTCACCTCGGTCTGGAAGCCCAGCGTTTCCTGGTGGGTTTCTGCGTTCATGGGTCTGTCTTGCTCCGTGGCTGTCGGGCCGCTGGCAATGCGCGGCACTGCCCGCCGGAATGGGGCCATCGGCGCCTTTTTCAAGCGCGGAAGCGATGGGCGCGCTGGTCTATCATTCGTTCCTTTCCCGCCGCAGAGCTGACGATGGCCCCCAGTTCCGTCCTCCCGACCGCCGCTTCCGCAGGACTGCGCGCATGAGCGGCAGCCGTGGACCGCGCGCCGGTAGTGTGGGGCAGGTGCGGATCGTGGGCGGGCGCTGGCGCAATACCCGGCTTCCGGTGTCGCAGCTGCCGGGCCTGCGCCCGACCAGCGACCGCGTGCGCGAGACCCTGTTCAACTGGCTGATGCCGCGGCTCGCCGGCGCCCGGGCGCTGGACCTGTTCGCCGGCAGCGGCGCGCTGGGGCTGGAGGCAGTGTCGCGTGGCGCTGCCCATGCCTGCCTGGTCGAGCGCGACCCGGCACTGGCCACGGGACTGCGCCAGGTCGTGCAGAAGCTGGGTGCCACCTCGCAGGTGCAGGTGGTGGGCGAGGACGCGCTGCGCTGGCTGCAGTCCGCGCCGCAGGCCGCCGCCGACATCGTGTTCGTCGATCCCCCGTTCGCCGCCGGGCTGTGGGAACAGGTGTTCGAACAGCTGCCGCGGCACGTGGCCGACGGGGCCTGGCTGTACGTGGAGTCGCCGGTCGACGCCGTGCCGCCGGTTCCGGCGGAGTGGGCGCTGCACCGTGAAGGCAGTACCCGCGAGGTGCGTTATGCCCTGTACCGGCGTGCCGCTGCTACACTTCGCGGCGACCATCACGCGGTATCCAACGCATGACCTCGGCCAATAGCCGCATCGCCGTTTATCCCGGCACCTTCGACCCGATCACCAATGGCCACATCGACCTGGTGAACCGGGCCGCGCCGCTGTTCGACAAGGTGGTCGTCGGCGTGGCCCAGAGCCCGTCCAAGGGCCCGACGCTGCCGCTGCAGCTGCGCGTGTCGCTGGCCCGCGAGGCACTGACCCGCCACGACAACGTCGAGGTGGTCGGTTTCGACACCCTGCTGGCGCATTTCGTGCGCTCGGTGCAGGGCGGGGTGCTGCTGCGCGGCCTGCGCGCGGTGTCCGACTTCGAATACGAGTTCCAGATGGCGAGCATGAACCGCCACCTGATCCCGGAGGTGGAGACGCTGTTCCTCACCCCGGCCGAGCAGCACAGCTTCATTTCATCGTCCCTGGTTCGCGAGATCGCGCGCCTGGGTGGCGATGTTTCCGGCTTCGTGCCGCCGACGGTGCTCGAGGCCCTGCGCAAGGCACGCCAGGCCCAGCCGGCGAGTTGACACGAACCAATCCTTAAAGATCACAGAGGGAGGAGATTTCCAATGAACAACACAATGCGCGCCATGCTGGTCGCATCCCTGGCGCTGGCTTTCACGGCGTGCAAGAAGGAAGAAGCCGTGCAGACCGGCGAGGCCCAGCAGGCCCTGGTCGCCCCGGCCAAGGAAGATGACGCCGGCTGGCGCAAGTACCTGCAGGAAGTTGCCATCCAGAACATGGGCAACATCACCAACAGCCCGTTCCTGTACTACCTGCCGCCGGAATCGGATCCGGAATTCGAAGCCAAGTACGCCCGCCAGGTGGAAAGCGCCACTGCCGCCGTCGGCCGTGGCATCCAGCCGGGCAACATGATCGCCTTCGGTTCCTCGGCCTCGACCAAGATGGCCGACATGATCGAAGCCGTGTTCAAGGACGTGCAGGTCGACTCGATGAAGGGCGTGCGCGTGGTCTACATCGGTGATGCCGCCGACAACGCCCGCGTGCAGACCCTGGTGCAGCCGACCGGCGCCGAATACATCTTTGTTGAAGCCAAGTAATACCCGTGCAAGGCCGGGCGCGCGCAACGCGCGCCCGGTTGCGGTTCCGGGCGTAGCCGGGCCGCGATCTGCCGACAGGCGCGGGCGTGGAGTATCGCGATGTCGCTGAAAATCAATGAGCTGTGCGTCAACTGCGACGTCTGCGAGCCGGCCTGTCCTAACCATGCGATCAGCATGGGCGAAACCATCTACATCATCGATCCGGCGCGCTGCACCGAGTGCGTAGGCCATTTCGACGAACCCCAGTGCGTGGTGGTCTGCCCGGTCGAATGCATCGACCCGGACCCCGAGATTCCCGAGACCCACGACCAGCTGCTGGCCAAGCTGATGCGCCTGCAGCGAGACCACCCGGAACTCTACGAAGCGGAGTCGACATCCGAATGAAGATCTTTGCGCGCAGCCTGCTGCTGGTCCTGTTCCTGGCGCCGCTGGCCTGGGCGGCCGATGGCGATGCCCCGCTGGCCACCCGCCCGGATGGAGCGGCGATTGCCAGTGGCCATCACCTGGCCACCGAGGCCGGCATGGAGATCCTGGCCCAGGGCGGCAATGCCTTCGACGCGGCGGTGGCGGTGTCCTCCACGCTGGCCGTGGTCGAGCCGATCAGCTCGGGCCTGGGCGGCGGCGGCTTCTTCCTGCTGCACGACGCGCGCACCGGCAAGGAGCTGATGCTTGACGCGCGCGAGACCGCGCCGGCTGCGGCCACGCCCGAGCAGTTCCTGGACAGGGACGGCGAGCTGGATCGCGACCGATCGGTCAACGGCCCGTGGTCGGCCGGCATCCCGGGCCTGCCGGCGGCGCTGGCCAAGCTGGCCGAGGAACATGGCCGCCTGCCGCTGGCGACTTCGCTGGCACCGGCCATCCGCGTGGCCAGCGAAGGTTTCCCGGTGTATGCGCGCATGGCACGCGGCTACGCGTCCCGTCGCGAGGTGATGGAGCGCTATCCCGGCACGCGCGAGGTCTACCTGCGCAACGGCAAGCCGATCGCCGAGGGCGACATCTTCCGCCAGCCGGAGCTGGCGAAAACGCTGAAGCTGCTGGCCAACAAAGGCTTCGATGGCTTCTACCGCGGGCAGAATGCGCGCCTGCTGCTCAAGGGCGTCAAGCAGGCCGGTGGCCGCTGGACCGCCGAGGAGCTGGCCGGCTACCAGGTCAAGGTGCGCGAGCCGATCACTTTCGACTACCGCGGCTGGAAGATCACCACCGCCTCGCCGCCGTCATCCGGCGGCATCGCGCTGGCGTCGATGCTGCAGATCCTGGAAGGCTGGGATCTCAATGCGATGGACGAGGCGCGCCGCACCCACCTGGTGGTGGAGGCGATGCGTCGTGCCTACCGCGACCGCACCTTCTTCCTCGGCGATCCGGATTTCGTCGACATCCCCCAGAGGGTGCTGACCAGCGGCGACTACGCCCAGGGCCTGCGCGCGACCATCCATCCGGAAAAGGCCACGCCCAGCGACCTGCTGTCGGGCAAGCCGACGCCGCTGGAGGACGAGGAGACCACCCACTTCTCGATCATCGACGCCGAGGGCAACCGCGTCGGGGGCACGCAGACGGTCAACCTGCTGTATGGCTCGGGCCTGATCCCGGCCGGCACCGGCGTGCTGCTCAACAACGAGATGGACGACTTCGCGCTCAAGCCCGGTACTCCCAACGCCTTCGGCGTGATGGGTTACGAGGCCAACGCGCCGAAGGCCGGCAAGCGCATGCTCAGCTCGATGACCCCGACCTTCATGGACAACGGGCAGAAGGTCGTGGTGCTCGGCACCCCCGGCGGCAGCCGCATCATCACCATGGTGCTGCTGGGCATCCTCGGCTATGACGCCGGGCTGGATGCGCAGCAGGTTGCCGCGTTGCCGCGTTACCACCACCAGTGGCTGCCGGACACGATCTCGGCCGAGAGCGGTGCCTTCAGCGCCGGGGTGGCCAGCCAGCTGCGGGCGATGGGGCACGAGGTCGACCTGCCGGGCGACAGCGCCGAGGGTGGCCGCGGTTCCAGCCATGTCTGGGGCAACCTGCAGACCGTGGAATGGGATCGCAAGGCCAACGTCCTGCGCGGTGGCAGTGATCCACGCAACCCGGTCGGCAGCGCCGCGGTAAAGGCGATGGCAGCAACGCCCTGATCGCCATCCCGATCTCACAGGCCCCGCCGCAAGGCGGGGTTTTTCGTTTGCGCCCTGCGGGCTTCGACTTGCGAATATTTAACGCGCTGGCCGTAGAATTTTTCACATGAAACTATGGTCGATTCGCGGCAACACCCAGAAACTCGACGGCGGTGCGATGTTCGGCAACGCTCCCAAGGCGCTGTGGCAGAAGTGGGCCGCACCCGATGACCTGAACCGGATCGAGCTGGCATGCCGTGCGCTGCTGGCCAGCCCCCTTGGCGGCAAGACCGTGCTGTTCGAAACCGGGATCGGCGCGTTCTTCGAACCAAAGCTGCGTGAGCGCTACGGCGTGCAGGAACCCCGCCACGTGCTGATCGAATCGCTGCGCGAGGCCGGCTTCGAGCATGAGGACATCGACGTGGTTGTGCTCAGCCACCTGCATTTCGACCATGCCGGCGGGCTGCTGGCGCCGTGGACCGAAGGGCGTCCGCCGGAGCTGCTTTTCCCCAATGCCACCTTCGTGGTCGGCGCCGAGCACTGGCAGCGGGCGCTGCGCCCGCATCCGCGCGATCGCGCCAGCTTCATCCCGGAACTGCCAGGCCTGCTGGAGGCCAGTGGCCGGCTGGAAGTGGTGGAGGGCGAGTATTCGCAGGCGCTGGGCAAGGCGGTGCGTTTCAGCTTCAGCGATGGCCACACGCCGGGCCTGATGCTGGCCGAGATCGTTGGCCAGCCGACCGCCGATGGCACCACCCGTGGCGGCGTGGTGTTCTGCGCCGACCTGGTCCCAGGGCGTTCGTGGGTGCACGTGCCGATCACCATGGGCTACGACCGCAACGCCGAGTTGCTGATCGACGAGAAGCGCCGCTTCCTGGAGGACAAGCTCGCCCGCCACGTGCACCTGTTCTTTACCCACGACCCGCAGTGCGCGATGGCCGAGGTGACGTGCGACGAGAAGGGGCGTTTTGGCACCACCCATGAGGTGGGCGAACTGAAGGCGCGCACGCTGGCGGCCTGATCAGAGCCCGCGCCGGGCGGGGGCGTCCGGATTGCATCAAGCCGGCCGTAATGGCCGGCCCGTGCTCATTCCATGCGGGTGCCGAAGATGCGGTCGCCCGCGTCGCCCAGCCCAGGCAGGATGTAGCCCTTCTCGTTGAGGCGCTCGTCGATCGCGGCGGTGTAGATCTCCACGTCCGGATGCGCGGCTTCCAGTGCCTTGAGGCCTTCGGGCGCGGCCACCAGGAAGATGCCCTTGATGCGGCGGGCGCCTGCACGCTTGAGCATGTCGATGGTGGCGATCAGGGTGCCGCCGGTGGCCAGCATCGGGTCCAGGATCAGCGCATCGCGCTCGGTCAGGCGGCCGGTCAGGCGCTCGAAGTAGGGCACCGGCTGCAGGGTTTCCTCGTCGCGCTGCAGGCCGACCACGCTGACCCGGGCCGCGGGGATCAGCGCCAGCACGCCCGGCAGCATGCCCAGGCCGGCGCGCAGGATCGGCACCAGGGTGATCTTGGCGCCGGCGATGCGCTGCACCTGCACCGGCCCGGCCCAGCCCGGCTGGGTGTGCGACTCGGTCTCCAGGTCGGCGGTGGCCTCGTAGGCGAGCAGGGTGCCCAGCTCGGTGACCAGTTCGCGGAAGCCCTTGGTGCTCAGTTCGGCGTCGCGCAGCAGGCCGATCTTGTGTTTGACCAGGGGATGACGGGCTTCGACGATCTTCATGGCGGCGTGGCGGTTGGATGACAGTGGCGCACAGTGTGCCGCAGCGCGGGCGGCCGCGACCAGCGTGGCGGCGGCAAAACCTTCCCATCGTGTAACGGGGATGCAACTAAGCGGACATACCGTGCACACCCATTCTTTACACCGAATGGGAACCCCCACAGTGCACACCAAGAATCCGTTGTTCGTGGCGATCGCGATCGGCCTGGGGAGCGTGGTGGCCGCCGCCGGCGCGCGCGCCGCCGATGCGGCGCCGGCCGCGGCGTCTGCGGCGACCGACCTCGATCGCATCGAAGTGCGTCCGCAGCTGGAAGCGCAGGCGCGCGCGGTCGACCTCAAGCGCGAGTCCGACGCGATCCTCGATGCGGTGTCCGCCGACGAAGTGGGCGATTACCCGGACCAGAACGTCGCCGAATCGCTGCAGCGCCTGCCGGGCGTCAGCGTGACCCGCGACCAGGGCGAGGGCCGCTTCGTGGTGGTGCGTGGCCTGGATGCGGCGCTCAACAGCGTCAGCGTCGACGGCATCGCCATCGGCACGCCCGAGAGCGACAACCGCGCCGCGCCGATGGACGTGATCCCGTCCGAGTCGACCGAGCGGCTGAAGGTGGTCAAGTCGCCGACCCCGGACATGCCGGGCGATTCGATCGGCGGCGCGATCCTGGTGGAATCGCCCTCGGCGTTCGACCGTGACGGCCGCAGCATCCGCGCCAAGGTCGAGGCCAGCCACCAGCAGCTCAGCGGCAAGACCAGCCCGAAGGGCTCGTTCAACTACAGCGACCTGTTCGCCGACAACACCTTCGGCGTGGCGCTGGGCCTGAACTACCAGGACCGCGAGTTCCAGTCCGACAACACCCAAGGCGAGTACGACGAACTCGACAACGGCGACATGTTCATGATCCAGCAGCAGCGCCGCAAGTACTACATCGAGCGCAAGCGCTTCGGCGCCAACCTCAACCTCGACTGGCACCCGGACGCGGACAACCGCTATTACCTGCGCACGCTGTTCAGCGACTTCCAGGACGCAGAGACCCGCCAGAACACCGTCATCGACTTCGACGCCGGCGACGTGGTCGCCAATGGCGACGGCACCTACAGCGCGCCGGTGGACGACCTCAGCAAGCGGGTGCGTTACCGCACCAAGAAGGAAAACACGCTGGCGACGAGCTTCGGCGGCGAGAACCGTTTCGACGGTGCGGTGCTGGACTATCAGGTCGGCTACACCAAGACCGAGGAACGGGTGAACGACGAGAAGGAAGCGCGCTTCAAGCTCGACAAGAGCGTGCGTAGCGACCTCGAGGCGACCATCGACCAGACCACCGGCATGCCGCGGATCGACTTCTCCAACACCGACTGGGAAGACAACGACAACTACAGCTTCAACAAGTGGGTGCTGTCGCCGGGACGCACCGACGACGAGGAGAAGAGCGCCAAGATCAACGTGCGCTTCGATGGCGAGAACGCCAGCTACAAGGTCGGCCTGCTCGGGCGCTGGCGCGACCGCAACGTCGACAAGAACGAGACCGAGCTGTCCGAAGGCCCTGGCATCGACCTGGCCGACTGGACCGTGTCCGCGCCGGAACACCGCCACAACAGCCTCGGCGAGGCGCTGAGTTCCTCGGTGATGAACGCCTACTGGGCCGCCTACGGCAACCAGTTCAGCGCCGACGCCGGCGATGCCGGCAGCAACGCGATCAGCACCCTGTCCGAGGATTACGTGTCCAAGGAAGACATCCTGGCCGCCTACGCGATGGGCACCTGGGACATCGGTGCGCTGCGCGTGATCGCCGGCGTGCGCGTGGAGAGCACCCGCTTCAAGGCCAGCGGCTACCAGATCGATGTCAGCGACGATGGCGAGACCTTCACCGTCGACCCGCTGGAAGCCAGCAGCAGCTACACCAACGTGCTGCCGGGCCTGCACCTGCGCTGGGATGCCGGCAACGACTGGGTGCTGCGCGGCTCGCTCAACAAGACCGTGTCGCGCCCGGGCTTCGGCCAGATCGCCCCGCATGCCTCGATCAACAACGATGACGAGGAAGTCGAGCTGGGCAACCCGAACCTGGAGCCGTACGAGTCCACCAACCTGGACCTGTCGTTCGAGCGCTACCTGGGCAAGACCGGCGTGCTGTCGCTGGGCCTGTTCGGCAAGTCGATCGACAACTACATCGTCGACACGGTGATCGACAACGACGCGGCCTACAGCGGCTACGACGTCAGCATGGCGATCAACGGCGACAAGGCCAAGGTCTATGGCGCCGAGTTCAACTGGCAGCAGCAGTTCGATTTCCTGCCCGAGGGCTGGAACGGCCTGCTCGCCGGCGTCAGCGCGACCTGGCTGCACACCGATTTCGACCCGGGCCTGGAAGACCGCGCCGGCGACGACTTCACCCTGCCGCGCGCTTCGAAGAACGTCTACACCGCATTCCTCGGCTACGAGAAGGGCGGCTTCTCCAGCCGCGTCTCGGCGGTGCATCGCAGCGAGTACCTGGACGAGCTGGGCAAGTCCAGCGCCTACGACATCTACGTCGCCGCCAATACCCAGCTGGACTTCAGCCTGGAATACCAGCTCACCGGCAACGTGCAGCTGTATTTCGATGCGTCCAACCTGCTCGACAAGCCGCTGGAACGCTACCAGGGCGACAGCGCGCACACCCAGCAGTTCGAAGAGTACGGTCGCAGCTATGCGGTCGGCCTGCGGGTGAAGCTGTGATGATCAACAAGGGAACCATGATGAAGCTGCATACCACCACGCTTGTCCTGGCCTGTGCGCTTGCCGGCTGCGGCAAGGCGCCGCCACCGGAACCGACCAATGCCGCGCCGGCCGCCAACGGCGCGGCCGCGGCCGCGGACCGCGAGCCTGACGAGAACATGGAGAAGGATCCGCTGCTGAGCGAGGCCAAGGTCGCGCACAGCGAGGTCGCCGAGGCGTTCGTGACCGCGGCCACGCCGCAGGACAACCTCGATTCGCCGGCGGCCTGGGCCGCGCCGGATGGCAAGCGCTGGGTCATCACCACCGCCAAGAAGAGCGGCGAACTGGTGGTGTTCGACGGCGACAGCGGCGAGCGCCTGCGCACCGTCGGTGGCAAGGGCAGCGCGCCCGGGCAGATGGATCGCCCCAACGGCGTGGCGGTGGTCGGCGACCTGGTGCTGGTGGTCGAGCGCGACAACCACCGCGTGCAGGCGTTCTCGCTGCCGGACTTCACCTCGGTCGCGGTGTTCGGTGGCGACGACCTGAAGAAGCCGTACGGCCTGTGGGCGCACGCCAAGGACGGTGGCATCGAGGTCATCGTCAGCGACAACTACATGCTCGGCGCTGACGAGGAAACCGTGCCGGCGCTGGCCGAACTGGGCCAGCGCTTCCGCCGCTACCAGCTGGTGCGCGATGGCGCGGCGTGGAAGGCCTCGTTGCAGCAGACCTTCGGCGACACCTCCGAGGCCGGCGCGATCCGCATCGCCGAATCGGTCTACGCCGATCCGGACAACAACCGCCTGTTGCTGGCCGAGGAGGACGTGCCGACCGGCACCCGCCTGCGCGAGTACACCCTGGCCGACGGCAAGTACGCCGGTCGCGACATCGGCGCCGACCAGTTCAAGGCGCAGGCCGAGGGCATCGCGCTGCTGGCCTGCAAGGACGGCAGCGGCTACTGGATCGGCACCGACCAGTTCAAGGACCGCAGCGTGTTCCACGTGTTCGACCGCAGGACGCTGGAGCACGTCGGCGCGTTCGCCGGCAAGCTCACCGCCAACACCGATGGCGTGTGGATGGATGCGCGCGGCAATGCGCGCTTCCCGCAGGGCGTGTTCTACGCGCTGCACGACGACCAGGCGGTGGCGGCGTTCGACTGGCGCGATGTCGCTTCGGCGCTCAAGCTCAAGGCCTGCGCGCAATGAGCCAACGCTATCCCGGGGGATGGGGCGCGGCGCTGCTGCTGGCGCTGTTACCGGCACTTGCCGGTGCCGCGCCGGCAGCCGAGCCCAACACCCAGGTGCCGAAGGGCAGTACCCATTACGCGGCCACCGGCTTCCCGGACCGCATCGTCGCCTCGCCGGCGCAGGCCGCGGCCCATGGGTTCGCGGTGGCCTGGCGCACCGACGCCAGCGTGTCGCAGCCGGCGCTGGAGCTGGTCGTCGCCGGCGATTCGCCGGACCTGGGCGCGCCGAAAGTGTTCAAGGCGGGCACGCAGGTGCTGAAGACCGAGAACGGCGTGGCGCACCACCATCGCGTCGACATCGACGGCCTTGCGCCCGACACGCTGTACGCCTATCGCGTGCAGGGCAAGAACACCTGGGGCAGCTGGAACCACTTCCGCACCGCCGCGCCGGCGGGTACGCCGCTGACGCTGCTGTATTTCGGCGATACCCAGAACAAGAACCTGAGCCTGGTCTCGCGGGTGATCCGCCAGGCCTGGCGCAGCACGCCCGACGCGCGGCTGGCGCTGTTCGCCGGTGACCTGGTCAGCGGCAAGGATGGTGTCGACGACAGCGAGTGGGCCGAGTGGTTCGAGGCCGGGCGCTGGATGCTGGAGGGTACCGCGGTCGCGCCGGCACCGGGCAACCACGAATACCACGAGGAAGCCGAGGACACCCCGCAGGCGCGGCGCGTGCTCGGCAACCACTGGCCGGTGACGTTCGCGCTGCCGAAGAACGGCCCGGCCGCGACCGCGCAGACGACGTACTGGTTCGACCACCAGGACGTGCGCGTCGCGGTGATCGACGGTACTTCGGCGCTGGACCTGGGCACCGGCGCGGCGCAGGCGGCGTGGCTGGACAAGGTGCTCGCCGACAACCCGCATCCGTGGTCGATCGTGCTGATCCACCAGCCGTTCTATTCGCCACGCGCCGAGCGCGACAACGCCAAGCTGGTCGAGCAGGTGCTGCCGGTGATCCGCCGGCACAAGGTCGACCTGGTGCTGCAGGGCCACGACCACACCTACGGCCGCCGCGGCGACGCCGACGCCACCACCACGCCGGTGTTCATCGTCTCGGTGGCCGGGCCGAAGCAGTACCGGCTGTCGGACTACGCGCGCAGGACGATGCAGCCGACCGGCGAGGACACCCAGCTGTACCAGGTGTTGAAAATCGATCCGCAGCACCTGTCCTACGAGTCGCGCACCGCCACCGGCCGGCTGTACGACGCGTTCGAGGTGGTACGCGACGCCGACGGCGGCAAGCGCCTGCTCGAACGCAGCGACGGCCGCATCGTCCCGCGCGACTGCGCCCGCGCGGTCTCTCCGAAGGGGCGCGAGGACCGCTGCTGGGAGTAGGGCCGGGACGACGCGGGCATGGCGTGCGTCAGGCACCGGCTGTCGTGGGAGGGACTTGAGCCCCGACGCTTCGCCGGTGATGCCGGTCGGGACTGAAGTCCCTCCCACAGGCCCAGCGCCCGACCGGCCTTGCCGAAGGGGTGCGAGGACCGCTGCTGGGAGTAGCGCGTCGGCGGCAGCCCGCGCTTTTGCAGGAGCGGCTTCAGCCGCGATGAGGCTTTACCGGGAACGCCACATCGCGGCTGAAGCCGCTCCTGCAACCGCTGATTCATCTCGGGACTGATGTCCCCCACTCCGGCACAGCGGCCACCGCTGCGTCGCCTGCATCGAGGAAATCTCATGATCCGTTCCTTCCTGCTGCGCACCGCCTTGCCGGCGCTGCTGCTTGCCAGCGTCGGCGCCAGCGCCGGCGAGTTCGCCCGCAATCCGCTGCTGGCCGCGCAACCGAAGAACGCGCCGGATGAGGTCAACCTGGCGGTGGAGATTCCCGCCGGTAGCTTCACCAAGTACGAGACCAACGAGGACGGACTGGTGTTCGTCGACCGCTTCCAGTCGATGCCGGTCGCGTATCCGGCCAACTACGGCTCGATGCCGAGCACGCTGGCCGGCGACAACGATCCGCTCGACGCGCTGGTGCTGACCCGCGAGCCGCTGCATCCGGGCGTGCTGATCGCATTCCGTCCGATCGGCGTGCTGCGGATGATCGACAAGGGCGAGCACGACGAGAAGATCATCGGCGTGCCGACCGACAAGGTCGACCCGACCTACGCCAACATCCGCGACCTCAATGATCTGCCGGAGATCGAGCGCCAGCGCATCGAGGCGTTCTTCCGCGTCTACAAGGAACTGCCGGCCGGTCGCAACACGGTCGAGCTGCATGGCTGGGGCGATGCCGCCGAGGCCAGGACCGTCATCGCCGACGCGCTGAAGCGCTTCGCACAGGCGCATCCGAAAGCGCGTTGAGCGCAGGGATGGGCGGCCCTCATCCGCCCTTCGGGCACCTTCTCCCTACAAGGGGACTGCTGTCCCGCAAGCGGGAGAAGGAATGAAGTCCTGCAGCCCGGCAACCAGCAGACCCGCATGAACCATCCCTTCTCCCGCACGCGGGAGAAGGTGCCCGAAGGGCGGATGAGGGGCTGTCCTCGACCACACGCCCCGCAGCAGCTCCTCAGGCCGCGGCGGCCTGCTCGCGCCGGGGGCCTTCGCGCAGGGCGCGGCCGACCATCGACACCAGCAGGTCCAGTTCCTCGTCATCCATCATGAACTGCGGGGTGAAGCGCAGCGAGTTCTCGCCGCCGTGGATGACGTTGATGCCGTGGCGACGCAGCCATTCCTCGGTGGACCCGGCGCCGTAGCACTTGAACTGCGGAGCCAGCTCGCAGGAGAACAGCAGGCCGGTGCCCTGGACCTTGGTGATCAGGCCGCCCAGCTGGTCCTTCAGTGCCTCCAGCTTGCGCACCGCCGCCTGCCCGCGCTCGCGGATGTTGTCGCGCACCTGCGGGGTGAGCTGGGCCAGGGTGGCGCAGGCCACGTCCAGCGCACGCGGGTTGGCGGTCATGGTGTTGCCATAGATGCCCTTGCGGTACAGGCCGGCGGCCTGCTCGCTGACGGCCAGCACCGACAGCGGGAACTGGGCGGCATTGAGCGCCTTGGAGTAGGTTTCCATGTCCGGCGGATCCAGCGATTCAAAGCCCGGGTAGTCGACCACCGACAGCACGCCGTGCACGCGCAGGCCGGCCTGGATCGAGTCGACCAACAGCAGGCTGCCGTGGGCGCGGGTGAGTTCTCGGGCCACCGCGTAGAACGCAGGCGGCAGCGCCCGGCCGGGGTCGCCTTCGCCCATCACCGGCTCCAGGAACACCGCCTCGATGAACCAGCCATTGGCCTCGGCGTCGGCGAACGCGCGCTTGAGCGCGTCGGCGTCGTACGGGGCGATGGCGATCACCGAATCCTCGCCCCGGTAGCTGGCCAGGTGCTGCTGGTAGGTGCGTCGGGTGGAATCGGAATACAGCGCCGGGCGCTCGGTACGGCCGTGGAAGCTGCCCTTGACCACCACGCGCTTGATCGTGGCACCGGCATGGCGGGCGCCGTCGTCGGTCTGCAGCTTGGCGTTGACGTCGACGATGCGTGCGGCCAGGCCCACCGACTCGGAGCCGGAGTTGAGGCACATGAAATGCGAGAACGGGCAGCCGCCGCGGGTGTGGCCGATCTCCCTGCGCAGTGCGCGCACGAAGCGCTGCTGCGACAGGCTCGGGGTCATGATGTTGGCCATCACCTGCGGGCGCGCCATCGCTTCGAGCACCTCCGCCGGGGTGTGGC
Organism: Stenotrophomonas sp. Marseille-Q4652; assembly: GCF_916618915.1. NCBI lineage: Bacteria > Pseudomonadati > Pseudomonadota > Gammaproteobacteria > Lysobacterales > Lysobacteraceae > Stenotrophomonas > Stenotrophomonas sp. Marseille-Q4652. Next base: position 669,275 of record NZ_CAKAKE010000001.1, read on the forward strand.
CGTAGCCGAGCATGCCGTAGCCGCCGGCGTCGTACAGCACCGCGCCCTTGAGGGTGATCACCCACGGGCCGCGGGCAGCCAGTGCGACGTACGGGGTTACGCAGTCATCGGCGTAGAAGTTGACGAAGCCCGACTGCAGGGTCTGGATCTGCGCGGCCTCGTCCAGGTCCAGCAGTTCGGCGAATTCGCCGGCCACGCGCTGGAACTCATCGGCAGCGGCCTGGATGGCCTCGCGCAGGACCGGGTGGCTGGCCGCCAGGCGCTCCACGGAAGCATCGTCCAACCCTTCGGTCAGGCGGGCGCCGGCGTGGGCGCGCAGGGGGGCGAGGGGGCCGAGTACGGTCATGCTCATCTCCAGAATCGTTGCTGAACCATCCATTATCAGCAGCGAGCTGTCATTTGGCAGAGACGATTTGCGCAGGAAACCGTATTATTTCGTCGGATCGACGACATGATTCCGACGATATGAAGACTTCGCCCTCCGACGAGCAACTGCTTTCGCTGCTGCGCGAGGACGCCCGTGCCTCCACCGCGCAGATTGCGCGGCGGCTCGGGCTGTCCCGCACCACGGTGCAGAGTCGCATCGACCGGCTGGAGCAGCAGGGGGTGATCCGTGGCTACACCGTGCGTACCCACGAGGACTACGAACACGGCGCGATCCGCGCCCACATCATGATCACCGTGCTGCCCAAGAAGATGACCTCGGTGGTGATGGCGCTGCGCGAGATACCCGAGGTGCGCGAGCTGCATTCGGTCAGCGGCGAGTACGACCTGATCGCTCTGGGCGTGGTGCGTGCAGTCAACGACATGGACGTGCTGACCGACGCCATCGGTGCGATCGAGGGGGTGGAACGCACCACGTCCTCGATCATCCTGTCGACCAAGTTCGAGCGCTGAGCGGGGCGCCGGCCGGCGCCGGGCGGCGCCGGGCGGGGCAGGGGCCTACAATACCGGCCCCCCGAATCGATGTGCCGGCCTTGAAGAAGTCCGATTTCCACTACGAACTGCCCGAGGAACTGATCGCGCAGGCCCCCCTGGCCGAGCGTTCGGCCAGCCGCCTGATGGTGGTGCCGCCGGCCCCGGCCGCGTTCTCCGACCGCCACGTGCGTGACCTGCCCGAGCTGCTGCAGCCCGGCGACCTGCTGGTGTTCAACGACACCCGGGTGATCCCGGCGCGGCTGTTCGGGCAGAAGACCTCCGGCGGGCGGGTGGAAATCCTGATCGAGCGGCTGCTGGGTGGCCAGCAGGCGCGGGTGCAGATCGGCGCCAGCAAGTCGCCCAAGCCCGGCGGGGTGATCCTGCTCGACACCGGTGGCCAGGCCGAGGTGCTGGGCCGCGAGGGCGAGTTCTACGTATTGCGCTTCGAGGTCGACGAGCCGCTGGAGAAGTGGTTGGTGCATGCCGGCCGCCTGCCGCTGCCGCCCTACATCCAGCGCGAGCCCGACCAGGCCGACCGCGAGCGCTACCAGACGGTGTTCGCGAAGGAAGTCGGTGCGGTGGCCGCGCCGACGGCCGGCCTGCATTTCGACGAGCCGCTGCTGGCGCGCCTGCGCGAGCGCGGCGTCGAGTTCGGCCACGTGACCCTGCATGTCGGGGCCGGCACCTTCCAGCCGGTGCGCGTGGACGAGCTGTCCCAGCACGTGATGCACCGGGAGTGGATCAACGTCGGGGCCGAGCTGGTGGAGAAGGTGCGGCGCACCCGGGCCAACAGCGGCCGGGTGATCGCGATCGGCACCACCGTGGTGCGGGCGCTGGAAAGCGCGCTGCGCGATGGCGGGCTGCAGCCATTCTCCGGCGAGACGCAGATCTTCATCCTACCCGGTTACCGCATCCGCAGCGTCGATGCGATGGTCACCAACTTCCACCTGCCCGAAAGCACGCTGCTGATGATGATCTCGGCCTTCGCCGGCAAGGAGCGGGTGTTCGAGGCCTACCGCCACGCCATCCACCAGCGCTACCGTTTCTTCAGCTACGGCGACGCGATGCTGCTGTTCCCGCAGCCAGAAGGCTGACTGCACGACCGCCGGGCCAGGTCCGGGGCCAGACGCACGTGCCCCGGACCGGCGTATGCGGGACAATGGCCGACCCTCGTCCAGTTCCTGCCCCATGTCCCGACTGCAATTCCAGCTCCAGACCACCGATGGCCGTGCCCGCCGCGGACGCTTGACCTTCCCGCGCGGGACAGTCGAGACCCCCGCATTCATGCCGGTCGGGACCTATGGCTCGGTCAAGGGCGTGCTGCCGGAGCAGGTCCGGGCACTGGGCGCGGAGATCATCCTCGGCAATACCTTCCACCTGTGGCTGCGGCCCGGGCTGGACGTGATCGCCGACCACGGCGGCCTGCATGGCTTCTGCAAGTGGGACGGGCCGATCCTGACCGACTCCGGCGGTTTCCAGGTGTTCTCGCTGGCCCACCGCCGCAAGATCACCGAGGCCGGCGTGAACTTCGCCGCGCCCACCGACGGTGCCCGGGTGTTCCTGAGTCCCGAGGTCAGCATGCAGATCCAGAAGGTGCTGGACTCGGACATCGTGATGATCTTCGACGAGTGCACCCCGTACCCGGCCACCGAGCAGGTGGCGCGGACCTCGATGGAGCTGAGCCTGCGCTGGGCCCAGCGCAGCCGCAACGCGCACGACGAGCTCGGCAATGATGCCGCCCTGTTCGGCATCGTGCAGGGCGGGGTGCACACCGACCTGCGCAGCCGCTCGGCCGAGGCGCTGCAGAAAATCGGCTTCGACGGCTATGCCATCGGCGGCCTGGCGGTCGGCGAGCCCGAGCACGAGCGCAACGCCATGCTCGACCACCTCAACCCGCTGCTGCCCGCCGACCGTCCGCGCTACCTGATGGGCGTCGGTCGTCCGGAAGACCTGGTCGAGGGCGTGGCCCGCGGCGTGGACATGTTCGACTGCGTCATGCCTACCCGCAACGCGCGCAACGGCCACTATTTCACCTCGTTCGGCACGGTGCGCATCCGCAATGCCAGGTACGAGCGCGACATGGACCCGATCGAGCCCGGTTGTGGCTGCCACGCCTGCACCAGCGGCTACAGCCGTTCCTACCTGCGCCACCTGGACCGCTGCAACGAGATGCTGGCGCCGATGCTGGGCACCCTGCACAACCTGTTCTATTACGAGAAGTTGATGGCCGACATGCGCGCGGCCATCGCCGCGGGAACCTTTGCGGCCTTCCGCGAGTCCTTCTACGCGGCCCGCGGGGTGGCCGCCCCGGAACTGCCCGGTCAGTAAGGCCCGTCTTGGCGCCGGGGACGAGTTTCCGGCGCCGTGGCATACTTCACGGCTGATTACCGTTTCGCGCCTGCCGCACCGGAACCTCCCGGGCGGTGGATGCCCAACCAAGGACACATGATGAATCCGATCGCCTTCCTGCTTCCCGTGGCCCAGGCCACTTCCGCGCCCATGGGAATGAGCACCCTGCTGTTCCCGGTCATCCTGATCGCGATCATGTATTTCATGATGATCCGCCCGCAGATGAAGCGACAGAAGGAACACAAGGCGATGCTGGAAAAGATCGCCCGTGGTGACGAAGTGCTGACCTCCGGTGGCATCGCCGGCGTCGTCACCGAGATCGGCGACAACTTCGTCACCATCGAAGTGGCCGACAACGTGCGCATCCGCGTGCAGAAGGGCGCCATCGGCAACGTGCTGCCCAAGGGCACGCTGAAGTCCGCCTGATCGAATCCTCCGACAGCCACACGCGGTGCCGTCGCAGGCGCCGCGCAGGATCCTGCAATGCTCGAATTTCCCCGCTGGAAGTACTTCCTCATCCTGATCATCCTGGCGGTCAGCGCGCTGTATGCGTTGCCCAACATCTACCAGAAGGATCCGTCCGTGCAGATCACCGCCAACCGTGGCGGCCAGCTGGACGACGCATTGCGTGACCGCATCGCCGCGGACCTGGCCAAGGCCGGGATCCAGCCGCTGTCGGTGGCACAGGAAGGTGAGAGCCTGATGGTGCGACTGCCCAGCCTGCAGGCGCAGACTGCGGCCAACGACCTGCTGCGCAGCAGCCTGGGCGAGAACTACACCGTTGCATTGAACCTGGCGTCCACCGTGCCGGACTGGCTGAGCAACCTCGGCGCCAAGCCGATGGTACTGGGCCTGGACCTGCAGGGCGGCGTGCACTTCGTGCTGCAGGTCGACCAGAAGGCCGCGCTGGAAAAGCGCCTGGACGGTTACGCCGAAGACATCCGCAGCAGCCTGCGTGATGCACGCATCCCGTACCAGTCGGTCGAACGCCGCAGCGACAACGGCATCGTCGCCACCCTGAGCCCTTCGGCCGGTGCCGATGCCCCGGCCAAGGCCGCGGAGGTGCTGGCCAAGGCGCAGCCGCTGCTGGGCTACCAGGCCAGCGGTAACCGCGTGCTGGTGACGGTTCCCGAAGCCGAGCTGGCGCAGATCGCCGCCGGTGCCATCGAGCAGAACATCGCCACCCTGCGCAACCGCGTCAACGAGCTGGGCGTGGCCGAGCCGATCATCCAGCGCCAGGGCGAGGACCGCGTGGTCGTGCAGCTGCCCGGCGTGCAGGACACCGCCGAAGCCAAGCGCATGATCGGCGCCACCGCCACCCTGGAATACCGTGCGGTGGTCGACGGCAATGCCCAGGACGCCGTGGACACCGGCCGCATCCCGCCGGAAGCCAAGGTCTACTACCGCCGCGATGGCCGTCCGGAACTGCTGAACAAGCGCGTGATCGTCACCGGTGACCAGATGGTCGCCGCCTCGGTCAGCACCGACCAGAACGGCATGCCGGCAGTGAGCGTGACGCTCAATAACGTTGGCGGCCAGCGCATGTTCGACTTCACCAGCGCCAACGTGAACAAGCCGATGGCCGTGGTCTACACCGAGCGCGTGCCGCAGGTGAGCGTGGTCGATGGCAAGGAAGTGCGCAGCTTCCGGGTCAAGGAGGAAATCATCTCCGTGGCCAACATCAATGGCGTGTTCGGCAAGAACTTCCAGACCACCGGCCTGGAGAAGACCGAAGCTGACAACCTGGCCAAGCTGCTGCGCGCCGGTTCGCTGGCCGCACCGATGGACTTCATCGAGGAGCGCATCGTCGGCCCGTCGCTGGGTGCCGAGAACGTGGCCCGCGGCGTCACCGCCGTGCTGTATGCCTTCCTGTTCACCCTGGTGTTCTTCACCGTCTACTACCGCATGTTCGGCGTGCTGACCTCGCTGGCGCTGCTGTTCAACCTGCTGATCGTGGTGGCGGTAATGTCGCTGTTCGGCGCGACAATGACCCTGCCGGGCTTCGCCGGCCTGGCGCTGTCCATCGGCCTGTCGGTGGACGCCAACGTGCTGATCAACGAGCGCATCCGCGAGGAACTGCGCGCCGGCATGCCGCCCAAGGCCGCCATTGCCGCCGGTTACGAGAAGGCCTCGGGCACCATCTTCGACGCCAACCTCACCGGCATCCTCGCGGGCGTGGCCCTGTATGCCTTCGGTACCGGCCCGCTGAAGGGCTTCGCCGTGACCATGATCGTCGGCATCTTCGCCTCGATGTTCACCGCGATCACCGTTTCCCGTGCGCTGGCCGTGCTGCTGTACAGCCGCCGCAAGAAACTCAAGTCCCTGGCCATCTGACGGGAAGAAGAGCGAAACCATGAAACTGTTCCCGTTGCACCTGATCCCGAACGACACCAAGTTCGACTTCATGCGCACCCGCTGGGTCGCGGTCACCATTGCCGCGATCATGTTCGTGGCCTCCATCGGCCTGATCGTCGGCAAGGGCTTCAACTACGCGCTGGACTTCACCGGCGGTACCGTGGTCGAAGTGCGCTTCGAGAAGCCGGCCGACGTGGATGCCGTGCGTGACCACCTCGAAGGCGCCGGCTATGCCGGCGCCCAGGTCCAGAACTTCGGCAGCGGCAGCGACCTGCTGATCCGCCTGCAGCCGCAGGAGCTGGGCGAAGGCGAGGATGCCGGCGAAGCCAACACGCGTACCGCGCAGGCCGTGCTGCAGGCGATCTCGCTGGCTGACAACAAGGCCACGGTGATGAGCAGCGAGTTCGTCGGCCCGCAGGTGGGTCGCGAGCTGGCGATGAACGGCGTGTACGCGGCGCTGTTCGTGATCGTGGGCTTCCTGATCTACATCGGCTTCCGCTTCGAGCTGAAGTTCGCGATCGTGGCCACCCTCACCACCCTGTTCGACGTGCTGGTGACGGCAGCGTTCTTTGCGGCGACCGGGCGCGAGTTCGACCTCACCGTGCTGGCCGGCCTGCTGGCGGTGATGGGCTTCTCGATCAACGACACCATCGTGGTGTTCGACCGTGTCCGCGAGAACTTCCGCTCGCTGCGCGCCGAGCCGATGGAGATCATGAACCGCTCGATCAACCAGACCCTGTCGCGCACCATCATCACCTCGCTGGTGTTCTTCCTGTCGGTGTTTGCCCTGTACCTATACGGTGGCGGCTCGCTGGAAAGCCTGGCCCTGAGCCAGATGATCGGCGCGGTGGTCGCCACGCTGTCCTCGATCTTCATTGCCTGTCCGCTGCTGACCATGGGCGCGCTGAAGGTCACCAAGGCCGACCTGCTGCCCAAGGCCAAGGACGTCGAGGAGCTTGCGCGCCGTCCGTGACGGATCGCGTTACCTGTTGTTCCTGGAAGCCGCGCCCAGCGCGGCTTTCTTTTTGCGTGCGGGAAAGTGCAGCCGGCCCCGCGCCACCATGCGCTGGCGTCGGTTGTCCAAATGGAGTGCGGGCACTACGATCCACCGGCTCGGCCGCTGTGTCGCAACTGCCGCATCACCAACGGCGATGACCGTGCAGTCGTCGCAGGCAGCAACAGCGCCGTCCACCTACTTTCCAGTTCGAGGTACCCATGGTCATCAAACCGCGTGTGCGCGGCTTCATCTGCGTCACCACCCATCCGGTTGGCTGCGATGCCGCCGTCAAGGAGCAGATCGACTACATCAAGGCCAAGTCGAAGATTGCCAATGGCCCGAAGAAGGTCCTGGTGCTGGGTGCCTCGACCGGTTACGGCCTGGCCGCGCGCATCACCGCCGCCTTCGGCAGCGATGCGGCGACCCTGGGCGTGTTCTTCGAGCGTCCCGGCACCGCGAGCAAGCCGGGTACCGCCGGCTGGTACAACTCGGCGGCCTTCCACAAATACGCCGCCGAAGCCGGCCTGTACGCGCGCAGCGTCAATGGCGATGCGTTCTCCGACGAGGTGAAGCAGAAGGTCATCGAGATCATCAAGGCCGACCTCGGGCAGGTCGACCAGGTGGTCTATTCGCTGGCAGCGCCGCGCCGCAAGCATCCCAAGACCGGCGAGGTCATCAGCTCCACGCTCAAGCCGATCGGCGCGCCGGTGACCCTTCGCGGCCTGGATACCGACAAGGAAGTGCTGACCGAGACCACGCTGCAGCCGGCCACGCCCGAGGAGATCGCCGGTACCGTCGCGGTGATGGGCGGCGAGGACTGGCAGATGTGGATCGACGCACTGCTGGAAGCCGGCGTGCTGGCTCCGGGCGCGACCACCACGGCCTTCACCTATGTCGGTGAGGAGATCACCCAGGCCATCTACTGGAACGGTTCCATCGGTGCGGCCAAGAAGGACCTGGACCAGAAGGTGCTGGGCATCCGCGAAAAGCTGGCGGCCATTGGCGGCGATGCACGCGTGTCGGTGCTCAAGGCGGTGGTGACCCAGGCCAGCTCGGCGATCCCGACGATGCCGCTGTACCTGTCGCTGCTGTTCAAGGTGATGAAGGAGCAGGGCACGCACGAGGGCTGCATCGAGCAGCTCGATACCCTGTACGACATCCTCTACAACGGCCCGCAGGGCGGCAGCAACGCAGCCGACCACCTGCGCCGCGAGCTGTCCTTCGACGGACGCAACGTGGCGCTGGTCGACGAAGAGGGCCGCCTGCGTGCCGACTACAAGGAAATGGCGCCGGAAGTGCAGGGCAAGGTGGTCGAACTGTGGCCGCAGGTGACCAACGAAAACCTGTACCAGGTCACCGACCTGGCCGGTTACAAGGCCGACTTCCTGCGCCTGTTCGGCTTCGGCATCGACGGCGTGGACTACGACGCCGACGTGAACCCGGACGTGGCCATTCCCAACCTCGACGAGGTCAGAGCCACGCCCACGGGGCATTGAAAAAGGCCGCGCAGTGCGCGGCCTTTTTCGTGGGCGCGGCTTCGATCAGGAGAAGTCGAAGTTCAGTTCCGGCCCGGCCTGGCCGACGAACTCGCCCTGCACGTAGTCCACGCCCGCGGTAAACAGCAGGCTCATCGAGGTCGGATCGGAGACGAACTCGGCCACGGTGCGGATGCTGGCCTCCTGCGCCCGAGCAGTGATCTCCCGGATCTTTTCCTGGTGTTCCTTGGTGCGGTTGAGATCGCAGGTGAAGTCGCGATCCAGCTTGAGGAAGCTGGGGTTGAAGTGGGCGAGCAGCTGGAACGAGTCCAGGCCCGAACCGAACTGCTCCAGTCCGACCTTGCAGCCCAGCGCGGTCATGTCGGCCAGGAACTGCTGGGCATTGCGCAGGTGGGTGAACACCTTGGCCTCCGGTGTCTGCAGCCACAGCCGCTCACCCGGGATGCCCTGGGCCTGCAGGCCGTCACGCACCCGCTCCACCAGCTTGGGATCGGTGAAGGACTCCGGCGTCACCTTGACCATCAGGTGGGTGGAGTGGCCATCGCGGTGGCGCTCGCCGATCACGCGGATCGCCTCGTTCACCACCCAGCAGTTGATGTCGCCCAGCAGGCCGTGGTCGGCGGCGATGTCCAGGAAGGCGGTCGGGCTGACCAGCTCGCCATTGTTCTGCAGGCGCAACAAGACCTCGTAGAGCTCGATCGGCTCGCCCTGCAGGTTCAGCGCCGGCTGGAAGTGCAGCTGGAAGCCGTCGCCGGCCAGCGCCTCGCGGATGCGGGCCACCCAGCGCTGGACACGTTCTTCCTCGGCGCGATCGACTGCACCCGGGTCGAAGATGCGGGAGGCATTGCCGCCAAGCTGGGTCACGGCCTGGGCGCATTCGTTGGCACGGGCCAGGATCTGGCCGACGCTCGCGATCTTCTCGCCGACCTGCACACCGCCGACGCTGACCGTCACCGTGGCCGAGCGTTCGCCGATGGCGAAGACGCGCGCGGCGAAGGCTTCGCGGATCTGCTCGGCCAGCGCGGCGGTGGAGGCGTAGGGGCCTTCCATCAGCACCGCGAAGCTGTGTTCGCCGAAGCGGGCGATCTGCGGCCCGTCACCGAGCGTGGTGGCCAGGTGCTGGCCCAATGCAGCGATCAGTGCATCGGCCGAATCCAGGCCGATATCCGGCAACAGGCGTGCGTAGTGGTCCGGTTCGATCAGCAGGAAGCCGTACTGGCCCTCGCTGCGGCTGACCTGGGCCACCGCGTTCTCCAGCTGCACCATGAAGGTGGGGCGGTTGAGCAGGCCGGTGACCTGGTCGCGCTGGCGCAGGTCCTCCACCTCGCGGGCCAGCTCCGGATCGAACTCGTCGCGGCGGCGGAACACCACCTGCAGGCAGGATTCGCCCTCGTAGGTGGCGGCGGTGAATTCCATCGTCGCCGGGAAGGTCTCGCCGTCCTGGTTGCGCGCGTCCACCCGGTACTGCGGCGGCGGTGCCTCGCCCTTGCTCAGCGACTTCAGCAGTTGCTTGAAGTCCTCCACGTACTGCGGGGCGACCATGTCCAGTAGGGAGATGCCTTCCACGTCGTCGAACGACTCGTACCCGAACATCTCCAGGTAGGACTCGTTGGCGCGGATGTGCATGCCCTCGTGGATGTAGGCGATCGGGTCGCGCGAGGAGGAGATCAGCGCATCGCAGCGGCGCTCGGTCTCGCGCATCTGCGCCTCGATCCGGCGCAGGCCGCGGCGCGCCTGCAGGTCGGTCCACTCGTTGCGGACCACCGACAGCAGGTGCTCGGGACGCTGGCGCAGGGCGATGGCGCGGATGCCGTTGGCGACCGACTCGACCAGCTCGTCCTCGTCGATGCGGTCGGCCAGCAGGATCACCGGCACGTCCTTGCCGCTGGCCGCCACGTGCTGGGCCACCTGTAGCGGCGGGATGGTCTGTGACGGAGCCGCCAGCACCAGGTCGATCGGCTGGCTGCCCAGCACCTGGGACAGTTCAGCCTGGTCCTGGGGACGCGCCGGCCGCACCGCGATGCCACTGTTGCGCAGGGTGCTGACGATGGCTTCGGCGTTCTCGCTGCTGTCGTCGACAATCAGCAGGCGGATGGTGATGTCGTTGCCGTTCTGCATTCGGGCCTCTCTTGGACGGTCCTTAATACATGATGCCCGCGGTGCCGTCCATGAGCCCAACGGTGGTGGGAAACAGGGATGCGTGGTGGATCACGCAGCATTGCCGGCGGCATGCCCGGACGCCCACGCCCACTGGAAGTTGTAGCCGCCCAGCCAGCCGGTGACGTCCAGCACCTCGCCGACGAAATACAGGCCCGGGACCAGCTGCGATTCCATCGTGCTGGAGGAAACCTTGCGGGTGTCCACGCCGCCCAGGGTGACCTCGGCGGTGCGGTAGCCCTCGGTGCCGCTGGCCACCAGCGGGAAGTCGGACAGCAAGGCAGCTGCTTCGCGCACCTGGCGCTCGTCGAGCTGGCGCACCGGTCTGTCGGGCAGCCAGTGTTCGCACAGGCGCTGGGCCAGCCGCTTGGGCATGACCTCGGCCAGCACCGTGCGCAGCTCGGAGGCGCCGCGGTCGCGCTTCATCCCGCGCAGCCACTGCTCGGCATCCAGCCCAGGCAGCAGGTCCAGGCGCAGGTCGTCGTCGGGCTGCCAGTAGGAAGAGATCTGCAGGATCGCCGGGCCGCTTACGCCGCGATGGGTCACCAGCATCGAGTTGGCGAAGCTGGCGCGGTTGCAGCGTGCTTCCACCGGCAGGGCCACGCCGCTGAGGTCGGCCCACCGCTCCTGGTGCTTGCCGCTGAGGGTCAGCGGCACCAGGCCGGCGCGCGTGGGCAGGATCTCATGGCCGAACTGTCGGGCCACTTCGTAGCCGTAGCCGGTGGCACCCAGGCTGGGGATCGACAGCCCGCCGGTAGCCACCACCAGAGAGGCGGCATGGAAATGCCCGCCCGAGGTGTGCACATGGAAGCCGTCGGCGCCGCGTTCGATCCGCTCCACGCTGCAGTGGGTGCGCACCTGCGCCCCGGCGGCCTGGCATTCGTCCATCAGCATCCTGACGATCAGCTTGGACGAGACATCGCAGAACAGCTGGCCCAGCTCCTTCTCGTGGTAGGCGATGCGGTGCTGCTCGACCATTTCGATGAAATGCGCCGGGGTGTACCGGGCCAGCGCGGACTTGCAGAAGTGCGGGTTGGCCGACAGGAAGTTGGCCGGAGTGGTGCCGGTATTGGTGAAATTGCAGCGGCCGCCGCCGGACATCAGGATCTTCTTGCCAACCTTGTTGGCATGGTCGATCACCTGCACGATGCGGCCGCGGCGGCCTGCGGTAAGCGCACACATCAGCCCGGCAGCGCCGGCACCGATCACCAGCACGTCGCAACGGATCGTCGACCCGGTCACGGCTTACTCCGCGATGCGCTTGCGCCAGCCAAGCACCAGCTCCATCTGCAGGTTGTCGTTGAGCAGCTGGATCTCGCCGTCCTGGATCAGCACGCTGAAGCGCATCATCCGCTGGATCTGCTGGCCCCAGCGCTCGACGAAATCAGCATCGATATCGACCACGGACAGGTTGTCGTGGCGCTGCATGTGCTTGCCCTGCTTCTGCCACCAGATGTCCGAGGCGTTGCCGCCGTAGTTGACCACCTGCACGCGCTGGCTGCGGTTGCAGGCCTTGCGGATCCGCGATTCGTCGGGGTGGCCGAGGTCGATCCACTGCACGATGTCGCCGGTGTAGTCGTGTTCCCACAGGTCCGGCTCTTCCTCGGTGCTCAGGCCGCGGCCGAACTCCAACCGGTCACCGGCATTGATGCTGAAGGCCAGCAGGCGGACCATCAGCCGCTCGTCGGTTTCGGAGGGATGCTGGGTCAGGGTCAGGGCATGGGTGGCGTAGTAGCCGCGGTCCATGTCGCTGATCTGCAGCTCGGCCTTGCGGATGGTGGCGGTGAGTGCCATGGGAAAACCGGGGAAAAGGGCGCCCATGATACGCGTGTGCCGTCCCGGGCTCCCTGCTGGGGCAGGGCTCGACTCAGCTGTTGTGAAGTCGAGGGTGGCACTGGCAGTCCGCCTGACTCCCGCCGACAACCCGTCAGGCCGTTTGCGCAATTGACCGGGCTGGTCGCCAGTGGCAGGGCGTTATGCAGCAGGCATGGGGTCGGTGCTCGTAGGCAACCGGTTGTTTTGTATAGACTTTTGCACGGGCCTGAAGCGCACCCCTGGCCCGGACAGCGAAAGTGTCGCTTTTTTGGCGAAAGCCGCGTATCGTCCGCCCCACTGTGTTTGCTAGGGTCACCGTGAATCGTGGCCTGGTGCAGTTGATCTGACGATCTGCTTCATCGATCCGCTTTACCAACGCCTGCAACTCAGTCTCGGCCCCGATATCCGGTGGCTGCGATTTTTTTTCACTATATGTTCCAGGAGTTAGTAAACATGTCTGATCGTCAGACCGGCACCGTCAAGTGGTTCAACGACGCCAAGGGCTTCGGCTTCATCACCCCGGAAAGCGGCCCGGACCTGTTCGTGCATTTCCGCGCGATCCAGGGCACCGGCTTCAAGTCGCTGCAGGAAGGCCAGAAGGTGACCTTCGTCGCCGTCCAGGGCCAGAAGGGTATGCAGGCTGATCAGGTGCAGGCGGTCTAATTCCGCCCGCCACCGAAAGGTCGCAAGAACGCCGGAAGCGAAAGCTTCCGGCGTTTTCTTTTGTGCGCGGAAAAGCGCCGGCTCGCGGTGGATACCATGCAAGGTCTGACAGTGGAGGGATCCGATAGATGATTACCGTGCATCATCTGGAGCATTCGCGCTCGCACCGCGTGCTTTGGTTGCTGGAGGAGCTGGAGCTGCCGTACCGGCTGGTCACCTACCAGCGCGACCCCAAGGTGCTGCTGGCACCGCCGGAACTGCGCCGCGTGCATCCGCTGGGCAAGTCGCCGGTACTCGAGGACGACGGGCGGGTGCTGGCCGAGTCCGGGGCGATCCTGGAGTACCTGGTCGAGCGTTATGACACCCAGCACCGGTTTGCCCCGCCGTCAGCCCCGGTCGATGGCGAGGAGCGCATGCGTTACCGCTACTGGATGCACTACGCCGAAGGCTCGGCGATGCCGCCGCTGCTGATGACGCTGGTGTTCTCGCGGATCCGCCAGGCGAAGATGCCGTTCTTAGCGCGCCCGGTTGCCCGCTCCATCGTCGACAAGGTGATGAAGGGCTTCGTCGGTCCGCAGCTGCGTGGCCATCTGGACTGGATGGAGGCCGAACTGGGCAAGCGGCCCTGGTTCGCCGGCGAGCGCTTTACCGCCGCCGACATCCAGATGAGTTACCCGGTGCAGGCGGCCGCGGTCCGTTACGCCGGCCTCGAGCAGTACCCGAACCTGCGCGGCTTCCTGCAGCGCATCGGCGAGCGGCCGGCCTTCCAGCGCGCCGTGCAGAAGGGCGGCGAGCCCATGCTGCCGTCGGGCCGCAAGCCGCCCGGCACCGCGTGATTAAGTGCAGGGGGCCTATCCTGTGGCAATGACTGAACTGCACTTCGACAACCGCTTCGTCCGTGAACTGCCGGGCGACCCGGAATCGGGCCCGCGCCGGCGGGAAGTACGCGATGCACTGTGGTCGGCCGTCGAGCCGACGCCGGTGACCGCACCGACCCTGCTGGCACATTCGCCCGAGGTCGCGGCCCTGCTGGGCCTGGATGCGGCTACGGTGGCGTCGGAAGGATTTGCCCGGGTGTTCGGCGGCAATGCCCTGTATCCGGGCATGCAGCCATGGGCCGCCAATTACGGCGGCCACCAGTTCGGCAACTGGGCCGGGCAGCTGGGTGATGGCCGCGCGATCTCGCTGGGCGAGCTGCTGGCTCCCGATGGCCGGCGCTGGGAACTGCAGCTCAAGGGCGCCGGGCCCACGCCGTACTCGCGCGGCGCCGATGGTCGCGCCGTGCTGCGCTCGTCGATCCGCGAGTTCCTGTGCAGCGAGGCCATGCATCACCTGGGCGTGCCGACCACGCGCGCCCTGAGCCTGGTCGGCACTGGCGAGGCGGTGGTGCGCGACATGTTCTATGACGGCCATCCACGACCCGAGCCGGGGGCGGTCGTGTGCCGGGTAGCCCCGTCCTTCATCCGTTTCGGCAGCTTCGAGCTTCCGGCATCGCGCGGTGAGCTGGACCTGCTGCGGCAGCTGGCCGACTTCTGCATCCGCCGTGACTTCCCGGAACTGGCGGGGCAGGGCGAGGCGCTGTACGCCGACTGGTTTGCCGAGGTATGCGAGCGCACCGCGGTGATGGTGGCGCACTGGATGCGGGTCGGCTTCGTGCACGGGGTGATGAACACCGACAACATGTCCATCCTCGGCCTGACCATCGACTACGGCCCCTACGGATGGATCGATGACTACGACCCGGACTGGACGCCCAACACCACCGACGCGCAGGGCCGGCGCTATCGCTTTGGCACCCAGCCGCAGGTCGCGTACTGGAACCTGGTGCGGCTTGCGCAGGCGCTCTCAACGCTGTTTGCCGACGTCGCGCCGCTGCAGGCCGGGCTGGAGCGGTTCCAGGACACTTACGCTCGGCAGGAGCGCGGGCACGCGGCGGCCAAGCTGGGCCTGTCCCATTGCGATGACGCCGGCATGGCCCACTTCCGCCGCCTGCAGCAGCTCATGCATCGCGGCGAAATGGACATGACCCTGACCTTCCGCGGGCTGATGGACTTGAACCCGCTGCAGCCGTCGCTGGCCTGCGTGGAGGCGGCGTTCTACACGCCGGCACGCCGCAACGCGGTGGAGCAGGACCTGCTGCAATGGCTCGGTGAACACGCCCGCCTTCTGCAGGCCGAGCCGCTGCCGGCGGCCGGGCGTCGTGAGCGAATGCGCCTGGCGAACCCGCGCTTTGTGCTGCGCAACTGGCTGGCACAGGAAGCGATCGACCGCGCCGAGCAGGGTGACACCGGCGGGATTGATGAGCTGCTCGAGGTGATGCGCCGCCCCTACGACGAGCAGCCCGGCCGCGGGCATTTCGCCGGCCGGCGCCCGGATTGGGCGCGCGACAGGGCCGGCTGCTCGATGTTGTCCTGCAGTTCCTGAGCCGGCTTGGCTGCCCCTGTCTTCTTCTTGCGGATCCCAACAGCATTCATGACTACACCTTCTGCTCCCGCCCACATCCTTTCCGCGTCGCCTGCCTGGGCGTCCCGCATCCGCGACGTGCCCGACTTCCCCAGGCCCGGCATCCTGTTCAAGGACATCATGCCGCTGCTGGCCAACGCGGCCGACTTCGCCGCTGCGGTCCAGGCCATGGCCCAGCCGTGGCGCGATGCGCGGTTGGACGCGGTGATGGGCGTGGAGCCCCGTGGCTTCATTCTCGGTGCGCCGCTGGCACTGCACCTGGGCGTGGGCTTCGTGCCGGTGCGCAAGCCCGGCAAGCTGCCCGGCGCGACGCTGCGCCAACCGTATTCGCTGGAATACGGCGCCGACTGCGTGGAAGTGCATGCCGATGCGCTGCCGCCCGGCGCGCGGGTGCTGATCGTCGATGACGTGCTGGCCACCGGCGGCACCCTGCTGGCCGCGCTGGCGCTGGCGCAGCAGCTGCAGGTCGCGGTGGTCGGTGCGGCGGTTCTGGTGGAGCTGACCGGTATTCCTGGCCGTGAGCGCTGGCCGGCCAACGTGCCGCTGCATTCGACCCTGCGCTATTGACCACGCCGGGCCTCGGCATGGGAGGATCGCGCAGCCCGTTGCCGAGAACCTGATCCGATGCCGAGCCTGAGCCAGCTGCTTTCCTCGTTTGATCCTGCCACCGGGCTGGAGATGCCTGCCTCCTGGCAGCAGGGCCGTACCGCCTATGGCGGCATCAGCACCGCGCTGGCGGTGGCGGCTGCAGGCGCAGCCAGCGAGGCCCCGTTGCCGCCGCTGCGCTCGGCCCAGGTCAGCTTCATTGGTCCGGCCACCGGCCGGCTGGCGTTCCGTCCGCAGTTGCTGCGCGCCGGCTCGTCGGTGGTGACGATGGGGGTGGATGTGCATGCCGGGACCGGGCTCGCGGTGCGGCTGGCGCTGGTGTTCGCGCAGGCCCGCGACAGCAGCGTCACGCACAGCTGCGTCGAGCGTCCGGTCGTTGCCGCGTGGTCGGCGTGCCCGGAATTCGACATGACGCGCGCTCCGTTCGCGCCGGCCTTCACCGGGCACTTCCAGATCCGCCCGGCCGGGGGCGCGATGCCGCTGTCCGGCGCCGAGCATCCGGAGCTGATGATCTGGGTCCGCCACCGCGACGCCGCCGGGGTCGACCCGCTGCTGGCGCTGGTGGCGATGGGGGACGCGTTGCCGCCGGCAGTGTTCACCGCGCTGCGCACGCCGGCGCCGGCCAGTTCGATCAACTGGAGTTTCGATGTGCTCGATCCCGCGCCGCGCGGTGACTGGTTCCTGCTGCGCTCGACCAGCGAGCATGCGCGCGATGGCTATTCGGCGCAGGCGATGCAGGTGTGGGACGAGAACGGCGGGCTGGTGATGCTGGGTCGCCAGAGCGTGGCGGTGTTTGCATGATGCGCGGGCTGGCCCTGGTCGCGCTGGCTTTCACGCTGCTGGGCTGGAGTGCCTGGGCGGTGATCTGCAACGTCTACGAGTTCGCGCCGCGACTGCCGGTGCTGCCCTTGGCGGTGGCGTGGCTGCTGGGACTGGCCGTGGCGTGGCGCGCCCTGCGCACGGGCGCGCCGTGGGTGCGGTCGGCGCGGCTGCTGGCCGCGCTCAATGCCGGTTGGGTCGCTGCCACCCACCAGGGGCTGGAAGCGGCGGCGACGCCGTTGTTCATCGGCATCGCGCTGGTCGTGGTCGGTTCCAGCACGGCAGCCTCGCGCCGGCGCGCGGGCGAGGCTTCGATCGCGCGCTGAGCGCGCTTACATCTTGCGGACGCGGAAGCGGCGGCCCTTGATCTTGCCCGCTTCCAGCCGCGCGATCGCCTTGCCGGCCTGTTCGCGGCTGATCGCCACGTAGGAGCGGGTCGGGAAGATGTCGATCTTGCCGATCGCCTTGCCCGGCAGCCCGGCCTCGCCGGTCAGCGCGCCGAGGATGTCGCCGGCGCGCAGCTTGTCGGTCTTGCCGCCGTCGATGCGCAGGGTCGACATCGCCGCCTGCGGCAGCACCGCCGGACGTGCGGTGGCCAAGGGGGTCTTCTGCCAGTTCAGCGGCTCGCCCAGCAGCGTTTCGACGGCCTCGGCGCGGTTCTTCTCGCGCCCGGCGACCAGGCTGAAGGCCAGGCCCTGGCGTCCGGCACGGCCGGTACGGCCGACGCGGTGCTTGTAGGTGTCCACGTCGGTCGGCAGCTCGTAGTTGAACACCGCGGCCAGGTCTTCCACGTCCAGCCCGCGCGCGGCCACGTCGCTGGCCACCAGCACGTTGCAGCTGCGGTTGGCGAAGCGGATCAGCACTTCCTCGCGGTCGCGCTGCTCCATGTCGCCGTGCAGGGCCAGCGCGGAGAAACCGAACTGCTGCAGCGAGTTGGTGACCTCGTCCACGTCCTTGCGGGTGTTGCAGAACACCACCGCCGACTCGGGCGTGTACTTGAGCAGCAGCCCGGCCAGTGCCTTCTGGCGGTGGGCCGGTTCGACCTCGCCGAACAGATGGCTGATCGCCGGGGCACTGTGCTGGCCCTCGACGGTGACTTCGGCTGGGTCCTTGAGCAGCGCCCGGGCCAGTTCCCGGATCGCATCGGGGAAGGTCGCCGAGAACAGAAGGGTCTGTCGCTCGGCGTGGGTACGCCCGGCGATCTCGCGGATGGGCTCCTCGAAGCCCATGTCCAGCATGCGGTCGGCCTCGTCCAGCACGAAGCTGCGGACCTGGCCGAGATTCAGCGCGCGCTTGCGCGCCAGCTCCTGCACGCGGCCGGGGGTGCCGACCACGACCACCGGGTCATGCGCTTCCAGCGAGGCCAGCTGCGGGCCCAGCGGGGTGCCACCGGTGAGGATCATCAGCTTCAGGTTGGGGATGCCGGTGGCCAGCTTGCGCAGCTGCTTGCCGACCTGGTCGGCCAGTTCGCGGGTCGGGCACAGCACCAGCGCCTGGGTGCGCAGGTTGGCCGGATCCACGCGGTTGAGCAGGCCCAGGCCGAAAGCGGCGGTCTTGCCGCTGCCGGTGGGGGCCTGTGCGATCAGGTCGCGACCTTCAAGGATGGCCGGCAGGCTCTGGGCCTGGACCGGGGTCATCGTGGTATATCCCAGGGCATCGATGCCGGGGGCGAGGGCTGGGGACAGCGCCAGCGAGCTGAAATCGTTCATGGCGCGATTTTCGCAGGAAACGGGGCTGCCCGTTCACCCGCGGCCGGCGGGGCGGTACCCGCAGCCCGTACAATGGCCGGATGCCCCTGATTACCCTGCAGAACGTCGACTACAGCGTCGGCGGCCCGTTGTTGCTGGAAAAGACCGAACTGACGATCGATCCGGGCGAGCGCATTGCCCTGATCGGCCGCAACGGCGCCGGCAAATCCACCCTGATGAAACTGATCGCCGGCGAGCTCAAGCCCGACGACGGTGAGGTGCGCGTCCAGCAGGGCGTGCGCGTGACCCGGCTCGAGCAGGAAGTGCCGCACGGCGCGGCCGGCAGCGTGTTCGACGTGGTTGCCGATGGCCTGGGCGACCTCGGCCACTGGCTGGCCGAGTTCCATCGCCTCAGCCACGCCGAGGACTACGACGCCCACGCGGTGGGCGAGGTGCAGACCAAGATCGACGCCGCCGATGGCTGGGCGCTGGACCAGCGTGTTTCCGAAACCCTGACCAAGCTCGACCTCGACGGCGACGCCGAGTTCGGCCGGCTGTCCGGTGGCATGAAGCGCCGCGTGCTGCTGGCGCGTGCGCTGGTGTCCTCGCCGGACGTGTTGCTGCTGGACGAGCCGACCAACCACCTGGACATCGAGGCCATTGACTGGCTCGAAGCCTTCCTCAAGGGCTGGAACGGCAGCGTGGTGTTCGTCACCCACGATCGCCGCTTCCTGCGCGCGCTGGCCACCCGCATCGTCGAGATCGACCGTGGCCAGGTCACCAGCTGGCCGGGCGACTGGGCCAACTACGAGCGCCGCCGCGAGGAACGTCTCAACGCGCAGGCGCAGGAAAACGCCCGTTTCGACAAGCTGCTGGCGCAGGAAGAGGTGTGGATCCGCCAGGGCATCAAGGCCCGCCGTACCCGCGACGAAGGCCGCGTGCGTCGGCTCAAGGCGATGCGCAACGAGCGCAGCCAGCGCCGCGAGCTGGGCGGCAACGTGCGCATGGAGGCCGCCACCGCCGAGAATTCCGGCAAGAAGGTGATCGAGGCCAGGGACGTGTCCTTCGCCTTCGGCGAGCGGGTGATGGTGCGTGACTTTTCCACGCTGGTCATGCGTGGCGACCGCATCGGGCTGATCGGTCCCAACGGCAGCGGCAAGACCACGTTGCTCAAGCTGCTGCTGGGTGACCTGAAGCCCGACAAGGGCGAGATCATCACCGGCACCAAGCTGCAGATCGCCTATTTCGACCAGTACCGCGCCACCCTGCGCGAGGACTGGAGCGCGATCGAGAACGTGGCCGAGGGCCAGGATTTCCTCGAGATCAACGGCAAACGCAAGCACGTGCATGCCTACCTGCAGGATTTCATGTTCACCCCCGAGCGCGCCCGCGCGCCGATCACCCGCCTGTCCGGCGGCGAGCGCAACCGCCTGCTGCTGGCCAAGCTGTTCGCCCAGCCGTCCAACCTGCTGGTGATGGACGAACCGACCAACGACCTGGACGTGGAGACGCTGGAGCTGCTCGAAGAGCTGCTGGCCGATTACCCCGGCACGCTGCTGCTGGTCAGCCATGACCGTGACTTCATCGACAACGTCGTGACCTCGACCATGGTGATGGAAGGCAACGGCCGCATCGGCGAGTACATCGGCGGCTACAGCGACTGGGTGCGCCAGCGTCCGACCATGCCGCCCAGCGCCGCCGCAGTGGCCAAGGCCTCGGCGACCGCGGTTCCGGCCGCTGCACCAGCGGCTGCGGCCCCGGCCACCCCGGCGCCAGCCAAGCGCAAGCTCAGCTTCAAGGACGCCCGCGAGCTGGAGCAACTGCCGGGCCGGATCGAAGCGCTGGAGCAGGAGATCGAGGCCATGACCGCGGCCATGAACGATCCGGCATTCTTCAGCCGGCCCAGCACCGAGGTGACCGCCCACACCCAGCAGCTGGCCAAGGTCCAGGCCGAACTGGATGCAGCCTACGCGCGCTGGCAGGAACTGGACAGCTGACGGGCTTGCCCGTGCCGGATGATGCCGTCCATGCTCGGCGGCATCACTGGCAGCAGGAGTCCGCGATGCGTATTTGCCGACTGGGCATGCTTGCCGCGCTGGTCGTGGCAGTGCCCGCGCAGGCCGAGGTCAAGGATTCCTCGGCCTCGGGTTTCAGCATCGAGAACAGCGTCTTGGTGGCCACGCCGCGGGACCGCGTGTGGCAGGCGATGACCGGCCAGGTCGACCGCTGGTGGCCGAAGGACCACAGCTGGTGGGGGCCGGCGTCGACACTGGGCATCGACGCCCGTGCCGGTGGCTGCTTCTGCGAGATCGCCGGCGCACGGCAGGCCCAGCACCTGCAGGTCAGCTTCGTCGACCCCGGCACCACCCTGCGCATGCTCGGCGGGCTGGGGCCGCTGCAGGGCATGGGCTTGCACGGCGTGGCCGAATGGACGCTGCGTGCCGAAGGCGAGGGCACGCGCATCACCTGGACCTATCGCGTCGGCGGCTACACCCCGCAGGACCTGTCCACGTTCGCACCGGTCGTGGACCGGGTGCAGGCGCAGCAGCTCGATGGGCTGCTGCGCTTCCTCGCTCAGCCCTGAGTGGCGTCGGCCACGCCCAGGTCGGGCAGGGCCAGGAATGCCCAGAACGGCACGTCGTCCTCGGCCCAGCTGGCCGAGGCTTCCTGCAGCACGTCCAGCAATGTGTCGAAGTCGGTGCCGGCATGCTCGCGCAGCGGGCCGGCATCCTCGAACAGCAGCGCGTAGCCTCGGCCGGGCAGCCAGGACAGGTCGCGCAGGTTCTCGCTCAACGCATCCCAGTTGCGGCCGGTGCCGGCCGGGAAATCCAGCTGGGTGGCCAGGCGTGCCAACAGCGTGCGCTTGTCCTGGCAGCCGCCCAGGTCGATGCGGACCACGCGCAGCCCGGCATCGCGCGCCATCGCCGCCAGTCCGCCGGCATCACCATCGCCAATGGCGTAGACGCCGGCGCGCTGCGGATCATCCAGGCCCATGTCGAAGCCGCTATCGGTCATTGCACGCTCCCCGGGACCTTGAAGCTGCGGAAGGTGTCGTAATGGTCATCGGTGTAGTACCAGACATCCGGCGGCTGGCCACCGGTGACGATGCGGCGTGCGCCGCGGTGCGACAGCCCCGGCGTTTCCACCGTGTATTCGCGGTAATAGCCGCGCGGGCGCTGCGGCAGGCGCTGCTCGCGGTTGCCGAAAACGCTGCCGTCCTGGCGGTGCGGGAACGGCCCGCCGCGCTTGATCAGGGTGATGGTCTGGCGCGCCTCGGCCGGCAGGAAGGCAGGCAGCGTGTCGCGGGCGGTGGCCGTCGGCGCTGCAGCCGGTGCAGCCTCCACGGCGGCAGTTCCCTGCGAAAGGGCAGGGGCAAACTGCGGTGCGGGTGGGCGCTGCAGCTCGTTGATGCCCCACAGGCCAGCGGCCAGCAGGACGGCGGCAAACAACAGCAACAAGGGTCTGCGCATGGACAACGGTTCCAACGGGTCAAGCCCCTGATTATCACCGCGCAGGCCAGGGCTGCTTGAACGGGAGTGGTGTCCCGGTCCCGGTTGGTGCCTCGGCGATGCCGACGGGACGAACTTTCCTTTACATCGCCCTTGGTAACTTCAGTTGCCGTCCCTACCATTGATGGTTGCAACGCCCGGATTCCGCCGGGCGATCGGACCACCAGGAGATCCTCATGGCCTACACCCTGCCCAAGCTGTCCTACGCCTACGACGCACTTGAGCCGCACATCGACGCGGCCACGATGGAAATCCATCACACCAAGCACCACCAGACCTACATCAACAACGTCAACGCCGCGCTGGAAGGCACCGAGTACGCCGACCTGCCGGTCGACGAACTGGTGTCCAGGCTGAAGTCGCTGCCGGAGAACCTGCAGGGCCCGGTGCGCAACAACGGCGGCGGCCATGCCAACCACAGCCTGTTCTGGACCGTGATGTCGCCCAATGGCGGCGGCGAGCCCACCGGCGGCGTGGCCAAGGCCATCGAGACCGACCTGGGTGGCTTCGAGAAGTTCAAGGACGCCTTCACCAAGGCGGCGCTGACCCGTTTCGGCAGCGGCTGGGCGTGGTTGAGCGTGACCCCGGACAAGAAGGTGGTGGTCGAGTCGACCGCCAACCAGGACAGCCCGCTGATGGAAGGCAACACCCCGATCCTGGGCCTGGACGTGTGGGAACATGCCTACTACCTGAAGTACCAGAACCGTCGCCCGGAATACATCGGCGCCTTCTTCAACGTCGTCGACTGGAACGAGGTCGAGCGCCGGTACCAGGCTGCCATTGCCTGATCGGTTCGATCACAGTGCAGTACGAGGAAGCCGGGCATTGCCCGGCTTCTTTTTGTCCGTCAGGGCGAGGCCGCGACCTTCTGCGCCAGCTGTAGGGTCATCAGTACCCCCAGTGGCAGTGCCGGGCCGGTTGCGCTGGCAGGCAGTTCGATCATCTCCAGCGCAACTGCGGGAAAGCGATCGGGCTGGTAGAGCACGCCCTGGGCCAGTGGCAGGCGCGCGCTGTCCGCCGCAGCGTGGCGACTGGAGCGGAAGCCCGGCAGGCGGCTTTCCAGTTCCCTCGCCCGGGTACTGAAGTCGCCGGCGATCACCGAGGGAAAGCCGCCGTCGGTGGCGCGGATCCATGCCATCAGGTCCTTGGTCTGGTGGGCGCGGCGCTCTCCTGCTTCAGCGCCCGGAGGCAGGCGGGCGACATAGACGTTGACCGTCTCGGCACCTGCCTGCACGCGCAGCATCCCGGCGGCACTGAACTCGTCTGGCGGGTGCAGCAGGGTCACCCCGTCCTCGATCACCGGGATGCGGCTGAGGATGGCGTTGCCGCGCCGCCGCGGATGGCTGGGCGGGTCGGCGGTGACGAAGTCGCAACTGTAGCGCAGGCGCTTGGCCAGCCAGCAGGCGGGATTGAGCCGGTCGGGGGTCTGCAGCAGCTCCTGGGCAGCGATCACGTCGGGCTGGAGCTGGTCCAGCAGTTCGCGGACCTCCTCGCGCCGGTCCAGCCACTGCTGCGGGTCGGCGGGCAGGCGCAGGCTGGCGACCCGCAGGCTGGCCGTGGGGGCGGGTGGAGCAGGGGGCGTAGGCAGGTTCCCGGAATGCACGACCGGAAGCATCGGCAACAGCAGCACCACCCATCCCCAGCGCAACAGCGGGTGTCTTCTGGCCACGGACATGACCGCAGTCTAGGTAGCCCCCTGTCGAGGAGGCGTGGATGGGGCCGAGCGGGTGGAGCCGGCGGCGCAACCGGCCCGACGGCCGGCAGGGAGGGCTGCGGTGCCCGGATGCGGTAGTCTTTCCCCCTTTGTACGACAGGATCGCCATCAAGATGACGAACACCGCCGGGGCCGCGAGCGCACCCAACCAGGCAAGGATGCCCCGCCAGATTCCCTACATCATCGGCAACGAAGCCTGCGAACGCTTCAGCTTCTACGGGATGCGCAACATCCTGGTGCAGTTCCTGATCACCTCGCTGATCCTGCAGGAGGTGACCGACTCCGCCCGCGCCGGCGAAGCCAAGGACATCATGCACAGCTTCATGATCGGCGTGTATTTCTTCCCGCTGCTCGGTGGCTGGCTGGCCGACAAGTTCTTCGGCAAGTACCACACCATCCTCTGGTTCTCGCTGGTCTACTGCGCCGGCCACGCCTGTCTGGCGATCTTCGAGGACAGCCGCCAGGGCTTCTTCCTTGGCCTGGGCCTGATCGCGCTGGGCGCCGGCGGCATCAAGCCGCTGGTGGCCTCGTTCATGGGCGACCAGTTCGACCAGTCGAACAAGCACCTGGCCAGGATCGTCTTCGACGCTTTCTACTGGATCATCAACTTCGGCTCGCTGTTTGCCTCGCTGCTGATCCCGCTGGCGCTGAAGAACCTAGGCCCGGCCTGGGCGTTTGGCATCCCCGGCATCCTGATGTTCATTGCCACCTTCGTGTTCTGGCTGGGGCGCAGGAAGTACGTGCTGGTGCCGCTGCCGCCGAAGGATCCCGACTCGTTCGGCAACGTAGTGCGCACCGCGCTGCTGGCGCAGCGCCCGGGGCAGGGCCGTCCCGGCCTGTGGATGGCGGTCGCCGGCATCGTCGCGGCGGTGGCCTCGATGGCCCTGGTGCCGCAGCTGGGCATCGTGATCTGCCTGTGCATCGCGCTGGTGCTGGTGCTGGCCGGCCTCGGCGGCGGCACCATGATGCAGCTCGACCGCGCCCGCGGCGTGCATCCGGAGGAGGCGGTGGAAGGCGTGCGCTCGGTGCTCAAGGTGCTGGTGATCTTCGCCCTGACCACCCCGTTCTTCTCGCTGTTCGACCAGAAGGCCTCGACCTGGGTGCTGCAGGGCCAGCAGATGTCCATGCCCTCGTGGTTCACCGCCTCGCAGATGCAGGCGCTGAACCCGGCGCTGGTGATGATCCTGATCCCGTTCAACAACCTGGTGCTGTACCCGTGGCTGTGCCGACGGGGCTGGGAGCCGACCGCGCTGCGGCGCATGACCGCCGGCATCGCCTTCTCCGGCCTGGCGTGGATCGTCGTCGGTGGCATCCAGGTGGTGATGGATGGGGGCAATGCCATGTCCATCTTCTGGCAGATCCTGCCGTATGCGTTGCTGACCTTCGGCGAGGTGCTGGTCTCCGCCACCGGCCTTGAGTTTGCCTACAGCCAGGCGCCGCAGGCGATGAAGGGCGTGGTGATGAGTTTCTGGAACCTGACCACCACCATCGGCAACCTGTGGGTGCTGCTGTCCAACGCGGCCGTGCGCAACGGCACGGTCACCGAGAAGATCGCCAGTACCGGTTTGAGCGAGGCGGCGTTCCTGATGTTCTTCTTTGCCGGCTTTGCGTTCGTGGCGGCCCTGGCCTTTGGCCTGTACGCCAAGCGCTATCGCATGGTCGACAACTACCGCGCGGTGGCCTGAGCATGGAATCGCCCGTGACCTGGATCCTGATCGCCATCACCGGCCTGGTGTCGTGGATGGCGTTCAACAACCGCAAGCTGGCCGACCGCCTGATCCTGTGGCCGCCGGCCATCGACCGGCACCGCCAGTACGACCGGCTGGTGACCTACGGCTTCATCCATGCCGACTTCGCGCACCTGCTGTTCAACATGATCACGCTGTACTTCTTCGGTCGGCTGATCGAGCGGATCATGGTGCAGGTCACCGGCAGCCTGCTGACCTATCCGGCGTTCTACCTGGCCGCCCTGGTGGTCTCGATCCTGCCCAGCTACCTGCGCAACCAGAAGAACCCGAACTACCTCAGCCTGGGCGCGTCCGGCGCAGTGTCGGCGGTGCTGTTCGCCTTCATCCTGGTTTCGCCGTGGTCGCTGATCTTCGTGTTCTTCATCCCGGCGCCGGCCATCCTGTACGCCGTGTTCTACGTCGGCTACAGCATCTGGATGGACCGCCGTGGCGGTGACCGCATCAACCACAGCGCGCACCTGGCCGGTGCCGCGTTCGGCGTGCTCTTCATGGTGATGATGGAACCGAGGGTGCTGCAGATCTTCATGCAGGAGCTGATGAACCCGCGCTTCGGGCTCTGAGCCTGCCGGCGGACGGTGTCCGCCCGGGGCCGGCCTTGCGCCGTCCCCTTCCATCAGGTTCCGGCGCAAGGCCGGAACCGCGCAGTTCAGGCCGCGAAGGCGTTGCTGAAGCGGCTGGCCTGGCCAGTGGTGTAGGTGTCGAGCAGGCGCGAGTAGACCTCGCTGTCGATCTGCTTGAACTCGTAGCCGTCGGTGTCGCCGGAGATCGCCAGCTGGAACAGGCCTTCCAGCAGGGAGGCGTCGTGGTCGGTGGCGGGATGGGCGTGGTCGATGTGGGTCATGGCGTCGCTCCGGGAATGCGGGACTCCTGAACGGTCACGCAAACCTCATGCCAACTTTTCCTGCCTGCGTGCGCAGATGTATTGCCCATTGAACCCGGGCCCCGGCGGCACCAAGTGACGCTGCGCGTCGCCTTGCGTCAGCGCCCGGCTTCACGCGGCCAATGCCGGGCGCTCCGCACACTGCGCCCGACTCCAGCGACTACGCCATGACCATTCCAGCCGTTTCCCACATCGAACACGAGCCCCGCCAGTCCCGGTTCATTGCCCGGGTCGAGGGCGAGCAGGCCGTGCTCGAGTACGGAAAGCAGGCAGGGCGCCTGACGATCACCCACACCCGGGTGCCGGCGGCGATCGAAGGTCGGGGCGTGGCCGGGGCGCTGACCCGGGCGGCGTTGGAATACGCCCGGGCGCAGCACCTCAAGGTGGTGCCGGAGTGCGCTTATGCGGCGGCTTTCGTCCAGCGTCACGGCGAATACGCGGATCTGGTGGAACGGTAATCGGACAACTCCGGCGAGGCTGCGGCCGCGCACGGCACAGGGGAACAGGGAGCAGGAAATGGCAAGGCAGGGATTGTGGGTAGGGATGCTGGCGGTACTGGTGCTGGCCGGCTGCAAGCGCGATGCAGAGCCGGTGGCGGCCGGAAGCCCGGACACGGCCCCGGCTCCGGAGGCAGCGACCGGTGCTGATCGGCCGCCGCGGCTCGACGACGTGATCGAGACCAACTCGCGCTACATCATCGGCATCAGTTACCCGCCGGCGGCGGCCAAGTATCCGGGCCTGGCCCGCGAACTGGTGGCCTACGCCGAGGCGGCCAGGGCCGAACTGCTGCAGTCGCTGGAATCGCTGGGCAACGACAGCCCGACCGCGCCCTACGAATTGTCGCTGAGCTTCGAGCTGCCGGTGGACAGCGCGCGGATCGTGGCCGCCACCGCCGATGGCAGCCGCTACACCGGGGGCGCCCATGGCGAGCCGCTGGTGGCCCGGTTCGTGTGGCTGCCGCAGAGCGAGGAGATGCTGCGGGCCGAACGCCTGATCCCCGATGCGGAAGGCTGGCAGGGGGTGGGTGAGTACATCGCCGAGCATCTGCGCCAGGACGTGGCCCAGCGGGCCCGCGCCGAGGGACTGGACGAGACCGGCCAGCGCGAGATGGTGCGCGAGGCCAGCCGCATGATCGAGGAAGGCACCGCCGCCGAGGCCGCCAACTTCTCCCAGTTCCAGCCGCTGCTGGGTGCCGACGGGCGCATCAGCGCGATCCGCTTTGTTTTCCCTCCCTACCAGGTCGGGCCATACTCCGACGGCACGCAGACCGTGGACGTGCCGGCGGCTGTGTTGTTGCCCTACGTGGCACCCGAATACCGGGAGCTCTTTGCGGCGCGCTGACGCGATGAAAACGCAGGAGGGGACGTGGACCTGGGGCTGCAGCGACGCGTGGTTGCCTTGCTGGGGGAGGCCGATGTCACCGTAGGTGGCAGCCGGCCGCAGGATATCGTCGTACACGATCCACATTTTTACGGACGGGTACTGGCCCAGGGCTCTCTGGGCCTGGGCGAAAGCTACATGGATGGCTGTGGGATGCGGTCGAACTGGACGCCTTCCTCCACCAGCTGATGCACGCACGCATCGACCAGCGTGTGCATGGACTTGGGGACGTGGTCGATGCCGTCAAGGCGCGGTTGTTCAACCTGCAGACCGGCAGCGGCAGCTTCGAGGTGGGACGGCGCCACTATGACCTCGGCAACGACCTCTACCAGGCCATGCTCGGCCAGCGCATGGTCTACAGCTGCGGATACTGGCCGCAGGCCAGCGACCTGGACGCGGCGCAGGAAGCCAAGCTCGACCTGATCTGCCGAAAGCTGCAGTTGCGTCCGGGCCAGCGCATCCTCGACATCGGTTGTGGCTGGGGCGAGGCGCTGAAGTTCGCCGCCGAGCGCTATGGCGTGGAAGGCGTGGGCGTCACCATTTCCGCCGAGCAGGCCGGATACGCGCGACAGCTGTGCGCCGGGCTGCCGGTGGAGATCCGGCTGCAGGATTACCGCGAGGTGGACGAGCGCTTCGACGCCATCCTGTCGGTGGGTATGTTCGAGCACGTCGGCGACAAGAACTACCGCGCGTACTTCGAGATGGCGCGCCGCTGCATGGCCGATGACGGCCTGTTCCTGCTGCACACCATCGGGACCAATGTCTCGCGCCACCGCACCGACCCGTGGATCGCGCGCTACATCTTCCCCAACTCGATGCTGCCGTCGGTTGCGCAGATCGCCACCGCCAGCGAGGGCCTGTTCGTGCTGGAGGACTGGCACAACTTCGGCACCGACTACGACCTGACCCTGCAGGCATGGCGCGACAACATCGAGGCGGCCTGGGGCCGGCTGGATGGCGAGCGCTATGACGAGCGCTTCCGCCGCATGTGGCGCTTCTACCTGGCCGGCTCGATGGCGACCTTCCGCAGCCGCCGCGCCCAGCTCTGGCAGCTGGTGCTGTCGCCGCGCGGCGTGCCCGGCGGCTACATCGCCCCGCGCTGAGCCTGGACGGCAAAAAAAAGACCGCCCGGCATGCCGGGCGGTCTTCGTTTCGTGGAGGGCTGGCGCTTAGTTGCCGGCGCCGGTCAGCCCACGCTTCTCCAGCAGCGGTTCGATCTGCGGCTCGTGGCCGGCGAAATCACGGAACAGCTGCATGGCGTCGACGCTGCCGCCGCGCGACAGCAGGGTCTGGCGGAAGCGGTCGCCGTTGGCACGGCTCAACCCGCCGTTGTCGCGGAACCACTTCTGGGTGTTGGCGTCCAGCACCTCGGACCAGATGTAGGCGTAGTAACCGGCCGAGTAGCCGCCCATGATGTGGCTGAAGTAGGTGGTGCGGTAACGCGGCGGCACCGGGGCGTAGTAGATGCCCGAGTCTTCCAGCGCCTTGCGCTCGAACGCCAGTACGTCCTTGGCTTCGGGCACCTGGTCGGCACTGATCTGGTGCCAGCGCTGGTCGAGCAGGGCCGCGCCCAGGTACTCGGTGGTCATGAAGCCCTGGTTGAACTTGGCCGCGGCGATGACCTTGTCCAGCAGCGCCTGCGGCATCGCCGCACCGGTCTGGTAGTGCTTGGCGTAGTTGGCCAGGATGGTCGGCTCGTCGGCCCACATCTCGTTGACCTGCGACGGGAATTCCACGAAGTCACGCGGCACCGAGGTGCCCGAGAACGTCGGGTACTTCACGTTGGAGAACATGCCATGCAGGGCGTGGCCAAACTCGTGGAAGGTGGTGGTCACCTCGTCCCAGGTCAGCAGGGTCGGCTGGCCGGCCGGCGGCTTGGGGATGTTGAGGTGGTTGGCCACCACCGGCAGGTCGCCGGTCAGCTCGGACTGGCTGACGTAGGAGTTCATCCACGCACCACCACGCTTGGAAGCGCGGGCATACGGGTCGAAGATGAAGATCGCCAGCTGGCTGCCGTCCTCGTTGAACACGTCGTAGACGGTCACGTCCGGGTGGTAGACCGGCAGGTCGATGCGCTGCTTGAAGCTCAGGCCGAATTCCTTGCCGGCGGCGAAGAACACGCCGTCTTCCAGCACCGACTTCATCTCGAAGTACGGCTTGAGCTGCGACTCGTCGAAGTTGTACTTGGCCTGGCGCACCTTCTCGCTGTAGAAGGCCCAGTCCCACGGCTCGAGCTTGAAGGTCGGCTTGCCGGCGGCCTTCTGCTCGGCATCGATCATCGCCTGCAGGTCGGCGGCTTCGCGCTTGGCGTTGGCCACGGCGGCCGGGGCCAGCTGGCCCAGCATCCCGTTGACCGCTTCGGGGGTCTTGGCGGTCTGGTTGCCCAGGCCGTAGGACGCGAAGTTCGGGTGGCCCATCAGCGCGGCCTTCTCGGCACGCAGCTTCATGATGCGCGACACCAGCGCGGTGTTGTCGTACTCGCCACCCTTGGAGCCGCGGCTGATCGAGGCTTCGTAGATCTTCCTGCGCAGGTCGCGGTTGGTCAGGTTGGTCAGCGCCGGCTGGCCGGTGGTGTTGAGCAGGGCGATGACGTACTTGCCGTCCAAGTTGCGCGCCTTGGCGGCTTCAGCGGCGGCAGCGATCTGCTCGGCCGACAGGCCGTCCAGGTCCTTGGCGTCGTCGACCACGATGTAGGACGCATTGACCTCGGCCAGCACGTTCTGGCTGAACTTGGTGCCCAGCTCGGCCAGCTCGGCGTTCATCGCCTTCATCTTCGCCTTGTCCGCGTCGGAGAGCTTGGCGCCTGCGCGGACCAGGTTGTCGTAATAACGCTCGACCAGACGCACGCCTTCGGCGTCCAGGCCCAGCTTGTCACGGCTGTTGTAGAGGGTCTCCACGCGCTTGAACAGCTCCCCGTTGAGGTTGATGGCATCGCTGTGGGCGGCGAACTTGGCCGAGTACTCGGCCTGCAGCTTCTTGCGGGCGTCGTTGGTGTCGGCGCCGCTGAGCGAGAAGAACACGGTGGTGGCGCGGTCGAGGATGGCGCCGCTCTTCTCCATCGCGATGATGGTGTTCTCGAAGGTCGGCTTGGCCTTGTTGTTGGCGATCGCCTCGACTTCCTCCATCTGCTGCTTCATGCCGGCGTCGAAGGCCGGGGCGAAGTCGCTGTCCTGGATCTTGTCGAACTGGGGGTAGTGCAGCGGCAGCGGGCTCTCGCTGAAGAACGGGTTGGCCGAGGCCGGTGTGGCGGCAGGGGCGGCCGCGGCGGCAACCGGGTTGGCGAAGGCGGGCGCGGTCGCGCCGAGGGCGACGGCCAGGGCAAGGGCAAGGCGGGTGGTCAAGGCAGACTCCTTGGTGGACAGAACCTCCGAAGGCTACCTGAAGCGGCCGTAGGACCGCGTGTGACGAAAGGCACGCGACAGCGCGCCGCTTCCGCAGGCCGTCGATTCCGGCCGGGCGGCGCGCCGGGAGGGCAGGGAGGGCAGGGTGGCTTATGCTCGGCGGCCATCTGGAGGTGCCATGAGCCGGATCTACGAATTCAGTTACCACAACGGTGCCAGCGTGCAGCATCCGCTGTCAGCCCATCGCGGCCAGGCCATGCTGCTTGTCAACGTGGCCTCGCGTTGTGGCTTCACCCCGTAGTACGCCGGATTGCAGGCGCTGTGGCAGCAGTACCGCGAGCGCGGCCTGGTCGTCATCGGCTTTCCCTGCAACCAGTTCGGCCAGCAGGAGCCGGGTGGGGACGATGCGATCATGGCGTTCTGCGCGCTGGACTACGGGGTGGACTTCCCGCTGTCGCGCAAGATCGAGGTCAATGGCGCCAACGCCGATCCGCTGTGGCAATGGTTGCAGCGCGAGAAGCGCGGCGTGCTCGGCAGCGCGCGGATCAAGTGGAACTTCACCAAGTTCCTGGTCGGTCCCGACGGAACCGTGGTGGCGCGTTATGCGCCCAGTACCGGGCCCGAGGCCCTGCGGGCCGACATCGAGCGCGTTCTGGGCTGAAAACAGGACGGGCCGGCCCGCAAGGGCCGACCCGTCGTATGCGGAATACGGCGCGCTTATTTCTCGACGAAGGCGCGCTCGAACACGTAGTGGCCGGGCTGGCCAATGCGGGAGGACACCTGGAAGCCGCGTGCGTCCAGCACGCTGCGCAGGTCGGCCAGCATCTGCGGGCTGCCGCAGATCATGGCGCGGTCATTCTCCGGGTTGAGTTCGGACAGGCCGAGGGTGCGCTGCATCTCCCCGGTTTCCAGCAGGGTGGTCAGGCGGCCCTGGTTCGGGAACGGTTCGCGGGTGACCGCCGGGTAGTACAGCAGCTTGTCGCGGATCATCTCGCCGAGGAACTCGTGCTGCGGCAGTTCCTTCTCGAAGTACTCGCGGTAGGCAAGGTCCTTCTCGAAGCGCACGCCATGCGTGAGGATCACCTTGTCGAAGCGCTCGTAGGTTTCCGGGTCCTTGATGACCGACAGCCACGGCGCCAGGCCGGTGCCGGTACCCAGCAGATACAGGTGCCTGCCCGGGTGCAGGTCGGAAATCAGCAGGGTACCGGTGGGCTTCTTGCCGACCAGCACCTTGTCGCCGGGCTTGATGTGCTGCAGGCGCGAGGTCAGCGGGCCGTCCTGGACCTTGATGCTGAAGAACTCCAGGTTCTCCTCCCAGTTGGCGCTGGCGATGGAATAGGCGCGCAGCAGCGGGCGGGCCTCCGTCTCCAGGCCGATCATCACGAACTGGCCGTTCTCGAAGCGGAAACCGCTGTCACGGGTGGTGGTGAAGCTGAAGTACGCGTCGGTCCAGTGGCGGACCTCGAGCACCGTTTCGGCGCCAAAAGCAGAAGACATGCCGTGGTTCGTATGGGGGAATGGACCGTCACATTCTAGCTGACCGGCCCTGTTTGAGAGTGAATCGCATTGCGTGTGCCGCCTCAGCGATAGCCCGCCGCCTGCAGTTCAAACAGCTCGGCATAGCGGCCGCCGGCGGCCATCAGTTCCTCGTGGGTACCGCTGGCTTCGATCCGGCCCTGTTCCAGCACCAGGATGCGGTCGGCCATGCGCACCGAGGAGAAACGGTGCGAGATCAGCACTGCGGTCCGGTTGTCCGACAGCTCCTTGAAGCGCTGGAACACCTCGAACTCGCTGCGTGCATCCAGCGCGGCAGTGGGCTCGTCGAGGATCATCACCTGCGCATCGCGCATGTAGGCGCGGGCAATGGCGATCTTCTGCCACTGGCCACCGGAAAGGTCCACGCCGGTCTTGAAGCGGCGCCCGATCAGCTGGTCATAGCCGCCGGGCAGTGATCCGATCACCTCGTCGGCCATCGCCCGGCGCGCAGCCTCGCGGATGCGCGCCTGGTCGTCCATTGCCTCGACCAGGCCGACGCCGATGTTCTCCCCGGCGGTCAGGTGGTAGCGCACGAAGTCCTGGAAGATCACGCCCATGTTGGCGCGCAGGTCGTCCAGGTCGTAGTCGCGCAAGTCGCGGCCATCGAGCAGGATACGGCCCTCGTCCGGGTCGTAGAGCCGGGCCAGCAGCTTGACCAGGGTGGTCTTGCCGGCGCCGTTCTCGCCGACCAGGGCCAGCACCTCGCCGGCATGCAGCTCGAAGCTGAGGTGGCGCACGGCCCAGCGCTCGGCGTCGGGATAGCGGAAGCCCACGTCCTCGAACACGAAGCCCTGGCGGATCGGGCGGGGGACCGGCAGCGGGTTGGCCGGGCTGTGGATCTCCGGCTCGATGGCGAAGAAGGAGAACAGGTCGTCCAGGTACAGCGCCTGGCTGGCGACCTGCGAGAACCCGACCAGCAGACCCTCGAGGAGCTGGCGCAGGCGCTGGAAGCTGCCGGCCAGGAAGGTCAGGTCGCCGATGGAGAAATCACCGCGCACCGTGCGCCAGGCGATGTAGGCGTAGGCGGCGTAGTAGCCCAGCGTGCCGAGCGCGGCCAGCAGGGTGCCCCAGGCTGCGCGCCGGCGGGCCAGCGAGCGGTTGGCCAGGTAGAACTTCGTTGCCAGCGTGCGGTAGCGCTCGATCAGGAACGGATGGAGGTTGAAGATCTTCACCTCCTTGGCGCTCTCGACGCTGGCACCGGTCTGGCGCAGGTATTCGAGCTGGCGGCGCTCGGGCGTCCACTGGAAGTTGAGCGAATAGCCCAGCGCGTTGAAGTGCGACTCGCCGATGAAGGCCGGCACCAGGGCCACGGCCAGCAGCACGATCAGCCACGGGGCGTACACCACCAGACCGACGGCCAGGCTGGCCACGGTGATCGCGTCCTGCACCTGGCCAAACAGCTGGCTCATCAGGTTCATGCGGCCCATGGTCTGGCGCCGCGCGCGGTCCAGCTTGTCCTGGACGTCGGCGTCCTCGAAGTCCTCCAGGTCCAGCTCGGCAGCATGCTCCATCAGCCGGATCGAGCTGGCATTGGTGAACAGCTCCGACAGCAGGCCATCGGCGTAGCTGACCAGCCGGCCGAGCAGGTCGGCGGCCACGGCCAGGCCCAGCTCCAGTGCCAGCAGGCCGAGCAGGGGCGACAGCAGGCCGCTGGAAATCGCCTGTTCCAGCGGCGGGAAGGTGCCCGGCAGGCCGGCCAGCCGCACCGCCTCGTCGATGATCAGCTTGCCGACGTACAGCATCGCCAGCGGCAGCAGCGAGCGGATCAGGCGCAGGCCGAGGCTGAGCAGGGTCAGTCCGGGACTGGTCTTCCAGATCATCCGCAGGAACGGCGGCACGTTGCGCATCGCCCGGAAGCGCTCGCGCAGGCTGGGGCTGGATTGGGCGGGGGCGGGACCTGGGCGGCTGGGCATGGCTGGGTGAGGTGGCGGTCGCCTGAAGGCTAGCGCCGGCCCGGTGAGAGGATGGTGGTCAACGCAGCGGGCCTTCCGGCGGCGGTGGCTCGTTGGACTGCAGCGCCACCGGCAGGTGCCAACCGTACTTCATCGCCATCACCCGCAGGCCGAAGCACAGCAGCGCACCGCCCACCGTGCAGACCACGGCCGGCAGGTGCAGCCACGCGCCCCCGGCCACCACGGCCGCCCCGGCCAGCGCGGCCACGGCGTACAGCTCGGCCTGCAGCACCAGCGGTACCCGTGCCATCAGCACGTCGCGGGCAATGCCGCCGCCGATGCCCGAGAGCATGCCCAGCGCGGCCGCCATCGGCGGGTCGATGCCGTGGGCCAGCGCCTTTTCCGTGCCGGTCACCGCGAACAGCGCCAGGCCCATCGCGTCGAACATCCGCACCGGATACTGCAATCGCTCGATCAGCGGCGCCCAGTAGAAGGTGACGACGCCCGCCACCAGGGTGGTGGCGGGATAGCGCCAGTCGCTGATCGCGGCCACCGGGGTGGCGCCGATCAGCACGTCGCGGGTCATGCCCCCGGCCACCGCGGCGGCGAAGGACAGGACCAGCACGCCGAAGATGTCCAGCTTGCGGCGCACGCCCAGGGTGGCGCCGCTCAGGGCGAAGGCGAAGGTTCCGACCAGGTCGAGGACGAGGATGAAGGTCTGCATGCAGGCATTGTCGCCGCCGCCCGCAACCACGGCCAGCGACTGGTTGATAGTGGCGGTCTATGGCTGCAATCGCTCGATTGGAGGGCGTGATGGGTGCGTGAGGAGTAGAATTGCGCGGTTACCCACCGCTAGCCAGGTTTAGCCCGCTGTGAGCCAGTCCAACCCCACCCGCGACCCCAGCCTGCCGGTTTCGATCAAGCAGGAAGACCTGATCCAGTCCATTGCCGACGCCCTGCAGTACATCTCCTATTACCACCCGGTCGACTACATCAAGAACCTTGCCGCCGCCTACGAGCGCGAGGAATCGCCGGCCGCCAAGGAGGCCATGGCGCAGATCCTGATCAACTCGCGCATGTGCGCCGAGGGCCACCGCCCGATCTGCCAGGACACCGGCATCGTCACCGTGTTCCTCGAGATCGGCATGAACGTGCGCTGGGACGACGCCACCATGGGTGTCGAGGATATGGCCAACGAGGGCATCCGCCGCGCCTACAACCACCCGGACAACAAGCTGCGCGCCTCGGTGCTGGCTGATCCGGCCGGCAAGCGCCAGAACACGAAGGACAACACTCCGGGCGTGGTCAACGTCAAGGTCGTGCCGGGCAAGACTGTGGAAGTGATCGTGGCCGCCAAGGGCGGTGGTTCGGAAGCCAAGAGCAAGTTCGCCATGCTCAACCCGTCGGACTCGATCGTCGACTGGGTGCTCAAGACCGTGCCGACGATGGGCGCCGGCTGGTGCCCGCCGGGCATGCTCGGCATCGGCATCGGCGGCACCGCCGAAAAGGCGATGCTGCTGGCCAAGGAAGCGCTGATGGAGCCGATCGACATCAACGACCTCAAGGCCCGGGGCCCGTCCAACCGTGCCGAGGAGCTGCGCCTGGAGCTGTATGAAAAGGTCAACGCGCTGGGCATCGGTGCCCAGGGCCTGGGCGGCCTGACTACGGTGCTGGACATCAAGGTCAAGGATTACCCGACCCACGCGGCCAACCTGCCGGTGGCGATGATCCCCAACTGCGCCGCCACCCGCCACGCCCACTTCACCCTGGACGGCAGCGGCCCGGTGATGCTGGACCCGCCGTCGCTGGAAGACTGGCCGAAGCTGACCTACGACGCCTCCAAGGGCACCCGAGTCAACCTCGACACCGTGACCCCGGAAGAGGTGGCTTCGTGGAAGCCGGGCCAGACCCTGCTGCTCAACGGCAAGCTGCTCACCGGCCGCGACGCCGCGCACAAGCGCATGGTCGACATGCTCAACCGTGGCGAGGAGCTGCCAGTCAGCCTGAAGGGCCGTTTCATCTACTACGTCGGCCCGGTCGATCCGGTGCGTGACGAGGTCGTCGGCCCGGCCGGCCCGACCACCGCCACCCGCATGGACAAGTTCACCGAGCAGGTGCTCGAGCAGACCGGCCTGCTGGGCATGGTCGGCAAGGCCGAGCGCGGCCCGGCCGCGATCGAGGCAATCAGGAAGCACAGGTCTGCCTACCTGATGGCCGTCGGTGGTTCGGCCTACCTGGTGTCCAAGGCGATCAAGGCGGCCAGGGTCGTCGGCTTCGCTGACCTGGGCATGGAGGCGATCTACGAGTTCGAGGTCCAGGACATGCCGGTGACCGTGGCCGTGGATTCCACTGGCGAGTCGGTACACAAGACCGGCCCGCGCGAGTGGCAGGCCCGCATCGGCAAGATCCCGGTGGTCGTGGAATAAGCCTACGCAGCTGATCCGACGCAACGGCCCGGGCTATGCTCGGGCCGTTGTCGTTCAAGGAGATCGCCCATGCGCCTGCCTGCGATGCTGCTGTCGACCCTGCTGCTGGCCGGTTGCGCCCACGGTGGTCCTGGCATTCCCCGCAATGATCCCGCAGCCTGCGTGGAGTACTGCCAGGCCCGCTACCAGGCGTGCAATGCCAATCCCAAGGGCTTTGGTGATTGCGGCGCCGACAGCCGCCGCAACCAGTGCGACAGCATCAACGATCCGGAACTGCGCGGCGCCTGCCAGACCTCGCAGGCGTTCTGCCAGAACCGCTCGGCGGCAGCGGTGTGCGGGGAAAGGCTCAACAGCTGCATGGCCAGCTGCAACTGAGTCATTGTCCCGGCACCGGCATTCCGGTGGCTAGAATGCGGCCTCATCCTGCTGGGAGAGGCCCATGTCCGTCGTCCTGTATGGATCGCAAAGCACTGCCTCGCTGGTCGTGCACTGGCTGCTGATCGAGCTGGGCATCGAGCACGAACTCCGCCAGCTGGATTTCGACCGGCGCGAGCAGAAGTCGCCGGAGTACCTGGCGCTCAATCCGGTCGGCCGCGTGCCGACGCTGGTGATCGATGGCCAAGTGCTGACCGAGTCGGCGGCCATCGCCATGCACCTGGCCGACCTGCATCCGCAGGCCGGACTGGCGCCAGCGCCGGGCACGCCGGCGCGCGGTGACTACTACCGCTGGATGTGCTTCTGCGTCTATACGCTGATGCCGGCCTACCGCGCATGGTTCTACCCGCACGAGCCGGCCGGCGAGGCGAACATCGCCGTGGTCAAGGAGCGCGCCCGGGCCCAGCTCGAAGCTGCCTGGCAGCAAATGGCCGACCACCTGGCCACCCACGGTCCTTATGTGCTGGGTCACCCGCTGTCGGCGGTGGACTTCGTCCTGACCATGCTGATGCGCTGGAGCCGGAACATGCCGCGGCCGACCGACAGCTGGCCGAGCCTGCTTGCGCATGCGCAACGGATGAAGGCGCGGCCGTCGTTTGCCGAGGTCTACCGGCGCGAGGGCATCAGCGACTGGACGTGAGCCCGGTCGCCGGCCTCAGAACCAATCCAGCAGCGATACGCCCACGCCGACGTAGGTCGCCTTGTGGTTGTAGTCGATCATGCTCTCGCCATAGCCGTCGAACACCTGCACGTGGCCACGCAGCAGCTTGCTGAGCGGGAAGCCGTAATCGAGCTGCAGCGCACCGTGCGAGCGGTCGCCGCCGCGCAGCGAATGACGGGCCATCAGCGCCAGCGCGTGGCCGTCCTTGTTCCAGGTCACGGTGACGTCGCCGCGTCCCATGTAGTCGGCGATGTCCGGGTTGTTGTCGTCCCCACCGCTTTCCGGCACGCGGTACCAGGGACGCAGCATGATCGCCCAGTTGTCGCGGTCCAGCCCGACGTTGAGGATCACGCGGTTCCAGCTGCGCGACAACGGGTCTGAGCGGCCATTGGACTGGTGGTTGAGGTGGATCGCGGTCATGCGCCCGTTCCAGCCGAACAGCGAATAGCCGTTGCGGAAGGCCAGCATCAGCTCTGGCTCGTAGTTGGTCTCGCGGAACGGGCGCGACAGCTCGCTGTTGTAGGCCTGCCAGCGCGAGCTCTGGGTATAGCCAGCCCAGATGTCCCCGTTGGAGCCGAACAGGTTCTCGGCCAGCTTGGTCTTGAAGCTCAGCTGGAACTTGAGTTCGGTGCTGCCGAGGTCTTCGGGCACATCCACCGAGTTGCGCGGATTGGGCGACTGCGGCATCTGGTTGGGCTTGCTGCTCCAGTACGCGGGCAGCAGGTAGACCGGCTTGTAGGCACGCAGCTGGAAGGTCCCCAGCTTTGAGTCCTTGGCCAGTTCCCAGCGGCTGTCCAGCAGCGAGCCCTTGCCGGCGTTGGCGGCTACAGCGCGCAGCTCGTCGTGGGCGAACAGCTCTGGGCGGCGCTGCTCCTCCCGCGTTTCGGACATGGCCTGCTTTTCAGCCTTTATCGCCTGCGAGGCGACCGAGGCCGCCAGGTCAGCGGTCTTCGTATCGTTGGCTACACGTCCTAGCGCGGCGTCATAACAGGCCAGGCGCAGGGCGTCGGAATCCAGCGCGAGGCAGGCTTCGGGAGATGCGGGGGTAGGCAGGGCCTCCTGCGCGGCCACGGCAAGCGGAAGCGAAAGCAGGGAAAACGATATGGCATCGCGCAGAAGGTTGCGGTGCATGGGTAGTCCGTTCGAGGGCAGGGCCGCAGGGCAGCAGGAATCGTTCAATGTCCGGCAACGGAAGTCAAAGCCGCGCCAAGACGGCTCAGAAAAACCACGCGAAGGCAAACACGCCCAGCATCGTCACCACCAGCGCGGCCTTGCATGCCAGTCCCAGCAGGATGCCAAGCCAGGTGCCCAGCCCGACCCGGGTGGCGTGGCCAAGCTGGCGACCGTGCAGGTACTCGCCAACCAGGGCGCCCAGCAGCGGCCCGAGGAACAATCCCCAGGGCATGAAGAACAGGCCGGCCACGGTGCCGACCGCCGTACCCCAGAGGGCCCTGCTGCTGGCACCGACCCGTTTGGCGCCGACGACCGTGGCCAGCAGGTCGACGACGAAGGAGAACAGGGTGAGCAATGCCAGCAGCACCAGCGGCAGCCAGCCCACGTGCTCGAAACCGTCTGCCCAGGCTGCGAGCAGCAGGCCGGCGAACACCAGCGGGATGCCCGGAAGGGCGGGAAGCAGGACCCCGGCGATGCCCGCGAGCACCATCAGGACGGCCAGCAGGTACAAGATGAATGAATGGTCCATGGGGCGCAGTATGGGTGTCTAAGGGGTCTTGACACTGGCACGCGAC
Organism: Stenotrophomonas sp. Marseille-Q4652; assembly: GCF_916618915.1. Classification (NCBI taxonomy): domain Bacteria; kingdom Pseudomonadati; phylum Pseudomonadota; class Gammaproteobacteria; order Lysobacterales; family Lysobacteraceae; genus Stenotrophomonas; species Stenotrophomonas sp. Marseille-Q4652. Next base: position 708,871 of record NZ_CAKAKE010000001.1, read on the forward strand.
ATGCATTGCATTTTCGTTTGGCGCGGGTTAAGTTGCAGCCGCTGAGCTTGGCAAGGTCACCGTGAATCGTGGCCTGATGGGTAGATCCGAAGATCCGCTACATCGCTGCACCTCGCTTCCTCCTTGCAGTCAGCCGCCGACCAGGGCGTAACCATATAACCAGCGTCACAGGGAGTCAGCAGAGATGGCAGATCGCGAAACCGGTACCGTCAAGTGGTTCAATGATGCCAAGGGCTTCGGATTCATCAGCCGCGAGAACGGCGAAGATGTGTTCGTGCACTTCCGCGCCATCCAGACCCAAGGCTTCAAGAGCCTGAAGGAAGGTCAGAAGGTCAGCTTCACCGTCGTCCAGGGCCAGAAGGGCCTGCAGGCCGACGCAGTGCAGCCGGACTGATCTGCTTCCCCCTTTGCCAGCAAGAACAAGGCCCGCTAAAGCGGGCCTTGTCTGTTTCCGGGGTTCCGTAGCGATCAGCGCAGGACCACGCGGCCGTTCACCACGCGCACGTAGGTGTTCTCGCGGATGCCGTTGAGGTCCTTCTGGTTGACCACGATCACGCGGCCGTCGTCCATGCGCACCTGGATGTCATAGGACTCGCCGGTGACGTTCTGCTGGATCTTGTTGCCGGCCAGTGCGCCCGCGGCGGCACCGGCCACGGCGGCGATGTTCTGGTTGCCCTTGCTGCCACCGGTCTTGTCGGAGATCTCGTGGCCCGCCACGGCGCCGACGATGCCGCCGAGCACGGCGCCGGTCGCTGCCGGGGCGGTACGGCCGGACTGCACGGTATTGATGCGGGTCACGATGCCACAGTCAGCGCAGCGGGCGGAGGTGGAATAGCCGGAATTGCCGTAACCGGTGTTGTAGCCGCCGGTATTGCTGTAACCGGGGGAAGACGCGCAGCCTGCCAGGGCCAGGCTGGCAACTGCGCCGATGGCGATCAACTGGAACCTCATGCTCTTTCTCCTGGGCAGTGGTGCGGACACGCCGCGTGAGGGCTGATCCTGTCTGTTCGTGCGTGAACGGCACGCCAATCATTCCGCGCTCAGCGGAAATCCTGGTGGCAGGCGCGGCAGTCGGACTTCAACTGTTCATTGAGCCGGCCCAGTTCTGCGCAGTCGGCAGGCGGCGTGGCCAGGGCATCGTTGAGCGTGGCGCGGAACTGGCTGGCGTGCTGCTGGAAGCGTGCGTCATCGCGCAGGTCGGGGAACGCCAGGTCCATGTCGTTGCTGAGGGCGCGCAGGGTCTGCAGGCGTGGCAGCACGTCGGCACCGGCACAGCGGTTCTGCTCCTGGCTCTGGCGCAGCAGTTGCGACTGCCGACCCATGACGTGCATCAGGCTTTCCGGGAACGGGTCGCGGCGTTCCTGGATGGCGCGCACGGCCATCACCGTCATCACCGCGCCGGCAATCAGGCCGACGACCAGGACAACGAGGTAACGCAGGGCAGCAGAAGGCGGACGCGGGGTATCGGACATGTCGGGGCTCCGGGGACAGGGCGCAGATGGTACGACGCCGCCCACGCCATGGCCCAGCGCGACGGTGCGGCGCGCACTAAAATGTGCCGATGAAGAAAGAACTGCGTGATCGCTTTGCCGGCATCGACCGGTTGTACGGGGCCGGTACGGTCGAACGCCTGGCCGGTTGCCGCGTCGCCGTGGTCGGCATGGGCGGTGTCGGCTCGTGGGTGGTGGAGGCGCTGGCGCGCTCGGCGGTCGGGCACCTGGCCCTGATCGACGCCGACGACATCTGCGTCTCCAACACCAACCGGCAGTTGCCGGCGCTGGAAGGCCAGTATGGCCGCAACAAGGCCGTGGCCATGGCCGAGCGTTGCCGCGCGATCAACCCGCTGTGCGAGATCAGCGTGGTCGAATCGTTCCTGACCCCGGCCAACCAGGCCGAGCTGCTCGACCAGGGATTTGACCTGGTGATCGACGCCTGTGACAGCTTCCGGGTCAAGGTCGAGGCGATTGCCTGGTGCCGCCGCCGCAAGCTGCCGATCCTCACGGTGGGCGCGGCAGGTGGCCGTACCGATCCGACCCAGGTCCGCATCCGCGATGTCTCGCGTACCGAACACGATGCAATGCTGGCGCTGATCCGCAAGAAGCTGCGCAGCGATTTCAACTTCCCGTCCAATCCGAAGCGCTATTTCGGCGTACCGGCGGTGTACTCGCTGGAGAACGTCAAATATCCGCAGGCCGATGGCAGCGTCTGCGGCATCCGCCCGAATCTCGGCCCGGATGCGGCGCTGAGCCTGGACTGCGGTGCCGGCCTCGGCGCAGCCACGCATATCACCGGCGCGTTTGCCTTTGCTGCCGTCGGCAAGGCGCTGGAGATGCTGCTCAAGCCCGGGATTGCGGAGAAGTCCGGGGAAGCGGCTGCCGCCGCCGCGGACTGAGCGGACAAACCCTTACAGCGGCAGTCCGAACAGCTGCCGCGCGTTGTCGCTGGTGACCCGGGCAATTTCGTCGCGGGACTGCCCGCGCAGTTCGGCCACCGTGTCCAGGATGGTGGTCAGCCGCGCCGGCTCGTTGCGCTGGCCGCGAATGCCGGCATCGGGCTGGTCAGGGGCGTCGGTTTCCAGCAGCAGCTGCTCGAGCGGGATTTCGGTGACCAGCCGTCGCAGGCGGTTCGCCCGCGGGTAGGTCAGCGGCCCGCCCAGTCCGATGTGGAAGCCGAGCTGCCACAGTTGCTTCGCCTGTTCCGGGCTGCCGCCAAAGCTGTGCACCACGCCGCGCAGGTTGCCAACACGCTTGAGCGCAACGATGACTTCCTCCACTGCGCGGCGGGCGTGGATCACCAGCGGCAGGTGGAACTCGGCGGCCAGCCTCAGTTGTGCCTCGAACAGGAACTGCTGCCGCTCGCGGGCCAGCTCCTCGATGAAGAAGTCCAGCCCGCATTCGCCGATCGCGCAGGGGCGTTCGCGCTCGATCCACTCGCGCAGTTCCTCCAGGTGCGCATCCTGGTGCTGGTCCAGGAACACCGGGTGCAGGCCGTAGGCCGGATGCAGGCCGGGATGCTGCTGGCATACCTCGCGCAGCTTCGGCCAGCTGGCCGCGGTGATCGCGGGCACCACCTGGGCGACCACCCCGGCGGCGACCGCGCGCTCCACAACTTCGTCGCGGTCCGGATCGAACTCGCCTGCATCCATGTGGCAGTGGCTGTCGACCAGTTGCATCAACGGCGAGGCGGCAGGACGGCGGGCGCCGGATCGCGGCGGGTCTTCCAGTTGGCGAGCAGCAGCGTACCCAGGCCCAGCAGGATCTCGTCCAGCATCGGGATTGGGTCCGGAATGAACAGCGTCAGTACGAACAACGCGGCGGTCAGCTTGAACAGGGTGGGGTAGCGAAGCCTGCGGGCCCACCCCATCAGTGGCAACAACATCGGGCTTGGCATGGTGGTGTCCTCGGGGATTGCGAACGCTATCACGCAGATTACTGAGATGCCGCGCAGCTTCTGCATACATGGCATTAACGGGGCGTGGATTTATTCAGCTTGGCCGTGCTGGAATGCCGCCTTGATGAATTGCGGCACTGTCCGCTGGAGCAGGCAATGAAGAACAACACGACGACGATTCTGGTTGCCGCTGGTGCGCTGCTGGTGGGGGGCATTGCCACTGCGGCTTTCATGAGCAGCCGCGACAAGCCCGGTGATCTGGCTGGTGGCCCGAACCCGGTGCTGGACAGTTCGATGGTGGTCGACGATGCCGCATTGACCGACGCCCTGGCGGCCGGTGGCAAGCTCGAATATGCCGACGTGATCAAGGTCAACCCGGTGACCCAGAAGGAACCGCAGTACGCCACCGTGATCGGCAGCGAGCCGGTGCGCGAGACCACCACCACCAACGTGCCGCGCGAGGTCTGCGAGGACGTGGTCGTGCAGGAGCGTCTGCCCGAGCGTGACGGCAACGTCGGTGGCACCGTGGCCGGTGCGGTCATCGGTGGCCTGATCGGCAACCAGGTTGGCGGCGGCAACGGCAAGAAGGCGGCGACCGCGGCTGGCGCCGTGGCCGGCGGCGTGATTGGCAACCAGGTCGACAAGCGCCATGTCGGTGGCCGCGTGGTCACCCGCACCGAGCGCCAGTGCCGTACCGAGAACGCGACGTCCGAGTCCTCGCGCGTGACCGGCTACAACGTCACCTACCGCAACGCCGATGGCACCACCGGCACCATGCGCATGGACAGCAAGCCGGGCAACCGCATCGCCATGGGCAAGACCGACAGCGTGATCGGCTATGACGTCACCTACCGCTACGACGGCCAGGAAAAGACCGTGCGCCTGGACGACAAGCCGGCCAGCGACCGCCTGCCGGTGCTTGATGGCCAGCTGGTGACCAGCACCGCTGCCATCGATGCGGACGGCAGCCGGCAGTAACTCCCCGCGTTGCAGTGATTGAAAAAGGCCGGCACATGCCGGCCTTTTTCCTGTGCGGGTGCCGATCGCCAGGCGTGCCGGGGAGCGGCGGCGCGGAGCCGGGCAATGCTGCGACCGCACTTTCAAAAGCCCGGCAACTGCGATGAGATGGCCCGGCCCTGGCTGCCGGAGTCCCGAGGATGTCCTCCACTGTCGCGCCCCTGACCGTGCATGGCATGTCCGCCTCGGGCAACTGCCACAAGGTGCGCCTGCTGCTGGAGCAGCTGGGTACCCGCTATGCCTGGGTCGAGGTGGACGTGCCGGGCGGACAGACCCGCACGCCGCAGTTCCTTGCCCTCAATCCCAATGGCCGGGTGCCGGTGCTGCAGCGCCGGGACGGCCGCGTGCTCACCGAGTCCAACGCGATCCTGTACTGGCTGGCGGAAGGTACGCCGTATCTCCCGACCGATGGCTCGCAGCGCGCGCAGGCACTGGGCTGGATGTTCTTCGAACAGTATTCGCACGAGCCGTGCATCGCGGTGGCCCGCTTCTTCTGCGGCTGGACCGGGCTGGATTCATCGCGTCGCGCCGAGCTGCCACGCTTGCGCGAACGCGGCCACCAGGCGCTGGCGGTGATGGAGCAGCACCTCGCCCGGCACGACTGGTTTACCGGGCCCGCCTACGGCATCGCCGACATCGCGCTGCACGCCTATACCGCCGTCGCCCACCACGGTGGCATTGCGCTGGACGACGACTCCTCGATCCGCGCGTGGCTGCAGCGCGTCGGGCAGACGGCAGGTTTCGTACCCATGCCCCAGCCCGATGCACGCGTACTGGAGCGCATCGGCCGATCCAGTTGACCCCTTAGATCCGGTTCTGAGCCGACAGGAGCCCTGACTGCATGTTTGCCGAAGTGCCCACTCCGATTCCCGCCCGCATGAAGGGCCTGAACCGGGCCGAGATCTGCGATGCCAACTTCATTGAATTCGTCCGTCACTGGCGCGGCCCCTTGGCCGCGCCACCGGCCAGCGGCGCCGTGCAACCCGGCAGCGCGCTGGATGCGGCCAGCCTGCTGGAGCTGTTCGAGTCGCAGCTGATCAGCCGTCACCTGGACCTGATGGCGCGGGTGCTGCGGGTACAGAACAAGGTCTTCTACACGATCGGCAGCAGTGGCCACGAGGGCAACGCGATGGTCGCGCGCCTGACCCGGCACACCGATCCGGCACTGCTGCATTACAGAAGCGGCGGCTTCATGGCCGAACGCTTCCGCAAGCTGCCGGGGATGGACCCGGTAATGGATTCGGCCCTGTCCTTTGCGGCCAGCCGCGAGGACCCGGCCAGCGGCGGGCGGCACAAGGTGTGGGGCAGCAGGCCGTTGTGGGTGCTGCCGCAGACCTCGACCATCGCCTCGCACCTGCCCAAGGCGCTGGGCACCGCGCTCGCGCTGGAGGCCGGGCGCCGGCTGGGGCAGCCGCTGCCGGTCCCCGGGGACAGCATCGTGATCTGTTCCTTCGGCGATGCCTCGGCCAATCACGCCACCGCGCAGACCGCGTTCAACACGGCGGCCTGGAGCAGCTATCAGAAGCTGCCGGCGCCGGTGCTGTTCGTCTGCGAGGACAACGGCATCGGCATCTCGGTCAGGACGCCGCCGGGCTGGATTGCCGACAGCTTCCGCCATCGCCCGGGGCTGGATTACTTCGCTGCCGACGGTCTCGACCTGCCCACGGGCTACGGGCAGGTGCAGCAGGCGGTGGAGCACTGCCGCCGGACCCGGCGGCCGACCTTCCTGCACCTGCGCACCACGCGGCTGATGGGTCACGCCGGTACCGATTTCGAGGTCGAGTGGCGGCCGCTGGAGGAGCTGTGCGCGGCGGAAGCCGCTGACCCGCTGCTGCGCTCGGCTGCGCTGGTAATGGAGGCCGGGTTGCTGGACCGTGAGGGCGTGCTCGAGCTGTACGAGCGCACCCGCCAGCGCTGCTTTGCCGCCGCCGAGGATGCCGATCGCCGTCCGCGCCTGCAGTGGCTGGAAGAAGTGGTCGCACCGCTGGCGCCGTACAATGCCGAGGCGGTGCGGGTTGAAGCCCGGCGGACGGACTTCGAGGAAAAGCGCCAGCAGGTCTGGGGCGAGGCGCTGCCCGAGAACCAGCCGCCGCGGCACCTGGCCATCCAGATCAACCAGGGCCTGCACGAGCTGCTGTGCAAGTACGGCAACACCGTCCTGTTCGGCGAGGACGTGGCGCAGAAGGGTGGGGTGTACACGCTGACCAAGGGGCTGCTGAAGGCCTTCGGTCCGCGCCGGGTGTTCAACACCCTGCTGGACGAGACCATGATCCTTGGCCTGGCCCAGGGCTTTGCCAACATGGGGATGCTGCCCATCCCGGAAATCCAGTACCTGGCCTACCTGCACAACGCCGCCGACCAGCTCCGCGGCGAGGCCTGCTCGCTGCAGTTCTTCTCCAACGACCAGTTCCGCAACCCGATGCTGGTGCGCATCGCCGGGCTCGGCTACCAGAAGGGCTTTGGCGGGCACTTCCACAACGACAACTCCATCGCCGCGCTGCGCGACATTCCCGGCCTGGTGGTCGGCTGCCCGTCGCGTGGCGACGATGCGGTCGGCATGCTGCGCACGCTGGCAGCGCTGGCCCGGGTGGATGGCCGGGTATGCGTGTTCCTGGAGCCGATTGCGCTGTACATGACCAAGGACCTGCATGCGCCAGGCGATGGCGGCTGGCTGTTTCCGTATCCGGCGCCGGGGCAGGCGGTTGAGCTGGGCGAGGGCCGCATCTATGGCGAAGGCCAGGACCTGGTGGTATTCACCTATGGCAATGGCGTGCCCATGAGCCTGCGCGCGGCCCGGCGGATCGGGCAGGCCCACGGCTGGCAGGTGCGCGTGGTCGACCTGCGCTGGCTGGTCCCGCTCAATGCGGACTGGATTGCCGGGCAGGCGGCCGGTGCGCGGCGCATCCTCGTGGTCGACGAGGGCCGGCGCAGTGCCGGGGTGGGCGAGGGCGTGATCACCGCGCTGGTCGAGGCGGGCCTGGGCGGCGTGCCGCTACGGCGGGTGGTCGGTGCCGACACCTACACGCCGCTGGCCGGAGCCGCGCAGCTGGTGCTGCCGGCCGAGGACGACGTGGTCGCCGCGGCGGCGGAACTGGCGCCCGCACGCTGAGCCTTCACCGCTGTCGAATGGCTGCCCGCTTAGGGTGGGTAGGTCTTTCATCCAGGAGCAATGCCAATGGCCGGATACCGGATCGCTGTCTTCGTCGGCAGCCTGCGCAAGGAGTCCATCAACCGCCAGCTCGCCCGGGCGCTGGAGAAGCTGGCCGGCGACCGCGCCAGCTTCGAATACGTGCAGATCGGCGACCTGCCGCTGTACAACCAGGACCATGACGGCAACTACCCGGCCGAGGGCAAGCGCCTGAAGGAGCAGGTCCGCCAGGCCGACGCGGTGCTGTTCGTGACCCCCGAATACAACCGCTCGGTGCCCGGCGTGCTGAAGAACGCCATCGACCTTGGTTCGCGCCCCTATGGCGACAGCGCCTTTGCCGGCAAGCCGGCGGCGGTGGCCGGTGCCTCGATCGGTGCCATCGGCAGTGCGCTGGCCCAGCAGCACCTGCGCAACATCCTGTCCTACCTGGACATCAAGGTGTTGCCGCAGCCGGAGGTCTTCGTCCATTTCAAGGAGGGCCTGGTCGACGCCGAGGGCAATGTCCAGAACGAGGGCACCCGCAAGTTCCTGCAGGACTTCACCGACCGCTTCCTGTCCTGGATTGAAAGCCAGCGCTGAGCGCCCCGTCCGCTGGGACGGCGGCTCTCCTATAATCTCGCGCCCGGTGCTGCAGCGGTGCCGGGCGCGCAGCATGTCCCCGAGCGGGATCCCGGACGGCGTCGGTCTGTACCGGGTTGCCAACCGCTTATCCACAGGTTTGTCCCTAACCCTGGGGGCCGCTGCGTGCCTACCATGGCCGACGTTTTCTTGAACGCAGGAAGTACCCCCGCATGTCCGCCCGAACCGGTTTCCGTTCCGACCGCAGCGACCACTCCGAACGCAACGAGCATCGCGTCGACCAGTTGCGCGTGCCGCCGCATTCGGTGGAAGCCGAGCAGGCGGTGCTGGGCGGTTTGATGCTGGCGCCGCAGGCCTTCGACCAGGTCAACGAGCAGCTCACCGAGAAGGACTTCTACCGCCGCGACCACCAGCTGATCTACCGCGCCATCCGCGAGCTGGCCGAGCGCGACCGTCCGTTCGATGCGGTGACCCTGGGCGAGTGGTTCGAGTCGCAGGGCAAGATGGAGCTCGTCGGCCATGGCGCCTACCTGATTGAACTGGCCAGCACCACGCCTTCGGCGGCCAACATCAGCGCCTACGCCGAAATCGTCCGCGACAAGGCGGTGCTGCGGCAGCTGATCCAGGTCGGCACCGACATCGTCAACGACGGCTTCCAGCCCGAGGGTCGCGACAGCTCGGAACTGCTGGCATCGGCGGAGAAGTCGGTGTTCGCCATCGCCGAGCAGGGCGCGCGCGGCCGCACCGACTTCGTGGCCATGCCCGGCGCGCTGAAGGATGCCTTCGAGGAGCTACGCAACCGCTTCGAAAACGGCGGCAACATCACCGGCCTGCCGACCGGCTACAACGAATTCGATGCGATGACGGCCGGCCTGCAGCCGACCGACCTGATCATCCTGGCCGCGCGTCCGGCCATGGGCAAGACGACGTTCGCGCTGAACATCGCCGAATACGCCGCGATCAAGTCCAAGAAGGGCGTGGCGGTGTTCTCGATGGAAATGTCCGCCTCGCAGCTGGCGATGCGCCTGATCTCCTCCAACGGCCGCATCAATGCCCAGCGCCTGCGTACCGGCCAGCTCGAGGACGAGGACTGGGCGCGCGTGACCGGCGCGATCAAGATGCTCAAGGAAACCAAGATCTTCATCGACGACACGCCCGGCGTGTCGCCGGAAGTACTGCGCTCCAAGTGCCGCCGCCTCAAGCGCGAGCATGACCTGGGCCTGATCGTGATCGACTACCTTCAGCTGATGAGCGTGCCGGGCAACAGCGAGAACCGTGCCACCGAGATCTCGGAGATCAGCCGTTCGCTCAAGGGCCTGGCCAAGGAGCTCAACGTGCCGGTAATCGCGCTGTCCCAGCTCAACCGCTCGCTGGAAACACGTACCGACAAGCGCCCGGTGATGGCCGACCTTCGCGAATCCGGCGCTATCGAGCAGGACGCGGACATGATCGTCTTCATCTACCGCGACGATTACTACAACAAGGAAAATTCGCCGGACAAGGGCCTGGCCGAGATCATCATCGGCAAGCACCGTGGTGGCCCGACCGGCTCGTGCAAGCTGAAGTTCTTCGGCGAGTACACCCGCTTCGACAACCTGGCCCACGACTCGGTCGGCGCGTTCGAATAAGCCGTCACGCGGCAGCGCAAGGCTGCCGCGGCACCGCGCATCGTCCAGTGCGTGCGCATGGACGCACGCCGCACAACGGTTTGATCCATCCGTGGAGTGGGGTTGTTGACCGGCCATGACGGGGACGGGCGCTACCATCGCCGGTCAGACCCAACCCGTGATCGCAATGCCCTCTGTTGCCCTCGTCTGGTTCCGCCGCGACCTGCGCCTTGCCGACAATCCCGCCTGGCAGGCGGCGCTCGAGGGCGGCCACGTGCCGCTGCCGGTGTATGTGCACGCCCCGCACGAGGAAGGCAACTGGCCGCCGGGGGCGGCGTCCAGCGCATGGCTGCACCGCTCGCTGCAGGCACTCGATGCCGACCTGCGGGAGCGTGGCAGTGCGCTGGTGCTGGCCGCCGGCGACAGCCTTGCGGCATTGCAGCGGCTGGTCGAACAGTCCGGCGCCGAGGCGGTGTTCTGGAACCGCCGCTACGAGCCGGCGGCGCAGTCCCGCGATGCGGACATCAAGCGCGCGCTGCGCGAGCAGGGCCTGGACGTACGCAGCTTCAACGGCAGCCTGCTGTCCGAGCCGTGGCAGCTGGCTACCGGGCAGGGCACGCCGTACCGCGTGTTCACTCCGTACTGGCGCACGGCGCAGGCGCGGATGTCGCTGCCGCCGCTGACCGAGCCGCCGCCGCGCGTGGCCGCGCATGGCCAGGAAGGACTGCCGCTGGACGCACTTGGGCTTGCCCCGTCGCCGCAATGGGATGCCAGGTTCTGGGAACACTGGCAGCCCGGTGAGGCCGGTGCGCGCGAGGCGCTGGAGGTCGTTGTCGATGGCGCGCTCGACGACTACCTCAAGCAACGCGACCGCCCGGACCGCGTCGGTACCTCGCTGCTGTCGCCGCACCTGCATTTCGGCGAGATCGCGCCGTGGCGCATCGTGGCCGCATTGCAGGCGGCGCGCACCGCCGCACGGGGCGCGGACATCGATGGCTACATCCGCCAGCTGGGCTGGCGTGATTTCGCCCACCACCTGATGCATCACTTCCCCGAAAGCTGCGAGCACGACCTCAATCCGCGATTTGCCCGCTTCCGCTGGGCAAGGCCCGACGGGGCGGCACTGGACGCCTGGCAGCGCGGACGCACCGGCATCCCGATCATCGATGCCGGCATGCGCGAGCTGTGGCAGACCGGCTACATGCATAACCGCGTGCGGATGATCGCGGCCAGCTACCTGACCAAGCACATGCGCATGCACTGGCTGCGGGGCGCGCGCTGGTTCTGGGACACGCTGGTTGATGCCGACCTGGCCAACAACACGCTGGGCTGGCAGTGGGTGGCCGGCACCGGTGCCGATGCCGCGCCGTACTTCCGCATCTTCAATCCGGTGACACAGGCGCAGAAGTTCGACCCGGCCGCGGCCTACATCAGCCGCTGGCTGCCGGAGCTGGCCGGGCTGCCACTGGCCGCACGCTTTGCGCCGTGGGAATTCCCCGAACTGCATCGGCAGATGGGGGATTACCCACGCAAGCCACTGGTGGAACTGGGCGCAGGGCGCGATGCCGCACTGGCGGCATACCGCGGACGCTGGGGCTGAGCAGCGAGAAACCTGAACAGGGGCGTGCCGGGTCGCCACGTCCTCATCGTCACTTCGCGTGGGGCTGTTTATGCTCTGCCGCCACCAAACCCGGAACCGTCCGGTCCCCTGCGAGGAGAAACCCATGAAGCGATCCGTGACCCGCAATCTTTCCCTGGCGCTGCTGACGGCTGCGGCCCTGTCTGCCTGCGCCACCGGTGGCTCCTACGTGCAGAGCGACCAGTACGGCAACCAGAGCCAGCAGCAGAACCGCACCGGCCGTGGCGCGCTGATCGGTGCGGCCATCGGTACCGCCGCCGGTCTGCTCAGCGGCGACAGCGCCACCGAGCGCCGCCAGCACGCGATGATCGGCGCCGGCATCGGCGCGCTCAGCGGCGCTGCCGTGGGCAACTACCAGGACCGCCAGGAACGCGCACTGCGCGAGCGCACCGCCAACACCGGCATCGACGTGCAGCGCCAGGGCGACAACATCACCCTGAACCTGCCCGATGGCATCACCTTCGACTTCAACAAGTCGACTCTGAAGCCGCAGTTCTACGGCGCCCTCAACGGCGTGGCCTCGACCCTGGCCGAGTACAACCAGACCATGATCGAAGTGGTCGGCCACACCGACAGCATCGGCACCGATGCGGTCAATGACCGCCTGTCCAAGGAGCGCGCCGAGTCGGTAGCCAGCTACCTGGGCGCACAGGGCGTGCAGCGTGCCCGCATCGAGACCCTGGGCGCCGGCAAGCGTTATCCGATCGCCAGCAATGACACCGAATCCGGCCGCGCGCAGAACCGTCGCGTCGAGATCCGGGTGATCCCGCTGACCCAGTAAGCAACTGCGCCGCGCGACCCGTCGCGCAGCAGGAAAAGAAAAGGCCGCCCTCGATGGGTGGCCTTTTTCTTTGCGGGGGAGCGCCGGCTCAGTCGGTGACCGATTGGCCTGTCCGGCGAGGAGGGCTACCCGCACGAGGGCCAGGTTGACTTCCTGGACAACCAGGTCGACCGCAGCACCGGCACGATCCGCGTGCGCGCATTGCTGGACAACGCCGACCGCAGCTTCACCCCGGGCCTGTTCGCCCGCGTGCAGTTGCTGGGCAGCGGCCGCTTCAAGGCCACGTTGATCGACGACAAGGCGGTGCTCACCGACCAGGACCGGAAGTACGTGTACGTGTACGTGGTCGATGGCGAAGGCAAGGCGCAGCGCCGTGATGTCACCCTCGGCCGGACTGCCGAGGGCCTGCGCATCGTCGAGCAGTGGCTGAAGACCGGCGACCGCGTCATTGTCGATGGCGTGCAGAAGGTCTTCATGCCCGGCATGCCGGTGCAGGCCAGCGACGTGGCGATGCAATCGCGTGCCAGTACCGACCCGGCGCGCGCCACCGCCCTGAACTGATCCATCCCGCCGTCGCCCCGCAGGGGGCTTCCACCCCCGCTGCCGTCCCGGGCAGCGGACGGGAGCCTGTTTGCCGGCACCGGCGGAAAACCAGGAATCCACCATGGACTTTTCCCGATTCTTCATCGACCGCCCGATCTTCGCCGCGGTGCTGTCCATCGTGATCTTCGCCGCCGGCCTGATCGCTATCCCGTTGCTGCCGGTAGGCGAGTACCCGGAAGTGGTGCCGCCCTCGGTGGTGGTGCGCACGGTGTACCCGGGCGCCAACCCCAAGGTCATCGCCGAGACCGTTGCCACGCCGCTGGAGGAAGCCATCAACGGCGTGGAGGACATGATGTACGTCAAGTCCGTCGCCGGTTCCGATGGCGTGCTGCAGCTGACCGTGACCTTCCGCCCGGGCACCGACCCGGACGAGGCGGCGGTGCGCGTGCAGAACCGCGTGGCCCAGGCGCAGGCGCGCCTGCCCGAGGACGTGCGCCGGCAGGGCGTGACCACGCAGAAGCAGTCGCCGGTGTTCCTGATGGTGGTGCACCTGACCTCCAAGGACGGCCGCTACGACTCGCTGTACCTGCGCAACTACATGCGCCTGCACATCAAGGACGAACTGGCGCGCATCCCCGGCGTGGGTGATGCCCAGCAGTTCGGCGGTGGCGACTACGCCATGCGCCTGTGGCTGGACCCGGACAAGGTGGCCGCGCGCGGCCGGTCGCCATCTGGTGGGCGCAGTTTGGCGATCCGGTGCTGGAGCAACTGGTGCAGGACGCGTTGGGGGACAACCTGGACCTGCGCATCGCCATGTCGCGGGTTGCGCAGGCGCGCGCGGTGTTCGTCGAACAACGCCTGGACCAGCTGCCGCACGTGGTGGCCGGTGGTGCCTACGACCGGCGCAAGCAGCCGGACCTGCAGGCCGGGGGGCGAACGCATCTTCAGCCAGACCTACCAGCTCGGCTTCGATGCCGGCTGGGAGCTGGACCTGTTCGGTCGCCAGCGCCGCGCCGCAGAGGCCGCACGCGCCGACCTGGGGGCAGAGCGCGAGAACCTGATCGATGCCCAGGTCACCGTGGCGGCCGAGGTCGCACGCAACTACTTCGAACTGCGCGGCAACCAGAAGCGGCTCGAGGTGGCCCGGCAGATGCTGGACAACCTGCGCGACACCCAGCAGCTGACCCAGACGCGCTGGGACCTGGGCGCCGGGACCGAGCTGGACGTGCAGGGCAGTCGCGCCCGGCTCAAGGCAATCGAGGCCGACATCCCGTTGCTCGAGGCGGCCGGGACCCAGTCCCGGCACCGTCTGGCGGTACTGCTGGGGCAGCGCCCCGGCGCGCTGGATGCCCTGCTTGAGCCGCGCGAGGTGGCGCCCTACGCCAAGACGCTGCCACTGCCGACCTGTTTCCGCGGATCAGCCTCATCGGGTTCGTCGGCTTCCTGTCCGGCGATGCCAGCGGCCTGGTCAATGGGGCCAACAAGGCCTGGGCGGTGACGCCGTCGATCAGCTGGGCCGCGTTTGATTTTGGCTCGGTCCGGGCCCGGTTGCGGGCCAGCAAGGCGCAGGCCGAGGGCGTGGCCGCCGAGTACGAGAAGGCCGTATTGCTGGCGCTGGAGGACACCGAGAACGCGTTGACCGCCTATGCCAAGCAGCAGCGGCGGCTGGGCATCGTCATCGAACAGGCGCAGGCCGCAAGGCGGGCCGAGGAGCTGGCACGGATCGGCTATCGCGAAGGAGCGGAGGACTTCCTCGCCCTGCTGGATGCACAGCGCACCCGGCTCGATTCGGAGGACGCACTGGCCCGGGCCGAGGCGGCGGTCAACACCGGCGTGGTCGCGGTCTACAAGGCGATTGGTGGCTGGGGGCAGGGCAACGGCGAGGCGCCGCCGGTGGCAATGGCCGATTGAGCCCGCGCTGGCTCAGGTCAGGTCTTCGGCAATGACGTAGCTGTTGCGGCCGCCGTTCTTGGCCAGGTACAGCGCGGTATCCGCGCGCGAGAACCAGTCCTGCCAGTGCGGCTCGCCGGCGTACATCGCCCCGCCCAGGGAAATGGTGATGCGACCGCCAGGGCCGCGCAGCGACTGGTAGACCGCCTTGCGCAGGCGTTCGGCCAAGGCGGCCAGGGCGTCGCGGTCGGGGACTTCCACCAGTGCCACGAATTCCTCGCCGCCGAAGCGGAAGGCCTGGTCGCCATCGCGCAGCTCGAAGCGCAGGATCGCGGCCAGGTCGGCCAGGGCGATGTCGCCGGCACGGTGGCCATGGAGGTCGTTGACCTCCTTGAAGTGGTCGATGTCCAGCACGATCAGCGCATGGTGGAAGCGCGACTGTCGCGGGTCATTGATCAGCTGGTCGAGGGCGTTTTCCAGCAGGCGGCGGTTGGGCAGGCCGGTCAGCGCATCGCGCAGGGCCAGCTGCTCCATGTGGGTGCGGTCGTTCTGCAGGTACCGCGACAGGTACAGGCCCAGTCCCAGGATCAGGGCGACCACCAGCAGCTCGGAGATGTGCAGCGGGCGCAGCAGCAGGCCGGGGTGGGACAGCAGGCCGGCCGTCAGCAGCAGGTTGACCGGGATGGAAACGGCGCGCTGGACGATGAAGAAGTTGGCCATCAGCACCAGGTAGGACCAGGCCAGGCCGTTCTCGCCCAGTTCCCAGGCCGCCAGCATCGCGCCCAGGGCATTGGCCACCGACAGCAGCAGGCCGGCGCGGATCGGGTTGCGCCGGCGCAGGTAGACCTTGCGCGCGGCCAGGGCGGCCAGCAAGGACGCCAGGCCCGAAAACGTGGCCACGTCCGCCCGTCCCGCAACTGCCCACGACCACGCGGCGAAGGACGCCAGGGCCAGACAGCTCACGGGAGCAATGATGCGGAGCGGAAGTAACCGCTGGGCGGCTTGCTGGGGCATTGGCCGTGCGCTGCCGAAGACATAAAAAAGGAGTGAAGGCGCAAACAATAGCAAGCCATGTGCTGAATGGGGCTTGACGCGCTGCAATATCTGCCATCTTCACGCGCCTACTGTTCGCACGAGGACGAAAGGAGTACAAATGTACTCCATGAGCGAACTCTCCCCCCGGCGCGCCGCCATCCTTGAATTCATCCGTGAGCGGGTGGCCAGCCACGGCCAGCCGCCGACCTTGGCCGAGATCGCCGAACACGGCGGTCTGGCCTCGCGCGGGGCGGCGCGCAAGCACGTGCTGGCACTGGCCGGGGCCGGCCTGGTCGAGGTGGCCGCCGGGCAGGCGCGCGGCATCCGCCCGGCCGGGATGGCGCGCGGGCAGCTGCTGCAGGTGCCGGTACTGGGCCGGGTCGCGGCGGGTGTGCCGATCGGTGCCGATGCCGGGCTGGGCGACACCCTGGCGCTGGATGCACGGCTGTTCCAGCAGCGCCCGGATTACCTGCTGCGGGTGCAGGGCGATTCGATGATCGAGGACGGCATCCTCGACGGCGACCTGGTCGCGGTACGGCGCAGCACCGAGGCCCGCGACGGGCAGATTGTGGTGGCGCGGCTGGACGGCGAACTGACCATCAAGCGCCTGTCGCGTGCCGGCAACGCGCTGCGCCTGCTGCCGCGCAACCCGGCCTATGCGCCGATCGTGGTCGAGCCGGGCCAGGAGTTCGCCATCGAAGGCGTGTTCTGCGGGCTGGTGAGGCACGGCTGATGGGCGCGGTTGTCGCCATCGATGCGTTGCTGCACGAGCGCCGGGTCTGGCGTGGGCGGCCGGCCGAGCTGCCGGGCAGCCGCCAGCCCAGTGGCCATGACGCGCTGGACCAGGCCCTGCCCAGCGGTGGCTGGCCGGAAGGTGCGCTGACCGAGGTGCTGCTTCCGGGCGAGGGCGTGGGCGAACTGCGCCTGCTGTGGCCCTCGCTGGCGCGGCTGACCCGATCCGGCGAGAAGGTGGTGCTGGTCGCGCCGCCCTACATTCCCTATGCCCCGGCCTGGCAGGCGGCCGGGCTGGACCTGCGCCAGCTGCAGGTGGTGCAGGCCCCTCAGTTGCGTGACGCGCTGTGGGCGGCCGAACAATGCCTGCGTTCGGGCAGCTGTGGCGCGGTGCTGTGCTGGCCGCAACTGTCCGACGACCGTGCGCTGCGCCGACTGCAGGTGGCCGCCGAGAGCGGGCAGACCCTGGGCTTTGCCTGCCGGCCGCTGGCAGCGGTACGCAATCCCTCGCCGGCAGCCCTGCGCATCGCCATCGATGCCAAACCCTCGCAGTTGCGGGTGCTCAAGTGCCGCGGTGGCCTGGCGCCGACGCGACCGATCCCGTTCCCCGCGGTGCAATGAGGTCCGCATGCGCTGGGCCTGCATCCTGTTGCCGCATCTGGCGCTGGACGGCGTGTTGCGTGGCTGCGCCGACCCGGCCGCACCGCGGGTCCTGCTGACCGGCCCGGTACAGCGGCGCGTCCTGCATGCGGTCAATCCGGCGGCCGCTGCGCTGGGACTGCAGCGCGGGATGTCGATGGCCACGGCCCAGGCGCTGGCCAGCAACTTCATCGCCACCGTCCATGACCCCGCCGAGGAGGCGCGCTGGCACACGCTGCTGGCGGCCTGGGCCTACCGGTTCAGTTCGCAGGTCAGCCTGCAGATGGCGCGCGCGCTGATTGTCGAGATCAAGGGCAGCCTCGGTCTGTTCGGGCCATGGCCGCGTTTCGAACAGCGCCTGCGCAGCGAACTGGGCGAGCTCGGCTTCCGCCACCGCATCGTGCTGGCGCCCAATCCGGTGGCTGCACGGGCCCTGGCCAATGTGCATGACGGCCTGGCCGTGGACGAGGCGCAACTGCCAGCCTGCCTGGCAGCCTTGCCGCTGCGGCGCTGCGGATTTGATCCAGGCGTGGCCGAGGCGCTGTCGCGGATGGGCCTGCGCTCCCTGCGCCAGGTGCTGGAGCTGCCACGCGAGGGCATTGCCCGGCGCTTCCCGCCCCAGGTGCTGCAGCACATCGACGCATTGCTGGGCGAACGTCCGTATCCACTGCAGCCGTACCGGCCGCCGGATGTGTTCGAGCAGCGCATCGAACTCGGTTACGAGGTCGAGTCCTCGCAGGCACTGCTGTTCCCGCTGCGGCGCCTGGCGCTGGACCTGGGCGCGTACCTGGCCGGTCGCGACGGCAGCGTGCAGCACTTCACCCTGCGTCTGGAGCACGAGGACCTGCCGGCCTCGGAAGTGGTGGTGGGACTGCTGGCGGCCGAGCGGGACCCGGCGCTGCTGTTCGAGATCGCCCGCAGCCGGCTGGAGCAGGTGCAGCTCCCCGCGCCGGTGCGCGCGCTGTGCCTGCATGCCGACCAGCTGCCGGCCTTCGTGCCGGTGCACCGCGAACTGTTCGAGCAGCGCCCGCAGCAGAGCATGCCGTGGGAGCAGTTGCGTGAACGCCTGCGCGCGCGCCTGGGCGAACAGGCGGTGCACGGCCTGCGTGTGCATGCCGACCATCGTCCGGAACAGGCCTGGCGCAATGAGAGTGAGGCGCGCAGGCAGCCGGTGCCGGCACCGGGAGCGACGCGCCCGGGCTGGCTGCTGCCCGAGGCCGTGCCGTGGCCCGGGGCCGAGCCGCTGATCCTGCAGGGGCCGGAACGGATCGAGAGTGGCTGGTGGGATGGGGCCGACCAGCGCCGCGACTACTACCGGGTCAGCACCCGCTTCGGCCAGCAGGCCTGGGCCTGGCGCGAGGTGGGCGGCGAGGGCGGCTTCATGCTGCAGGGCTGGTTCGGATGAGCGGCTACGCCGAACTGCATTGCCTGTCGGCCTTCAGCTTCCAGCGCGGTGCCTCGATTGCCGCCGAGCTGTTCCAGCGGGCGGCGCGGCTGGGCTACCACGCGCTGGCGATCACCGATGAGTGCACGCTGGCCGGGATCGTGCGCGCCTGGCAGGCGGCGAAGGAGGCCGGGTTGCCGCTGATCGTCGGCAGCGAGATGCGCGTCGAGCACGGGCCGAAGCTGGTGCTTCTGGTCGAGGACGTGGCCGGCTACCAGACCCTGTGCCGGCTGATCACCCAGGCGCGGCGACGCGCGGCCAAGGGCGAGTACCGGCTGCTGCGCGAAGACCTGGACACTCCGCTGGAAGGCCTGCTCGCGCTGTGGGTGCCCGATGCGGAGGCAGATGCCGACGAAGCCAATGCCGGCTGGTTGCAGCGCTGCTTCGACCAGCGGCTTTGGATCGCGGTGGAACTGCACCGCGGCGCCGATGACGGGGCGCGACTGGCCCGGCTGCAGGACCTTGGCCAACGCCATGGCCTGCCGCTGGTGGCCGCCGGCGACGTGCACATGCATGCTCGCGGCCGGCGCGCGCTGCAGGATGCGATGACCGCCATCCGCCACCGCACCACGCTGGCCGAGGCCGGCCACCTGCTGTTCCCGAACGGCGAACGCCACCTGCGTCCGCTGGCCGCGCTGCGCGAGCTGTATCCGCCGTCGTTGCTGGCCGAGACCCTGCGCATCGCCACGCGTTGCACCGGCTTCGATCTCAAGGCCGCCATCGACTACCAGTATCCGCGCGAGCTGGTGCCGGCCGGGCATACCGCGCGCAGCTGGCTGGCCGAACTGGTGGAGCAGGGCGCACGCCGGCGCTGGCCCGAAGGCACCAGCGCCGAGGCGCAGGCACTGATCGACAAGGAACTGGCGCTGATCGCCTACAAGAACTACGAGGCCTACTTCCTCACTGTGCATGACCTGGTCGCGCACGCGCGCAGCCGCGGCATCCTCTGCCAGGGGCGCGGTTCGGCGGCCAACTCGGTGGTGTGCTTCGTGCTGGGCATCACCGAGCTGGATCCGCGCCACAGCAATCTGCTGTTCGAGCGATTCATCTCAAAGGACCGCGACGAGCCGCCGGATATCGACGTGGACTTCGAGCACGAGCGGCGCGAGGAAGTGATCCAGTACGTGTTCTCGCGCTACGGCCGGCAGCGTGCGGCGCTGGCGGCGGTGGCCACGCTGTACGGCGGACGAGGCGCGCTGCGCGACATCGCCCGGGTGATGGGCCTGCCGCAGGACGCGATCGCCCGGCTGACCTCGACCGTCGGCCACTGGAGCAACGAGATGCCCCCGGCCGAGTACCTGCGCGAGCACGGCTTCGATCCGGACAGCCCGCTGATGCGGCGGATCCTGGTGCTGGCCGGGCAGCTGGTCGATTTCCCGCACTACCTGTCCCAGCATCCGGGCGGCTTCGTCATTTCCGAGCGGCCACTGCACACCATGGTGCCGGTGGAGAACGCGGCGATGGACCAGCGCACGGTGATCCAGTGGGATAAGGACGACCTGGAGGCGCTGGGGCTGCTCAAGGTCGACGTGCTGGCACTGGGCATGCTCACCGCGCTGCGCCGCACCTTCGACCTGGTCCGGCGCCACCGCGGGCTGGACTACAGCATGGCCACGCTGCCGCCGAATGATCCAAAAACCTTCGCGATGATCGCCCGTGCCGACACCATCGGCGTGTTCCAGATCGAATCGCGCGCGCAGATGGCGATGCTGCCGCGGCTGCAGCCACGCGTGTTCTACGACCTGGTGATCGAGGTGGCCATCGTCCGCCCCGGGCCGATCCAGGGCGACATGGTCCACCCCTACCTGCGCCGGCGCACCGGCGAGGAGCCGGTGAGTTATCCCTCGCCGGAACTCGAGCAGGTGCTGGAACGGACGCTGGGCGTGCCGCTGTTCCAGGAGCAGGTGATGCAGATCGCGATGGTCGCCGCCGGCTACGACGCCGGCCAGGCCGACCAGCTGCGCCGTTCGATGGCCGCGTGGAAACGCCACGGCGGGCTGGAGCACCATCGCGAGCGGCTGATCGGCGGCATGCTCGAGCGTGGTTACGAACTGGAATTTGCCGAGCGCATCTTCGAACAGATCAAGGGCTTCGGTAACTACGGCTTCCCGGAAAGCCACGCCGCCAGCTTCGCGCTGATCGCCTATGCCAGCAGCTGGCTCAAGTGCCATCACCAGGCCGAGTTCGCCTGCGCCCTGGTCAACAGCCAGCCGATGGGTTTCTACAGCGCCGACCAGCTGCTGCAGGACGCGCGCCGGCATGGCGTGTCGGTGCGCCCGCTGGACGTGCGCTACAGCGACTGGGACTGCAGTCTGGAGCCCGGGCCGGATGATCAGCTGGCGATCCGCCTGGGCCTGCGCATGCTGCGCGGGTTCCGCAGCGAGGATGCGCAGCGCATCAGCCAGGCGCGTGCGCGGCGGGCCTTCAGCGACGTGGCCGACATGTGCCACCGGGCCGGGCTCGACGCACGGGCGCAGGCCCTGCTGGCCGATGCCGGGGCACTGCGCGCGCTGGCCGGGCATCGCCATCGCGCGCGCTGGGCGATCGCCGGGGTCGAGGCGCAGCGGCCGCTGTTTGCCGGCAGTCCGGCCACGGCCGAAACGCAGGTGGCGCTGCCGCTGCCCACGCCGGGACAGGACCTGGTGGCCGACTACACCCTGCTGGGCACCACGCTGGAACGGCATCCGCTCTCGCGCCTGCGTCCCCGGCTGCAGGCCCTGCGCTGCCGCAGTTCGCGCGAACTGACGACGCTGCCTTCAGGGCGCCCGGTCAGCGTCGCCGGGCTGGTCACCGGGCGCCAGCGCCCGCAGACCGCCAGCGGCGTAACCTTCGTTACCCTCGAGGACGAGTTCGGCATGGTCAACGTGGTGGTCTGGCAGCAACTGGCCGAGCGCCAACGCCGGCCGTTCCTCGAGGCGCGGCTGATGCGCGTGGATGGGCGGCTGGAGTCGGAAAACGGAGTGGTGCACGTCGTCGCCCGGCAGTTGCACGACCTGACCCCGCTGCTGGGCAGCCTGGATGTCCGCAGCCGTGATTTCCACTGACTGCGCGACATCGACGATTCCCCACCATCAGGCCGGATGGCCTGGCCTTCAACCCAACCGGAGCAATCGAAATGGAAGCACAGCAACTGCACCGCGGACGCCTGATCGACCACCTGCAGCTGGTGGTCCGTGACCTGGATGCCAGCCGTCGTTTCTACGAGGCGGTCTGCCAGGCACTGGAAATCCCCCTGGGCGGCAGCGACGAGGGCTATTTCTGGGTGGACGAACTGTTCGTCTCCTCGGCCGACAGCCAGGCCGCACAGGGCCAGCTGACCGGTCGCCACCATCTGGCCTTCCAGGCCCGCGACGAGGCGATGGTGCAGGCCTTCCACCGGGCGGCGCTGGGCGCCGGCGGCACCGACAATGGCGCGCCGGGCCTGCGCCCCTACCATCCGGGCTACTACGGAGCCTTCGTGATCGATCCGGACGGCAACAACATCGAGGCGGTCTACCACGGCCCGGCCAAACGCAGCGCCGGCTCGGTCGAAATCACCTTCTGAATGACATGCCCGCAGCGCGCGCAGCCGCCGTCGGCCACCGGCGGCCTTGCCCCCGCTGAGGCGTGGCATGGGAGGACAGGGTGGGGCCGGCTGCTGCCGGCCCCGGTCAGGCGAGGCTGGCGGTGGCCAGTCGCTGCAGGCTGCGTAGCTGTTCGTCGTCGAGCGGGGCATTGCTGCCCAGCCGGCGGGTCACTTCGCCGATGACCGCAGCATGGGCCTCGCGCAGGACCGCATCGGCATCCTGGCTGGCATCGATCAGCTGCTTGGTCGGCAACTGCAGCTGCAGGAAGATCTCGCGGCAGCGCTGCAGGTTCTGCTCGGTCTCGAAATGGTTGGGCGCATCGCCACGCGCGCGGATGCGGCCCAGGCCGGTGGCCGGCGGCAGGTCGAGCAGCAGCAGCACGTCCGGGCGCGGCGCGAAATCGTTGGCCGCCAGCAGCTCGTCCAGCGGCAGGCCGGTGGCGCCCTGGTAGGCGACCATCGACGGGAAATAGCGGTCCAGGATGACCACGCCGCCGCGGGCCAGGGTGGGGGCGATCAGTTCTTCCACGTGCTGGCGGCGGTCACGCAGCAGGTAGTCCACTTCCTGCTCGGGCTGCAGCCGGCCGGTGGCGGCCGATTCGCGCAGCTTCATGCCCCACGGGCCGGTGGTGGGTTCCTTGCTCTGGACGACTTCGGCGCCGGCCTGGCGCAGCACGTCGGCCAGACGGTTGGCCAGCGTGGTCTTGCCGGCGCCGTCGATGCCTTCAATGGCAATCAACAGACCGCCGGGAATGAGGGAGTTCGTCATCGCGCTACTTTAACGGATAGGCCGCGGCATCGCCGGCCCGCCGCCTTCAGCAAGTCCGTGGCGACCGCAGGGCTGAACCCGCCGGCGTGATATCGGTTCGGCCATCACGAGTTCCTGACCGCACCGTACGGCAGTCTTCACGGCTGATATATCGTGCCGACCTTCCCACGGAGTCCTCATCCGCATGATTCCTTCCGCACTGCGGCCCCTGCTTGTCGCCGGGCTCATCCTCGCCGTTTCCGCCTGCTCCAGACAGGAGGAAACCGAACCGGCCGCCAGCCTGACGGTGACCCTGGTTTCGCCACAGCAGCGCAACGTGGGTCGCGACGTGGTGGCCTCCGGCGCGGTGTCGGCATGGGAGGAGGTTTCGGTCGGCGTGGAGCTGTCGGGCCTGCGCGTGGCCACCACCGAGGTGGAAGTGGGCAGCGTAGTGGCCAAGGGCGACGTGCTGCTGCGGCTGGACGCACGCACGATGGAATCGCAGCTGCTGCAGTCCGAGGCCTCGGTGGCCGAGGCCCGCACCAACCTCGATGTGGCCGAACGCAAGGCCGCACGCGTCCGCGAGCTGGCCAACGAGAAGATGGTCTCGCTGCAGGACGCCGAGGAAGCCGAAGCCGCGCGCGAGTCGGCGCGGGCGCGCCTCAACACCGCCGTTGCCAGCCGCGATGCGGCGCGCGTGCAGCGCGACTTCACCGTGGTACGCGCCCCGGTTGATGGCGTGGTCTCCGCGCGCAGCGTGCAGCCCGGCCAGGTGGTCGGCGCCGGCACCGAGCTGCTGCGGATCATCCGCGATGGTCGCCTGGAGTGGCGTGCCGAGCTGATGGAGAAGGACCTGATGCTGGTCGAGGTCGGCGCCACCGCGCTGGTGAAGTCCGACCAGGGCGAGGTCAGGGGTACCGTGCGCCGGGTCTCGCCGGCGCTGGACGAGCAGCGCCGCACCGGCACCATCTATGTCGACCTGCCTGATCCGGGCGTGCTGCGCGCCGGCATGTTCGCCCAGGGCCGGATCGTGGTCGGCGCCTCGCAGGCCTTGCTGGTACCGGGCGATGCCGTGGTCCGTCGCGACGGCCGCGCCTACGTGTTCACCATTGACGAGGACAACCGTGCCCGCGAGGTGGGCGTGGAAGTCGGCGGCACCTTCGGCGATGAGGTCGAGATCCGCGACGGGCTGGCCAGGACCGACAAGGTGGTGGCGCGTGGCGCCGGCTTCCTCGGCGACGGCGACATCGTCAAGGTGGTGGCGCCTGGCAGCGAGCCGGCAGCCAAGGGCAGGGGCAAGAGCGAGGGCGACAAGGCCGGGGCGGGGCGCTGATGAACATTTCCGCCTGGTCCATCCGCCGGCCGTTGCCGGCGATCCTGGTCTTCATCCTGCTCACCGCTGCCGGCCTGGTGGCCTTCAACAAGCTGGCGGTGTCGCAGTTCCCCGACCTCACCGTGCCGGTGGTCAACGTCACCGTGACCCTGCCCGGGGCCAGCCCCAGCACGCTGGAAACCCAGGTCACGCGCAAGGTCGAGGATGCGGTGGCCAGCATCGCCGACATCAAGAACCTGTACTCCATCGTCAACGAGGGCGTCTCGACCACGGTCATCGAGTTCGACATCAACCGCGACGGCAACCTGGCCAAGGACGAGGTGCGCGACGCCATCGATCGCGTGCGCATCGACCTGCCGGCCGACGTCGAGCCGCCGATCGTGCAGCTGATCAACATCGCCGGCGCGGACATCATCACCTTTGCCGTCACTGCCGATGGCTGGAGCGACGAGGAGCTGAGCTGGTACATCGACGATGCGATCAGCAAGCGGCTGTTCGGCATTCCCGGCGTGGGCGCGGTGCGCCGCATCGGCGGCGTGGACCGCGAGATCCGCGTGGACCTGCGCCCCGAGGCGGTGCAGGGTTTCGGCGTCAGCCCGGCGTTGCTGTCCCAGCAACTGGCCAGGATCCAGCAGGAACAGCCTGGCGGGCGCACCACGGTCGGCGGCAGCGAGCAGGCCGTGCGCACCCTGGCCACGGTGGAAAAGGCCGCCGACCTGGAAAACTACCCCATCTTCGTGCCCGACGGCCGCAGCGCGCGCCTGTCCACGCTGGCCGACGTCACCGACGGCACCGCCCAGGTGGTGCAGACCACCACCCTGGCCGGCAAGCCGGTGATTGGCTTCGCGGTGCAGCGCACCGTGGGTTCGAGCGAGGTCGACGTCGGCCTGGCCGTGCGCGAGAGCGTGCGCCAGCTGCAACGCGAGCAGCCGCGCCTGCGCATCGTCGAGGTCGGCTCGACCATCGAGGTCGCCGAGAACTCCTACGAATCGTCGATGCACATGCTCTACGAGGGCGCACTGCTGGCCGTGGCCGTGGTGTTCTGGTTCCTGCGCGACTGGCGCGCCACCTTCATCTCGGCCGTGGCCCTGCCGCTGTCCATCATCCCGACGTTTGCGGTGATGTACTGGTTCGGCTTCAGCCTCAACATGATCACGTTGCTGGCGCTGGCCGTGGTGGTCGGCATCCTGGTCGACGATGCGATCGTGGAGGTGGAGAACATCGACCGCCACCTGCGCATGGGCAAGAGCCCGCGCGATGCGGCGATGGAGGCCGCCGACGAGATCGGACTGGCGGTGATCGCGACCTCCTGCACGTTGGCCGCGGTGTTCATCCCGGTGGCGTTCATGCCGGGCATCCCCGGCAAGTTCTTCCGCGAGTTCGGCTGGACCGCCGCCGCGGCGGTGCTGTTCTCGCTGCTGGTGGCGCGCCTGATCACGCCGATGATGGCCGCCTACATGCTCAAGCCGATGCCCGAGCACAAGGGTGATTCGAAGCTGATGCAGTGGTACCTGCGCTGGGTGGACAAGGCGCTGCGCCATCGTGGCCGCACCCTGCTCATGGCGCTGGGCCTGTTCATCGCCTCGCTG
This sequence comes from Stenotrophomonas sp. Marseille-Q4652, assembly GCF_916618915.1. Classification (NCBI taxonomy): domain Bacteria; kingdom Pseudomonadati; phylum Pseudomonadota; class Gammaproteobacteria; order Lysobacterales; family Lysobacteraceae; genus Stenotrophomonas; species Stenotrophomonas sp. Marseille-Q4652. Next base: position 734,550 of record NZ_CAKAKE010000001.1, read on the forward strand.
GCGCTGCTGCCGATCCTCAAGGTCACCTTCATTCCGCCCACCGACGGCATCCAGAGCACGCTGCTGGTGGAGCTGCCGCCGGGCACTTCGCTGCGCACCACCCAGCAGGTGGCCGAGGAGGCGCGCCAGCGCATCGAGGACATGCCCGAGCTGCAGCACGTGTTCATTACCGCCGGCAGCGACAGCGGCTCGGCCAGTGCGGGCGACCTGTCCAGCGCCGAGGTGCGCAAGGCCACGCTGACCCTGCGCTGGAACGATGACCGCGACCGCACCCAGTACGAACTGGAAGGCGAGATCCGCGACCGGCTCAAGGACATGCCGGGCGTGCGCCTGAGCTTCCAGGGTGGCGAGCCGGGCCGCGCGATGCAGCTGGTGCTCGCCGGCGACGATCCGCTCAAGCTGGCCGAGTCCGCGCGCCAGGTGGAACGCGAGATCCGCCAGCTGCCGGGCCTGGGCACGGTCAGTTCCTCGGCCTCGCTGGTGCGTCCGGAAGTGATCGTGCGCCCGGATGCGGCCCGCGCGGCCGACCTGGGCGTATCCACCGCCGACATCGCCGCGGCCACCCGTGTCGCCACCCGCGGCGATTACGAACAGTTCCTGGCCAAGCTCAACCTGCCCGAACGGCAGGTGCCGATCCGCGTCCAGCTGGCCGAATCGGCCCTGTCCGATCCGGCCCTGCTGGGCCAGTTGCGGGTACCCACCGCCAGCGGTGGCAGCGTGCCGCTGGCGGCGGTGGCCGATATCGAGATCGCCAGCGGTCCGTCGCAGATCGACCGCTACGACCGCCGTCGCAACGTCACCATCACCATCGACCTCAACGGCCGGGCGATGGGCGAGGTCGAGAAGGAGATCCAGAAGCTGCCCTCGCTCAACAACCTGCCGGACGGCGTCGAGCAGCAGGCCGCCGGTGACAGCGAGGTGTTCCAGGAGATGTTCGGCGGCTTTGCGATGGCGATGGTGGCCGGCATCTTCTGCGTCTACGGCGTGCTGTTGCTGCTGTTCAACCACGCCAGCCAGCCGATCACCATCCTGGTGGCGGTGCCGCTGGCCGCCGGCGGTGCGTTCGGCGCGTTGCTGCTGACCGGCATGGACATCTCGCTGTCGGTGTTGATCGGCCTGATCCTGCTGATCGGCATCGCGGTGAAGAACTCGATCCTGCTGGTGGACTACGCGGTGATCGCGCAGGAAGAGCTGGGCATGTCGCGCCACGAGGCGCTGATGGACGCCTGCCACAAGCGCGCGCGGCCGGTGATCATGACCACCCTGGCAATGGGCGCGGGCATGCTGCCGATCGCGCTGGGCTTCACTGCAGATTCCAGTTTCCGCGCGCCGATGGCGGTGGCCGTGATCGGCGGCCTGATCACCTCCACCGTCCTCAGCCTGGTAGTGGTGCCGGCCACCTTCACCCTGGTCGATGATGCCGAGGCCTGGCTGCTGCGCAAGCTGCGGCGGCAGCAGCCTACGGAGGCGTGATCAGCGAGACGGGGGGCCATCGGCCGCCCGTTTCCTTTGCGGTGCGGGATCGTCTGCCCGGTCGGTTGATGCACGGCCCTGCCTGCCGGGCAGCGTGCCGCAGTTCTCAGTCCATGCGAATGCCCGGTGCTAGCCTCCGCCCATTCCCGCCCGCCCTGGCCGGGGACATGTCCGCTGCACGTTGACCGAAGGCGGAGCACGCTGCTGCGCAGACGGCCACGTTGCGGGCAATGGAGGGATCCCTGATGAGCAACATGTCGTGGGTCACGAGCTGGGAGAAGTGGCGCGAGGCGATGGGGCCCCGTGGCAGCCGCCAGCGTGCCCGGGTGATGGACTACCTGAAGTCGCACCCGGCCATCCTGTACTGGGGCGATTCCTGGTTCAGCACGCCGCTGTACCTCAACCTGGCCCGTCAGAGCTGCCTGCGCATCAACGGCATGGGCATGATTGTCGGCAAGCCGGGTGCCGAGGCCGCCGAGCTGTTCGGCAAGGACGACGTCAAGCGCATGGTCGCCCGGCTCAAGGCTTCCCCGTTCGACCTGCTGTGCCTGAGCGCCGGCGGCAACGATTGCCTGGACGACCGCCTGGCGCAGGTGTTCCAGCGATGGCAGGGCAGGGGCGTGGCCCGGATCAGCGCCGCCGAGGCGTACCAGCGGCTGTCCGATTCGGGTGCGTTTGCGCGGGTGCACGCTGCTTTTGCGGGCCTGCTGGACGCACTGGCGCCACTGCGCCAGGAGCGGCCGGCGTTGCGCGTGGTCGGCCACCCCTATGTGCCGATCCACCGCATCGGCGTCGCCGCCGATCTGACCGTGCCCAACATCGGCCTGATCGCCTGGCTCAAGGACGATGTCGGCCCGTGGATGTGGAACCGCATGCAGTGGGTGCTGGCCGACAAGGCCGAGGGCAAGCGCTTTGCCGACCTGATCCTGGTCGAGGGCTTCGGCCGCGGCGTGCTGCAGAAGCTGGCAGGTGAGTATCCCGGTTTCTTTTCGGTAGTCGATTTCGCTGGCGTCACCGGCATCGACCAGGACAGCTTCTGGAACGACGAGATCCATCCCACCGAACAGGGCTTCCTGCAGCTGTCCCGGCCGTTCAACCAGCACCTGCGCGACCAGCTTCCCGCTGCCAAGCGCGCGGCGGTCGGCTAGCAGGCGCGCTCTGTTGATCCTTCCATCCCGGAGTCGCCCGTGACCCACCCGGAAGAAGAACGCCTGTCCACCGAGCAGCAGGTCCGTGCCGCGATCGAAGCCGAGCGCGCCCGTTACATCGACCCACGCCGGGCGCGGGCAGGGATTGCCGGCGACACCCGGGGCACCTGGGGCCTGGCGTTGTCCGGTGGCGGTATCCGCAGTGCCACGTTCTGCCTGGGCCTGGTGCGTGGCCTGGCCCGCAATCGCGTGCTGAAGGAATTCGATTACCTGTCCACGGTCTCCGGCGGCGGCTACCTTGGCGCCAGCCTGGGACGGCTGTACCGCGAG